>NZ_QVIF02000006.1:0-292216 GCF_009835065.2 Xanthomonas sp. LMG 8993 | reverse complement strand
CTCGCCGATTGCGGGACCGTGTGGCGGCATGGATGCCGCCACCGAGCCCCCAGGGATGGGTTCACGGCGTGTCCCGCGAGCGGTGAGGCCACCGCGCGCTCGACCCACCAGCCTGTTGACTGCGTCGCAATGCCAGCCGGCAAATCCCGAGAACCCTTCCGCACGCAGCGCCAAGGGTTCACACCTCGCCGAACACATCGCTGACCGGCGACCGATCTACCGCACCTGATCTGCCGCGCAGGTGTCCACCGCTTCCGCTTCGCCGCTGCCTGTCCGCCGCCACCCCTGCCCCGCGCAGGCCGCCGCGCCCGCTGCGCGTGATCCAGTGCACAGCCGGCAAAAATCCGACGCGGGTTTGGCACGGCACGTGCATATACCCACCCGTACCCGGAACACATCCCCGGGTCTAACGAGGAATCGGGTCATGAATCAGGCTTTGTGGGTCGCCAAAACCGGACTGGATGCGCAGCAGACGCGCATGTCGGTCATTTCCAACAACCTGGCCAATACCAATACCACCGGCTTCAAGCGCGATCGTGCGGCGTTCGAAGACCTGTTGTACCAACAGGTGCGTGCGCCGGGCGGTTCCACCTCCGCGCAGACGCAGCTGCCGACCGGCCTGCAGCTGGGTACCGGCGTGCGGGTGGTCTCCACCTTCAAGGGCTTCGACCAGGGCAGCCAGCAGCAGACCGGCCGCGCGCTCGACGTGATGGTCAACGGCCGCGGCTTTTTCGAAGTGCAGATGCCTGACGGCACCTCGGCCTATACCCGCGACGGCACCTTCCAGATCAATGCGCAGGGCGAGCTGGTCACCAACAGCGGCTACCCGCTGCAGCCGGGCATCCAGATCCCCGAAGGCGCGCAGTCGCTGACCATCGGCAACGACGGCACCATCAGCGTGACGCTGGCCGGCCAGGCCGCCGCGCAGGAAATCGGCGCGTTGACGCTGACCGACTTCATCAACCCCTCGGGCCTGCAGTCCAAGGGCGAGAACCTGTTCGTCGAAACCACCGCCTCCGGCCCCGCGCAGAACGGCACCCCCGGCCTCAACGGCCTGGGCAACACCGTGCAGGGCGCGCTGGAAGGCAGCAACGTCAACACGGTGGAAGAACTGGTGAGCATGATCGAAACGCAGCGCGCCTACGAAATGAATGCCAAGGCGATCTCCACCACCGACTCGATGCTCGGTTACTTGAACAACAACGTCTGATCGGCCCGCCGGTCGCTGCCCTCTCAGGAATCCACGCCATGTCCCGCCTGCCTTCTCTCTCCTCCCTGTGCCTCGCCATTGCCTGCAGCGCGCTGCTGGGCGGCTGCGTGGCGGCCGGCGATGTGCGGCCGTTCGCCGAACTGGCGCCGATCGTGCCGGTGGTCGCGCCGGTGGCGCAGCCCACCGCCGGGGCGATCTACGCCGCCGGCCCGAGCCTGAATCTGTACGGCGACCGCCGCGCCCGCGATGTCGGCGATCTGCTGACGGTGAACCTGGTGGAAAGCACCACCGCCTCGTCCACCGCCAATACCAGCATCAGCAAGAAGGACGCGACCACCATGGCCGCGCCGACGCTGCTGGGAGCGCCACTCACCGTCGGTGGCTTGAACGTGCTGCAGAACTCGTTGAGCGGCGATCGCAGCTTCGACGGCAAGGGCAACACCGCGCAAAGCAACCGCATGCAGGGCAGCGTCACGGTCACCGTGATGCAGCGCCTGCCCAACGGCAATCTGGTGATCCAGGGGCAGAAGAACCTGCGCCTGACCCAGGGCGACGAACTGGTGCAGGTGCAAGGCATCGTGCGCGCCGCCGACATCGCCCCGGACAACACCGTGCCCTCGAGCAAGGTGGCCGACGCCCGCATCGCCTACGGCGGCCGCGGCGCGATCGCGCAGTCCAATGCGATGGGCTGGCTGAGCCGCTTCTTCAATTCCCGTCTGTCGCCCTACTGAGCCTGCGACCATGAACCTGTCTTCCCTGCCCTTCCGTCTGTTGGCTGCCGCTGTGGCGGTCTGCGCGATCGCCGCGCCGGCCTCGGCCGAGCGCATCAAGGATCTTGCCCAGGTCGGCGGCGTGCGCGGCAACGCGCTGGTCGGTTACGGCCTGGTGGTCGGCCTGGACGGCAGCGGCGACCGCACCAGCCAGGCGCCCTTCACCGTGCAGAGCCTGAAGAACCTGCTTGGCGAGCTGGGCGTCAATGTTCCGGCGAACGTCAATCCGCAGCTGAAAAACGTCGCGGCCGTGGCCATCCATGCCGAACTGCCGCCGTTCGCCAAGCCCGGCCAGCCGATCGACATCACTGTGTCCTCGATCGCCAACGCGGTGTCGCTGCGTGGCGGTTCGCTGCTGATGGCACCGCTGAAGGGCGCCGACGGCCAGGTCTATGCAATGGCGCAGGGCAATCTGGTGGTCGGTGGCTTCGGCGCGCAGGGCAAGGACGGCTCGCGGGTGTCGGTCAACATTCCCAGCGTCGGCCGCATTCCTAACGGCGCCACCGTCGAACGCGCATTGCCGGACGTGTTTGCCGGCAGCGGTGAGATCACCCTCAACCTGCACCAGAACGACTTCACCACCGTCTCGCGCATGGTCGCGGCGATCGACAGCAGCTTCGGCGCCGGCACCGCGCGTGCGGTGGACGGGGTGACCGTGGCAGTGCGCTCGCCGACCGACCCCGGCGCGCGTATCGGCCTGCTGTCGCGGCTGGAAAATGTCGAACTGTCTCCGGGCGATGCCCCGGCCAAGGTGGTGGTCAATGCACGCACCGGCACGGTGGTGATCGGCCAGCTGGTGCGGGTAATGCCGGCGGCGATCGCGCATGGCTCGCTCACCGTGACCATCAGCGAGAACACCAACGTCAGCCAGCCGGGCGCCTTCAGTGGCGGCCGCACCGCGGTGACCCCGCAGTCGACGATCACGGCCACCTCCGAAGGCAGCCGCATGTTCAAGTTCGAAGGCGGCACCACGCTCGATCAGATCGTGCGTGCGGTCAACGAAGTGGGCGCCGCTCCCGGCGACCTGGTGGCCATCCTGGAAGCGCTCAAGCAAGCCGGTGCGCTCACGGCGGAGCTGGAGGTGATCTGACATGCGTATCGCAGCCTCGCCCATTGATCTCAACCCGAGCACCAAGGCCGATCCCGCCAAGATCGACAAGGTCTCACGTCAGCTCGAAGGACAGTTCGCGCAGATGCTGGTCAAGAGCATGCGCGATGCGAGCTCTGGCGACCCGATGTTTCCGGGCGAAAACCAGATGTTCCGCGAGATGTACGACCAGCAGATGGCCAAGGCGCTGACCGACGGCAAGGGGCTGGGCCTGTCGGCGATGATCTCCAAGCAGCTGAGCGGCGACACCGGCGGCCCGGCGTTGAATACCTCGCTGAGCACCGCCGATGCCGCCAAGGCCTATTCGCTGGTGGCCGGCAAGCGCGACGCCTCGTTGCCGTTGCCGAGCCGCGATGGCGCGGCGACCGGCGTCGGCGCAAGCACCGGCACCGCTGCAGGCATCGGCGCAGGCGGCCTGGGCGGCATCGGCATGAGCCAAGTGCTGGATCTGATCGCCGGGCGCACCGGCAGCAGCGATGCCGGCAGCGACGATGCGGCCGCGCTGAGCTGGCCCTCGGCCAACGATCGCTGGAGCGATGTGGCGGCCAGCGATGCCGCCGATGCCAACGCCGCGGTCAATGCGAGCGCGGCGAGCAGCGCCGCCGCCAGCCTGGGCGAGCGTACCCCGGAAGGCTTCGTCGCCAAGATCTGGACGCATGCGCAGAAGGCCGCGCGCGAACTGGGCGTGGATCCGCGTGCGCTGGTGGCGCAGGCCGCGCTGGAGACCGGCTGGGGCCGGCGCGGCATCGGCAATGGCGGCAACTCCAACAACCTGTTCGGCATCAAGGCCACCGGCTGGAGCGGCGACAAGGTCACCACCGGCACCCACGAATACGTCAATGGCGTCAAAACCACCGAAACCGCCGATTTCCGCGCCTACGGCTCGGCCGAGGAGAGTTTTGCCGACTACGTGCGGCTGCTGAAGAACAACAGTCGTTACCAGCCCGCGCTGCAGGCCGGCACCGATATCAAGGGTTTTGCACGCGGCTTGCAACAGGCTGGATACGCCACCGATCCAGGCTACGCAGCCAAGATTGCGGCGATCGCCAACGGTCCGACCATCGACCGTGCGGTGGCCGCGATCGGCAACGCGGCGGCCGACCTGTCCAACCGCTATGCCAGCACCGCCGAGCCTGCCGGGCTCGGCACCATCCGTCGTTGAGGTAAACGCCCATGTCCATCATGTCCACCGGGACCAGTGCGCTGATCGCCTTCCAACGGGCGTTGTCGACCGTTAGCCATAACGTCGCCAACATCAATACCGAAGGCTACAGCCGCCAACGTGTGGAATTTGCAACGCGCACGCCCACCGACATGGGCTACGCGTTCGTGGGCAATGGCGCCAAGATCACCGACGTGAGCCGGGTGGCCGACCAGCTGGCCACCTCGCGCCTGCTCGACAGCGGCGGCGAGCTGTCGCGGCTGCAGCAGCTGTCCTCGCTGTCCAACCGCGTCGACAGCCTGTACTCCAACACCGCCACCAACGTGGCCGGGCTGTGGTCGAACTTCTTCGACTCCACCAGCGCGGTCTCGTCCAATGCCTCGTCCACCGCCGAGCGGCAGAGCATGCTCGACAGCGGCAACTCGCTGGCCACGCGCTTCAAGCAGCTCAACGGGCAGATGGACAGCCTGAGCAACGAGGTCAACAGCGGCCTGACCTCCGCGGTGGACGAGGTCAATCGCCTGACCCAGCAGATCGCCAAGATCAACGGCACCATCGGCAACAGCATCGACAGCGCCTCGCCGGACATGCTCGACCAGCGCGACGCGCTAGTGTCCAAGCTGGTCGGCTACACCGGCGGCACCGCGGTGATGCAGGACGGCGGCTTCATGAACGTTTTCACCTCCGGCGGCCAGGCCCTGGTGGTGGGAACCACCTCGTCCAAGCTGACCACCGTCGCCGACCCGTATCAGCCGAGCAAGCTGCAGGTGGCAATGCAGACCCAAGGCCAGAATGTCAGCCTCAGCGCCAGCTCGCTGGGCGGGCAGATCGGCGGGCTGCTGGAGTTCCGCAGCAGCGTGCTGGAACCGACCCAGGCCGAACTCGGCCGCCTGGCCGTGGGCATGGCCAGCACCTTCAACGCCGGTCACGCGCAAGGCATGGACCTGTATGGCGCGATGGGCGGCAATTTCTTCAACATCGGCTCGCCCACCACCGCCGCCAATCCGGGCAACACCGGCAGCGCGTCGCTGAGCGCCAGCTTCAGCAACATGGCGGCGGTGGATGGGCAGAACGTCACGCTCAGCTTCGACGGCACCGCGTGGAAAGCCACCAATGCCAGCACCGGCTCGGCGGTGTCGCTCAGCGGCACCGGCGCCCCGGCCAATCCGCTGGTGCTCAACGGCGTCAGCCTGGTGGTCGGCGGCACGCCGGCCAACGGCGACAAGTTCCTGCTGCAGCCCACCGCCGGGCTGGCCGGCACCCTGTCGGTGGCCATCACCGACCCCTCGCGGATTGCCGCAGCCACCCCGGTCAAGGCCACCGCCACGGTCGCCAACCTGGGCACCGGCAAGATCAGCGACGTCAAGGTCACCAATGCGCAGAACCCGGCGCTGCTGACCCCGGCGTCGGTGGAGTTCATCGACGCCAACCAGTACACCATCGACGGCACCGGCCCGTTCGCCTACACCGCCGGCCAGACCATCAGCGCCAACGGCTGGAGCTTTGCGCTGGACGGCGCGCCCAAGGCCGGCGACACCTTCGGCGTCGGCCCCACCGGTGCCGGCTCCAGCGACAACGGCAACGCCAAGTTGCTGGCCAATCTCGACGATGCCAAGGCGCTCAGCGGCGGCACGGTCACGCTCAACGGCGCGCTGTCGGGTCTGACCACCTCGGTCGGCTCGGCCGCGCGTGCGGCCAGTTATGCCTCGGACGCGCAGAAGGTCATCAACGACCAGGCGCAGGCCAGCCGCGACTCGATTTCCGGCGTCAACCTCGATGAGGAAGCCGCCAACATGCTGAAGCTGCAGCAGGCCTACCAGGCCGCCGCACAGATGATCTCCACCGCCGACACCATCTTCCAAGCCATCCTGGGTGCCGTACGCTGATGACCGACCGTATCTCCACCAGCATGATGTACAGCCAGTCGGTGTCGTCGATGACGGCCAAGCAGTCCCGGCTGAACCAGATCCAGGCCCAGCTCGCCAGCGGGCAGCGCCTGGTCACCGCAAAAGACGATCCGGTCGCCGCCGGCACTGCGGTCGGCCTGGATCGCGCACTGGCCGCGATCACCCGTTTTGGCGAGAACGCCAACAACGTGCAGAACCGCCTTGGCCTGCAGGAAAACGCCCTGTCGCAGGCCGGCGACAAAATGGCGCGCGTCACCGAATTGGCGGTGCAGGCCAACAACTCCTCGCTCAGCCCCGACGACCGCAAGGCGATCGCCTCGGAACTGACCGCCCTGCGCGACAGCATGGTCAGCCTGGCCAACAGCACCGACGGCACCGGGCGCTACCTGTTCGGCGGCACCGCCGATGGCAGCGCACCGTTCATCAAGAGCAGCGGCGGCGTCACCTACAACGGCGACCAGACCCAGAAACAGGTCGAAGTGGCGCCGGACACCTTCGTCAGCGACACCCTGCCCGGCAGCGAAATCTTCATGCGTATCCGCACCGGCGACGGCACCGTGGATGCGCACCCCAACACTGCCAACACCGGCACCGGATTGCTGCTGGACTTCAGCCGCGACTCCAGCACCGGCAGCTGGAACGGCGGCAGCTATAGCGTGCAGTTCACCGCCGCCGACACCTACGAGGTGCGCGACAGCACCAATACGGTGGTCGGTACCGGCACCTACAAGGACGGCGAGGACATCAACGCGGCCGGCGTGCGCATGCGCATCAGCGGCGCACCGGCGGCGGGCGACAGTTTCCAGATCGGCGCCTCCACCACCAAGGACGTGTTCTCCACCATCGACGACCTGGTCGGCGCGCTCAACTCCGACACGCTGACCCAGCCGCAGAAGGCGGCGATGATCAACACGCTGCAGTCGTCGATGCGCGACATCGCACAGGCCTCGTCGAAGATGATCGATGCGCGCGCCTCCGGCGGTGCGCAGCTGTCGGCGATCGACAACGCCAACTCATTGCTCGAATCCAACGAGGTCACCCTCAAGACCACGCTGTCGTCGATCCGCGATCTGGACTACGCCTCGGCGCTTGGTCAGTACGAACTGGAGAAGGCCTCGTTGCAGGCCGCTCAAACGATTTTTCAGCAGATGCAGTCGTCGTCGTTGTTCAACCTGATCCGCTGATTTGCAGCAGAAAACCCGCGTTTTCTGCACTCCTGCGCGCGAGCACTTGCGCAGGCCGACGGAGTTTATTCGTCGAAAGTTATACCAACGCTAAAGATCTACGGGGTGCTGCCGAATAAACCAAACCCCTTGATACACAACGCTTCCGTATTTCGTCCCGCAGCAGAAAGACAGTAAAAAAACACTGGATTTCGCTAAAGGTTCCCGACGCAACGCCGTTATTCATCTCAGCAGCGGCAACGGCCAACTTGATGGCCCCCCTGCGGAGGCTCCGGGCAAGTCCCCCTTGCCGGAAAAATCGCTTAGGAGAAATCAAAATGGCACAGGTAATCAACACCAACGTAATGTCGCTGAACGCTCAGCGGAACCTCAACACCAGCAGCGCGAGCATGTCGACGAGCATCCAGCGTCTGTCCTCGGGTCTGCGCATCAACAGCGCCAAGGACGACGCCGCAGGTCTGGCGATCTCCGAGCGCTTCACCACGCAGATCCGCGGCCTGGACGTTGCCTCGCGCAACGCCAACGACGGTATCTCGCTGGCCCAGACCGCCGAAGGCGCGATGGTCGAAATCGGCAGCAACCTGCAGCGTATCCGCGAGCTGTCGGTGCAGTCGTCCAACGCCACCAACTCGCCGACCGACCGTGACGCGCTGAACTCCGAAGTCAAGCAGCTCACCGCCGAAATCGACCGCGTCGCCAACCAGACCAACTTCAACGGCACCAAGCTGCTGAACGGCGACTTCTCCGGCGCGCTGTTCCAGGTCGGCGCCGACGCCGGCCAGACCATCGGCATCAACAGCATCGTCGACGCCAACGTCGATTCGCTGGGCAAGGCCAACTTCGCTGCCGCCGTTTCCGGCGCTGGCGTGACCGGCACCTCCACCGCATCGGGCTCGATCAGCGGCATGAGCCTGTCGTTCAAGGACGCCAGCGGTGCAGCCAAGAGCGTCACCATCGCGGACGTCAAGATCGGCGTCGGCGAGAGCGCTGCCGACGTCAACAAGAAGGTGGCTGCGGCGATCAACGACAAGCTCGACCAGACCGGCATGTACGCCTCGATCAAGACCGACGGTACGGTGCAGATCGAATCGCTGAAGGCTGGCCAGGACTTCACCTCGCTGACCGCCGGTACTTCCAGCGCCGCAGGCATCACCGTCGGCGCCGGCATCACCACCGCCTCGGCCGCTTCCGGCTCCACCGCCTCGACCCTGAGCACCCTGGACATCTCCACGTTCTCCGGCGCACAGAAGGCCCTGGAAATCGTCGACAAGGCGCTGACCGCGGTCAACTCCTCGCGCGCCGACATGGGTGCGGTGCAGAACCGCTTCACCTCCACCATCGCCAACCTGAGCGCAACCTCGGAAAACCTGTCGGCCTCGCGTAGCCGTATCCGCGACACCGACTACGCCAAGGAAACCGCCGAGCTGACCCGCACGCAGATCCTGCAGCAGGCCGGTACCGCGATGCTGGCCCAGGCCAAGTCGGTTCCGCAGAACGTGCTGAGCCTGCTGCAGTAATCGGCAGCGCTTCGCACCAACTCAAGAGCCCCTCTTCGGAGGGGCTTTTTTTGTGGCCGCAGATTGCTTCGCCCGAGATTTGAGGGCGAATGCGCAGCACGGTTTGCTGGCGCGGGTTTTTTGACGCATCCCGCCGGCATGGAAATTGCACTACCCAAACTCGTGAGCGAAACGGGGTCGCTGCCGCTAAAGTCCTGACGGATGCGGCCGATACCCGTCTCGTAATCCCATGCGTCCATCCTTGCTTGGACGCCCAGACGAGGAATGCAACATGGCATCGGTGATCAGCACTTCCGGCTCCGGTCTGGACATCCCAACTGTGGTGTCCACCCTGGTTTCCCGGCAGAAAGACCCGGAGCAGGCGCGCATCAACAAGGCCGGGACCGCCGCGACCACGCAGCTGTCGGCGATCAGCCAGATCAAGAGCAGCATGACCACGCTCAAGTCTGCGCTGGACAAGGTCATCAGCAGCGCCGACACCAACGCCTACAAGGCGACGGTGCCGACCGATGCCGGCTTCACCGCCACCACCACCAGCTCGGCCGCGCCGGGCAACTATTCGGTGGAAGTGGTCTCGCTGGCCAGCGCGCAAAAGCTCGCCTCCGGCGCGTTCGTCGCCGATGCCACTGTCGGCAGCGGCACGCTGACGATCGGGTATGGCGAGAAAAAAATCACCGTGGACATCAGCGGCACCGACAAGCTCACCGACATCGCCGCCGCCATCAACAAGGCGGCCGGTGGCAAGGGCGTCACCGCCAGCGTGGTGACCGCCAACGATGGCCAGCACCTGGTGTTCAACGCGGTCGACACCGGTACCAAGGGCGCGCTGACCGTCAGCGCCAGCGACCCCAGCCTGAGCAGCCTCACCTATGGCCCCGGCGTCAGCGGCGGCCTGACCCAGTCCGTGGCCGCGACCGATGCGCTGGTGCGCGTGGACGGCTTCGAACGCACCTCCAGTTCCAACACCGTCACCGATATCGTGCCGGGCGTGGTGCTCAACCTCACCAAGGCCGCCGAAGGCACCAAGGTCACGTTGGGCGTTGCGGCCGACACTAGCGGCCTCAAGGCCAATCTGACCGCGTACGCGGCCGCCTACAACACCGCCAACACCCTGCTGGCCAAGAGCAGCGCCTACGACCCCACCACCAAGACCGCCGCGGCGTTGACCGGCGACTCGCTGGTGCGTGGCCTGCAGCAGCAGTTGCGCGGCCAGGTCAGCGGCAACCTCACCGAACTCAAGTCGCTCGGCCTGACCATCGACAAGGATGGGGTGATGAGCTTCGATGGCGGCAAGTTCGACACCGCCATCGCCGCCGACGGCGGTGCCGCCGCCGAGGTGCTCGGCAAGGACAGCAAGTTCGGCTCGGCCATGACCAAGCTGCTCGACAGCAACGTCAATGCCAACAACGGCACCCTGACCCTGCGTTCGGACAGCTTGAACAAGCAGATCAAGGGCTACGAGGATGACCTGGATGACCTCGACGCGCGCATGACCAAGCTCAGCGATCGCTACACCGCGCAGTTCACCGCGATGGAAACCATGATCAGCAAGTTGCAGAGCAGCACCAGTTCGCTCAGCAGCCTGCTGACGAGCTGATTTCCGTGATGAGGATCCTCAAGTCCCGCAATGGTCTTGCCGATACAAGAAGGGCCTATCGTGATTTCGGCCTTGCCTTCCGGCAGGAGCGTCGTCGCAGGAGCGCAGCGCTCCGGGACCAACGAAGGTCAGCCCATTGAGGAGTCATCCATGTACGGTTCCAATCGTCAGTATGCCGAGCAATACCGCAAGGTCGGCGTGTCCACCAGCGTGACCGAAGCCGACCCGCACAAGCTGGTGTCGCTGCTGTTCGCCGGCGCCTGCCAGCGCATCCGTCTGGCCCAGGCCTGCCTGGCGCAGGGCGACCAGGCGCGCAAGGGCAAGGCCATCGGCGAAGCCTGCGCGATCGTCGGCCACTTGAACGGATCGCTCGATCACGAAGCCGGTGGCGAGATCGCTGGTAACCTGTCGGCGCTCTACGACTACGTGATGCAGCGGCTGACTGCCGCCAACCTGCACAACGACGAAACCGCGTTGACCGAAGCGCTGGATCTGCTCAGCGAAATCGATTCGGCGTGGAATTCCATCCCCCTGGACCAACGCGGCCTTTCCGCCGCTTCGTGAGTCATACCATGCATAGCGCGCAGAGCCTTCAAGCCGAAATTGCCGACATCCGCCTGGCCATGGCGCAGGAGGAATTCGAGGTGATGCCGTTCATGCTGGATGCCCACGATCTGCACCTGCGCGAGTACGCGCAGCAGGCGGACCTGAGTCAGGACCGCGACGCGTTGCAGACGTTGCAGGCGATGCAGCAGGACCTGATGCGGATGATGCTCGAGCGTCGACGCAAGCTGCTGGATCTGATCCGCGCGCAGCGCACGTCCTCTACGGCCAGCCGCGCCTACGCACGGGTCGGACGGATCTGATGTCCGCGTTCGGCACACCCGCGCCATCGGCCGATGCCGCGCTGTTCGCCGACACGCTCAGCTGCGAAGTGCGCCTGCCGGCCGGCTTCCGTGCCGGCAGCGACGCCGGCTCGCACAGCGCTGCAGAAACCCTGCTGCGCAGCCTGGGCCAGGTGGAAGACCTGCGCAGCGAAGACAGCAGCGAAGACCGTGGCGAGCTGCCCCTGCTGGTGCAGCGCATGGACGCCAAGCTCGACCTGATGCTGGCCCTGATCGGCCGCCTGGTGCAACAGGGCGACACCGGACTGATCCACGCGAACGTGCACTGGTCGGTGCGCGGAATCCGCCTGAGCTGCGCAAGCAGCCACCCGCCGGGCACCCTGGGCAGCGTTTGCCTGCAACCCTCCGACTGGCTTCCTGAACTGGTACAGCTTCCTGCCGAGGTCCTGGCAAGCGCAAGCGATGGCCACGATCACTGGCTATGGCTGCGGTTTGCGCCGCTTTCCCCAGGCTTGCAGGAGGCGCTGGAACGTCATCTGTTCCGTCTGCATCGCCGTCAGATCGCCGACGCCCGCCGCCAGCGCTGATAGCGCCTGTTGGCGCGGGGCGCCGGGTCGGCTAAGGTGCCCTTTACTGAAAAAAGGTCTCTTCTGCGCCGTGCGAGTCATCATCGTCGACGATCACACCCTTGTCCGTGCCGGCCTGTCCAGGCTGCTGCAAACCTTCGCCGGCATCGATGTCGTGGGTGAGGCCAGCAACGCACAGCAAGCCCTGGACATGACATCCCTGCACCGGCCTGATCTGGTGTTGATGGATCTGTCCCTGCCTGGCCGCAGCGGCCTGGATGCCATGACCGATGTGTTGCGCGCCGCGCCGCGCACGCATGTGGTGATGATGTCGATGCACGACGACCCGGTGCACGTGCGCGACGCGCTCGATCGCGGCGCGGTGGGCTTCGTGGTCAAGGATGCGGCCCCGCTCGAGCTGGAATTGGCCTTGCGTGCAGCGGCGGCCGGCCAGGTGTTCCTGAGCCCGCAGATTTCGTCCAAGATGATCGCGCCGATGCTGGGTCGGGAAAAACCGGTCGGTATCGCTGCCTTGTCGCCGCGCCAGCGCGAGATCCTGCGCGAGATCGGCCGCGGCCAGAGCAACAAGGAAATCGCTGCCGACCTCGGCATCAGCGTCAAGACGGTGGAGACCCATCGCGCGCGCATGATGGAATCGCTCGGTTGCCGGCGTGCCAACGACCTGGTGTTGCTGGCCGCCAAGCATCACAACGAACTGGTCTGAGCAAACCGCTGCGCCGACCGAAAATGGCCGCCAGCGACGAAAACAGTGACGGGATTCCGGCGGGCACGCTTGAGTCCGTATTGAACGTCAGGGAATTCCCCACGCGCTGTCAGGAAAATCACGAATTGCCTCACGCGATTCCCTGATTAGAAACCCGTCGCCTTGTCCTGCAAGATGCGTTCCATCGCTGCCACGTGCGGCGCCTTCCGGAAGCGCTTCGATGAAGACGACCATTTCCGCCCAGCTTGGCCAGCAACTGCACCTGACCCCGCAGTTGCTGCAGTCGATCCGTCTGTTGCAATTGGACGGCATGCAGTTGGAACTGGAAATCCGTCGCGCGCTGGAAACCAACCCGCTGCTGGAACTGGAAGAACTGGCCGACAGCGACGCTGTCGCGACCAGCGACGATGGCGCGTCCGATGTCGCCGCCTTCGACGAACTGCCGGAAAGCACGATGTGGGACGTGCAGAGCAGCAGCTGGAACGGCGACGACGACGACCGCATGCAGCGCGTGGCAGCCGGCGAATCCACCGACCCGCACGTGCGCATCCTGCGCGATCTGGCGCTGGACCTGGACGAGGCCGCATTGGGGGCCGCCGCGTTCTGGCTGGAGCAGACCGACGACGCCGGCTATCTGAGCGAGGCCCTGGCGACGCTGCAGCAGCTCGGTGCCACCCGTCTTGGTATGACCGTGCAGGCAGTGGAAGCGGTCCGTCAGCGCCTGCTGCACGGCGACCCGGCCGGCCTGGCCGCCTGCGACCTGCGCGAGTGCCTGCAGGCCCAGCTGGGCGCCCTGCCCGGCCGCGTGCCGGCGCGCCATCTGGCCGCGCGCATCCTTGCCGGCGACCTGGACCTGCTGGCCAGCCACGACTATCCGGTGCTGGCGCGCGCACACGATGCCGAGCTGGACGATGTGCGCGAAGCGGTACGGCTGATCCTGTCGCTGCAGCCGCGCCCCGGCGATGACCTGTCGCAGGAAAGCAACGCCAACGTGATTCCGGACGTGCTCGCCTGGCATGCCGACGGCAGCTGGCGGGTGGCATTGAACCCGGCCACCACGCATCGGGTGAGCATCAACCCCGTGCATGAGCGCGCACTGGCCGAGGCCGGCGATGCCGCCCAGCCGCTGCGTGACATGCTGCAGGAAGCGCGCTGGCTGACCCGCGGCCTGTCGATGCGCTACGAGACCCTGCTGCGCGCCACCCGCGCCATCGTCGAACGCCAGGCCGCCTTTCTGGTGCGCGGCGAAGAAGCGATGGCACCGCTGACGCTGAAGGAAATCGCCGATGAGATCGGCATGCACGAGTCGACGATTTCGCGCATTACCACCGGCAAATACATCCAGACCCCGCGCGGCACCTTCGAGCTCAAGCACTTCTTTGCGGTGCGCCTGGAAGGCGCCAGCGTCTCCGGCCAGGCGGTCAAGGCGATGGTGCGGCGACTGATCGAAAGCGAGCCGGCCGGGCGGCCGCTGGCCGACGAAGCCATCGCCGGGCTGTTGTCGCGCCAGGGCGTTAATATTGCCCGTCGCACTGTGGCCAAGTACCGCGAACAACTCGACATCGCCCCGGCACGCGAGCGCCGCCGCACCAACAAACCGCTGCTTGCCCGGGCAGGATAAGGACTACTATGAGCAAACTCACCGTGCTGCTGGTCGACGACCACGAGGGCTTCATCAACGCTGCGATGCGTCATTTTCGCAAAGTGGAGTGGCTCGATATCGTGGGCAGTGCCGCCAATGGACTGGAAGCGATCGAGCGCTCTGAGTCGCTGCGCCCCAATGTCGTGCTGATGGACCTGGCCATGCCGGAGATGGGCGGGCTGCAGGCAACGCGTCTGATCAAGACGCAGGACGATCCGCCGTATATTGTCATCGCGAGCCACTTCGACGATGCAGAGCATCGTGAACATGCTCTTCGCGCGGGTGCTGACAATTTTGTTAGCAAGCTGTCCTATATCCAGGAAGTCATGCCAATCCTGGAGGGCCTGACGGAAGGAGCCAGGAATGAGTGAGTCCCGCATTCTGTTGATCGACAGCGATGCCGTGCGCGCCGAGCGCACGGTCTCGCTGCTCGAGTTCATGGACTTCAATCCCCGCTGGGTCACCGACGGCGCCGACATCAATCCCGGCCGCCATCGCCACGACGAATGGATGGCGGTGATGGTGGGCTCGGCGCAGGACGCTGCACAGGCCGACAAGTTCTTCGACTGGCTGGCCGATGCCAAGCTGCCGCCACCGGTGCTGCTGATGGAAGGCAGCCCGAGCGCCTTCGCACAGGCCCATGGCCTGCACGAAGCCAATGTCTGGACGCTGGACACCCCGTTGCGGCATACGCAGCTGGAAGCCCTGCTGCGCCGTGCCAGCCTCAAGCGCCTGGACGCCGAGCACCAGGCCGGCGTGCAGCAGGACACC
The DNA here is from genome assembly GCF_009835065.2 of Xanthomonas sp. LMG 8993. Taxonomy (NCBI): domain Bacteria; kingdom Pseudomonadati; phylum Pseudomonadota; class Gammaproteobacteria; order Lysobacterales; family Lysobacteraceae; genus Xanthomonas; species Xanthomonas sp. LMG 8993. The sequence continues at coordinate 277,213 of NZ_QVIF02000006.1, read as the reverse complement.
GGCCCGACCGGCAACAGCGAGGCGGTGACCCGCTTGCGTCGCTTGATCGACCAGGTGGCGGCCTTCGACACCACGGTGCTGGTGCTGGGCGAATCGGGCACCGGCAAGGAAGTCGTCGCACGTGCCATCCACCAGCATTCGCCGCGGCGCGACGGGCCGTTCGTGGCGATCAACTGCGGCGCGATCCCGCCGGATCTGCTGGAAAGCGAGCTATTCGGTCACGAAAAAGGGGCCTTCACAGGCGCGCTGAGCACCCGCAAGGGCCGATTCGAAATGGCCGAGGGCGGCACCCTGCTGCTGGACGAAATCGGCGACATGAGCCTGCCGATGCAGGTCAAGCTGCTGCGCGTGCTGCAGGAGCGCAGCTTCGAGCGTGTCGGTGGTGGCCAGACCATCCGTTGCAACGTGCGCGTGATCGCCGCGACCCACCGCAACCTGGAAACCCGCATCAGCGACGGCCAGTTCCGCGAGGACCTGTTCTATCGCCTCAACGTGTTCCCGATCGAGATGCCGGCGCTGCGCGAACGTGTCGACGACCTGGCCATGCTGGTGCAGACCATCGCCGGGCAACTGGCACGCACCGGACGCGGCGAAGTGCGCTTTGCCGACGAAGCACTGCAGGCGCTGCGCAGCTACGACTGGCCGGGCAATGTGCGCGAGCTGACCAACCTGGTGGAGCGCCTGGCGGTGCTGCATCCGGGCGGACTGGTACGCGTGCAGGACCTGCCAGCGCGCTACCGCGGTGATTTTGCCGCGGCCGTGCCGGCCGAGCCTGCGCCCGAACCGGCGCTGGTTGCCGCCCCCGTCGAAGACATCGCGCTGCCGGGCAATGTGGTGACCCTGCCATCCACGTCAGCCGATGCCGAGCCGGCGACCAGCTCCAGCCTGCCCGACGATGGCATCGACCTGCGCGGCCACATGGCCAACATCGAGCTGGCGCTGATCAACGAGGCGCTGGAACGTACCCAGGGCGTGGTGGCGCATGCGGCGCAACTGCTGGGCCTGCGCCGCACCACGCTGGTGGAAAAGCTGCGCAAGTACGGCATCGATCGCGAGCAGACCGAGCTGGCGAACTGAGCGGGCCGGCCTCACCGCCCGGCTCGCTGGCATAGCGCTTGCTTCAGCAGGATTGCCCCGTCCGCAGCCGTCGGCTGCGGCGGAATCCCGACATTCATCAGCACCTGCCGAGGCATTGATGCCCATCCCTGTCACCAGTCCGCTGCTGCCGCCGCTGGAAGAATTCCTGCCCTATCTGGAGCAGATCTGGTCCAGCCGCATTCTCAGCAATGGCGGTGACATGCATCACGCGTTCGAACGCGCGTTGTGCGAGTACCTGGGCGTGCCGCACCTGGCCTTGCTCACCAACGGCACCACCGCGTTGATCACCGCGCTGCAGGCGCTGCGCATCACCGGGGAGGTCATCACCACGCCCTACTCGTTCGTGGCCACTGCGCATTCGCTGCTGTGGAAAAGCATCACCCCGGTGTTTGTGGATATCGACCCGGTGACGCTCAACATGGATCCGTCCAAGATCGAGGCGGCCATCACCCCGCAGACCACCGCCATCATGCCGGTGCACTGCTACGGCACCGCCTGCGATACCGCTGCCATCACGCGCATCGCCGACATCTACAACCTCAAGGTGATCTACGACGCGGCGCATGCCTTCGGCGTGCGCGATGAGGGCGGCTCGATCCTGCGTCATGGCGACCTGAGCGTGTTGAGCTTCCATGCCACCAAGGTGTTCAACACCTTCGAAGGTGGCGCCATCGTCTGCCCGGACGAAAGAACCTATCAGCGCATCGGGCATCTGAAGAATTTCGGCTTTGTCGATGAGACCACGGTGGTGGCACCGGGCATCAACGGCAAGATGAATGAGATCAGCGCAGCCTTCGGACTGCTGCAGCTCAAGCACATCGATCACGCCATCGCCCAGCGCAGCGCCATCGATGCGCAGTATCGGCAGCGCCTGAGCGATGTTCGCGGCGTGCGCTGCGTGGCGCGGCCCGATCACGCCAGCGCCAACTACGCGTACTTTCCGATCCTGGTGCAGGACGACTACCCGCTGTCGCGCGATGCGCTGTACCAAGTGATGCGCGAGCACGGCATCCTGGTGCGGCGGTACTTCTATCCGTTGATCAGCGATTTCCCGATGTATCGCGCCCTGCCCTCCTCGGCGCCGGCATGGCTGCCGGTCGCGCGCTCGGTGGCCGCACAGGTATTGTGCCTGCCAATCTTTCCTGGCCTGACCCGCGACCAGGTCGATACCATTGCCGATCTGATCGCCGGCGCACACGCAACATGATCGCAACACGCTGCAGCTGCATTTCAGACTCCCATCTCTTCAACAGGCAACCAGGCGAGCTCGCATGACCCAGGCAACATTTATCGAGAACTTCCTCTCCGCCACCGACTTCCAGGAACCGGTGGAGGTCACCATGGACACCGCACTGGCCGACTTGCCTGAGTGGGATTCGCTCTCCGCGTTGGGGGTAATCGTCATGTTCGACGTGGATTACGGAAAGGTCATTACCGGCGAAGATCTCAAGAACTGCGCCACCTTAAACGATCTTCACAAACTGCTGGGGTAAAGCCATGGGACTGTCCACTCTTAGCAATGTCCGTTTTGCGGGCATGGCGAGTTGCGTGCCCAAGCGGATCATTTCCAACCTGACCGATTGCCCGCCGAAGATGCGCTCAGAACGCGAGCGTCTGGTGCGTAACATCGGCATCGAGTTTCGTCGCATTTGCCCAAGCTGGCAGACATTTTCCGATTTGGCGCTCATCTCTGCGGAAAAGCTGCTTGCAGAGCTGCAATGGGACAAGGAAGAAATCGATGCACTGATTGTCGTGACGCAATCACCCGACTACCCCATCCCGGCCACGGCCATCATCATGCAGCACCGGCTGCAATTGCCACAGACCGCTATCGCCTTTGATGTCAATCTCGGCTGTTCCGGCTATCCCTTTGGCCTACACCTGGTGGGAAGCATGATTGCAGCGGGCACCATCAAAAAGGCGCTTCTGCTGGTCGGCGACCGCTCGGCCACGCTTCTGGACCCATTGTTCTCCGACGCGGGCACCGCCACGGCGCTGGAGTTCGACAAGAATGCACCACCCATGCATTTCGATTTGAACAGCGACGGTAGCGGCTACCGGGCCATCATGTTGCCCATAGGCGGACATCGTGAGCCTTACGGCCCCCAACATATCTCTCCTACACGTGACGAGAACGGTGTGCTGCATTGGCCGGGTGAACTCATTCTGGATGGCCCTGCCGTATTGAGTTTCTCGACCCAGCGAGTACCTCCAGCGGTGGAAAGATTGCTTGAGTATTCTGGTGTTGATAAGGACAGCGTTGATTTTTTCGTTTTCCATCAGGCCAACAAGATGATCAACGAAACCATCCGCAAGAAGTTGGCGCTGCCGACGGAGAAAGTTCCGTCAACCTTGCGAGACTTCGGCAATACCAGTGGCGCCTCCCTGCCCGTCACCATGACCGTCCGCCTGAACGATACGCTGATCAATGCCAGGCACCGACTGTTGCTTGCCGGCTTCGGTATCGGCTTGTCGTGGGGCACGGCGATCGTGGACGTCGAAAACGCGGCTTTTCCGGCACTGATCGAAGCATGAACGCCGAGCGTGATCCGTTTTCCCTAGAAGGCAAGCGCGTCCTGGTGACTGGTGCTTCATCGGGTATTGGTCGTCAAATTGCAATCACTTGCTCACAGATGGGAGCGAGCGTTGTCATCACCGGACGCAACACCGAGCGCTTGCAAGCCACATTCAACCAACTGGACGGCCAAGGCCACACGCAAGTGGTGGCGGACTTGGCGGTACAGGAGGGTATTGACCACGTGGTGGCTGCGAGCGGTGTCATCAACGGCTTGGCACACGCAGCTGGCATGTCCAAGCTGACCCCCTTTCGAATGATCGGTCAAGCGCACCTTGACGAGACATTTGCAAGCAACACCTACGCACCCATGCTACTGACGCGAGGCCTATTGGCGAAGAAGCAGATCGCGCCGGGCGGATCCCTGCTATTCATTGCCTCAATTGCCTCGCATATCGGCCCACTGGCAAGCAGCGCATACGCTGCCAGCAAAAGCGCCCTGCTGGGCATGATGCGCTCGCTTGGCATGGAAGTAGCAAAGCAAGGTATGCGCGCCAACTGCATTGCACCGGGTTATGTACGCACTCCCTTGCTGGATGGGTTGCAGGGAAGCGGCGGCAATATGGACAGCCTGTTTGCATTGACGCCACTTGGCATGGGCGAGCCGGAAGACGTGGCTTACGCAGCAGTGTTCTATCTTTCCGATGCCAGCCGCTGGATCACGCGCAACCACTTCATTCTTGATGGCGGTTTTTCTGTACCGATGGACATCTACGCATGACCAACGCGGCGCAACGCGCTTTTTCACTAGATGGCAAGACCATTTTGGTCACAGGCGCTTCATCGGGCATCGGCAGGCAAATCGCTGTTTCCTGCGCGCGGCGTGGGGCGCGCCTGGTCATCACCGGGCGGGATGCAGAACGCCTGCAGGAAACCTACAACTTGTTGAATGGCCAAGGCCACCTTCAAGTGCTGGCCGACCTGACCGAAGCCGAAGGCCGTGAACGACTAGTACAGGGCATTTCCAGCCTAGATGGCTTGGTCCACTGCGCTGGCAGGCAGCGCTTGAGCCCTATCAGGCAGTTGACCGAAAAGCTCATGACCGATGTCTATGCGGTCAATTTCCTGGCCCCTGTCATGCTCACCCAGCGGCTGTTGCAGGCCAACGCCCTTGCGCCTCAGAGTTCCATCGTCTTCATGCTTTCCACTGCGGCCCATATCGGCACACCCGGGGTAGGACCGTATTCGGCCATGAAGTCAGCCCTGCTCGGCATCATTCGCTGCCTGTCCATGGAGCAGGCCAAACGCAAGATCCGGGTCAATGGCATATCTCCCTCTGCGGTCATAACGCCCATTTGGGACGCAACCCATCTGGAAGCACAGCGAAAACGCCACCCGCTCGGTTTGGGCACCTCAGAGGACGTAGCGAACGCTGCGATCTATCTCTTGTCCGATGCCAGCCGCTGGGTAACCGGGACCAGTTTGGTAATGGACGGTGGGTCTGTCCTATGACCTATTCCGTGCTCATCGTCGGGGCGGGCGGCTGGGGCCGGGAGGTTCTTGAGCAAATGCAAGGTGATATTGCACATCGCAAGGAATGGGAAGTCACCGGATTCCTGGACAGCCGCGAGCATATTCTCGATGGCTTCGATACCGGAGTACCCATCGTCGGTGACCCTTTGACATACGTGCCGCGTGGCAACGAGGCTTTTGTCTGCGCGCAAGGCGACCCATTGGAACGGCATAAATACATTCAACCGCTGCTTGCAAAGGGGGCCGCGTTCATCCCAATCTGCACCGAGGCGCACCTCAGTCGCCGCGTGCATCTGGGCACAGGTTGCTTTCTCGGCAACCAAGTACACGTTGGCCCCGATGTGTGGATCGGGGATTTTGCCAATCTGCTCACTTGGTCGGTGATTGGACACGATGTCCGCATTGGCAATTATGCTCATGTGGGCGCACAGGTTTTCATGGGAGGCGGTGTGCAGATAGGCGACTTCGCAGTCGTGCACCCACGTGCCACCCTAGTACCTGGCGTCAAGGTAGGTGAGCACGCTGTCGTCGGCACCGGTGCGGTCGTGCTGAAGGATGTGCCGGCAGGCGCCACGGTGTTTGGCAATCCGGCCAAGATCGTATTCCACAAGAACATCAAGATGGACTGATCCATGCGCTCCAGGATGCACCCCAAGTATTACTTGTCGCAGGAAATCTTTGACTGCGAACAGCGCAAGATCTTCCGCAGGGTCTGGTTGTTCGCAGGACTCAAAACGCTGCTGAAGGATCACAATTGCTTTATCACACGCAAGATCGCGGGTGTTCCTCTGGTGATCCAGAACTTCCGCGGGCAAATCCGTGCGTTCGAGAACGTCTGCCTCCACCGCAGTGCACTGATTCAAACCGCTGCTCTCGGTTGCCGGCCTTTGGTGTGCCCCTACCACGCCTGGAGTTACGACGAACAAGGCCGGGTAAAGAACATCCCGGACTGCGATGCGATCTACCACCTGGACAATAGTGAAAAGGCCAACTTGAAGCTGCGCGAATTCTCACTGCGCGCCATCGGCAACCTGTTGTTCGTCAACCTCGATCCAGACCCCATGCCAATCGAGGAGCAGTTTTCGGCAGACTTCATCGCCTTGCTGGAAAGTAGTTCCAACGCCTATGACACTGAGGTCATGGTGACCACATGGCATGGCCGGTACAACTGGAAGCTGGCCTACGAGAATCTGCGGGACGCCAACCACCCGCGCTTTGTCCACCCCAAGACCCTGGCCAAAAGCGTCAACTTCACTCCCCAGGTAAACGAGGAACAAGCCAAGGAGTCCATGGAGGCCTTGCAGGACACGTCGCCCGTAGCGCTGAGGCGCGAGATGCGCCGCTTCAGTTTCGGCGGCCCGGAAGCCACCATCCCCAACCTTAAGCATTTCGGCTGGCACGCTAAAGTGGAACGCTGGGGCAAGCAGGACGCCTACTTTAACTGGCTTGCCTTCCCGAATTTGCATATCGCCAGCGCCAACGGGGGCTATTCCTTCACTCTGGAACACCACATCCCCGTCGCACCGGACCGGACCGACCTGGAAATCTATTGGTTCAGCGCGCGCAAGAAACAGCCTTACGGTTCTTCCAGCCAAGTGTTGCTTGCGCAGATGCACGGCAGCAAGGTGGTAGTGGGAGAAGACGTGGACATCATGGAGCGGGTGCAGGCGGCACTGCATATAGACGCCCCGCTACCCACCCAGGGAGCCTATGAATCAATGAATCGCCTGGTTGAGCGCTGGTACACGGTGCTGATGGAGACCGAACATGAGATCTAGGTGGATCATCGGCGGCAGCGAATACCTCGATCTGGCCTTTCATGCCTGGAAGCACGCGCGTCAGGACGAGACGGTCATCAGGATCGATGTACCACAGGACTCGGAACACGAATTCGATCTGGACGTGCTGGATGGACTGAATCCGACAGACGGGGCCATGTTCGTGGCTTTCGACGAACGCTTCGGCAACTTCAAGCGCATGGAACTGATGCAGGCAGCGATGGAGCGTGGCTTCAAGCTCGAACCCTTCATCCACCCGAGCGCAGCCATCGGCTCTGACACGGCCATTGGTCTCAACGCATTCGTGGGTGCCAATGCTGTCGTTGGGCACGGGTGCAGGATCGACTACAACACCGTCATCCACGCCGGCACGCACCTGGGACCCGCATGCCGCGTTAAATCGTCATGCTGGATAGAGCATGGTGTGCAAATCGGCGCGGGCGTCGAGATCGGCAGCAATAGCATCCTGCGAACCGGCGCCATCGTGAGTGGGGGCGTCAAGGTGGGGCGAAGCTGCGAACTTGGCTGGCCACGTGTCTACTGCGAGGACGTGCCGGCCAAGACCTATTTCCACGCCCGCTACGACACTCCAATCCATGTTTATGAAGCCTAAGCCGGGGACCAATCATGCAAACCGCTATCCAATTCAAACTAAATATCGACCCGCAGGCATCGGAAGAGACGTTTCAGGTCGCCGCCGAGGGCCTGACTGGTGATCCGATGTTCGGTATTCCCGAGGACGTTCGCCACCTCATTGCCAAATTTGGCGACGAAGTCAAGGTGATCGTTTTAGGAACCGGGGGGTTTGGCGCGCACTTGCTGAACCTGAAGCAGGACCGGCACTGCAATGTGATCGCCTCGGTGGACGACTTCCGCTATCACTCCGGTGCGCTGTATTACGGCACTCCGATCATCTCGACGGACAGGTTCATCGAACTGGCCAAGTCTGGCGACATCATCGCCCTCAACACCTGCCGATATGACGGACCCAAGCGATTTTTTGACCAGGTCTGCAGGCAGCACGGGATCGCTCATATCAACTTTGAACAGGCCGTTCGCGCTTTCGGTCTACAGGGGCGTGTAGATTTCCGGGTGGACGATTGGGGACGGGAGATCGTGCGCAACATTCCCAGGTTTCAGCGTCTGGCAGAACGCTTTTCCGATGCCTATTCGGCACAAACCCTGTTCTCTGTCCTCAACTTCCACCTGACCTGTGACCCCGAGTACTACCACGAAATCGAACGCCCCTACACCACGTTGTACTTCCGCTCCGGCCTGCTGCAATTCGGTAGCGGAGAAAAGATGGTTGATTGCGGCGCCTCGATTGGCGAGTCGCTCGCAGGCCTGATTGGCGCCACCAAAGGCCAATTCTCGCGTTCTTGGATGATTGAACCCGATCGGATCAACGTCGGCACACTCAAGAACGTACTGCGCCGCTACGAAGGCACAGCTCTGGCGTCCAGAATCAGTCTGCATGACTGCGGCGTAGGCGAGACAACAGGCAGGGTTCCATTCAATCACGAGGGTGGCCACGGCGGCTTCGTCAAGCCTTCGAGTGAGGATTGCGAACCGGCAGACATGATCGACGTATGTTGCATCGACGATGTTATCGACGATGCACCCACCTTCATCAAAATGGACATCGAGGGGTCGGAGCTTTCGGCACTGAAAGGTGCGCAGAATGCGATTGTTCAGTGCAAACCCAAGATGGCGATCTCCGCCTATCACAGAGCTACCGATTTGCTAGATCTAAGCGATTTTGCCCTATCTCTGAACCCGGATTACAGGATCGGCCTGCGCCATCACACGCCGGATCGCTGGGATACCTGCCTTTATTTTTATTAACGCTCTGCCTTAAAAATGAGCGGATCGATGACTGACCCAAGCAAGATTTTCCTTTTCAACTCAGCCCTTCCTGAATCCCTGGAAATGTCGGACTTCCTGAAAGGCATGGGGCCGTCCCAAGACAATGTCAGAGGCCAGAATATAGGAAACGGCTACATCGCCTATGGTTTTTTGAAAGCACTGTTCGGGTGCCCGGTGAAAGTTGACCACATTTCTAACGCACTGGAGGCAAAGCTCTCCGATCAACTTGCAGAAGAGATCAACCAAAAATATTCGCATCTTGTCTGGACGATGAAGGATGACATCCGGGAGGACTTCTCGGGCCTCCCGGTTGAGCGGATCACGCACTTTCTTGAAAAAATCACGATCCCGATCGTGCCGGTGAGCCTTTGCGCGAACTCATTCAATGGCTACGACCCGAACCTGGCCGAGCGCCTCAGCCCCAATCAAAAGCGAAATTTCTCCCTTCTCTCTGAAAAGTCCAAGCTGATTGGTGTTCGCGGAAATTATTCCGCCGAGATCCTGAATAGCCTTGGCATAAAGAACGTCAGAGTGATTGGCTGCCCGAGCTACTTTGAGAACGGACCCACCCGGGCTCTGCAAAAAAAGCCGTGGGATGCGGACAAGGTCATCACTACGGCCACATTCTTCAATTCCGGGCTGCCGAGGACATCCCATCTGCTGCAGGATGAATTGTATTTCATCAACTTGCTCTATCTTGAAAAAGCACTGCCATCGACCCGCAACATCACAGCGCAACCTTTCAATCTCGACGAAATACCCACGTCCTTCCAACTATTGGCCAAGGCCATGGCTGGACGGCTGGAATTTTTCTCTGATTACAGCCGATGGGCCACGTTCTTCAAAAGCAACGACCATTGCCTCACGATTGGAACCCGACTTCACTCCGGAATTCTCTCGATTAATAGCGGCGTCCCCGCCATTGTGACCAACCCGGATTCCAGGGCCAGGGAAACTTGCGAATACCTCCGCATCCCTTATGACCCTACCATTCACAGCAGAAGCAACATCCGTGAAGTTTTCGAGAACCTCGACCTCTCTGAAATGAACAACGCTTACCCGGTTTTGTACAAGGAATTTCTTGATTTTCTCGACGCAGTCGGCCTTGTTCCTTGCACTGTGCCTCATGACAAACCCTGTTTTGAATTTCCGGATCTAAAGAAAAGCACTAGCCCCTCGGTTGCAGCTGAGCTACATGAAGCCTACACCGAACTCGTAGAGAATCTGGACCGCGAAGTCGTTGTTCGGAGAGAGCATGGCGGAGAGATGTCTCGGCGCTTGGTAGATAAATTCCAACTCCTTAGACGGCGCTATCCAGGGCTGACGCGCAAGGAGTATTTGGATTATCTCAGCCGATCTACGGGTAAAGCCAAGTGAAATCGAATCTAGTCAGCATCGTCATGCCGGTCTACAAACCGCGCTATTTCGCGCAGGCGCTGGATAGCGTTTTGGCGCAAACCTAAGCAGCGTTGCAGCTAGTGATCTGTGACGCCGATGCCCCTGGCGCCATTGAGGCGGTGGTGGCGTCCAAGTTGCTGGTAGCGCCCTCCCCCGTTCGCTACCAGCAACCAGATAAGCGTTGAGGAGTAAGGTCATACCGGCAGCGCGTAGACAAGCTGGGCTAGCAGCGCACCAGCTTGGAAAATCGCCCCTCTGAATGAGGAATGCCGGTCTTCACAAACGAAGGACCTTCACAATCTCTAACATCACGAATAACTCCCACCAGCACTAACGGATCCGGCCACGCTTCCTGGAAATATATTCGGGCCCTTTCCACTAACCCAGATGACCCCATTTGCATATACTTGATATCGCCGGCCCGTGGCCGCTCCGGAGAAGGTAAATGCCACGTCCCCCCCATTTATGCTGCCTACACGACCAACGTCAGCGAAGCAATTACTAAAGTTAGGCGAACCCGTCAAGGCGACGGCAACGCTAGAAATGGTAAGTTGGCCTCCGTCGTATATCCCATAATGGACAAAACCACCTCCAGTAATACTATAGTTGCCTGAGACGACGGCAACGCCATTGCGCGAGACAAGGATTTGAAACCCAGTCATCGCTGCGAACACATGACCGCCTTGGAAGGTACACGACGCTCCAGCAGTGACCCCTATGCCGTTTACTGTGCTCCCACCACCTAAAGTAAAACCAGAAACCTGAACTGCGCTACCGGTACCCGCCACAAGGAGGTATCCTGCGGTGTTACGCCAAATAGCAGATGTGCTACCTACAAACCGCACGATGCCACCTGCCACGCTGCCCATCAAAACATTTTCTACGTAAGTTCCGTCTGCAACATTGATAATCGCTGTATAGCCACATAATGAATAGCGCGTCCTCACTACATTCACAGCACGCTGGATGGTCTGAAACGCAGTCGCAGCGCTTAACCCATCGTTTGAATCACTACCGGTGGTGGAGACATACAAAGATAAATCCTGAGTCAAGGCAATGGCGTAAGTGGCATAGCTGTTTGCACTGGTACCCATCGCGAACCGACCTTCATCAATGATGAAATACGGCTCGCTGGCAGCGAGTTCACCAGCTGTGGCAGCAGCATCAAATTGCGCACGAGTTCCGCGTTTCACATAAATATTGGCACCTGAGATTGCATCCGACATAACATGAAACTCCTTAAGAATTTAATGTAAAGTGCATTACATTGAAATTACCAGCCACTTTTATGCTTATTTTAAAAATAATTATTTAATTTAATGATCGATGCAATGGGGTCGTCATCTTGCATCTTGGGAAGATTGGAAATATCAGGATTCAATTATCCTCCATTAGAGGTCTGCAGCCTGACCAAATTACCATTGGCATTGATCGATTGCTGAGAACCAGCCCTCATTTGAGGGTTGGCATCGGCGCAGCACCAGCGCCTCCGCACATTTCAGGCTTGGCTGAACTCAGCACCTCACGCCGGACAATCTAAAGCACGCATGTTTCAAGTAGCGGATCACGCTCGCGCCGCTGCCTGTATACGCATAGTTGCCGAATCCTCGACAATGCGATGAGTCCCAGTCCTCCAATCCTCGAACACGGTCCGCTCTGCATGACTTCTACCACTCTGGTCAGCATCGTCATGCCGACCTACAAGCCACGCTATTTCGCGCAGGCGCTGGACAGCGTGCTGGCGCAGACTTACACGGCGCTGGAGCTGGTGATCTGCGACGACAACGCCGATGGCGCCATCGAGGCGGTGCTGGCGTCGAGGCTGGCTGACGCCCCATTTTCGATCCGCTACCACCGCAATACCCCCCGCCTCGGCGAACTCGGCAGCACGGTCAAGGGGATCGGCCTGGCGCAGGGCGAATACATCAAGTTCCTGCACGACGACGACGTGCTGGAGCCGGACTGCGTCGCGCAGCTGGTCGGCGCAATGGAGCGCAACCCCGGCACCGCGCTGGCGTCCTCGCGCCGGCTGCGGATCGACGACGACGGTGCGCCGTTGCCGGACATCCTGGCCACCAGCTTCCCGTTTGCCGAGGATGTGCTGATCGACGGGCCGGAGCTGGTGTCGTTTCTGGCCGACCACGCCATCAACTTCATCGGCGAGCCGAGTTGCGTGCTTGCACGGCGCGACGACCTGGTGGCGCTGGGTGGCGAGCTGATGATGTTGAACGGCAAGGCCATCCACTGGGTTGGCGACCTGGCGATCTACGTCAAACTGCTGCGTCACGGCAACCTGGCCTTGCTGTCCGGCCCGCTCACGCAGTTCCGCGTCTCCAGTGCGCAGTTCAGTCAGGCCGGCCGCGATCAGCCCGGCATCGGCGACCAGGGCCATGAGGACTTGCGCCAGGGCATCCGCCAACTCGGCTGGCGACGCGACAGCGGCGACAACCGCCAGGTGCGTGTCGCCCCGCTCAGCCCGCACAAGGCGCGGGTGTTCAAGTCGGTGGATCTGGTCAACGCCTTGATGCAGAGCGCAGGAATGGCCGAGCGCGTGTCGCCGGCCACGTGGTTGGGGGTGCGTCATCCCAGCACCGTGCAGCGCGCCTTGATCGATGCACGTTTGCAGGCGCATGCGGGCGGCCCGCGGATCGCAGTGATGGTGGTCGACAGCGACGGCGATGCGGCGGCGGTGGCCGCAACCCAGGCCAGCCTGGCGGCGGTGGCGTGTTATCGGAACCAGCAGACCTGGGTGATCAGCAGCTCGCCGCAGCAGGCCGCCGAGCACGGCGGGCGCGGTGTGCTGATCGGTCCGGACGGCTTGGTGCCCGCGCTCAATCGGACCATCGCCACGCAACAGTCCATCGACTGGGTGCTGCTGGTCCAGGCCGGCAGCCTGTTCACCGCCAGCGGCCTGCTGATGCTGGCACTGGAGATGCTCGCGCTGCCGGACACGTGTCAGGCCATCTACGCCGATGAAGTGGTCGCGCTGGATGGTGGTCAGCTGGGGCTGGCAATGCGGCCGGCGCTGTATCTGGACATGTTGCTGAGTTCACCGTCGACGATGTCGCGGCATTGGCTGTTCCGGCACCAGACGCTAGTGGCCGATGGCGGCTTTGCAACCGAAACGAGCGACGCCTTCGAACTGGATTACCAGCTTGGGCTGGTCGAACGCTACGGCCTGGCCTGCATCCAGCACATCGCCGAACCCTTGCTGGTGGCATCGGCCACCACGCGGCATGGCGACGAAGACGAGCAGCGCGCCATCAGCCGCCATCTTGCCGCGCGCGGGTACCTGGACGCAGTGGTGAGCGGCAACGGCCCCGGCCGGCACGCGGTGGACTACCGGCATGCACAGCAACCATTGGTCAGCATCCTGGTGCTGGTGGATGGACGCCTGGCGCAGGTGCAGCGCTGCCTGGAAAGCGTGCTCGCCAACACCGGCTATCCACACTACGAACTGCTGTTGCTGGATCGCGGCGACAGCGCCGAGCCGGCGTTGCGCGACTGGCTGGCGGGCATCGACAACCTCGGCCTGCAGCAGATCCGCGTGCTGCGCTTCGACGGTGCGCCCTCGCGCGAGGCAGCCTGCAATGCGGCAGCCGAACAGGCACGTGGGGAGGTGTTGCTGTGGTTGGCGGCCGGTGCGGCAGCGATCAAGGCTGATTGGTTGGCGCAGCTGCTCAACCACGCGCTGCGCCCGGAGGTCGGCGCGGTGGCCGGCAAGCTGCTGCGCGGCGACGGCACCGTGCATCACGCCGGCCTGCTGCTGGGCCTGGGGGCACCAGCGGCGCGCGCCTTCGCAGGTGCGGCGTTCGACGAATCGGGCTATCTGCAGCGCCTGCAACTGGATCAGAACTACAGCGCGCTCAGTGGCGAATGCCTGATGCTGCCGCGCCAGCTGTTCCTGGACGCCGGCGGCTTTGCGCAGGAACCGGCATTGGCGCAATGGAGCGACGTCGACCTGTGCCTGCGCCTGCAGCAGGCCGGCTATCTCAATGTCTACGCCGCGCGCGCGCAGCTGTTGATCGACCCGCCCGACGCGCCACCCGCCACTGCACTCGACGAAGAAGCGATGTATGCGCGCTGGCTGCCGGTCATGGCCAACGACCCGGCCTACAACCCGGGCTTCTCGCTGGACCCCGGCGCCGGCTTCCAGCTGGCCGACCCGCGCGCCAGTTGGCGGCCACTGCAGTCGTGGCGACCGCTGCCGACGATGATCGCCCTCCCCGCCGATATCGAAGGCTGCGGCCACTACCGGGTAATCCAGCCGCTGCGCGCCCTGCGCGAGGCCGGCATGGTCGAAGGCGTGCTGTTCAACGGCTATCTAGAGATCAGCGAGCTGGCGCGCCAGGATCCCGACGTGGTGATCCTGCAACGCCAGGTCGGCGAGCCGCGACTGGAAGCGATGCGGCGCATGCAGGCGCTGTCGCGTGCGTTCAAGGTCTACGAGCTGGACGACTACCTGCCCAACCTGCCGCTGAAGAACGCGCATCGCGAGCACATGCCCAAGGACATCCTCAAGACCGTGCGGCGCGGGCTGGGCATGGTAGACCGCTTCGTGGTGTCCACCCCTGCCCTGGCCGAGGCGTTCGCCGGGTTGCATGGCGACATCCGCGTGGCCGAAAACCGCCTGCCACCGCATTGGTGGGAGCACCTGCCCGCACGCAGCGAACGCAAGCAACGCCAGGGTGGCAAGCCACGCATCGGCTGGGCCGGCGGCGTCAGTCACACCGGCGATCTGGAACTGATCGCCGATGTGGTGCGCGAGCTGGCCGACGAGGTCGAATGGGTGTTCATGGGGATGTACCCGTTCGCGTTGCGCCAGCACATCCATCAGTTCCAGCCTGGCGTGCCGATCGATCATTACCCGGCCGCACTGGCGGCGCTGGATCTGGACCTGGCGCTGGCGCCGGTGGAACAGAACCTGTTCAACGAGTGCAAGAGCAATCTGCGCCTGCTCGAATACGGCGCCTGCGGCTACCCGGTGATCGCCAGCGATGTGCGCTGCTACCAGGGCAACCTGCCGGTGACCCTGGTGAAAAACCGCTACCGCGACTGGATCGGCGCGATCCGCGAGCATCTGGCCGACCCGGCCGCTTCGGCGGCAAAGGGCGCGGCCTTGCGTGACGTGGTGCGCCGCGACTGGATGCTGACCGGACGCAATCTTGATCGCTGGCGTGAGGCGTGGTTGCCGGATTAGCGGATCGAGGCCGCGGGTGCATGCACTACCGTCTCGATTGGTCCTTGTCCGCCCACCGTCGCGGGACCTTACGCGGCAGGGATGCCGCGTAAGCGCCTACACGGACGTCCTTGCGGCGTGTCCTGCGAGGGTGGCGGGCAAGGGCCCTGCAGCCAAGCCGCAGATCCGACGCTCTGCACCCAATACTCCTGGGCCATCGCCCAACGCCAGACCCATCCGCGGCTGACTTAAAGCCCCTCCCCGCCCCCGGCGCCGGAATCCCGGCGCGGTTTCGGCACGCCGCTTGCACTGGTGTGGATGCCTCCCTGGCTGACCGCACCCATGAGCGACTCCGTTACCTCCATCCTCTCGCAGATCCGCAGCTACCAGACGCAGATGGGCCAAGGCCCGATGGGCGCGGTGGGCGATGCGGCGCGCGGCAATCAGATCCAGGGGCTGGCCGGCACACAGGGAACACCGGCCACCCAGGCACCGAGCTTCAGCGAGACCTTGCGCGGCGCCATCGGCGGCGTCAACGAGGCCCAGCAGAAGTCCGGCGCGCTGGCCAAGGCCTTTGAAATGGGCGACCCCAGTGCCGATCTGGCACGGGTCATGGTCGCCTCCCAGCAGTCCCAGGTGGCCTTCCGCGCCACCGTGGAAGTCCGCAACCGTCTCGTCCAGGCTTACCAGGACGTCATGAACATGCCGCTGTAAGGGTTGACGACACATGGCTCTCGCGATCACCAAAGAAAACATGAACCAGAACGCCGAAAAGGCGGGGCAATGGTTCGACCGTGTCCGCAGCCTGCAGATCACCCGCAAGCTGACCATGATGGCGATGATCGCCGTGGCGGTGGCGGCCGGTCTGGCAGTGTTCTTCTGGTCGCAGAAGCCCGGTTACCAGTCGCTGTACACCGGCCTGGACGACAAGGGCAATGCCGAAGCGGCCGACCTGCTGCGCACCGCGCAGATCCCGTTCAAGATCGACCAGGACACCGGCGCCATCTCGGTGCCGCAGGACCGTCTGTACGACGCCCGCCTGAAGCTGGCCGGCTCCGGCCTGACCGGCAAGGAAACCGGCGGCGGCTTCGAGCTGATGGAAAAGGATCCCGGCTTCGGCGTCAGCCAGTTCGTCGAAAACGCCCGCTACCAGCACGCCCTGGAAACCGAGTTGTCGCGCACCATCGGCACCCTGCGCCCGGTGCGCGAGGCCCGTGTGCATCTGGCCATTCCCAAGCCCAGCGCCTTCACCCGCCAGCGTGACGTGGCCAGCGCCTCGGTGGTGCTGGAGCTGCGCGGCGGCCAGGGCCTGGAGCGCAACCAGGTCGATGCCATCGTCAACCTGGTCGCCTCCAGCATCCCGGACATGACCCCCGAGCGCGTCACCGTGGTCGACCAGAGCGGCCGCATGCTCTCCATCGCCGATCCCAACAGCGACGCTGCCCAGCATGCCGCCCAGTTCGAACAGGTGCGTCGCCAGGAAAGCTCCTACAACCAGCGTATCCGCGAGCTGCTAGAGCCGATGACCGGCCCGGGCCGGGTCAACCCGGAAGTCAGCGTGGACATGGACTTCTCGGTGGTCGAGGAAGCCCGCGAGCTCTACAACGGCGAACCGGCCAAGCTGCGCAGCGAACAGGTCAGCGACACCAGCACCAGCGCCACCGGCCCGCAGGGCCCCCCGGGCGCCACCAGCAACAGCCCCGGCCAGCCGCCGGCGCCAGCCGCAAACGCCACTGCCGGCGCACCGGGCACCCCGGCCGCTGCCAACGGCCAGGCCGCCGCACCGGCCGCGCCGACCGAAAGTTCCAAGAGCGCCACCCGCAATTACGAATTGGACCGGACCTTGCAACACACCCGCCAGCCGGCCGGCCGCATCAAGCGGGTGTCGGTGGCGGTGCTGCTGGACAACGTCCCGCGCCCCGGTGCCAAGGGCAAGATGGTCGAGCAGCCGCTGACGGCCGCCGAGCTCACCCGCATCGAGGGCTTGGTCAAGCAGGCAGTGGGCTTCGACGCGGCCCGTGGCGACACGGTGTCGGTGATGAACGCCCCGTTCGTGCGCGAAGCGGTGGCCGGCGAGGAAGGTCCGAAGTGGTGGGAAGACCCGCGTGTGCAGAACGGTCTGCGCCTGCTGGTCGGTGCGGTGGTGGTGCTGGCGCTGCTGTTCGGCGTGGTGCGCCCCACCCTGCGCCAGCTCACCGGCGTGACCGCGATCAAGGAAAAGCAGGCCAAGGGCGGCAACGATGGCACTCCGCAGAGCGCCGACGTGCGGATGGTCGACGATGACGACCTGATGCCGCGCCTGGAAGAGGACACCGCCCAGCTCGGTCAGGACCGCAAGAACCCGATCGCGCTGCCGGACGCCTACGAAGAACGCATGCGTCTTGCACGCGAAGCAGTCAAAGCCGATTCAAAACGTGTCGCACAAGTCGTGAAGGGATGGGTCGCCAGTGAAGCCTGATACACCACCGATGACCGGCGTACAGCGCGCCGCCGTGCTGCTGCTGTCGCTTGGGGAAAGCGACGCCGCCGAAGTGCTCAAGCACATGGACCCCAAGGAGGTGCAGAAGATCGGCATCGCCATGGCCACCATGACCGGCATCTCGCGCGATCAGGTCGAGAAGGTGATGGACGACTTCAACGGCGAACTGGCCGGCAAGACCTCGCTGGGCGTGGGCGCCGACGACTACATCCGCAACGTGCTGATCCAGGCGCTGGGCGCCGACAAGGCCGGTGGCCTGATCGACCGCATCCTGCTCGGCCGCAACACCACCGGCCTGGACACCCTGAAGTGGATGGACCCGCGCGCGGTGGCCGACCTGGTGCGCAACGAGCATCCGCAGATCATCGCCATCGTCATGGCGCATCTGGACAGCGACCAGGCCGCAGAGGCCCTGAAGCTGCTGCCCGAGCGCACCCGCGCCGACGTACTGCTGCGCATCGCCACCCTGGACGGCATCCCGCCCAATGCGCTGAGCGAGCTCAACGACATCATGGAGCGCCAGTTTTCCGGCAACCAGAACCTCAAGTCGTCCAATGTGGGTGGCATCAAGGTGGCCGCCAACATCCTCAACTTCCTCGACACCGGCGCCGACCAGGGCGTGCTGGGCGAGATCGGCAAGATCGACGCCGACCTGGCCGGCAAGATCCAGGACCTGATGTTCGTGTTCGACAACCTGGTGGACCTGGACGACCGCGGCCTGCAGACGCTGCTGCGCGAGGTCTCCGGCGAGCGCCTGGGCCTGGCCCTGCGCGGTGCCGACGTCAAGGTGCGCGAGAAGATCACCCGCAACATGTCCCAGCGCGCCGCCGAGATCCTGCTCGAGGATATGGAAGCGCGCGGCCCGGTGCGCCTGGCCGACGTGGAAGCGGCGCAGAAGGAAATCCTCACCATCGTCCGCCGCCTGGCTGACGAAGGCGCCATCAGCCTCGGCGGCGCCGGTGCGGAGGCGATGGTATGAACGACATCGTCACCCGCTGGCTGGCCCCCGACCTGCACCTGGAGCCGGCCCCGCCGGCGCCGGAGTACGACGAGCCGGCCGTGCTCGAGCCGGTGCTGCGTCCGCCGACCCTGGAAGAGATCCAGGCGATCGAAGACGCCGCCCAGCAGGAAGGCTTCGCCCGCGGCCATGCCGAAGGCTTTGCCCAGGGCCAGTCCGAAGTGCGCCGCCTGACCGCGCAGATCGACGGCATCCTGGACAACTTTACCCGCCCGCTGGCGCGGCTGGAGAACGAAGTGGTCGGCGCGCTCGGCGAGCTGGCCGTGCGCATCGCCGGCTCGCTGGTCGGGCGTGCCTACCAGGCCGACCCGCAGCTGCTGGCCGAGCTGGTGCAGGAGGCCATCGATGCGGTCGGCGGCGCCGGCCGCGAGGTGGAAGTGCGCCTGCATCCGGACGACATCACCGCGCTGCTGCCGCATCTGGCGCCCAGCAGCACCACCCGCGTGGCCCCGGACCTGAGCCTGAGCCGCGGCGACCTGCGCGTGCATGCCGAGAGCGTGCGCGTGGACGGCACCTTGGACGCGCGCCTGCGGGCCGCGCTGGAGACAGTCATGCGCAAATCCGGAGCGGGCCTGTGAGCGCCCTGCTGGGCGCCACCCCGGCCGACTGGCTGGACGCGCGCAACCTGCGCCTGGCCACCCGCCTGAGCGGGCTCGGGCTGGAACCGAGCGCAGGCCGCACCCTGATCCGCGAAGGCATCCTGCGCCGGGCAGTCGGCCTGACCCTGGAAGCCACCGGCTGCGAGGCACCGATGGGCGCCACCTGCAAGGTCGAAGTCGACGGCGGCTGGGTCGATGCCGAAGTGGTCGGCTTCGCCGGCGAACGCACCTACCTGATGCCCAGCGCCGAACTGCATGGCCTGCTGCCGAACGCCCGCGTGGTGCCCTCGCGGCGCCGTGGCGGCGTGGAGGTGGGCGAAGGCCTGCTCGGCCGCGTCATCGACAGCGACGGCACCCCGCTCGACGGCAAAGGCCCGATCCGCGGCGAAGGCAGCGTCAGCATGGCCGGCGTGTCGATCAACCCGCTGGCGCGCGAACCCATCACCACCTCGCTGGACGTGGGCGTGCGCGCCATCAACGCCATGCTGCCGATCGGCCGCGGCCAGCGTGTGGGCCTGTTCGCCGGCTCCGGCGTCGGTAAATCGACGCTGCTCGGCATGATGACCCGCTTCACCTCGGCCGACGTCATCGTGGTCGGGCTGATCGGCGAACGTGGCCGCGAAGTGCGCGACTTCGTCGAAACCACGCTGGGCGAGGAAGGCCTGCGTCGCGCCGTGGTGGTGGCCGCCCCGGCCGACCGGCCGCCGTTGGCGCGCCTGCATGGCGCCTACCGCGCCACCGCCATCGCCGAATGGTTCCGCGACCAGGGCCTGAACGTGTTGTTGCTGATGGATTCGCTGACCCGTTTCGCCCAGGCGCAGCGCGAGATCGGCCTGTCGGTCGGCGAGCCGCCAACCACCCGCGGCTACCCGCCGTCGGTGTTCGCCAAATTGCCGGCGCTGGTGGAACGCGCCGGCAACGGCGCCAAGGGGCGCGGCTCGATCACCGCCTTCTACACCGTGCTGACTGAGGGCGACGACCCGCAGGACCCCATCGCCGACGCCGCACGCGCCATCCTGGACGGCCATATCCTGCTGTCGCGTCGGGTTGCCGACAGCGGCCTGTATCCGGCCATCGACCTGGAATCCTCGGTCAGCCGCGTGGTGCAGGACATCGCCGACGACACCTGGCGCCTGCGTATCCGCAAGCTCAAGCGGTTGCTGTCCGCCTACACCGCCAACCGCGACCTGATCGCCATCGGCGCCTACCAGCGCGGCAGCGACCCGGCCACCGACGAAGCCCTGGCGCGCTGGCCGGAGATCGTCGAATTCCTTGGCCAGGATGTGCACAAGGCGTCGGTTCTGAGCGACAGCCTGTCCGCGCTGCAGCAGCTGGTGGAACCGGAGAATTAATCCATGATGCAATCCAAACGGATCGACCCCCTGCTGCGCCGCGCCCAGGAACAGGAAGACAAGGTCGCGCGCGACCTGGCCGAGCGTCAGCGCGCCCTGGACACCCACCAGTCACGCCTGGACGAACTGCGCCGCTACGCCGAGGAATACGCCAACAGCCACATGGCCGGCACCAGCGCCGTGGCGCTGAGCAACCGCCGCGCCTTCCTGGACCGGCTCGACAGCGCCGTGCTGCAGCAGGCCCAGACCGTGGAAACCAACCGCAACAAGGTGGAAGCCGAGCGCACCCGGCTGCTGCTGGCCAGCCGCGAGAAGCAGGTATTGGAGCAACTGGCCGCCAGCTACCGCGCGCAGGAGAACAAGGTGATCGAACGCCGCGACCAGCGTGAGATGGACGACCTCGGCGCGCGTCGTTCGCGCCTGGCCCGCAGCGAAGATACCCACGGAGAATCCGCATGAACCCCTTGTCCGCTTTTGCCGCCGGCCTCGGCGCACTCGCCGGCACCGGCAAGAAATCCAGCTACAGCGATCCCTCGTCCGAGCCGGACGCTGGCCAGGACCAGTTCGCGCGCATGCTCAACCCGGCCAACACCCCGAACCAGGCCCCGCCGCAGGCGCCCGAGCGCGTGCCGGCCAAGCAGGCTGCGCCCAAGTCCAACCAGCCCGACAAGCAGCGCAGCGACGACGACCACGGCGACGATGCGCCGGGCGATGCCACTGCACGCCCGCGCGCGCAGGACGGCGATGCCAAGGCCGCCAAGTCCGGCAACGCCAAGGAACCGGCTGCCGCCGACGGTAGTAGCGCTGCCACCACCGCCAAGGCCGGCAAGGGCGGCAAGACCGCGAGCAACGGCGAAGACGCACCGGCCGACGCAGCCACCGCCACCGACACCGGCTGGCCACCGCCGGGCCTGGGCGGCTTCGGCATGGGCCTGCTGGCGCAGGCGCTGCCCGGCGGCGATGTGCTGGCGGCCGCGGCTGCGGCACTGGCTGCCGGCGTGACCGCTGCGGCCGGCGCCACGCCGGCGGCAACCGCGCTGCCGACCGACGCGGCCGCACCCACCGCACCCGCGACCGCCGGCACCGCCCTGCCCTCGTTGGGCGCGCTGGCACCGGCAGCCACCGCAGGCGCCAAGCCCACCTCCGTCACCGCCTTGAGCGGCGACGCCCAGGCGGCCGCACTGATGAGCATGGCGACCAAGGCGCTGGACACGGGCACCGACGACAGCGCCGGCCCGGCCGCGCCGGACGCCCCGGCGTTCGTGCTGCCGACCACCACGGCGGCCGCGCTCGGCCGCCTGCAGGACCCGGCGCCGGTGTTCAGCGCCTCGCCCACGCCGACCCCGGAAATGGGCAGCGACACCTTCGACGACGCCATCGGCGCGCGCCTGAGCTGGCTGGCCGACCAGAAGATCGGCCATGCCCACATCAAGGTGACCCCGAACGAGATGGGCCCGGTCGAGGTGCGGCTGCATCTGGACGGCGACAAGGTCAATGCCAGCTTCAGCTCCGCCAATGCCGACGTGCGCCAGGCGCTGGAGCAGAGCCTGCCGCGCCTGCGCGACATGCTCGGCCAGAACGGCTTCCAGCTCGGCCAGGCCGATGTCGGCCAGCAACAGCAGAACCAGTCCGGCAACCGCAACGGTGGCGGCAGCGAGGGCAATGGCCTCAGCCTGGACGACAGCCCGCCCGTCGGAATTCCGTCAGTGGTGTTACGCCAGCGTGGATTGCTGGACGCCTACGCCTGAGCGCGCGTGCCGGGCACGCCCCGGCGCGGCTGAAACCTGGATGCCGGCAAGCTCCGGCACCGCCCCACGCCCCTCGCAGCGCAAGGCCTGCGGGGGTTTTGCCGTTGAGGCTGCACGCGCGCCAGGAAACCGTCGCCGGATTGGCATGCCAATTGCATCCACTGGGTGAGCATTCCCCCTGGAGCAGACTGTGGCAGCCGCGGAAAAACCCAAGAAGACCGAAGACAAAGACGACAAGGGCGACAAGAAGAAGGGCGGCAAGAAACTTCTGCTGATCGCCGTCGGGGTCGTGGTGCTGGCCGCTGCCGGTGGCGGCGCCTGGTTCTTCTTCGGCCACAAGGGCGAGGAGAAAGACGGCAAGCACGCCGCGCCCAAGGTGGCCGAGGTGCCCAAGCCGGCGCAGTACTTCCCGATGGATCCGGCGATCGTGGTCAACCTGGCCGATCCCGGCGACGGCCCGCAGTACTTGCAGGTCGAAGTGCAGCTGGTCACCCGCGACCCGGAAGACCTCAAGCTGATCACCGAAAACGCCCCGGCCATCCGCGCGCATCTGCTGATGCTGCTGTCGCAGGTCAAGGCCACCGATGTGGCCGACCTGGTCGGCAAGCAGAAGCTGCAGAAGGCCGCCCTGGCCGAAGCGCAGAAGGTCATGACCAGCGAGACCGGCAAGAAGTGCGTCGAAGAACTGCTGTTCACCAGTTTCGTCACCCAGTAAGGCCTGCCCCATGAGCGTCAGCGATCTGCTTTCCCAGGACGAAATCGATGCCCTGCTGCATGGCGTGGATTCGGGTGCGGTCAATACCGAGCCGGAGCCGCTGCCCGGCGAGGCGCGCCAGTACGACCTGTCCAGCCAGGACCGCATCATCCGTGGCCGCATGCCGACCCTGGAGATGGTCAACGAGCGCTTCGCGCGGCTGTGGCGCATCGGCCTGTTCAACCTGATCCGGCGTTCGGCCGACCTGTCGGTGCGCGGCATCGACCTGGTCAAGTTCAACGAGTACATGCATTCGCTGTATGTGCCCACCAACCTCAACCTGATCCGCTTCAAGCCGCTGCGCGGCACCGGCCTGATCGTGTTCGAACCCACGCTGGTGTTCACCGTGGTGGACAACTTCTTCGGTGGCGACGGCCGTTACCACACCCGTATCGAAGGTCGCGAATTCACCGCCACCGAGATGCGCGTGGTGCAGCTGATGCTCAAGCAGACCTTCGCCGACCTGAAGGAAGCCTGGGCGCCGGTGATGGAAGTGGACTTCGAGTACATCAACTCGGAGATCAACCCGCACTTCGCCAACATCGTCACCCCGCGCGAGTACGTGGTGGTGTGCCGCTTCCATGTCGAACTGGAAGGCGGCGGCGGCGAGATCCACATCACCCTGCCGTATTCGATGCTGGAGCCGATCCGCGAACTGCTCGATGCCGGCATCCAGAGCGACCGCAACGACCGCGACGACTCCTGGAACGTGATGCTGCGCGAGCAGCTGGATACCGCCGAGGTGACCCTGTCCAGCGTGCTGGCCAGCAAGCGCATGAGCCTGCGCCAGCTCACCGGCCTGAAGATCGGCGACATCCTGCCGATCGACCTGCCCGCACAGGTGCCGCTGTGCGTGGAAGACATTCCGTTGTTCACCGGCGAATTCGGCGTTTCCAATGGCAACAACGCCGTCAAGATCACCGCCGTACGCCCGCCCGGCGTGCAAGCCCCACGCGCCGTTCCCTCCCAGGACTCCAGCAAATGATCAACTCCGACATCCTCGACGCCGCGCCTGCAACCTTCGACAGCCTGCAGGCCGAGCACGACCAGAATGCCACCGACCTCAACCTGGACGTCATCCTGGACGTGCCGGTGACGCTGTCGCTGGAAGTGGGCCGCGCGCGCATCCCGATCCGCAACCTGCTGCAGCTCAACCAGGGCTCGGTGGTGGAACTGGAGCGCGGCGCCGGCGAGCCGCTGGACGTGTACGTCAACGGCACCTTGATCGCGCATGGCGAAGTGGTCGTCATCAACGACCGCTTCGGTATCCGCCTGACCGACGTGGTCAGCCCCAGCGAACGGATCCGGAGGCTGCGGTGATCGGCCTGCTGGCCGCTGCCGCCCCGGTCGCGGCCAAGGCCACCCAGGTCGGCGCGCAGGCGCCGTCCTCGCCCAGCCTGTTTGGCGCGGTGTTTGCATTGCTGCTGGTGCTGGCGCTGATCGTCGGCCTGGGCTGGTTGCTCAAGCGCATGCCCGGCAGCGGTTTCCGCAGTACCGAGGGCCTGCGGGTGGTGACCAGCCTGGCGGTGGGTGCCAAGGAACGCGTGGTGGTGGTGGAGGTGAACGGCCAGCAGTTGCTGCTCGGCGTCACCGCCGGCGGCATCAACACCTTGCACACCCTGTCCGAACCGCTGCCGTCCGCGCCCGCTCCCACCCTGCCCAACTTCAAGCAACTTCCCAATTTCGCCCAGCTGCTGGCACAGAAGCTGCGCAAGGACCCGTGACATGTTGAGTCGTTGGAATCGCTGGGGGCGCAGCCTCCGCCTGGTGCTGATCCTGCTGGTGATGAGCTGCCCGCTGCTGGCCGCTGCCACGCCCGCCGCATTGCCGGCCATGGCCCAGGCCGCCGCTCCCGCCGCCGCGCCGGCGACCGCGCCGGCCGGCGCCAATCAGCTGCCGTCGTTGCCCAATGTCAGCGTCGGCCGCATCGGCGACCAGCCGGTGAGCCTGCCGCTGCAGACCTTGCTGCTGATGACGGCGATCACCCTGCTGCCGTCGATGCTGCTGGTGCTGACCGCCTTCACCCGCATCACCATCGTGCTGGGCCTGCTGCGCCAGGCGCTGGGCACCGGCCAGACCCCGTCCAACCAGGTACTGCTGGGGCTGTCGATGTTTTTGACCGCGCTGGTGATGATGCCGGTGTGGCAGAAGATGTGGGGTGCCGGGCTCTCGCCGTACCTCAACAACCAGATCGATTTCCAGACCGCCTGGACGCTGACCACCCAGCCGCTGCGTGCCTTCATGCTGGCGCAGATCCGCGAGACCGACCTGATGACCTTTGCCGGCATGGCCGGCGACGGCAAGTACGCCGGCCCGGACGCGGTGCCGTTCCCGGTGCTGGTGGCCTCATTCGTGACCAGCGAGCTGAAGACGGCGTTCGAGATCGGCTTTCTGATCTTCATCCCGTTCGTGATCATCGATCTGGTGGTCGCCAGCGTGCTGATGTCGATGGGCATGATGATGCTGTCGCCGATGTTGATCTCGGCGCCGTTCAAGATCCTGCTGTTCATCCTGGTGGATGGCTGGGTGCTGGTGGTGGGCACATTGGCCGCGAGCTTCAACGCGTCGTAGCCGCAAGGTCTGCATGCGTGCCGCCCTGCCGGCGTGCCGACCCGTCCTGCCGCTTCGGCATGGGCCCGACGTCGGGCAGCAGACGCAGAGCAGACAGCAAGCGCGCCAACCAGTGCAGCCGATAGCGCCGAAGCGCACGGCTGAGCAATGGGCCCGGGGAGCCACCCAACACGCGTGGCTTCGCCTCGCACCCCCACCCCACCCCCCTCTCCCGCTGGAGAGGGGCGAGTTTCTGCAGACCGCAGCTTTGTCAGCCCACACACCGTCGAACAGCTCAGCCCCCTATTCAGACTCCCGCCTCCCGCCTCCCGCCTCCCGCCTCCCGCCTCCCGCCTCCCGCCTCCCGCCTCCCGCCTCCCGATTCCCGCCTCCCGCCTCCCGATTCCCGATTCCCGATTCCCGATTCCCGATTCCCCAATCCCATCCATTGGCACCCCACTTGCATCACCACACCCATGAGCCCTGAAATCGCCCTGACCGAATTGCGTGGTGGCCTGGTCACCGTCCTGTGGATTGCCGGCCCGATGTTGCTGGCGGTGCTGGTCGTCGGTGTCGTGATCGGTGTGGTGCAGGCTGCCACCCAGTTGAACGAGCCGACCATCGCCTTCGTGGCCAAGGCGGTAGCGTTGACGGCCACCCTGTTTGCCACCGGCAGCATGCTGCTGGGGCATCTGGTGGAGTTCACCATTGCGCTGTTCCAGCGCATACCGCATCTGATCGGTTAGCGGACCCGGCCGGATGGATGCTGCCACCCAGATGGTGATCGACGGCCAGCGCGCGTTTGCGATGGTCGGGGCGATCATGTGGACCATGCTGCGCACCGGTGCGCTGCTGACCGCGATGCCGTTGATCGGCACGCGCGCGGTGCCGGGACGGGTGCGGGTGATGCTGGCCGGGACATTGTCGATGGTGCTGGCGCCGCTGCTGCCGCCGGTGCCGGATTGGGACGGTTTCACCGCGCAGGCGGTGCTCAGCGTCGCCCGCGAGCTGGCGGTGGGCGCCAGCATGGGCTTCATGCTCAAGCTGATCTTCGAGGCCGGCGCGATGGCCGGCGAACTGGTGTCGCAGTCCACCGGCCTGTCGTTTGCGCAGATGTCCGACCCGCTGCGCGGAGTCACCTCGGGGGTGATCGCGCAGTGGTTCTATCTCGGGTTCGGCTTGCTGTTCTTCGCGGCCAACGGACACCTGGCGGTGATCGCATTGTTGGTGGACAGCTACAAGGCCCTGCCGATCGGCACCGCGCTTCCCGATGCCGCCGCCTTCGCCGAGGTGGCGCCGACCCTGT
This sequence comes from Xanthomonas sp. LMG 8993, assembly GCF_009835065.2. Classification (NCBI taxonomy): domain Bacteria; kingdom Pseudomonadati; phylum Pseudomonadota; class Gammaproteobacteria; order Lysobacterales; family Lysobacteraceae; genus Xanthomonas; species Xanthomonas sp. LMG 8993. The sequence goes on along the minus strand of NZ_QVIF02000006.1, from coordinate 250,040 downwards.
TCCTGCAGATCCTGCGCGGCGGGCTCACCCTGGCACTGCCGATGATGGTGGCGATGCTGGCGGTCAACCTGGCCTTCGGCGCGCTGGCCAAGGCCGCGCCGGCGCTGAATCCGATGCAGCTGGGCTTGCCGCTGACGGTGTTGCTGGGGCTGTTCCTGCTGTCCAGCTTCGCCAGCGAATTCGCGCCGCCCGTGCAACGCATGTTCGATACCGCCTTCGACGCCGCCAGGGATTTGACTGCCTAGCGGACACATCCATAAGTGTGAACTGCCTCAAGTTTTTCGCCCGTCAGCCGTCAACGCCACAGGACGATTGATACCGCCAATCGCCATCACTCACCCACGCCAAAGTCGGCGGGAACCGATGCCCAACGTGTCTGCGCTGTTCGCTCCGATTGCGTCACGACGCGGCCACTGGTGGGCCTGGGGCTGTCTTTGGATTGCCGTGCTGCTGGCGTGCGGCCACGCGCGGGCGCAGACCTACAGCTTCCGCGACTACGCCCAGGCCGATGGCCTGCAGGGCATGACCGTCAACAGCCTGCTCGAAGACCGCCAGGGCGTGGTCTGGGTGGGCACCGAGCTGGCCCTGCACCGCTTCGAGCGCGAGAGCTTCACTCCGGTTGGCCAGGAGAGTGGCCTGGATGCGCGCTATATCCGCGCCCTGGCGCTGGATGCCGCAGGACGGTTATGGGTAGCCAGCGCCAACGGCGTATTCGTGCGCGACGGCGGTGCGTTCGTGCAGCTGCTGCGCGACGGCAAACCGATCCGCGCCGACAGCGGCAATGTGCTGGCTGCCTATGCCGGCGGCATGGTGGTGGTCAGCGAGAACGCCTTGCTGCGCCTGTCGCCGGACCACACGGGCGGCTGGTCGGTGCACCCGCTGCCGTTGCAGCTGGCCGATGGCACCAGTCTGCCGGCCGGCAAGGCGTTACTTGCCGATGGCACGGCACTCTGGAGCAGCTGCGGGCCGCACGTCTGCCGGATCGACGAGAACGGACGCACCGAGCTGCTCGGCGAAGCCGACGGAGTGCCGGAGCGGCAGTGGCGGGCGATCTTTCGCGACCACCAGAACACCCTGTGGCTGCGCGGCGGTGGCCTGGTGCTGTCGCGCGCGCCGGGAGAGCGTGTATTCCGCAACCATGCGGCGCCGGCAGGCACCAGCTTCGACACGCTCTCGGCCGCCACCACCCTGTCCGAAGATGCACAGGGCCGCCTGCTGACCCGCTCCGATCGCGGCCTGGTGCGCTGGGAAGGCGATCACTGGCGCTACTTCGGCCACGACCAGGGGCTGCCGATCAGCCCGATGGTCGGCCCGTTGCTGATGCAGCGCACCGGCCAGCTATGGATCGGTACCCGTGGCCTGGGCGTGCAGCGCTGGCTGGGCTACGGCAACATCGAACACTGGGACGAGAGCCAGGGCCTGGCGGAAGCGCCGACCTGGATGATCCAGCGCCTGCCCAGCGGCGAGCTGCTGGTCGGCGGCGATGCCGGCTCCAATGTGCTGGATCCGCGCAGCGGGCGCATGCAGCCCTGGACGCTGGACGACGGCCAGCCGCTGCTGCAGTCGATCTCCCTGGCGCTCTCGCCGACAGACGGCGCCGCCTGGGTGGCACGCTCGTCCGGCGCATTGGCGCGGCGCGATCCGCGCAGCGGCCGGACCGTCGACGTGCTGCAGCTGGGCCTGCCGATCAACAAGCTGTTGTTCGACGCCGCCGGCACCTTGTGGATCACCACCCCGCGCGGCCTGTATCGCATGCCGCCGGGCGCGCCATACCAGGCCATCCGCGATCCGGGCGTGCCGGCCGCGTTCGTGGGCGATGTCGATCTCGACCCCCAGGGCCGGCTCTGGGCCAGCACCCGCGAGGGGCTGTACAAGCGGCAGGCAGACGGTGCCTGGCAACGCGTGCAGGTGCGTGGCGTGCTGCCCAGCCAGGATTTCTTCCTGATCGATTTTGCTCCCGATGGCGAGCTGTGGATCTCGCTGCGCGATACCGGGCTGTGGCATGGCCGCCTGCAGGCCGATGGCGTGCTGGCGCTGCGCGCGGTGGACGATCCGCTGGTGGCGCGGGTGATGCCGTTCATCCTGCGCCACGACCGCGAGGGCCGGCTGTGGCTGGGCAGCAGCCAGGGCCTGGACATGCTGCAAAACGGCCATTGGTCGCGGGCCACGCGCACCGAGGGCCTGTTGTGGGATGACATGTCGGCCAATGCGTTCTTCGAGGACGGGGATGGCAGCATCTGGCTCGGCAGCAGCCGCGGTGCCACCCATCTGATCGATCCGTTGCGCGTGTTCGCCGCACCGCCGTTGCGCGTGGACATCCTGCGCGTGCGGCGTGGCAACCAGGCGATCACGCCGGGGGCGCAGGTCGACTGGTCGCAGGTGCCGCTGGATGTGGACATCAGCGCGCCCGGCGCCGAAGGCGGCCCGGACCGCATCAGCTTCCGCTACCGGGTGGAGGGCCACCAAGCACGCTGGACCCAGACCTCGCTCAGTCACCTCACCTACCCGCTGTTGCCGCCCGGCACCTACACGCTGGAAGTCCAGGCGCTGGATGCCTACCAGCGCAGCGCCAGCCCGGTCGCGCGGCTGCGTTTCGTGCTGCGCCCGCCGTGGTGGCGCGGCGTGCCGGCAGTGGCTGGCTACGTGCTGCTGGGCATTGCCGCAGTGATCGCGCTGCTGCGCTGGCGCACGCGCAAGCTGCTGCGGCGCAAACGCGAACTGGAGCAACTGGTGGCCGAGCGCACTGCCGAGCTGGAACAGGACAAGCGCGAGCTGGAGGCGGCACGCGCCGAGCTCGCGCTCAAGGCCACCCACGACGAGCTGACCGGGCTGCTCAATCGCGCCGGCATCCTGCACGCGCTGCGCGGCATGCTGGCGCGTGCCGACACCAGCGCGCGGCCGCTGGCGGTGGTGTTGATCGACCTGGACCACTTCAAGCTGGTCAACGATCAGCACGGCCACCTGGCCGGGGACGCGGTGCTGGCCGAAGTCGGCCGGCGCCTGGATACGCTGGTGCGCGGCGACGACCGCATCGGTCGCTACGGCGGCGAGGAATTGCTGGCGCTGCTGCCGGGGCTCAGTGCCCAGTCCACCCATCGCCTGCAGGCGTTGCATCGCGGGATCTGCGGCAACTACCCGATCGATGGTGGCGTGCTGCCGGTGACCTGCTCGGTCGGGGTGGCCTGGTTCCAGCCGGGCGAAACCCTGGAACAGCTGCTGGCGCGTGCCGACGCCGCGCTCTATCGCGCCAAGCGCAATGGACGCAACCGCATCGATTACGACCATGTGCGCTACGACGCCGCGTCCAGCGGCTGAACCCGCGCCTGGCCGCAGGCCGAAGGACAGCGCCAATGCTGCGATCTGCCAACCGGCCGGGCACGTAGCCTCCCACGGACGCCTTGCCGGGAAAGACGTGTCCGCTGCGACGCCCGCGTGCGGGCAGCCATGCAGCCGTTGCGCGACCGGCATCAAGCCATCGGCGTGATCGCGCCTGCAGCGAAAGGGTCCGGCCCAGGGAACAACACGCGCCCGGCAAGGGCCGTGCGCGCTGCGCACTCACGCCGCCATGCCTGCTTAAGCATTAAAGAAACACGCGTGAACAGCCGCTAGTCGGTTTACTGCGGCCTGCTATGGGGGCCGCCCATGGCAAGCGTGAGACACCCGCGCGAGGGGCGCGGACCACACGCGCCGATGCGTGGGAGAGTGCAACGCTCGTGGGGGTTGAGTACCGTCAATGCAGGTCGTCAGGCCGGCGTGCACCGTTTTTGGCGGTGCTGCTGCTGGTCTTGCTGTCGCTAGCCGATCTGGCCGGCGCGCAGAGCGCGAGCATTCGTCGCTACGCCCACGACCAGGGCTTGCTCGGGCTGGCCGGCACCTGCCTGCTGCAGACCCGCGCCACGCTGCTGTGGGTGTGTACCGAAAGCGGCCTGTATCGCTACAACGGGCGCAGCTTCCAGCAGGTGATGCTGGATGGCCTGCGCAACGAACCGATCACCTCGATGGCCGAAGCCGCCGACGGGCGGCTGTGGGTGGCCGGCTTCCAGGCCCTGTTCGTCGGCGACGAGCACGGCTTCCGCAAACTGGCCCCCGACGAGGCCGAACACCTGCAGGAAGACATGCTGCTGGCCAGTCCCTCCTGGGGCACGGTGCTGGCCAATGGCGGCACGCTGGAACGATTGAGCGCACGCGGCAACGGCCACTGGCACAGCGAGCCGCTGCTGGATACCGCCACCCGGGTGCGCGTGCCCGAGCTGTCCAAGGTGCTGAGCCTGTCGGTGGACGGCGACACCTTGTGGGCCGGCTGCGCCAAGCGGCTGTGCGCCATCGATGCGCAGCGCAAGGTGCAGGTGTACGGGCCGGACCAAGGCGTGCCGGAAGATCGCTGGTACAGCGTATTGCGTGATCACGACGGCGCACTGTGGGTCCGCGGCACCGGCAACCTGCTCTATCGCGCGCCGGGCGCCAGCAAATTCAGCGTGCGGCCGCTGCCCTTGCTCGATGGCAGAACCATCGGGCGACAGGCGCCGTTGGTGCTGGACCGCGAAGGACGCGTGCTGGTACGTCGCAACGACGGGCTGGCGCGCTGGGAGAACGGCCGCTGGCGCAGTTTCGGCGCCGACAACGGGCTGCCGCCCGGCAGCAGCGATGCGATCCTGGTGGACCGCGATGGCGATGTCTGGATGACCGTCGATGGCGAAGGCCTGGTGCGCTGGGCCGGCTACGAATGGATCGAGAACTGGGACGCCTCGCAGGGCATGCCGGCCGCGCCCACCTGGTCGATCGCCCGCGACGCGCAGGGCGCGCTGCTGGTCGGCAACGAACACGGCACCGGCCGCCAGGTCGATCCGGGCGGCCGGTTCGTCCCGGCCCTGCAGGCCTCCGGGATCCAGATCGTGGGCATGCAACGCAGCGCCGATGGCAGCCTGTGGACGCTCAATTCGGCCGGTTCACTGCGCCGCACCTGGCCCGATGGCCGCAGCGCGCAGATCGCCAAACTGCCGCGCACCGCACGCCGCCTGCTGATCGATCGGCAGGGGCGGATGTGGATGCTCAGCGCGGGCGGCCTGTTCGTGATCCGGCATCCGCTGGAGGGCGGCACGATGGAAGCTGTTCCGGAGATGCCCACGATCGCCTATACCGACATCCAGCAGACCGCCAACGGCACGTTGTGGGTGTCCACCGCCAACGGCTTGTTCCGGCTGCAGGGCGCACGCTGGTCCAGGGTCGAGGTGCTGGTCAATGGCGGCGCCTCGGACCCGTGGATCAGCAAGTTCCACATCAGCGACAGCGGCGAGGTGTGGCTGGCGTTCTATCGGCCCGGTCTCTGGCACGGCATGTTGCTGGGCGAGCGGCTGGATCTGCAGGCGATCAGCGACGAGGCGCTGCGCGATGTCGGCGTCTACCTGATGCGCGGCGACAGCCTCGGCCGGGTCTGGGTGGGCCATGCGCGCGGCGTGGAGGTCTACGACGGCGAGCGTTGGGCGCATCTGTCGCAATCGCAGGGCCTGCTGTGGGACGACATCTCCGAAGCCGCCTTCGCCGAGGATCCGGATGGGTCGATCTGGATCGGTACCTCGCGCGGGGTGAGCCATCTGCTGGACCCGGCGCGGCTGTTCGATGCGCGCCAGCCCAGCGTGCGCATCGACAGCGTCAGCCGTGGCGGCGTGCCGGTGCAGCGCGGCCAGTTGCTGGGCTGGAGCGACCAGCCGCTGCATATCGAGCTGTCCACGATGGAGGTGTACGACGACCCGAGCCGCCTGACCGTGCGTTACCGCCTGCTCGGCCTGCACAACGAATGGATCCAGAGCGACAACCTGTCGATCGACCAGGCGCCGCTGCCCTCCGGGCATTTCCGGCTGCAGGTGCAGGTGCTGGACCGCTACCGCCGCACCGCCTCGCCGATCGCCGACCTGCCGTTTGCGGTGGCCCCGCTGTGGTGGCGCAGCCCGCCGGCGATCGTGTTGTATGTGCTGATCGGCAGCGCGCTGCTGGCCGGCCTGTGGCGCTGGCGGCACCGCCATCTGGTCGCGCGCGAACGCATGCTGGCCGAACTGGTGGCCGAGCGCACCTATCAGCTGGAACACGAAAAACGCGATCTGGAAAGCGCGCGTGCGGCGCTGGCCCTGAAGGCCAGCCACGATGCCCTGACCGGCCTGCTCAACCGCTCCGGCGTGCTCGAAGCCATGGCCGAAGAACTGCAGGCCTGCGCGCACGGCGGGCATCCGCTGGCGGTGGTGCTGATCGATCTGGACCACTTCAAACTGGTCAACGACGAACACGGGCATCTGGTCGGCGATGCGGTGCTGGCCAAGGTCGGCGCTCGCCTGACCGCCTGCCTGCGCGACTCGGACAAGGTGGGCCGTTACGGTGGCGAGGAACTGCTGTTGCTGCTGCCGGGCATGTCGCAGCATAGCCAGCACCGGCTGCGCGCCATCCACGAAAAGCTCAGCCTGGCACCGTACGAGGTGGGCGCCGCCCGGCCGCTGCCGGTGACCTGTTCGGTCGGCGTGGCCTGGTTCCGGAGCGGTGACAACGCCGCCACGCTGCTGGCACGTGCCGACGAGGCGCTGTACCGCGCCAAGCGGCATGGCCGCAATCGCATCGAACCGGAAGAGCCCGAATCCTCGGTGGCATGAGCAGCCGCGCCCCGGGGCGCAGGCCAGGCGCATCCAACCCAGCGGCCCCACAGCGCCGCCTGCCCCGATCAGCCACTTTTTCAGGCCGGCCCCCTCTCGGCCAGCTCTCCCCCGACCCCGACTCCCCAACCCCGGCCCCAGCGACTGGAACGCCACTTGCATGACACAGGGCTGACCAGTCACCGGCACCTCCATGTCCGAGTCCGAAGACGGCGGCGAACGCACAGAGCTTCCCACCGAAAAACGCCTGCGCGAAGCCCGCGAGCAGGGCAACATCCCGCAATCGCGCGAGTTGTCCACCGCCGCGGTGTTCGGTGCCGGCGTGTTCGCGCTGATGGCCCTGGCCCGCGGCATCGGCGATGGCGCCAGCGTCTGGATGAAGACCGCGCTCAGCCCGGACCCGAAGATGCGTGAAAACCCGATGGCGCTGTTCGGCCATTTCGGCGACCTGCTGCTGCAGCTGCTGTGGGTGATGCTGCCGCTGATCGGCATCTGCCTGGCCGCCGGCCTGGCCGGCCCGCTGTTGATGAGCGGGCTGCGCTTTTCCGGCAAGGCGATCATGCCCGACCTCAACAAGCTCAACCCGATGAACGGGATCAAGCGCATGTGGGGCAGCAACAGCCTGGCCGAGTTGATCAAGTCGGTGCTGCGGCTGCTGTTCGTCGGCCTGGCCGCCAGCCTGTGCATCTCCAAGGGCCTGCACGGCCTGCGCTCGCTGGTGAACCAGCCGCTGGAACAGGCGGTGGGCAACGGCCTGGACTTCACCAAGAGCCTGCTGTTCTACACCGCCGGCGCGCTGGTGCTGCTGGCCGCCATCGACGCGCCCTACCAGAAGTGGAACTGGCTACGGAAGCTGAAGATGACGCGCGAAGAGATCAAGCGCGAGATGAAGGAAAGCGAGGGCAGCCCGGAGGTCAAGGGCCGCATCCGCCAGATGCAGATGCAGATGTCGCAGCGCCAGATGATGGAAGCAGTGCCCAAGGCCGACGTGGTGCTGATGAATCCGACCCACTACGCGGTGGCGCTCAAGTACGAAGGCGGCAAGATGCGCGCCCCGATCGTGGTGGCCAAGGGCGTGGACGAAATGGCCTTCCGCATCCGCGAAGCCTGCGAACAGCACCGCGTGGCGATCGTCACCGCCCCGCCTTTGGCACGCGCCTTGTATAGAGAAGCGCAAATCGGCAAGGAAATTCCCGTGAGACTCTATTCGGTCGTGGCCCAGGTGCTGTCCTACGTCTACCAGCTGCGTGGCTGGAACGGCGGCCCGATGCCGGAATTGCCGTCGCTGGACGTGGATGAGTTCGGCAAGGGAGCCAGCGTATGAGCGCCCAACCCGCCCCGATGAACGCCCGGCGCATCATGGAGTTGCTGCGCAACGGCCTGGGCGCGCCGCTGGCCCTGATGGCCATGCTGGCCATGCTGATGGTGCCGCTGGCCGCGCCGGTGCTGGATGCGCTGTTCACCTTCAACATCGCCATCTCGCTGATGGTGCTGCTGGCGGTCGTCTACGTGCAGCGCCCGCTGGAATTCACCATTTTCCCGATCGTGCTGCTGATGACCACGATGCTGCGGCTGGCGCTGAACGTCGCCTCCAGCCGCGTGATCCTGATCAACGGCCAGGACGGCCATGCCGCAGCCGGCAAGGTGATCGAGGCGTTCGGCCAGTTCGTGATCGGCGGCAACTACGCCGTGGGTATCGTGGTGTTCGCGATCCTGACCATCATCAACTTCGTGGTCATCACCAAGGGTGCCGGACGCGTGTCGGAAGTGACCGCGCGCTTCATCCTGGACGCCATGCCCGGCAAGCAGATGGCCATCGACGCCGACCTCAATGCCGGTTTGCTGACGCGCGAGGAAGCCAAGGCCCGCCGCGAGGAAGTCCGCGAGGAAGCCGACTTCTACGGTGCGATGGACGGTGCCAACAAGTTCATCCGCGGCGACGCCATCGCCGCCATCCTGATCCTGTTCATCAACCTGGTCGGCGGCATGGCGGTGGGCATGTTCCAGCACGGCATGAGCTTTGTGGATGCCGCCTCCACCTACACCCTGCTGTCGATCGGCGACGGTTTGGTGGCGCAGCTGCCAGCCCTGCTGGTGTCGTCCTCGGTCGCCTTGCTGGTGACCCGCGCCTCGCGCGCGCAGGACATGCGCGGCGCCATGATCAGCCAGGTGTTCGGCCAGCACCGCGCCCTCGCGGTGGCCGCGGCCATCCTGGGCCTGGTCGGCCTGGTGCCGGGCATGCCCAACGTCGCGTTTTTGACGCTGGGCCTGATCCTGGGCGTGATCGCCTGGAAAATGTACAAGCGCAGCCTGGTCATCCCGCCGACCGGCGACCCCGCCACCGATCCCAAGGCCGCCGCCGCGGCCACTGCCGCCCAGGCCAGCTCGGAGCTGAGCTGGGACGAGCTGCGCCCGATCGACCCGCTGGGCCTGGAAGTGGGCTACCGGCTGATTCCGCTGGTGGACAAGAACCAGGGTGGCGAACTGATGGCGCGCATCAAGGGCGTGCGCCGCAAGCTCACCCAGGACATCGGCTTCCTGGTGCCGCCGGTGCATATCCGCGACAACCTGGAACTGTCGGCCAATGCCTACCGCTTGCTGGTGCACGGAGTGCCCGTGGCCACCGCGGAAATCTATCCCGATCGCGAACTGGCGCTGGACCCGGGCGGCGCGCTCGGCCAGCTCGACGGCATCCCCGGCAAGGACCCGGCGTTCGGCCTGGACGCCACCTGGATCCAGCCGCACCAACGCGCCTATGCCGAATCGATGGGCTACACCGTGGTCGACCCGGCCACCGTGGTCGCTACCCATCTGTCGCACCTGATCCGCGAACACGCCCCGGAACTGCTCGGCCACGAGGAAGTGCAGCAGCTGCTGGCGACCCTGGCCAAGACCGCGCCGAAGATGGTCGAAGACCTTACCCCGAAGGCGCTGCCGCTGTCGGTGGTGGTACGCGTGCTGCAGAACTTGCTGATCGAGCGCATCCCGGTGCGCCAGCTGCGCAAGATCGTCGAAGCCCTGGTCGAACACGCCCCGCACAGCCAGGACCCGACCACCCTCACCGCCGCGGTACGCACCTCGCTGGGCCGCTTCATCGTGCAGGAAATCGCCGGCATGTCGGCCGAGCTGCCGGTCTACACGCTGGCCCCGCAGCTGGAGCGCGTGCTGCAGGAATCCACCCACGGCAACGGCGTGGCACTGGAGCCCGGCCTGGCCGAACGCCTCCACCAGAGCCTGGCCGACTGCGTCGGCAAGCAGGAAGCCCGCAACGAACCGGCGGTCGTGCTGGTGCCCGGCCAGGTCCGCGCCGCCCTGGCCCGCCTGGTCCGCCACAGCGTCCCGTCCCTGTCGGTGCTGGCCTACAGCGAAGTGCCCGAAGACAAGCGCCTGAAGCTGGTCGGCACGATCAGCTGAGACCGCCCTCCGGCCAACGCACCCTGTGGGGGCGCACCCGGGCGCGACAGGCGTTACCGGCACACCCCGTCGCGCCCGGGTGCGCTCCTACGACAGGCCAGGCAACCCGGGAACACACCGCAGACGCCGACACCACGGTAGGAGCGCACCCGGGCGCGACAGGTTTTACCGGCACAGCCCGTCGCGCCCAGGTGCGCTCCTACGATAGGCCGGGCAACCCGGGAACACATCGCGGACGCCGACACCACCGTAGGAGCACACCTGGGCGCGACAGGTGTTACCGGCACGGCCCGTCGCGCCCGGGCGCGCTCCTACGACAGGCCGGGCAATCCGACAACACATCTCAGACGCCGACACCACGGTAGGAGCGCACCCGGGCGCGACAGGCGTTACCGGCACGGCCCGTCGCGCCCAGGTGCGCTCCTACGAACCTACCCACCACGCCGACCAGCACCCGGCGTCGGAAAGCCGCCACTGGTCCGGATCTCCAATCGATTGCACGGCGCTGGCCGTTTCCAGACGGTCCAAGTGCTCCAAGCTTGGCCTTCCGCCCGCAAACGCATCCGCCCGCACGACGCCACCAGCGCACAGCCGCCCTGGAAAAAAGTCAATCAATCCATTGACTTGAAGCCGTCGGACCCAGCCGGACACACAACTCCCGCCTGGTCCTAACGCACCAGCCCCCCGCGCCGGAACCCCGGCACCCCGTTTTGGCACGCCGCGTGCATTAGCTCTGCCGAGACCGCAGCCAGCGCCACCGCTGCGGGGCGAGAGCAGCACTTGGAACAACCGAACGGGACAGGCAACTCATGACGCTGGCAACACACCCACATTCATCGCGCACCCGTCCGGCGTCCGGCGGGTCCCGTTCCTGGAGGCACTTCGCATGAAAATCAAACGCTTCGTTGCCCCGGACATGCGCACCGCATTCCGCATGGTGCGTGAAGAACACGGCCCGGACGCAGTGATCCTGTCCAATCGCCGCACCGCCGAAGGCATCGAGATCGTCGCTGCCAGCAACTACGACGAAGAACTCGTGCAGCGCGCCCTGGAAACCGCGCGCTCCGAGACGCCGGCCGTTGCCGCCGCGCCGATCCCGTCAGCAGCTGCCCCGCAAGCACCGGCCCCGCAAGCAGCCGCCGCACCGGTCCACGCACCGCTGAAGCCGGCCGCCGATGCCGGCACGAGCCAGCGCCAGCGCGTTGCCAGTGCCGCCGAAGACATGATCGCCGCGATGGCGCTGCGCCAGCCGGTCAACGTGCAGCGTCAGCCGCAGGTGCCCGCACCGGTGCGTAGCGCCGCCGTCCCCTCGCCCGCCGCCCAGGCCCTGGCCCACGCCGTTGCGGTGACCGCCGCGCCGCGCCAGGAACACGCGCTGTCGGCCGTGCCGGAACAGCTGTTCGCCGATTTCCTGACCACCGCGCCGGTGCAGCGCGCCGCCGTGCAGGCTGCCCCGGTGCAGGCCCCGACCCCGATCATGGCCGCCGCCGCTGCCCCCGTGCAGGCCGGCTACGACCAGGACGAAGACGCGCTGGACGACGACGCCGACTTCGACCTGGACGCGCTGCCGCAGATCCTGCCGCCGGCCGCGTTGCCGCCGCTGGTGGTCGCCCCGCCGGCGCTGGCCGCGGTGCCGGTCGCCGCCGCCCCGGCGCCGCAGAACGACGAAGAACTCAAGCAGTTGCGTGGCGAGCTGGCGCTGATGCGGCAGATGATCGAGCGCGAAATGAACCGCCTGACCGACGAGCGCCTGCGTGGTTCGCCGGTGCGCGCGCAGGCCCTGGAACTGATGGACGACTACGGCTTCGACGCCGGCCTGATCCGCGACGTGGCACTGCAGATCCCGGCCGATACCGAATTGCACCGCGGCCGCGGGCTGATGCTGGGCCTGCTGTCCAAGCGCCTGCCGGTGGCCCCGGTCGACCCGCTGGAACGCGGCGGCGTGATCGCCCTGGTCGGCCCGACCGGCGCCGGCAAGACCACCACCATCGCCAAGCTCGCCCAGCGCTTCGCCGCCCAGCACGCCCCGCGCGACGTGGCCCTGGTCACCACCGACACCCAGCGCGTCGGCGGCCGCGAGCAGCTGCACAGCTACGGCCGTCAGCTCGGCATCGCCGTGCACGAGGCCGACAGCGCCGAAAGCCTGCTGGAACTGCTCGAGCGCCTGCGCGACTACAAGCTGGTGCTGATCGACACCGCCGGCATGGGCCAGCGCGACCGCGCCCTGGCCGCCCAGCTGAACTGGCTGCGCGCCGCGCACCAGGTCACCTCGCTGCTGGTGCTGCCTGCCAACGCGCACTTTTCCGACCTCGACGAGGTCGTGCGCCGCTTCGCCCACGCCAAGCCCCAGGGCGTGGTGCTGACCAAACTTGACGAGACCGGCCGCTTCGGTAGTGCGCTGTCGGTCGTCGTCGATCACCAAATGCCCATCACCTGGGTGACTGACGGACAGCGGGTCCCCGACGACCTGCACCGCGCCAATGCCGCCAGTCTCGTTCTTCGCCTTGAAGATTTGCGGCGCGCTGCCGATAAGCCCTGTACTCCGGAGCACAACCATGCAGTCGCGTGAATACGCCAAGCTGACCAACGCCTTCCCCCTGTCGGCGACCCGTCCCGAGCCCCTGGGCCCGGTGCGCACCATTGCCGTGACCGGTGGCAAGGGCGGCGTGGGTAAAACCAACATCTCCGCCAACCTGGCCGTGGCGCTGGCCGACATGGGCAAGCGCACCCTGCTGCTGGACGCCGACCTGGGCCTGGCCAACCTGGACGTGGTGCTGGGCCTGTCGCCCAAGTACACCCTGGCCGACCTGATCGCCGGCCGCTGCACGCTGGATGAAGTGATCATCGAAGGCCCCGGCGGCGTGCTGGTGGTCCCGGCGGCTTCCGGCCGCCGCCACATGGCCGAACTGGCCCCGGCCCAGCACATCGGCCTGGTCAACGTGTTCTCCGAGCTGGAGCGCGACCTGGACGTGATGGTCATCGACACCGCCGCCGGCATCACCGACAGCGTGCTGACCTTCTGCCAGGCCGCCCAGGACACCGTGGTGGTGGTCTGCGACGAGCCGGCTTCGATCACCGACGCCTACGCGCTGATCAAGGTGCTCTCGCGCGAACGCGGCGTAGACCGCCTGCAGATCATCGCCAACATGGTGCGCGACCCCAACGAAGGCCGCCTGCTGTACGACAAGCTGTCGCGGGTCTGCGAAAAGTTCCTCGGCGACGTGTCGCTGAACTACCTCGGCCACGTGCCGCAGGACGACTGGTTGCGCCTGTCGGTGCAGCGCCAGCAGCCGGTCATCAAGGCCTACCCCGCCAGTCCGTCGGCGCAGGCCATTGCAGAAATCGCTCGCCGTACCTCGCGCTGGCAGGCCCCCACCGTGCCGCGCGGCAATGTCGAGTTCTTCGTCGAACGCATCATCCAACGGGGAGTGGCCGCATGAGCACCGCTACCGCAACCACGGCCAGCGCGCAGTACCGCGCCGTGCAGCGCAACAACGCCAACGACATCGTCACCCAGCACGCCGACCTGGTGCGCCGCATCGCCCACCATCTGGCCGCGCGCCTGCCGGCGAGCGTGGAAGTGGACGATCTGATCCAGGCCGGCATGATCGGCCTGATCGAAGCCTCGCGCAGTTACGACTCCGAACAGGGCGCCTCGTTCGAGACCTATGCGTCGATCCGCATCCGCGGCTCGATGATCGACGAAATCCGGCGTGGCGACTGGGTGCCGCGCTCGGTGCACCGCCGCGCACGCGACGCTGCCGCCGCCGTGCGCAAGATCGAACAGCACACCGGCCGCGCCGCTGCCGCCACCGAAGTGGCCGCCGCGATGGAGATGCCGCTGCCCGACTACCTGCGTCTGATGGAAGATGCCGCCCGCGGCCAGGTGCTGAGCCTGGAGTCGCGGATCGAGGATCACGGCGAGCTGGACACCACCGCCAAGGGCGGCCCCAATCCGCAGCAGATGATGGAGCGTGGCGAATTCGGCCGCGAGCTGGGCAAGGCCATCGGCCAGTTGCCCGAGCGCGAGCAGCTGGTGCTGTCGCTGTACTACGAACAGGAATTGAACCTGAAAGAAATCGGCGCCGTGCTCGGTGTCAGCGAATCGCGCGTCTGCCAGATCCATGGCCAGGCGGTGGTGCGTCTGCGCGGCCGCCTCAAGGTCTTCGAACTGGCCGATGCCGGTGTCGAAATTGACGAATGATTTTTTCGCGCATTTTTTAGTGTTAGGAGCTTGATGTGAACAAGAACATGCGGATTTTGATCGTGGACGACTTCTCGACGATGCGACGTATCGTCAAGAATCTGTTGGGCGATCTGGGCTTCACCAATACCGCAGAGGCCGAAGACGGCAACAGCGCATTGGCGGCGTTGCGGGCCGGCCCGTTCGATTTCGTGGTCACCGACTGGAACATGCCCGGCATGACCGGCATCGACCTGCTGCGCAACATCCGCGCCGACGCCAAGCTCAAGCACCTGCCGGTGATGATGGTGACCGCCGAAGCCAAGCGCGAGCAGATCATCGAAGCGGCCCAGTGCGGCGTGAACGGCTACATCATCAAGCCGTTCACCGCACAGACGCTGGAAGAGAAGCTGGGCAAGGTGTTCGAACGTCTGGCGGCGACCGCCTGATGAACGCCACCGTGGAAGCCGATGCCGAACGTGCCGCCCTGATCGAGCGCCTGCAGCACGCGCTCGATGCACTGGAAAGCGGTGACCAGGTCGCCTGGCGGCGCGAGGTGGACCACCTCGCCGCGCTGCGCACGCGCCCGATGATGCAGAGCCTCAGCCGGCTCGCGCGCGAACTCGGGCAGGCGCTGGGCGAGCTGCCCACCGTGCCCGAGGAAGCCGGCGAACTGGACGATGCCTGCTCGCGCCTGGACCACGTGGTGGAAATGACCGAGAAGGCCAGCCATCGCACGCTGGATCTGGTCGAGGAATGCCGCGAGCTGGCCAACCAGCTGCGCGACGGTGGCCTGAACCAGGACCAGGGCGCACTGATGGACAAGATGCGCCATAACCTGACCGAGCTGTCGCTGGCGCAGAGCTACCAGGACCTGAGCGGCCAGATCATCCGTCGCGTGGCCGGGATCGTGCGGCGCGTGCACGAGGGCTTCGGTGCGCTCGGCCTGCCGCCGAAGAATCCCGAGCCGAAGAAAGACGACGGCGGTCTTGCCGGTCCTGCAGTCAAGGGCCTGGACCGTCACGCGGTGTCGCAGGACGACGCCGACGACCTGCTGTCCGGATTGGGGCTGTAACCATGAGTGCTGTTCCAGACGATATTGCTGCCGATTTCATTGTCGAGGCCCAGGAGATCCTGGATCGCCTCGGCGAACAGCTGGTGTCGCTGGAACAGGCACCGGACGAAGCCGACCAGCTCAACGCGGTATTCCGCGGCTTCCACACGCTCAAGGGCGGCGCCGGCTTCCTGGCGATCAAGCCGATGGTCGAGCTCTGCCACGCCGCCGAGGAAACCCTGGGCATGGCGCGCTCCGGCCAGGCGGTGTTGCAGGCGCATCACTTCGATGCCGCGCAGCAGTCGCTGGATTATCTGCAGGCCATGCTGGATGCGATGGGCTCGGGCGAAACCGTGCCGCATGCACCGGCCTCGCTGATTGCGCAGTTCGACGCCAAGAGCGGCCCGCCGGCGGTCAAGGCCGCGCCCAAGGCCGCTACCGCAGCACCCGCACACGATGACGCACACGGCGCTGCTGCGCCGGGCGCCAAGGCTGCGCCCAAGGCGGCGGCCAAGGCCGCCGACGCCGAGCAGACCGTGCGCGTGGACACCAAGCGCCTGGACGCCATCGTCAACCTGATCGGCGAACTGGTGCTGTCGCGCAATCGCCTCAAGACCCTGCGTACCCGCCTGCGCGACGAAGAACTCGACCGCGCAGTCAGCACGCTGGACATCGCCACCGCGCGCCTGCAGACCGCGGTGATGCGTACCCGCATGCAACCGGTGAGCAAGGTGTTCGCACGCTTCCCCAAGGTGGCCCGCGATGTCGCGCGCACGCTGTCCAAGGAAGTGGAACTGGAACTGATCGGCGCCGAGACGGAACTGGACCGCAACCTGGTCGAGGCCCTGGCCGACCCGCTGGTGCACCTGGTGCGCAACGCGATCGACCACGGCATCGAATCGCCGGCCCTGCGCGAAGCCACCGGCAAACCGCGCAGCGGCCATGTGCGCCTGTCGGCGCAGCAGGAAGGCGACTACGTCAGCATCGAGATCCAGGACGACGGCGCCGGCATCGACCCGGAACGCCTGCGCGAGATCGCCCGCAATAAGGGTCTGATCGATGCCGAAGCCGCCGCCCGCCTGAGCACCGACGAGTGCCTGCATTTGATCTTCATGCCGGGCTTTTCCACCAAGGCCGAGGTCACCGACATCTCCGGCCGCGGCGTGGGCATGGACGTGGTGCAATCGCGCATCCGCGAGTTGAGCGGGCAGATCCAGATCCAGTCCGAACTGGGCCGCGGCAGCCGCTTCATGATCCGCGTGCCGCTGACTCTGGCGATCCTGCCGACCCTGCTGGTGCAGGCCGGCGAAGCGGTCTACGCCTTGCCGCTGGCGCGCGTGGTCGAGGTGCTGCACGCCCCGCAGACCTCGCTGGGCTGGTTCGACGGCCGCGCCGTGCTGGACCGCCGCTCGCACACCCTGCCGCTGATCGACCTGCGCCGCTGGCTGGGCGTGCCTGCCGAACAGCCGCCGCTATTGACGGTGGTGCTGCTGCAGGCCGGCGAAACCCGCTTCGGCCTGGTGGTGGACCAGGTTCGCGGCCGCGAGGAAGTGGTGATCAAGCCCCTGCCCCGTGCCCTGCGCGGCCTGCCCGGCTATGCCGGCGCCACCCTGATCGGCGACGGCCGCATGGCGCTGATCCTGGATGTGGATGGATTGCGTTCCAGCGATCATTGAGGTTGGGGATTCGGGATTCGGGATTGGGAGAATCGGGAATCGGGAATCGGGAATCGTCAAGACGATCTGGTCTGCCTGATTTGACGACAACGGCCGCGTACTGCGGCCGTTGTCGTGTCACTACCAGCATCGCTGCTGATCTATGTCGCCACGCGCGCAGGCATGGGCGCGATGGTTTGGCGACGGCCAGGCTGCCGTGGAAATGAACCTGGAACCGTTATTTCCCGTCCAGCTAATATTTAAGCATCCTAAACCAGCCCGGGTTTTAGAAAAACGGGGGAACATGCGAGCCAGCTGGCGCAAGCATCCCAAGCGCGATATCGTCAACTCCAAAACCCGATGTTTTGTTGATAAACGCGATTGCGGCGACGCGCGTGTCGGCGTTGAAGCCCATGAAGCTACGAACGCCGCCGCCATTTCCATTGCTCCAAGCTATGCTCTGGCCATCCGGGTGGACCTTCCGCCAGCCAATACCCATTCTGGTATCGGTATTATCGCCGGGCCTATCTACGGTCAGCATCATTGAAGCCGCCCGCGAGAGGGGACCGCTTTCTTTGTTTGTCCAAAGCGCCATGAATTTCGACAGGTCCCTTACCGTCGAGAAAAGGCCGCCTGCCGGCGCCAACGCACCAAATTCCCAGGGTTGAGCCGAGTGGAAGTCCGCATCGTAACCCCAAATTTCCCGGTGCTGCATCTCCGTTGATGGAGTAAGCGTAGTCTCGTCCATACGAAGCGGTTCAAGAATGCGAGCTCGCAAGAGGTCAGCATACGTTTTGCCAAGGCGCTGTGACAACGCGTAACCCAATAACGCGTAGTCAAAATTCGAGTATTCAAAACTCGACCCCGGCAAGCGCGTGAGACGAACACGACCTAAATCAGCACAAAGATCGCTCTCGGTGTAGCCGGCGTAGGGGTTGTCTTGACTGAGGCCGGTGCGACTGGATGGCCGAAGTGGTAGCCCACTCGTATGAGTGGCTAAATCGAGAAGCGTGATCTCATTCCCGTCGAAGGTGGCGGGAGGAACTGCAACGTACATTGATAGCGGATCGACGAGATTCACTTCACCCCGCTGAACGCAATCAGCAAGTAATAGTGCCGTGAATATCTTGGTTAGCGAGGCGATCTGAAATACTGACCGATCATTCGGCTGTTGGAGTTTACCTAGGCCAACCGTTCCGTAGTGGAAGGTCTTCAATTCGCCTGCGCGTACCACCCCCAATACGGCCCCGGTGCCCTGCTTTTCCTCGGCTACGCGACGGCGAAGGGCCGAGGACACGCTATCAGCTTCAATTTCGGGTTTGGCAAAGCTACGCATCGGCAGGGCCATGGATAATGCCGCAGCCAAAACAGTGCGGCGTTTAATTGAGGCGACCATTTTCACTCCTCACTCCAACATCAGCGTTTGAGCCATGCAGAGGTTATCACCCTATTCGGACGGATGCTTCCTGTCCGCATACGCGACGTTATATGGTGTCGCCACCTCGCAATACGGAAATCTCTCGCCGGTTTGGTGATACGGCTAAGCGGCGGGAATTGCTTTAGCTGCTTCGAAACCAGCCTTTCCGCATTTCCACCAATCCCGGCCATTCAACAATGGCAGTTATTTGTCGAATAACGGGTCCAAACCTCAGGGTCAGGTTGACTTCCTTAAGTGAATCTGACCCCGTTCTTTTGAAGTGACCCTAGAACCGTTATTTCAGGTCAATCGCAAGGCGTCTGGCAGACGCAGCATCATCGCCGCACGCTGCGCGCCTTGGCCGGCACCTCCACCGGCGGCAACACCTCCATCAGCAGCTGCCCTTCGCTGGCTGTGATGCGCAGCTTGGTGCCGATGGCGAAGCCCAGTTGTTCCAGCCATAGGCCGCTGAGGCGGACGTGGGGCACGTGCTGGTCGCCGGCGTGGTCGTGGGCGCCGGGGTAATGGGTGTAGCTGACGGTGCATTGGCGCGGGCGGCGGGCGCGGCGGGGTGCGCGTAGCGTGCCGGGACCTTGCGGTGAGGCGTCCGGGTCGGGCGGCAGCATCGGCGGCAGCTTGGTGCGGTCGGGTTCTACAACAACCCACTGCACCCGCTTGGGTGGCGCGGGGCGCGTACGCGTGCGGGTGGGCCGTGCGCTGGCAGATGCCGTGGGTGGGCGGCGGCGTGTCATGGCGCCTCCGGGTGATAGCGGGTGATGGTTGCAGCGACGTACTGCTGCAATGGCACAGCTCTGCGTGCCGACAGGCGGCACGAGGTGTGCGGCAATACACCGAGCTGGCGACTCAGCGGATGCGCGGTATGGTCTCTCGCCTGCTCAATAGCTGTGCGTGCGTCGAACCTGCGCAGCACATCGCCCATATCCCACCGCAGGTGGTGAGCGGAAGCTGGCAACAGATCAACCGGCACAGATGCCGGCATGGATGGTGCGGTAGACATGGCAACGCCCTCCTGGAACAACCCAAGAACCGCCGCCAACGGCGACGGGATGTCGGGAGGTTCGAAACCGCAGACAGCCGGCGGGCGTATTCCCCTCGCGGGTTTTGTATTAGCCGCCCTCCCGACGCAGGCATTGCGTCGGCTTGTACCTGCAAGATTCAGGCACAAAAAACCCACCGGTTTGACGGAGGTGGGTACCGCTGTCTGAGGAGTTTCGACGCTCCTTGGGCGTAGATTGCAAGTGCACGGTCTGGTGTGTCAATACACGCTGGCGGGTCTCGCGCGGCTGTGTGCGCCGCTGGCGCAGTTCCATACGGGCCACGCAAGCCGAGTGCCCTCGCCTGATAAGTGCACCTGACCCCATCACGACCTGCTCGCTGGTTGGACTCTAAAGCCAGCTGCTACTAAATACGGGGAGACGGCGGGAGCCCTGTTCCTTCGGCCAAAGCATCTCGCTAATATGTGGTCACCTGCCATTGGCGCCTTGGGTGCCGAAATGCTTGAAGGGATTCAGAATGATAAGAAGGTTCCGGCTTGAGCAAAAAGGCCGCTACGAGAAGCTTGTAATAGCTCAACGTTTGTCGGACATGGTGGACAACTACCTGGATGGGCGCCCTGCACCGCTGCTGATCGGTGCCGAACAAGGTGGTATCGGCGAATGGGATGACGTGGTCATCTACCATGCGGATGAACATTACGAGCACCTCCAGATCAAGCGGCAGACGACCCCCTTCAGCGATAAGCACATCGATAAAGCCGACTACATCAAGTCCTATAAACCCAAGGCCGGCAAAAAGGGAGCAGCAAGTGCAACGCCAGTTGTTCCGCCCGATAGCGCAATCGACTCTGAGCTCGATAAGGCCATAAAGAGCTTGTCTGCCTGGAGTCTCACACCCCAGTCCAAGCAGCCGCCAGTCCGCGCTTTTTCACTCATCTTTCTCGGCCTGGAAGTTGTCATCAAGGGCAAGTCAAGTGAGTTAATCACCGCCAATCACCTGCACGAGTTTTGTGGACTTTGCAAGCAGGACGGTCTTGATCTGGCTGCCCTATCTAGCCGCCCCGATACCCCAACGCAAAACGTCTACAAATGGTTAACGACCTGGTGTGGCTTTACCGACTGGGATCACGTTAGACAAACCATGCGGACCCTTACGATCCATGCCGTAGGGAGCGAAGATAACCTTGAAGAGCGTGCGCGCGAGTCGTTAGGACGACACTTTATTGATTCGCGGGCAACCCTTGAGAAGATGGTGGGATACATTTCTACGAATACCACGGATGTTAATGCCATCAGCTGTCATGCGATGGCCAACCATCTCAAAGACGCACGCCGGTCAGATGCTTTGACTTGGACGCAATACCTCATGAGGCCACAGGCTGGATCCAGTTGGATGGTCGCCAGTACCCACAGCTTGAATGGTACGACCAGCTTGCCAGCGGTCCGTGCTGCCACGGAAGTTGTCAGTCACCACTGGACAGCGGGCGGTAACAACAGAAGGCTGCGGTTGCACGCTACCTATTGCCCGCCTACGCCAAATACCGTGGCCCTCCACTCAGCCATCCTTCGGCTGGCACTGCACTTGAAGAGCGGGAGCCATTGCCTACTTCTCGGTGAGCCTCTTTGGCGCCAAGGCGCTGGGAACGAGTTGGGTAGAACGCTTGGGATCAGCGAGAGTGATCTTGATGAGCTTCCTTGGATAGACAATTCAGAGGCACTGTCCTGCGCGTCGGGTCGCGAAATCTCGTCGATCCTGGAGGCGCGAAATGAATCTTCAGCACTTCACCGGGCGATGAACGAGCTTGTGTGGGAGCAGCTACAAGCTCGCATCACTAACAGGTTGAACTCGGTATCCGACATGCCATTACTGGCAGCATTGGAACCGAAGTGGCGCTCTTGGGCCGCTGAGCTAACAGCCAACGCCGCTGCGCGTGAGTCACTGTTAGAACAACTCATGTACCCCAAAACAGAAGGCTTAGACGGGAAACACGCGCTGCGTGTCGGCCCTCGAACTGCAGACCTGCTGGAAACCGCCATTCTGATGCTGCTTCTGGTTTGCGTCGCAATTGGTAACGACGATGCTAATTGGCGCGAAATCCCTGCCGTTGGGGATGTTCTCAGCATTGCGTTGCAGAATTGGTCAGGCGCTTCAGGCGACCACAGCGGCGCCAGGCCTGTTGCCGATGACCTGATGGCCGTTTTGGGGCCTTCACCAGCGTCGGTAGTAATTCTTGCGGGCGTCGAAGGGTCTCCCACGAGCCTGCTCGAATCCGGTATGGCTGATGATTTTGAGACTGGTAACAGCATCGCGGCTGAGCGCCAGCCCAGGTTGCTGGTGACACGATTTGGGGTGCTTAAGCACTTGCGTAACGGGACACTCGCCCAGCTAAAGCAGCAATTCCAACGTTATTGGGATGCTTGGCGCGACGCGCGTGAAGCAGCAATCGAAGCTCAAGGGAAAGGACACTAATCATGCTGACACTGCAGGAAGTGGCTGGCGCAATCATTCAGCGTGCAGAGGGTCGGTATGACGTGTGTCCCCGGGACGTAACGGAGCTCATGCTACCTGAGGTCGACTTCGACTCGCATGTTCTTCGACTCAAGCGCTCCCACATCGAACGGGCGGGCTGGCGGACGGTTCTGCTCATCGAGCTTCCACTGACGGCCCATAAGGCAGCCAACCAGTGGGCCGCCGATGTACGGGATGTGCTGCCCGAACCTGAGACTGCAGACCTCTATATGTTTCTGATGATCAGCGGTATCGCCAAGGATGACGCTGCGCGGATTGAGGCTGATGACAGATTTTGCCGCAAGGTTGTTGTGCGCGAATCTGAAGCAGCTAGTGATTTCCTTAACCGGACATTCTTGGCTGCCTTGGATCCTGCTGGCGATGTCGAGACGCTGAGCGATCCATTGGTGTCGGCGCTGAACACGCTGTCTAATGCGCACCCTTGGTCTGCTCCACACATCGCTGCTTGGAAAACGCAGCTTCTGACCAACCGGAACGGAGCGGATGTGGTGCGTTTTCTTACCGACTCGGTGGGTGAAAGCGAGGTTCATTTGTGAGCAAGTTGAATTCAATCACCCTATCGAACCTGCGCAAATTCGGTTCGGATGTCACCATCGAGCTGAGTCCCGGAGCGACTATTTTGCTCGCACCCAATGGAACTGGCAAAACAACGGTATTTGAGGCGATCGAGTTTGGCCTAACCGGGAAAATAGCGCGTCTCCGTGACGACCTTGCCCATATCATTCGTGATGATCAGGCGGCAGCCACAGTCAGTCTAAGCTTTTCTGAGTTGACTGCGACATCACGCGTGACTGCAGCGGGCGAGGTCAGCCGGGACGGAGACTTAAGCAGCGTCTTTCCTAATGTGTCTGCAAATGACATCCCATTCTTGCTGCGTCTAACCCACCTTTTGGATCAGAGGGAGAACGGGTGGATCGTTAATGCAGAAGAAAAGGAAGCCGGAACCCAGTTGGCGAAGCTGCCGATTGGTCGCGACGGTTCTAAAGCTCGCGTCACCCTCGCTGCCGTTCGACGGTCGCTGACGGAGCAAAAAGCCCGTGCGGAAGAAGTGTTGATTGGGCATGAGACTGATTTGAACGAGTGGACTCGCCTACTCCAGGAGCGTGACATAGCTGCTGCCGGTGGAGTAGGTGCATTACGACCGCGCGATCGAATTGCCGACGCTCTCTCTGACGCTGCAAACCAGACGCAAAGCCTGAGCCAGATTCCATCTGGCTTATTGACCTGGCCCGCAAGCCAGGAGGGGCTGACGATTGCACACTCCGCACTGACCGAGATCTTGCAAGGGAAGGTCGAGCGGACTCGGGCGCATATTTCAAGCCTTGCCTTGGTAAACGACCTTATTGAGAGCTTTGTTGCAGCGCAGGAGCAGCTCGAAAAGCTCAATGAAGACCTCACGGAAGCGAGTCAGACACTCGATAAACACGCAAACACGAGGGCTGACGGCAATGCCGCATTGCAGGAGCATCAGGCGAGTATCCACTCTGCACAGCAAGAACTTACCAGCATCCGGCAGCAACTTGAGCGCCTGATTGGAGAGACCACTGCAAAACAGGAGATCGTTCACCGAAATGACGCGTTGACGTCAGCGATTGCTGCCCTACGCGAGGCTGAAGAAAATTCCCGTGTACTTCGCGAGCAGCATGAGCGCAGCCAACGGCTTCGCAACCAGCATGCTCAGATTGACGCCCAGCTTCATGGCATTAACCAGACTGAGCAGCGCTTAGAGTCGGGCCGTCTAATGCTTGCCGACTGGCAGGCCACTGAGCAGCGCATCCGCGATAATGTTCAGCAAATCACGGATCTAGGAGTTCTCATCGATAAACAGAGCATCGATAGGGATGCAGAACGTTCCTCGTATGAGACGTGTAAAGCTGCGGAGGCCACTGCCCGATCACTTTATGAGATGCTCAGTTCTTCCGCCGACGCAATCCGTCAGGCCGTTGCATCCATAGCGCAACATCTTCCCGCTGACCAAGATCAATGCCCGCTTTGCCTGGAGCCACATGGCGCAGCCAAGCTGCAGTCCCGGGTGGCTCAAGCCCTTGAAGCGATCAATCCGAATTTGACTGCAGCCGAGCAGCAATTGCGAACTGCTGTGGAAGCGTTGACGGCCAGTGAGGTCGCGGTTGAGAAAGCGCAGCAAGCACTAGACTTCAGCCGAATGGAGCTGGGTGCTTTGGAGTCCAACCACCAGGATCTGGGAAGACGAGTTGCGCAGTTTCGTACCGATCCGATTTTGGCTAGTGACTCGCTCCCGTTGGCAAGGGAGTCGCTCAGGCAGCAACTCGATAGCATTCCTCCTGCCAAAAAGCGTTTGACTGATCAGCGAGCGGCTTTGGACGCTCTCGCTTCCCCTGAAGCTTTTGAACAAACCGAGGGGGCCTTCAACTCGGCACAGCACATGCTCGACTTGGCCCGAGTTCAACAGAGCGAAGCGTCTACGCGGCTGGATCAAGCAGTTGCCGCACTGGCCGCGCTCACCTCTGGAGAGCCGCTGGCTCGTACGCTTGAGCAACTCACTGCAGAAAAAGCGCAGCTGGAACAGCAGATCAGCGATCTGAACGGGAAGGTTGAGACTGTGCAATCCGCCCTAGACACCCAACAGCATCAGTTGGTTGTGTCACTAACCGCAGTCAAGGAGATCGAGGCAGAAATCAGAAGGGTTCAAACGCTCCTTCTTCAAATCCGGGCGAGCTGGCAAGCGCAGGATTTGACCGGCACTCCACTTGCCGAAGCTGCGCAGGCCCGGGAAGCGACGCTACACGCTACGTTGACCCTTCTGGAGGGGTATGTTTCAGCACTCGAAGGCATTGGAGTGGAGATCTCTGCTTGGGCCAAGCTGAACGAATCACAGCTAGCTCAGCGGCTGATTGACGCTCAGCGTCTTGACCGTTCAGAAGAGGCCTTCGAGGCGTACCTCAATGACACCATCAACGCCGCACGCTCCAGCTACTTACGGTTGTCCTTGATCTCGGACGCGATGGATTTTCTGGACGGCTCACTAAAGAGAGAAATTGACAATGTTCAGAAACATGTCAGTAAGGTGGTACCCCGCTGGCAGGCGCTGCTCAAGCGTGTCGTGCGAGAGTCTAGGTTCCACGAGGCAAGTCTGAAATTCTTTAACTTGTATAACAAAGATCGTGCCGGCGTTTCTGTACCGCTTGGCAATAAAGCGGTGCCGGTACCTGATATCGCGAGTGAGGCACAGTTGACGGATCTTCAACTGACCTTCCTGCTCTCAATGGCGATGAGTCATCAGTGGTCTCCTTGGAAAGCACTGTTATTGGATGACCCGACTCAGCATCACGACCTAGTACATGCCTCTGCGGTTTTCGATTTGCTGCGTGACTACATCGTTGATCATGGTTTCCAGGTCGTTATCGCTACCCATGATGCTCTACAGGCTCGTTACTTCATGCGCAAGCTGCAAAATGATGGAATTGACGCCAAGATCTGGACACTCGTGCCGACTGAAAATGGCGTCACTGCGCGAGCAGGTAGCTGAAAGCAGCGCATTCAATAATGCAGATATCTTTTCGCGCCTCGATTTAAGTACAAGCTGAGCGCGAGCCAAGTCCTCACGGATGTTGGGTTTCGCGCAGCGGTGGGTACGCATTTATAGATGCGCCAGCATGGGTCCGAAACAGCTCTTGGGTATGACTGCTTCTGGCCGTTATGCCAGGGTGCGACTGGCCGCTTCTGGCAGGAAGCGGACTTCATGTTGAAGTTCACCATACGATGGCAACGCCTCGCGAGCTTCACTCACGCTTTGGATGCGACCATGGACCGTCTGCACGGTCTAATGGACGACTCCAGTGGTGAAGTGCTCAATTGTTCGGCGTGCCACAGCGGAGTGTTGATGGCCGAAGAAGCTAAGCAGCTTTTCGAGCTGCCGCTCGACGCAAAGGCCAAGTTTTTCACCTGTGTCTGGACGCGATCGAACGCGTAGCCGCCAGTATAGAAGCGGGCGCGGGTGTCCTCGCCCAGGTGCGAGCGGAACTCCTGCTTGGTCAGGTTCGCACCGAGGCGGTGAGGCTGAGCGCCGGGGTGATGTTGTACGCCGCGTTCAGATCGACCTGGTAGTACGGCTCCTCGTAGACGTTCAACCCGTTGACCAGGCCTTGCACCAGCTCGCCGCGACGGTTGTACGAGGCGCGCAGCAGCAGGCTGTCGGTCTCGTAGAACACGGTGAGGTTGGTCTGGTTTCTGGCGCTGCCCGGCATGGAGGTCTTGCCGGCCTCGGTACCGTCTTCCAGCCGCACCGCCGCCTTGCTGGCATCGTTGTAGGTGTAGTTGAACTGCACACCAAGGCCGAATGGCAGCGTGTGCTGCGCGTACAGCTCCACGCTTTGCGAAACCGCGTCCTGGCCGCCGGCCTGGGTGCTGTAGTTCTGAAACCTCAGGGTCAGGTCGACTTCCTTAAGTGAATCTGAGCCCGTTCTTTTGAGTGAGCGCTTAGGGTCGGGAGCTGCCCTACCCCCGATAAACACCCCTAATTCTAATATTGGATAGCAGTTCCCCTACCCTACCGAGAAGCCCGTAGCGGAGCGTTGATCGGCCCACCGAGCGCTAGCAGACGCTCCATTGCGTGGTCGTCGCCGGTACGGCGCGAACCAGCATCCGATCGGCAAGGGCCCGGACGGGGCGATGCCGCCCGGGCAGTGGCGTTACCTGCTGGCCGGCGAGAAGTTCTGAGCTTCGCGCGTCTTTCGCCACTGGATCCACGCGATCGCGGCGACGAAGAAGACGCTGCACAGGTAACTGCCTTCCGGCCCTTGCGCGCCACCGGTCAGAGCGTCGAGGCCTTGCGGGCGTAGCGCCACCAGCAGCGCCGGCAAGTGCGCATCGATGCCGGTGACGGGCAGTTCGAAGCCGGTCGCGAGCAACCAGTTCCACCCCGCGTGCCAGCCCATCACGCCCCAGATATTGCCGGTCCGCAGCGCCCAGGCGCAGGCGAACAGCGAGAACAGGAACGTGCCGAGCATGACCCGGGGCGGCTGGTGCGGACTGAAATGCAGGAAGCAGAAAACGAGCGACACCAGCAGCACTGCCACCGCGACATTGGTCTTGCGCGCGACCACCGACAGCATCCAGCCGCGGAAGATGACTTCCTCCACGCTCGCCTGGAACATGAAACTCAATAGCAGCAGACTGATGTGCAGCAGACTGACGGGCGACCGCCAAGCCTGCCCCAAGCCCGCCGCCTGCATGCCGCCAGCCATCCAGATCGCAACTACGACCAGCGCGATCGTGCCCAATCCAACGGCCAGTCCGCGAAGGAAGGTTTTCAGCGGCGCCGGACCGGTCAGCCCGATACTGGCCAGCGAGCGCCCTTCGACGAAGCGTACCCAGACGAGCACGGCCGCCAGCGTCGGCGCGAAGCCGATCCACAACAGCGCATACAAGCCAGCGAGGCCGATCGGATCGCCGTGCGGCGTCGACCAATGCTGCGACTGCATCCACCCGTCCAGCGCGATCGCTGGTGCCGCGTTGAACAGGATCATCAGGATCGGCGTTACCCAGGCCCAGGGCAGCCAGCCGCGGGCTGGATCGGGCGAATACAGGGCAACGGGGGTCATGCGGGGCTCCAGGTCGACGTGATCGCCGCTGCAAGTTGCCATCCGCGCGGGGGCGTGGCAATCCGTTTGCGACCAAGCCACAGAAGCCGCCGATGAATCACCCCGATCGCCGACGAAATGGCGCTGCGTCGTCGCCCGTGGTGTCGAAATAACGGGTCGAAATAACGGGCCCAGGTCCACTTCTTTTCAGCAAGGCCCGACTAGACCGCCGCATCGCGCGACGGTTTGACCGCGGTGCGGCAGCCAGCGTCGGCGTGGCCAGCGACGGCACCGGGGACAGGGAGAGCATTCGCACCAGCAAAGACCTCATGCGATGAGATCCTGCGGTGAACGACCGCGCACACGCGACAATGTCGTCGCGGACAGCGAACACTGCAGTCCGGCCGTCAGCGAACCATCGCGCCCATACCGCCACGCGGCAGGCATGGGCGCGACACGTTGGCGCTAGAACTTGTAGGTCAGCCCGAGGTACGCCAGCCGGCCTGCGTAGCCGCCGGTGTAGAAGCGGGCGCGGGTGTCCTCGCCCAGGTGCGAGCGTGACTCCTGCTTGGTCAGGTTCAGCACCGAGGCGGTGAGGCTGAGCGCCGGGGTGATGTTGTACGCCGCGTTCAGATCGACCTGGTAGTACGGCTCCTCAAAGACGTTCAGCCCGTTGACCAGGCCTTGCACCAGCTCGCCGCGACGGTTGTACGAGGCGCGCAGCAGCAGGCTGTCGGTCTCGTAGAACACGGTGAGGTTGGTCTGGTTCCTGGCGCTGCCCGGCATGGAGGTCTTGCCGGCCTCGGTGCCGTCCTCCAGCCGCACCGCCGCCTTGCTGGCATCGTTGTAGGTGTAGTTGAACTGCACACCAAGACCGAATGGCAGCGTGTGCTGCGCGTAGAGCTCCACACCCTGCGAGACCGCATCCTGGCCGCCGGCCTGGGTGCTGTAGTTCTGCACGGTGACCGGTTGCCCGTCGACCATCATGTTCACGTCGCTGATCACGTCGACCGCAAAGTTTTCCACGTTCTTGCGGAACAGTCCCACACCTGCCACCGAGCCCGGCTGGAAATACCATTCCAGACCCAGGTCGAACTGGTTGGCCTTGTACGGCTCCAGGTTCTTGTTGCTGCCCGAGCCGTACCAGCCCTGCTCGCTGGCACCGCCGGTCAGGCGCCGGTCGGCCACGTACTCGGGACTGTAGAACTCCAGGCTGCCGGGCGCGGCGATGTCGTTGTAGCTGGGACGTGCGATCACCTTGGCGGCTGCCGCACGCAGCAGCAGGTTCTCGGTCAGGTCGTAGGCCAAGTTGAAACTCGGCAGCACGTCGGTGTAGTTGCGGTCCAGCCCGCTGACCACGAACGACTCGGTGCGTTGCACGCTGTCGGACAAACGCCAGTAGCCTTCGGTCCCGCAATAGGTGTCGGCCGGGGCGCCGCCGGGCATTGCGGCGCCCTGCTGGCAGGCCAGCGGATTGCCGTCGGCGCCATCGAAGAAGTAGTCGTTGTAGGCGGTCACCTTGTCGGTGGAATCGGCACGCTGGCCGGTACGCGCCACCCGCACGCCGACGTTGCCACGCAGCCGCTCGGTGTGGAAGTTGAGTTGCAGGTAGGTGGAATAGATTTCCTCGTCGACGTTGTAGACGAAGTTGTCTTCGCTGCGGGTCTGCATCGCGCCGTAGGTCTGGTTCAAGTAGCCGATGTAGCCCGGGAAGTTGATCGCCGGGAACGCGCTGGCGTTGACGCCGCCGGCCAGGTTGTCCTGCGCGAACAGCAGGCCCGGCGAGAACTGGGTGGCGATGGCATTGCAGCGCCCGTTCCAGTAGCGGTTGTCGTAGTCGCCCGGATCGGTGCCCGGGCACACCCAGTAGTTGTTGCCGGTACTGCGGTGGATGCCGCCGTCGCGACGCTTGAGGCCGAACTGCAGCGAGTCGACGACCTCGCCATCGAAATGCCAGGTGGTATCGATCTGCGCGTACTGCTGCTGATTGGTGTTACGGGTCCAGGACGAGCCGGTCGAGCCCAAGTCGACCTGCAGGATGCCGTCGCGCAGGTTCTGCATCAGCTGCGGCGAGAATGTCATGCTCGGTGTGCCGGTCAGGTCCCAGGCGCTGGCGAAGTTGCCGTTGGTCCAGCTGCCGTCGGCGTTCTGCAGGCGCGGCTTGATCGGCAGGGAGAACTGCAGCTCCGGCCCGCCCTTGGCCCAGGTGCGGCCGACCTTGAACGCCACGTCCACCTGCTCGCCACGCCATTCGCCGCCCAGGTCCACCGTCTGCGACTGCGATTTCTCGATGTTGTAGCTGCCGGTGATCTGCGGCGTCGGCACGGTGCAATCGTCCGAGCCCCAGCCGCCCGGCGGCAGGCCGGCCGCGGCGGCCTGCGCCTCGCTACAATAATAGGTCTTGCCCGGACGCAGGCTGTAGGCGGCGCCAGTGACGATGGTGCCGCTGGGATCGAACTGCAGCCCGTCGAGCAGACGGCCGCCGCGCCAGTTGCCGTCGCCGTTATAGCGGGCAATGTTCCACTCGGGAATCTTGATGGTATTGGTCTGCGAGTCCTGCGACAGGTCGAAGCGGAAGTAGTTCGCGGTCAGCGTCAGGTCGTCGGTCGGCTTGAACTGCAAGGTCAGTTGCCCACCCTTGCGCTCGCGCTCCTCGCGTTTGGCGTCCAGGCTGACCGCCGTCGGCATCATGAAACCGGTGTAGTAATTGCTGTTCTGGTCCCAGAAACCGGTACCGCCCCACCAGTTGGCGTTGAAGTCCGACGGATTGCCGTTCACGTCGACCGCCGGGCCGACTTCGTCGCGGCCGTACCACTGCCAGCTCTCGGTACTGGCATTGAGCGTGCGAGCGGTGCGCTTCTGCTGCGTGTAGCCCACGAAGACACCGAAGCGGTTGTCCTTGTCGTGCCACGAGTACGAACCGGAGAACTGGCCGTCGGTCTTCTTGCTGGTATCCGACCAGGTGCCCTCGGCCGAGACGAAGCCGGAATGTGGCTCCAGTTCCAGCGGGCGCCGCGTCTGCAGGATCACCGTGCCGCCGATGCCGCCTTCGTCGATGCGTGCTTCCGGGGTCTTGTACAGCTCCGCACTGCCCAGCAGGTTCGACGGCAGCAGCGTGTAGTTGAACGAGCGCGTCGGGTCGCCGTTGGATTCGGCGGTGGCGATGTAGTTGCCGTTCAATTCGGTCAGCACCAGCTCCGAGGACAGGCCGCGCACACTGACGTTCTTGCCTTCGCCGCCGTCGCGGCTGATGACCACGCCGGGCACGCGCTGCAGCGCATCGGCCACGTTCTTGTCGGGGAACTTGCCCACGTCCTCGGCGGTGATCACATCGACCACGGCGTTGGCGTTGCGCTTCTGCTCCAGGCTTTTTTCGATCGCGTAGCGGTAGCCGGTCACCGTCACCGCATCCAGGTCCGTGGCCTGCACCTCGGCCTGGCCGGTGGGCGCCGGCGTGGCGTCGGCCTGCTGGGCGGCAGCGGCGGTAGAGGCGGCGCTCGCGAACAAGACGATGGCGATACCGGCGGACAGCGTGCTGCGGTTGCGTGCGAATGGCATGCGGTTCATTTCGATCATGCTCTCCCAATAGTGATTGGCTTCGGCCGATTCCTGTCGATCCAACGATCCGCCAAGAACGCTGCGCGAAGTGACACAAAAATATCCGGCGCCGTTGCGCCCCCCTCCTCTTGCGTCCGCTTCCACGCAGATGCAATTAGATCGTTCTAATACCGTGGAAAGCTAAGTAGCACAGCCCATGCGGCAGCGCATTCTGCCCCGCAACAGGCCCGCGGCATTGCAGGGGATCCACGATGGCCGGCCGGCCCGCCACGCTTGCACGCGGCATGGCACGGCCTGCCGCGTTGCCGGCCGCAGCAGCGTGATCGCTGCAAGCAACACACCCTTGCCCGCAACCGGACGCAAGCGGTTTGCCGACGCGCCTGCACACACCATATTTGAAACCGAGCTCAGCAACAGACTGGATCGACGTGAGGGCATCGCCCACCACACGCCGCTTGGCGGCCATCGCCAACGCGATCGCCACCACCGTACACGCGCAAGGGCGGCGGGGCCTGCTGCGGCATTGATGACACGCCTTGGTCGGAAGCGCACGCGCCGATGACCTGTCAACCCTGCATCGACGCCAGCGTGGAAGCGGCCCATGCCGCAAAACGACAACTTTCTGGCGCATCGACCGAGTGCGTCTATCAAGTCCGCCGCGCTCGCGCCGATATCGCCTCCATGGACAGACTCAGCATCATCGGACTGGTGCTCGCGATCGTGGCGATCGTGGGCGGCAGCGTGTTGAAAGGCGCCGGCATTTCGTCGCTGTGGTCGCCGGCTGCCTTCGTGATCGTGATAGTCGGAACGGTGGCGGCGATCCTGCTGCACACCTCTCCGGCGGTTTTCCGGCGCGCCTTCAAGATCCTGCGCTGGGTGATCCAGCCGCCGGCCAGCGACCGCCCGCAGTTGCTGGCGCGCATCGTCGAATGGAGCAACATCGCCCGCCGCCAGGGCCTGCTGGGCCTGGAAGACCAGCTCCCGCGCCAGGACGACGCGTTCCTGCGCAAGGGCCTGCAGATGCTGGTCGATGGCGTGGAGCCCGAATCCATGCGGCACATGCTCGAGATCGAAATGGACAACCAGGAGCGTCAGGATCTTGCCGCGGCCAAGGTGTTCGAAGGCATGGGCATCTATGCGCCCACGCTGGGCATCATCGGCGCGGTGCTGGGGCTGATGGCGGTGATGAAGAACCTGGCCGACCCGGCCATGCTCGGCCATGGCATCGCCGCGGCGTTCACCGCCACCATCTACGGCATCGCCTCGGCCAATCTGCTGTTCCTGCCGGTCGCCGCCAAGCTCAAGAGCGTCATCCACTGCAGCACCAACGAGCGCGAAATGGCGATCGAAGGCCTGATTGCGATCGCCCAGGGCGAGAACCCGCGCAACATCGAGTCGAAATTGGCCGGATACTTGCATTAGTCCCGTCATGGCCCGCCGTCGCAAACATCACGAAGACCATGGCAACCACGAAGCGTGGGCGATCCCGTATGCCGACCTGATGACGCTGCTGCTGGCGTTCTTCGTGGTGATGTACGCAATCTCCTCGCTCAACGAGGGCAAGTACAAGGTCATGGCGCAGGCGCTGACCACCGCTTTCGGCGGCTCGTCCACTGCCGCCAGCCCGGTGCAGATCGGCAAGACCCAGACCCTGGGCGCCGATTACGACCGCCCCTCGGTGATCAAGGCCGGCGCGCCGATGGCCGCCTCCAGCGGACCGACCGACCCCACCCTGCTGCCGTCGATGGCCGCGCAGATGCGCATGCCGGTGTCGCTGCGTAACCAGGCGCAGCTGGCGCGCGCGCAGCGGCAGATGGATGCGGTGGCCCAGCAGTTGGGCAAGACGCTGGCGCCGCTGATCGAGCAGAAACTCATCACCATCCGCCGCAACGACCTGTGGATCGAGGTGGAGATCAACAGCGACATCCTGTTCGGCACCGGCTCGGCCTCGCTGGCCGGCAGCGCCCGCGGCACCCTGTCGGCGCTGGCCGCGGTGCTGCGCGATGCGCCCAATGGCGTGCGCGTGGAGGGGTATACCGACAACCAGCCGATCGCCACCGCACAGTTCCCCTCCAACTGGGAGCTGTCGGCCGCGCGCGCCGCCAGCGTGGTGCACCTGTTTGCCGACGACGGCGTGGCCCCGCAACGATTGGCGATGGTGGGCTATGGAGAATTCCGCGCACGTGCCGATAACAGCACTGAGGCGGGACGGAATGCGAACCGGCGTGTGGTGTTGATCATCCTCGCTGACTCGGCTGGCTCACTCGCACCCGATCCGCCATCGCAGATGCATGCGACCGCCGCCGGGGCGCCCAAGCTTCCCAAGTCTGACGGCGGCCAAACGGCCGTCACCACCGAAAGCGGCACAAGTTCCGTCCCCGCCGTAATTCAAGGAGTGCAGTGAGATGCGTATCTGGGCAATCGCCAACCAAAAGGGCGGCGTCGGCAAGACCACCACGACGCTGGCATTGGGTCGCGGCCTGGCCGCGCTCGGCCACCGGGTATTGTTGATCGACCTCGATCCGCACTCCTCCCTCACCCGCGCGTTCGGTGTGGCGATCGACCCGCCGCCGCGCGGTGTGCTGGACCTGTTCGGCACCCCGCCGAGCGACCTGGCCAGCCTGGCCCATGAAAGCGCCATCCCCGGCCTGTCCTACGTGTGCGCACAAGCCGCACTAGCCACGCTGGAACGCCGCAGCGCCAACCAGCCCGGCCTGGGCCTGGCGCTGCAGAACGCGATGACCCGGCACGCCGGCCAGCACGACTACATCCTGCTCGACTGCCCGCCCACGCTCGGCCTGCTGATGATCAACGCCCTGGCCGCCTGCGACCGCGTGGTGGTGCCGACCCAGGCCGAGCCGCTGGCGCTGCATGGCCTGGCCAGCATGGTGCGGACTGCCGACATGGTGCAGCGCTCGCGTCGCCGCGCGCTGCCGGTGTCGATCCTGCCGACCCTGTTCGACCGTCGCACCCGCGCCGGCACCGAGACGCTCAAGGAGATGCAGGACACCTACGGCGCCGTCGTCTGGGAAGACGCGGTGCCGGTGGATACCCGAATCTGCAATGCCGCCGCACTGACCGTTCCCGCCACCGGCGGCGACTACCAGGGCCGCGGCCTGTCCGCCTATCGCCGCGCGCTGGAATGGGTGCTGGCCGATGACGCGATGCGTATGGAGCAAGCTGCATGAGCAACCACACCGCCAACGGTGAGCTGGACGATTATCTGGAAGGCCTGTTGCACGACGCCGGCGTCGAGATCCCCGCCCCGGCTGTTGCGGCCACTGCCGCCCCTGCTGCCAGCGAAACTCCGGCGCCTGCGGACGCAGACCTCGCGCTGGCCGAGCCGCCGGTGCAGGCTGCCGCGGCTCCCGAAGCCGCCGCTGTGTCGGAAGCGGCGACGTCCAACGCGATTGCCGCGGTACTGAGCGCCGACGCGATCGCTGCCGATTTCCTCGCCGAAATGGATGCCGACCCGGCCTTCGGGCCGCCGGTGGCTGCTGCGCCCAGCGCCGCGGACATCGCTGCCGACTTTCTCGCCGAAATGGATGCCGACCCGGCCTTCGGGCCGCCGGTGGTCGCTGCACCCAGCGCCGCGGATATCGCTGCCGATTTCCTCGCCGAAATGGATGCCGACCCGGCCTTCGGGCCACCAGTGGTCGCCGCACCCAGCGCCGCGGACATCGCTGCCGATTTCCTCGCCGAAATGGATGCCGACCCGGCCTTCGGGCCGCCGGTGGTCGCCGCACCCAGCGCCGCAGACATCGCCGCCGACTTCCTCGCCGAAATGGATGCCGACCCGGCCTTTGCCACCGCTGCGCCCAGCCCGTTCATGAGCACGGCTGACCTGATGGCCGAAATGGACGCCGACCCGGCCTTCGCCGATGCCGCACCCGCCCCGCCGGCACCCGCTCCGGCACCGCCGCGCCCTGCACCGGCGCCGCACCGCGCACCGCCGTCGCCGATCTATCCGCAAGGCCTGCAGGCGCTGCTGGCGCCCGGCCAGGCCGAGCACATCCAGGCCGAGCGGCGCGCCAGCGAACGCAGTACGCGCTGGCTGCGCCTGCGCTGCGGCGAGCAGACCTACGCGCTGGAATTGCTCAAGGTGCAGGAAGTGGTGCTGCCGGTGCCGCTGCTGCCGTTGCGCGGCACCGCCAGCGCAATGCTCGGCATCATGAACCTGCGTGGCCAGGTGGTGCCGGTGATCGACCTGGGCATGCATCTGGGCTCGGCACCGATCGACATGGATCTGCAGACGCGTGTGGTGGTGCTGGAAGAAAATGGCGAAACCATGGGCCTGCGCGTGTCGGCGGTGGAGGATGTGACCAGCCTGACCGATCAACAGATCGAGCCGCCGGACAACGCCCGCCTGTGCCGCATTTCCAACAACCTGTTCCGCGGCGTCGCGCGGCTGGGCCATCAACCGATGATCCTGCTCGATGCCAGCCATCTGCTGCATTGATCCAGCGCGCAGCTGACGCGCACCTGCACGCGCAACGATTCAGCGTTAAAGCTTTCCCGCCCCCCGCCGTTAGTACGCATAGAACCATCCGTTCGGAGCAACAATGAGCACAGTGACATTGGGTGAGGATCTCGGCATCGAGACCAGCGCCGACCTCAAGCAGAAGCTTGCCGCGTTCCTGACCCAGGACGGCGACCTGGTGCTCAATGCCGGCGACGTCCGGCGCATCCATACCGCCAGCGTGCAGTTGCTCTGCGCCTTTGTGCAGAGCCGCCGCCAGGCGGGCTTGCATACCGAATTCGATGGCTGCAACGACACTTTTAGAGATGCGGCCCGTCTGCTCGGCGTCACCGACGCGCTCGGACTTTCCGCATCCAATGACAACCTGAAATCTGTGGAGAACGCCGCATGAGCGCACGTATCTTGGTGGTGGACGATTCGGCGTCAATGCGCCAGATGGTCTCTTTCGCCCTCACCTCTGCCGGCTTTGCCGTCGAAGAAGCCGAGGACGGCGCCGTTGCGCTGGGCCGCGCGAAGGGCCAACGCTTCAATGCGGTGGTGACCGACGTGAACATGCCCAACATGGACGGCATCTCGCTGATCCGCGAGCTGCGCCAGCTGCCGGACTACAAGTTCACCCCGATGCTGATGCTCACCACCGAGTCGGCGGCCGACAAGAAGTCCGAAGGCAAGGCCGCCGGTGCCACCGGCTGGCTGGTCAAGCCGTTCAATCCGGAACAGCTGATCGCCACCGTCCAGAAAGTTCTGGGTTAATCCTTACTCGCTTCACCATCGGATCTCACGCCCATGAGCATGGACCTGCAACGTTTCCACGCCACCTTTTTCGAGGAAAGCCGCGAAGGGCTGGACGCGATGGAGGCCGGGCTGTTGTCCCTTGAAGAGGGCAACCGCGACCCGGAAATCATCAACTCGGTGTTCCGCGCCGCGCACTCGATCAAGGGCGGCGCGGCCACCTTCGGTTTCGAAGCCGTCGCCGGCCTGACCCACGTGCTGGAGACGCTGCTGGACGAGCTGCGCTCCAACAAGCGCCAGCTCGAACCCAATGCGGTCGACGCCATGCTCGGCTCGGTCGACGTGCTGCGCGCCCTGCTGCGCGAAGCCGAACACGGCACCCCGGCCGACCCGGCCGCGGTCAAGGCCGTGCATACCCGGTTGAACGCCGTGCTG
This sequence comes from Xanthomonas sp. LMG 8993, assembly GCF_009835065.2. Lineage (NCBI taxonomy): Bacteria > Pseudomonadati > Pseudomonadota > Gammaproteobacteria > Lysobacterales > Lysobacteraceae > Xanthomonas > Xanthomonas sp. LMG 8993. The sequence goes on along the minus strand of NZ_QVIF02000006.1, from coordinate 213,370 downwards.
GCCGGCGAAGCGCCGGCCGCTGCGGCGGTCGCCAAGCCGAAGGAAGAAGAACCCGAAGCCTGGCATATCGGATTCACCCCGGCGCCGTCGCTGTTCATGAGCGGCAACGACCCGCTGCGCATCATCCGCGAGCTCGAGCACCTGGGCCCGCTGCAGATTGCCGCACGCCTGGAGCGCATGCCGGGCTTTGAGAACATCGACCCGCTGGAAGCCTACCTGGCCTGGGATCTGGGCCTGATCGGCAAGATTCCGCGCAGCAAGATCGAAGACACCTTCGCCTGGGTGGTGGACGATTGCGAGCTGGACATCCGCCCGATGGCGGTGCCCGGCCCGCCGCCGAGCCTGGCCGTCGAAGCCGCTGTCGCGGCGCCCGTCGCCGTCGCTGCGGCGCCCGCCGCTGCTGCCGAACCTGCCGCCGCTGCTGCTGCCACGCCGGCCAAGGCCGCCGCTGCCGAAGCGGAAACCTCGATCCGCGTCAGCGTCGACAAGGTCGATGCGTTGATCAATCTGGTCGGCGAACTGGTCATCACCCAGGCCATGCTCAAGCAGGTCTCCACCGGCCTGGATCCGGCGCACGCCGAACAGCTGTTCGCCGGCCTGGATCTGCTCGAACGCAATACCCGCGATCTGCAGGAAGCGGTCATCGGCGTGCGCATGCTGCCGGTGGATGCGGTGTTCCGCCGCTTCCCGCGCCTGGTCCGCGACCTCTCCAGCCGCCTCGGCAAGCAGGTGCGCCTGCGCACCATCGGCGAAGGCACCGAACTGGACAAGGGCCTGATCGAAAAGATTGCCGATCCGTTGGTGCACCTGGTGCGCAACTCGATCGACCACGGTCTGGAAATGCCCGATGCGCGTCGCGCCTCCGGCAAGGACGAGACCGGCACGATCACCTTGGCGGCCTCGCATCAGGGTGGTCATATCGTGATCGAAGTCAGCGACGACGGCCGTGGCCTCAATCGCGCCAAAATTCTGGAAAAGGCGGCCGAACGCGGTATCGCCGTGCCGGACAACCCGACCGATGCGCAGGTGTGGGACCTGATCTTCGCACCGGGCTTCTCCACCGCCGATGCCGTCACCGACCTGTCCGGCCGTGGCGTGGGCATGGACGTGGTCCGCCGCAACATCCAGGGCCTGGGTGGCGAAGTGCAGCTGGAAAGCAACGCCGGCAGCGGTACCCGCGTGCTGATCCGTCTGCCGCTGACCCTGGCCATCCTCGACGGCATGACCGTGTCGGTGGCCGGCGAAACCCTGATCCTGCCGCTGGCCTATGTGCTCGAGGCCCTGCAGCCGGCACCGGAAGACATCCGCTCGATGGCCGGCGACGGCCGGGTGCTGCGGGTGCGCGGCGAGTACCTGCCGATCCTGTCGCTCACCGATTACTACGGCTTCGGCGGGCAGCAGTCCTCGCAGGAACCGCTGGTGGTGGTGGTCGAAGGCGATGGCCAGAAGATCGCGCTGGAAGTGGACGAACTGCTCGGCCAGCAACAGGTGGTGGTCAAGAACATCGAGAACAACTACCGCCGCATCCCGGGCGTGTCCGGCGCCACCATCCTGGGCGATGGACGGGTCTCGCTGATCGTGGACATCGGTGGGCTGGTGCGCTCGCTGCGCGTGCCGCAGGCCGCCTGAGTCAGTACAACAACCGCGGCACGGACGCCGCATCGCAACACCTGTAACACCTGCAACACATCCAACACCATGGTGTGATGTTTCCGGCGGTCTGGGGCCCGCCGGCAGCGCCGAACCCGCGCGGCATGGCACGACCCGCGGGGTGTCCTGGCCCGCGGCCATGTCCAACTCAGCGACCGTCCTGGCGCGTCTGCCCGCTTGCAGACGCCAACGCTGCCCATTGATCTCTGTACGCACGAGATGACTTCGATGAACTGGTTCCGCAATCTCGCCGTTGCCCGCAAGCTCGCCGTTGCCTTTTCCATTACCGTCCTGATCACGCTCAGCCTTGGCGTATTCGCGCTGACACGCATGCAATCCAGTGCGCATCTGCTGCGCGAGATCGGCTATACCTGGGCACCGGCGGTGCAACAGCTCAGCGAAATGCGCGCGCTGCTTGGCGAATTCCGCACCTACGAGCTCGCGCAACTTGCGCACGCAGACGATCCGAAGGCGGTGCAGAACTACTTCGAGCGCATGGACAAGGCCCGCAGCGAGGTCGAGATCGCGCAGACTGCGTATGCCAGGACCACGCAGCCGGGCAAGGAGGCCGAGCTGTACGAGGCGGTCAAGCAGAAGCTCGCCGACTACTACAAGGCCAACGCGGCGCTTGGCGCAGCCGTGCGTGCCGGCGACCTGGTCACCGCCAACACCGTGTCCGACGAGCAGTCGCGCCCCGCACGTCGGGATCTGTTCGCCAAGCTGGTGGAGCTGACCAAGTTCAATACCGCGCAGATGAATGCCGAAATCGCCATGGCCGAAGCGGCGTATCAAACCTCGGTGCGCATCATGCTCGCAGCGATGACGCTGGCGGTGCTGCTGGCCGCGTCCGCAGGCTGGTTCATCGCCCGCAGCATCGCCGGGCCGCTCGGTCGCGCCACGCGGGTGGCCGGCGCCATCGCCCAAGGCAAGCTGGATAACGCCATCCATGTCGACAGCCGCGACGAAGCGGGCCAGCTGCTGCGCAGCATGCAGGACATGCAGCGACAACTGCAGGCAGTGTTGGCGGCGCAATCGGAAATGGCGCAACGCCACGAGGCCGGCGAGATCAGCTACCGCATGGATCAAAGCGCATTTCCGGGCGATTACGGCACCATGGTGCACGACACCAATACTCTGGTCGGCTCGCATATCGCGGTGAAGATGAAGCTGGCGCAGATCATGTCGCGCTATGCAGTCGGCGATCTGAGCCAGGACATGGACCGCCTGCCCGGCGAAAAAGCCGTGCTCAGTCAGACCATGGATACGGTCAAGCACAACCTGTCGGCGATGAACAGCGAGATCAGGCTGCTCGCACAGGCCGCTGCCAACGGCGACTTCAGCGTGCGCGGCGATGCGCAGCGTTTCCAGTACGATTTCCACGCGATGGTGGACAGCCTCAATCAGCTGATGGCCACCGCCGATGCCAACCTGCGCTCCCTGTCGACGCTGTTGCAGGCGATTGCCGCCGGCGACCTGACCGCACGCATGCACGGCCAGTTCAACGGCGTCTTCGCGCAGATGCGCGACGATGCCAACGCCACCACCGAGCAACTGGCCAGCATCGTCGGGCGCATCCAGCAGGCCGCCGGCTCGATCAATTCGGCCGCCAGCGACATCGCCGCCGGCAACCAGGACCTGTCGCAGCGCACCGAGCAGCAGGCAGCCAACCTGGAAGAAACCGCCGCCTCGATGGAAGAGCTCACCTCCACCGTGCGGCAGAACGCCGAGCATGCGCGCCAGGCCAACCAGCTGGCGATCGGCGCCGCCGCAGTGGCCTCGCAAGGCGGCAGCGTGGTCGCACAGGTGGTCACCACCATGTCCGGGATCGAGGTGTCTTCCAAGAAGATCGCCGACATCATCAGCGTCATCGACGGTATCGCGTTCCAGACCAATATCCTGGCCTTGAACGCCGCAGTGGAGGCGGCGCGTGCCGGCGAACAGGGGCGCGGGTTCGCCGTGGTCGCCTCGGAAGTACGCACGCTGGCGCAGCGCTCGGCCGGTGCGGCCAAGGAAATCAAGCAGCTGATCGACGATTCGGTCGGCAAGGTGGCGCAGGGCTCGGCCTTGGTGGATCAGGCCGGCAAAACCATGGCCGACATCGTGTCTTCGGTGCAGCGCGTGACCGACATCATGGGCGAAATCTCCGCCGCCTCGCAGGAGCAGTCGGCCGGCATCGAACAGGTCAACCTGACCGTGACCCAGATGGACGAGGCCACCCAGCAGAACGCGGCATTGGTGGAGGAAGCCACCGCCGCTGCGCGTACGATGGAAGCACAGGCTGGCCAGCTGTCCGATGCGGTGGCGATCTTCAAGATCCAGCCGCATGCTGCGCTGTCGCCGGCAAGCCGCCAATCCGCCCCGCGGCATCTGGCCGTGGTTTAAGCCAAACGAGGCTGCCCTCGTCCCCTCCCCAGGGCTGCACGCCACTGTCTTGCGCGGGAACAGGCAACCGCGCTGTCGGGTCTGGCACCTCTACATCGGCACCCGCAACGCCCCGATCCTGTCGGGGCGTCTTGCCATCCGGCAGCGACTCACAGACGCACCACACCATCCCTGCGATCGCCTGGCAATGCTGCCGTTGGTCGAAAGGTGATCAAGCACAAGCTTCGGCGGCCGATACCAGGAGCAATGGGGGCTGTCTGGCCCGCGCTACGTCCAAGGAAGTCCGCATGCCTACCGTCAACTCACCCCGCTCTGCCCGCCACACGCTGGGCTCGGTGTTCGCCGTCGCGCTGCTGGCTGCCAGCGTCTGGTTACCGCCCTCCTTCGCAGCGCCGGCCGCGCCGGTTTCGGTCCTGCTGGACAACATCCCGATGAGCGCGTTGCAGTCGCTCGCCATCGACCTGGTGCAGTTGCGCGACGACCAGCGTGCGCAGCTTGCCGCCGCGCACGATCCCGCCCGCATCGAGGCCTACGACGAGCGCCTGGGTCAGCTGCGTCAACGCATTGCACGACATGCGGGCTACTTCCAGGCCAGCGCGCCGCAGGGCGAGCAGGCGCGCCAGTTTGCGCTGGTGCAGCAGCAGTTGGGCCACTACCTGGCGCAGCATCGGCAGGCCAACCGCGCCCTGCACGAGGGCGACCTGCAATACGCGCAGGCCCTGTCGCTGGGCCATGCCGGCGACACGCGCCATGTGCTGTGGACCGAACTGCAGGCCCTGCAACAATCGGTCGCCAGCGTGCGCACCACGCAACGCAACTGAGCATTGTCCGCACTGCGACCTCAGCGGTCGCAGCGGCGTTGCAGCATTCCCGGTTAGCCAGCCCGCTGCGCCAAACCACGCGGCCTGCCGTGCAGGTAAGCGTGCGCCCTGCCCCGACTGATCCCAATGCCGCCTGCCCTGCCCGCACGGTTGCGCGCTGCCGCCGCGCAGCGCCGGCAACCGGCTCAGGCGCGCTCGGCGTGCGGCTACAGCCGCAAACACGCTGAAAAACCGCCATCAGACCGGCTATCGCGCGGCACTCAACCTTTTGGGGATCAGGTCGCTATTCGACTTATCCCGGTCACATTCCTTTGCTGGATACCTGCCATGACCTTCAAGACCACGATTGCAAACACGCTGGCCAACGTTCCGCTGAAGCGCAAGTTTCTGGCGCAGACCGCACTGGTGGCGCTGGGCATCATCGCGCTGGCAGTGATCGCCGCCCGCATGCAATACGTGGATCTCACCGATACGCGCCGCGACGGGCTCAAGAGCCAGATCGAGATGGCGATTGCGGTGGTCAATGGCTACGCCGAGCGCGCCGAGAAGGGCGAGATGGATGTGGACAGTGCCAAGAAAGCCGCGCTGCATACCTTGTCCACCATGCGCGCACGTGGCGGCGTGGATTACATCTACGTCACCGACCAGACGCCGGTGATGCTGATGCACCCCATCCGCCCGGATCTCAACGGCAAGCCGCTCAACGATGTGCTGAGCCCGGACGGCAAACGGATTTTCCCGGCCTTCGTCGCTGCGGCGCAGGCCGGCGGCGGCTACGTCGATTACGCCTGGGCCAAGCCGGGTGAAAAAGAGCCGGTGCAGAAGACCTCGTACGCCGCGCTGTACAAGCCGTGGGGCTGGGTGATCGGCACCGGCGTGTATCTGGACGACACCCAGTCGCAGGCGCTGGCCTTCACCGGCGTCGTCACCCTGGCCGGCGGCGTGCTGGTGCTGCTCAACCTGCTGGTGGGCTGGCTGATCGGCAATTCGATCCTGGAGCCGGTCTCGCGTGCGCTCGCCGCCATCAAGGGCGTGGCGCGTGGCGACCTGAGCGTGCGCACCGCACAGCACGGCAGCGATGAAATCGGACAGATGCTCAAGGCCACCGACGACATGGTGCACACGCTGGAGCGCTTCTCCGCGCAGACCAAGGTGATGGTGCACATGCACGCCGGCGAAGACGTCGGCCACCGCATGCCCACCGATTTCCCCGGTGTCTACGGCGAACTGGCCGGCGGCATCAATACGATGATCTTCGAACACCTGGACGCCATCATCGATGCGATCGGCATCCTCAACGAGTACGCGCAAGGCGACCTGTCGCGCGACGCCGCGCGCCTGCCGGGCACGCGCGCGGTGCTGCACGAAGCGATGGATGCGGCCAAGGCCAGCCTGCTGGCGATCAACACCGAGATCAAGCGCCTGGCCCAGGCCGCGGCCAATGGCGACTTCAGCCAGCGCGGCGATGCCACGCGCTTCAGGCACGACTCGGCGCGCATGATCAACGACCTCAACGCGATGATGGAAGTCAGCGACCGCAACCTGGGCAAGCTGTCCGAGCTGCTGGCCGCGCTGGCCGAAGGCGACCTCACCGCGCGCATGGATGGTCAGTTCCACGGCGTGTTCGCACGCATGCGCGATGACGCCAACACCACGGCCACGCAGCTGGCCGGCATCGTCGGGCGCATCCAGCAGGCCGCCGGTGCCATCACCGGGTCGGCCGGCGAGATCGCCGCCGGCAACAACGACTTGTCGCAGCGTACCGAGCAGCAGGCCGCCAACCTGGAAGAAACCGCCGCCTCGATGGAGGAGCTCACCGCCACCGTCAAGCAGAACGCCGAGCACGCGCGCCAGGCCAACCAGCTGGCGATCGGTGCCGCCTCGGTGGCCTCGCAGGGCGGCCAGGTGGTCAGCCAGGTGGTGGACACCATGTCCGGCATCCAGACCTCGTCCAGGAAGATCGCCGAGATCATCTCGGTCATCGACGGCATCGCCTTCCAGACCAACATCCTGGCCTTGAACGCAGCGGTGGAAGCGGCGCGTGCCGGCGAACAGGGCCGCGGCTTTGCGGTGGTCGCCAGCGAAGTGCGCACGCTGGCACAGCGTTCGGCCGGCGCGGCCAAGGAGATCAAGCACCTGATCGACGACTCGGTCGGCAAGGTGGCGCAGGGCTCGGCGCTGGTGGATCAGGCCGGCAAGACCATGGCCGACATCGTGTCCTCGGTGCAGCGCGTGACCGACATCATGAGCGAGATCTCCGCCGCCTCACAGGAACAATCGGCCGGCATCGAGCAGGTCAACCTCACCGTCACCCAGATGGACGAGAGCACCCAGCAGAACGCCGCGCTGGTGGAAGAAGCCACCGCCGCCGCCAACGCCATGCAGCAGCAGGCGCAGCAGCTTGACGAGGCGGTGTCCAGCTTCCGCGTGAGCGCTGCCTCGTCGGCGCAGCGCGGCAGCGGCCGCGGTGCCGCGCGCGCGGAGGCCTTGCGCGTCGCCAGCTGATGACTGCCAGATCGTTCCCGCACTCCCTCCCTCACTTCGAAGCCACGCCCATGCCCTCGTCCCCCACGCAACCCCGCTCCGGCGGCAGTCTTGCGTATCGCCTGATGCTCGGCACCGCCGTTGCTGCGTTGCTGTGCTTCGGCCTGACCGCAGCGATCAGCTACTGGCAAAGCAGTCGCGCACTGATCGCCTCGGCCCAGACCACGATGCAGAACGCGGCGCGCTATCAGGCCGAACAGATCGGCAGCGAGCTGGGACAGGCGTTCACCACCGGCCAGTCGGTCGCCAGCGCCCTGCTGGCGCAGCGTGCGCATGGCGGGGTGAGCCGCGAGGCGGCGTCGGCGATCGTGCACGACCAGTTGCAGAACCATCCCGAATGGGTGGGCATGGGCACGTTGTGGGAGCCGCAGGCCTTCGACGGCAAGGACAGCGACTATGTCGATGCCGAGGGTCACGACAACACCGGCCGTTTCATGACCTACTGGGCCTACAACGGGCAATCGCTGATCCGCGAACCCCTGGTCGGTTACGAAAAACCCGGCGACGGCGACTGGAACCTGAAACCGCGCGAGCTGGGCCGGCAGATCGTGGCCGGCCCCTACGATTACCAGATCGGCGGCAAGCCGGTGCTGATGACCACCTTGTCCACGCCCATCCTGGATCAGGGCAAGTATGTGGGCGTGGTATCGGTGGATTTTGCCCTGGCCGCGTTGCAGAAGCGCCTGAGTGCCTTGCGTCCGATGGACGACGGCTATGTCGAACTGATCTCGCCCGCCGGGGTGATTCTGGCCTCGCGCGACGCTGCGCGGATCGGCAAGCCGGCCGACGGCGCCGACTATCGCGCGATGCTGGCGGCCACCAGGGCCGGCAAGGACTATCTGGACTTCACGCCGGATGCCGCCGGCACGGTCAGCGCCTATGTGCCGTTGCAGATCGGCCAGGCGCAGGAGCGTTTTGCGCTGGGCGTGGTGGTGCCGTATGCGGCGATCATGCAGCAGGCACATCGCCTATTGTGGACCATTCTGGCGGTCGGCCTGGGCTCGGCGCTGGTGCTCAGCCTGGCGCTGTTCGTACTGTTGCGGCGGCAGGTGGTGGGTCCGCTGGACGCCGCGGCCAAGGTGGCCGGTGCGATTGCCTCCGGCAAGCTGGACAACCAGATTGCCGCGCAGCGCCAGGACGAAGTGGGCCGCCTGATGGGCGCCATGCAGCGCATGCAGACCGACCTGCGCCAGCGCATTGAACGCGACGCACAGATCGCCAACGAAAACCTGCGCATCCGCACCGCGCTGGAACATTCGGAAATGGAAGTGCTGCTGGCCGACGAGCAGCACACTGCCGTGTTCATCACCGAGGCACTGCACACCTCGTTCAAATGCGGCGAAGCGGCATTTCATGCCAAGGGCCAGCAGGGCTTCAGCGCCGATGCGGTGGTCGGCAAACCGCTGGACTACGTGTTCGGCACCGATGCCGAGGGCAAGGCGCGCTTGCAGCGCCTGCAGCAACTGCAGTCCACCACGCTGGAGCGCTACACCTTCGGCCCGGTGACGCTGGATCTGACCATGACCCCGCTCTACGCCGCCGACGGCCATCGCAGCGGCAGCATGCTGCTGTGGCGCAATGTCAGTGCCGAAGTCAGCACGCAGGCAGAGGTCGCCGCGCTGGTGCAGTCGGCCCTGATGGGCGACTTCGGCCAGCGTCTTGCGCTGGACGACAAGCGCGGCTTCTATCTGGAATTCGGCCGTCAGCTCAACGGCTTGCTGGAAACCACCTCGCAAGGCCTCGAGCGCATCTCCCGCCTGCTCAGCGCGCTGGCCGAGGGCGACCTCACCGTGCGCATGGACGGGCAGTTCCAGGGCGTCTTCGCACGCATGCGCGACGATGCCAATGCCACCGTGGCGCAACTCACCGGCATCGTCTCGGGCATCCAGACCTCGGCCACGCAGATCAACGCGGCCGCCAGCGAGATCGCCGCAGGCAACAGCGACCTGTCGCAACGCACCGAACAACAGGCCGCCAACCTGGAAGAAACCGCCGCCTCGATGGAAGAGCTGACCTCCACCGTCAAGCAGAACGCCGAGCACGCACGCCAGGCCAACCAGCTGGCAATCGGCGCGGCCGATGTCGCCTCGCATGGCGGCGCGGTGGTGGCGCAGGTGGTCACCACCATGTCCGGCATCGAGGTCTCGTCGAAGAAGATCGCCGAGATCATCTCGGTCATCGACGGCATCGCGTTCCAGACCAATATCCTGGCCTTGAATGCGGCGGTGGAAGCGGCGCGTGCCGGCGAACAGGGCCGCGGCTTCGCCGTGGTCGCCAGCGAAGTGCGCACCTTGGCGCAGCGCTCGGCCGGCGCGGCCAAGGAGATCAAGCACCTGATCGACGATTCGGTCGGCAAGGTGGCGCAGGGCTCGTCGCTGGTGCAGCAGGCCGGCACCACCATGGCCGAGATCGTCGCCAGCGTGCAGCGCGTCACCGACATCATGGGCGAGATCTCCGCCGCCTCGCAGGAGCAATCCAGCGGCATCGAGCAGGTCAACCTGACCGTGACCCAGATGGACGAGGCCACCCAGCAAAACGCGGCATTGGTGGAAGAAGCCACTGCCGCTGCACGCGCGATGGAAGAACAGGCCGGCCAGCTGACCGAGGCGGTGGCGGTGTTCAAGCTCAGCCATGCCGGCAGGCCGGCGGCGATTGCCCCTGCCGCCAGACCGGTGGTCAGCGCGGTTGCGCCATCCACACGGGCGCCGACCGACAAGAAACGTGCGGCGGTAACGCCGCGTCCCCCCACCCGCAAGTCGCCCGGCAGTGTCGCCGGCAACGACAGGCAGTGGCAGGATTTTTGAGTGCGGTGCCGGCAGCTGCGCACGCGCGCAGCTGCCGACACAGGATGAAGCACACCCACATCGTCCTATCGCGGACCTGACACTCGACCGCGTTCCCCTGCCCGGCTCCGGCTATCGGCCACGCTTAAAGATTCAGCCGCCGTTGCCGTTAGCGAGGAAGACATCGACTGCCTGCGCCCCCACCGTAGCAGCCGGTCCAGCAGCGCATGTGCCCGGTCGCCAGACCCGCGCATGCGCCCGGAGATTCGCGCGTTCCTGGGGTTGCCATGAAGCCATGCCTTGTTGCCAGCTGTATTGTGCTGTGTTGCGTCGTCGGCCATGCCCGCGCCGAAGATCCGATCGCCACCGACCGTCCTGATTTCGTCGAGTCCAGCCTCACCGTCGGCGACCGCCGGCTGCAGGTGGAAACCAGCGTCGCCTGGGAGCGCGATGCCTCGGTCGACGGATATTCCACGCCCACGCTGTTTCGCTACGGCCTCGGCCAGAGCTGGGAACTGCGGCTGGAAACCGACGGTTGGCAGCGCATCGACGCACCCGGCGAGGCCAAGGTGAGCGGCATGTCCGATGTGGCGCTCGGGGTCAAGCACCATCTTGCCGGGTCCGACGACGGCAAGGCCTCGCTGGCCTGGCTGCTGCATGCGGACCTGCCCAGCGGCGCCCGCGCCCTGCGTGGGCACGGTGCACGGCCATCGTTGCGGCTGGTGGCCGAATGGGAGCTCAGCGACAGCCTCTCGGCCGGGCTGATGCCCGGCGTGGTGTGGGACGACGATGGGCAAGGCAACCGCTACACCGCCGGCATCTTCGGCGCGGTACTGGGCAAGGCCTGGAACGAGCGCGTGCGCTCCTTCGTGGAAGTGGCATTGCCGCAGGTCGCCAACAGCGAGGACGGCGGCACCGTGGCATTGCTCGACGTCGGCTCGGCCTGGCTGCTGAGCAACGACGTGCAACTGGATGCGGTGTACAGCCGCGGCCTCAACGATCGCTCACCGGATCACGCGCTCGGCGTGGGTCTGTCTTTCCGCTTCTGAAACAGGCCGCACAATGAAAATCATGCATATGCTGGGGATTCTGGTGCTGGTAGCAGCGTTGGCGCTGCTCGCGCTGGGCGGCGTCGGCTACAACGGCCAGCGCGGCCTGCTCGACGCGATCGCCGCACAGGTCATCTCCTCCGATGCGCTGCGCAACCACATGCAGGCCGACATGATGCACGACGCCCTGCGCGGCGACGTCACAGCCGCCCTGCTGGCCGCCTCGCGCCAGGACGCCGCCGCGATCGCAGAAGCACGCAGCGCACTGGGCGAACACGCCACGGAATTTCGTCAGGCGCTGCAGGCCAACCGCAAACTGCCGCTGGACCCGGCACTGCGCAGCGATCTGGACGCGGCGGCACCGGCATTGCAGGCCTATATCGGCGCGGCCGACCAGGTCATGACCCTGGCCGAGACGCAGGCCGACAGCGGCGCGGCCTACGCCGACTTCACCGCCAAGTTCGCCCAGCTGGAAACCCGCATGGGCGCGATCAGCGAGCGCATCCTGGCCTTGAACAAGGCCAATCGGCTCAAGGCCGAGCAGGACAGCCGCCGGGTGATGTGGCAGCAAGGCGGCGCGGTGGTACTCGCCTTTGTCTGCCTGGCACTGGCCGCCGGCTGGATCCTGCGCTCGGTGTTCGGCCTGCTCGGCGGCGAGCCGCAGCTGGCCATGAGCGCTGCGCAACACATCGCCGAAGGTCGCCTGGACCAGCCCATTCCGGTGGCCGCACACCACGCACGCAGCCTGATGGCCGCGCTGGCACGCATGCAGCGCGACCTGCGCGAACGCCTGGAGCGCGAGCGCAGCATCGCTGCGGAAAACCTGCGCATCCGCACCGCGCTCGACAACGCCTCCACCGGCATGTACATCGCCGACCCGGACCTGACCATCATCTACGCCAACACCGCGCTGCGGACCTTGCTGCAGACCTATGCCGACGACATCCATGCCTGCGCGCCGGCGTTCGACCGCTCCAGCAACCTGATCGGCCAATCGGTGTCCATGCTGGAAGTGGGCAATGCGCAGGATGCGGAGATCTATCAACGTCTGGATCGCCAGGATTCGGCGCAACGCCAGGTGCAGTACCGTGCGGCATGCATCACCCAGGATGTCTCGGCGATCCGCGACCCGGCCGGTGCGCACCTGGGCTTTGTCTGCGAATGGCGCGACCGCACCGCCGAGGCGCGCGTGGAAATCGACGTGGCCGATGTGGTGCGCAGCGCCGCAGCAGGCGACCTGTCCAGGCGCATCGACAGCGCCGGCAAGCAAGGCTTCTTCCTGCAGTTGGCGCAGCAGCTCAATGCACTGCTCGATGCCAACGCGGTCAGCATCGCCGAGGTCTCGCGCTTGCTCAGCGCACTGGCCGATGGCGACCTGAGCGCGCGCATGCAGGGCGATTTCCACGGCGTGTTTGCCCGCATGCGCGACGACGCCAACACCACCGCCGAGCAACTGGCGCTGGTGATCGGGCGCATCCAGCAGGCCGCCGGCAGCATCCACACCGCTTCCAGCGAGATCGCCGCCGGCAACAACGATCTGTCTCAGCGCACCGAACAACAGGCCGCCAATCTTGAAGAAACCGCCGCCTCGATGGAGGAGCTGACCTCCACCGTCAAGCAGAATGCCGAAAGCGCGCGCCAGGCCAACCAGCTGGTGATCGGCGCGGCCGGCGTCGCCTCCCAAGGCGGTGCGGTGGTGGCCAAGGTGGTCACCACCATGTCCGGCATCGAGGTCTCGTCGAAGAAGATCGCCGAGATCATCAGCGTCATCGACGGCATCGCCTTCCAGACCAACATCCTGGCCTTGAACGCAGCGGTGGAAGCGGCGCGTGCCGGCGAACAGGGGCGCGGCTTTGCGGTGGTCGCCTCGGAAGTACGCACGCTGGCGCAGCGCTCGGCCGGTGCCGCCAAGGAAATCAAGCACCTGATCGACGACTCGGTGAGCAAGGTCGCCGAAGGCTCGGTGCTGGTGCAGCAGGCCGGCACCACCATGGCCGACATCGTGGCCAGCGTGCAGCGTGTCACCGACATCATGGGCGAGATCGCCGCCGCCTCGCAGGAGCAGTCGGCCGGCATCGAGCAGGTCAACCTCACCATCACCCAGATGGACGAGGCCACCCAGCAGAACGCTGCGCTGGTGGAAGAAGCCACCGCCGCCGCGCGCACCATGGAAGACCAGGCCGGCCAGCTGGCCCAGGCGGTGTCGCGATTCACCCTTGCCGATGCGCCGGCACCGATGGCGGCAGCGCCAGCCGCCACAGCGGCAGTGGCTGCGCCCAAGCGCAGCCCCGGCGCAGCGGCTGCACGCAAGCCGGCAACCACGCCGGTGCTTGCCAGCGGCAACGACGGGCAGTGGCAGGACTTCTGAGCCACGCGTGCAGGCGGCCCACGCCTGGGCCGCACCCGCGTAGCTGCAGCGCCACCGGCGTGCCCGCCCTGCCCGCCACGGCAGCGTTGCCGGCGGCCTGATCGCGGCATCCGCGAGCCGGCCACGGCACCGTTCATCCTTCAAAGATAAAGAATCATACCGGGCAGCCGCTAGCGTGCTGGAGAGCGTTCCTGCGCAATGCCCCGGAGTTACTGATGAACAAGTTCAACGATTGGCCGATCCGCCGCAAACTGATGTTTGCCTTTTGCCTGAGTGCCGTGTTGACCGCCCTGCTTGGTGGGCTCGGTTTTTCGCGCATGCAGCAGATGCAGCGGCAGACCACCCTGATCAACCAGGACGTGGTGCCGGTGCTGAGCCGTCTATCTGAGCTGCGTGGCTTTGCCGGCGAATTCCGCGTCTATGAAGTGGGCCAGTTCGTCAATCTGGACGATCCGGAACGCTATGCGATGTTCTTCAAGCGCATGGACGAGATCCAGGCCAAGTACGTCGAGACGCAAAAGCTGCTGGACGCCAAGATCGGCGCCGGCTCGCCGCTGCAGGCCGAATACGCGAAGCTGAGCGATGCCAGCACGCGTTACTTTGCCGCCAACCAGCAGCTGCGCAAGCTCTATGCAGAACCCGACCGCGCTGCGGCGATGGAATTTTCGCGCAAGCAGTCCGGCGAGATCCGCAAGGAACTGTTCGCCTCGGTCGACAAGCTGTATGCACAGCAATCCAAGGCCCTGAGCGACATGGTCGCGGCCAGCGACGCCTCGTTCAAGCTGACCAGCGCGGTGTTGCTGATCGGCACGCTGCTGATGGCGGCGCTGTCGGTGACCTTCGGCTGGCTGATCGCACGCAGCATCACCAACCCGCTGTCCAAGGCGCTGGGCGCCATCAAGGCGGTCTCGCGTGGCGATCTGAGCGTGCAGGTCAGCAAGACCAGCAAGGACGAAATCGGCCAGATGCTCGACGCCACCGGCAGCATGACGCAGATGCTGCGCCGCTTCAGCGACGAAACCGCGCGCATGTCGCACCTGCACGCGGCCGAAGACATCACCCACCGCATGCCGGAGGATTTCCCCGGCGTGTACGGCACCCTGGCCACTGGCATCAACACGATGATCTTCGAGCATCTGGATGCCATCACCGATGCGGTGCGCATCCTCAACCAGTACGCACAGGGCGATTTGACCCAGGACGCACGCCGTCTGCCGGCCAGTCGCGCCATCCTGCATGAGGCCATGGATGCGGCCAAGGCCAGCCTGTTGTCGATCAACACCGAGATCAAGCAGCTGGCGCAGGCCGCAGCGGCCGGCGATTTCAGCGCACGCGGCGACGCGGCGCGCTTCAAGTACGACTTCGCAGTGATGGTGGCGGACCTGAACTCGATGATGGAGGTCAGCGACCGCAACCTGGGCAAGCTGTCGCAGCTGCTCGGCGCCGTCGCCGAAGGCGACCTGACCGCACGCATGGATGGGCAATTCCACGGCGTGTTCGCGCGCCTGCGCGACGATGCCAATGCCACCACCCAGCGCCTGACCGACATCGTCGGGCGCATCAAGCACTCCACCCTGGCCATCAACACCGCCGCTGGCGAAATCGCCGCCGGCAACCAGGACCTGTCGCAGCGCACCGAACAGCAGGCCGCCAACCTGGAAGAAACCGCTGCCTCGATGGAAGAGCTCACCTCCACCGTCAAGCAGAATGCCGAGCACGCACGCCAGGCCAACCAGCTGGCGATCGGGGCGGCCGATGTCGCCTCGCATGGCGGCAGCGTGGTCGGCCAGGTGGTCACCACCATGTCCGGTATCCAGACCTCGTCCAAGAAGATCGCCGAGATCATCTCGGTGATCGACGGTATCGCCTTCCAGACCAACATCCTGGCCTTGAATGCGGCGGTGGAAGCGGCGCGTGCCGGTGAACAGGGCCGCGGCTTTGCGGTGGTCGCCAGCGAAGTGCGCACGCTGGCGCAGCGTTCGGCCGGCGCCGCCAAGGAAATCAAGAGCCTGATCGACGACTCGGTCAGCAAGGTGGCCGAAGGCTCGGCACTGGTGAACCAGGCCGGCACCACCATGAGCGAGATCGTCTCCTCGGTGCAGCGCGTGACCGACATCATGAGCGAGATTTCCGCCGCCTCCCAGGAGCAGTCGGCCGGCATCGAGCAGGTCAACCAGACCGTCACCCACATGGACGAAGCCACCCAGCAGAACGCCGCGCTGGTGGAAGAAGCCACCGCTGCCGCACGCTCGATGGAAGAGCAGGCGCAGCAGCTCACCGAAGCGGTCGCGCTGTTCCGGCTGTCGGCCGAGCTGGAAGCAGTGACACGCGCCACCCCGGTGGTGCGCCACATCACCGCCAAGCGCCCGGCCGCCAGCACTGCGCCTGCTGCCAAGACGCCCGCTGCCAGGTCATCGGTGTCCACGCTGGCTGCCTCCAAGCCGGCTGCCGCACGGTCGACCGCACGTACTGCCGCTGCAGCAGCGCCGTCCAACGAGTCGGATTGGGCGGAGTTCTAAACGCGCAGATCGTCGACATACAAGTCGCTGCAGTCCAGGCCGCGCTCTTTCGGGAGCGCGGCTTTTTTATTGCCGCAATGTTCCGGAAGCAGTCTCAGCCATGAGGCAAGAATAAACGCATATAGATAATAATATTTTACTTGTGTATCAATAAACCAGCACTTGAGCCCGGCATTATGTATCTCTGGAAGACTTAAATTCGGAGCGCGCCGCGATTTACTCCGCAACGTCGATTTCACAAGCATGACTCGACTTATATATTTTTGATATGGAGGTATTAAGTAATAGGCATTGCGCGCCGTTACTGCGCATAGCGACGCGGCATACAGCATGTGGTCGGCGCTACTCGGTCGCTTCCCTTCAATCGCATAACGCCTTCCAGGATCTGTCATGACTGCACTTCTCCAACGCTACAACGTCGGCCCTCGCTTGGCGGCGGCCTTTGCCGTGCTGATCCTGTTGTCTGGCGTCATCGCCTTTATCGGCTACCGCGGCCTGAGTTCGGCCCGCTCGCTGGTGGACCAGCTGGTGCACGAGAACATGACAAAGATCCGTCTGTCCAACGACATGATCAATGCCAATTTCATTATCGGCCTGCAGTTGCGCAATGTGGTGCTGCCCACTACCGATGCGGAAAATCGCGACTTCATTGCGAAGATCCAGTCTGCACGTGCCGACTACACCAAGGCACGCGACGAATTGTATGCATTGCCGCCGTCCGAAAAAGGCAAGATCCTGCGCGCGGAGATCGATGCCCGCCGCGCCGAAGTTAAAGTCTTGAACGACAAAGTCATGGATATGGTGATGACCGGTCGCAGAGACGAGGCACTGCCCTTGCTGCTGACCAAGGCGGCACCTGCAATGCAGCAATGGCAGGACAAGATTGGCGAAAACATCACACTGCAAGACAAGCTGGCCAGCGAAGCCTCGGCAGCAGCGCTGCAATCCATGGACGGCTCGCGCAAGCTGCTGGTCGGTGGTTCGCTGCTGGTGGTGTTGCTGAGCGCTACGCTGGGCCTGCTGATCACCCGCAGCCTCACCCAGCCGTTGAGCCGCGCCACCCGCGCCGCAGAAGCGATTGCCGGCGGCAACCTGGACAACGACGTCAATACGCAGGCCAATGACGAAGCCGGCCGCCTGCTCAAGGCCATGAGCAAGATGCAGCTGCAGCTGCGCAACCTGCTCAGCGCGCAGACCGATATGGCCAAGCGTCACGACGATGGCCAGATCAGCTTCCGCATCGATGCCGCTGCCTTCCCCGGCGAGTACGGCCGCATGGCGCACGACACCAACACGTTGGTGGGCTCGCACATCGCGGTGAAGATGCGCCTGGCGCAGATCATGGGCCGCTACGCGATCGGCGACCTGTCCGAGGATATGGAAAAACTGCCCGGCGAAAAGGCCGTGCTCAGCGAGACCATGGCGCAGGTCAAGGTCAATCTCGGTGCAATGAATACCGAGATCAAGCATCTGGCACTGTCGGCGGCCAACGGCGACTTCAGCGCCCGCGGCGATGCCGAGCGCTTCCAGTACGACTTCCGCCTGATGGTGGAAAGCCTCAACAACCTGATGTCCACCGCCGACGGCAACCTGCAGTCGCTCTCCACCCTGCTGCAGTCCATCGCCGCCGGCGACCTCACCGCACGCATGAGCGGCGACTTCCGCGGCGTGTTCGCGCAGATGCGTGACGACGCCAATGCCACCGCCACGCAGCTGGCCGAAATCGTCAGCGGCATCAAGGCCTCGGCGGTGTCGATCAAGGGCGCTGCCAGCGAGATCGCGGCCGGTAACCAGGATCTGTCGCAGCGCACCGAGCAGCAGGCCGCCAACCTGGAAGAAACCGCCGCCTCGATGGAAGAGCTCACCTCCACCGTCAAGCAGAACGCCGAGAGCGCGCGCCAGGCCAACCAGCTCGCCATCGGCGCGGCCGGCGTGGCCTCGCAGGGCGGCGAGATCGTCAGCAAGGTGGTCGAGACGATGAGCGGCATCGAAGCCTCGTCCAAGAAGATCGCCGACATCATCTCGGTCATCGACGGCATCTCGTTCCAGACCAACATCCTGGCCTTGAACGCGGCGGTGGAAGCCGCCCGCGCCGGCGAGCAGGGCCGCGGCTTTGCCGTGGTCGCCTCGGAAGTGCGCACGCTGGCGCAGCGCTCGTCCGCAGCCGCCAGGGAGATCAAGGGGCTGATCGACGACTCGGTGCAGCGTGTCTCCGAAGGGTCGGTACTGGTGCACAGCGCCGGCAAGACCATGGGCGAGATCGTGTCCAGCGTGCAGCGGGTCACCGACATCATGGGCGAGATCTCCGCGGCCTCGCAGGAGCAATCCTCGGGCATCGAGCAGGTCAACCAGACCGTCACCCAGATGGACGAGACTACCCAGCAGAACGCCGCGCTAGTGGAAGAAGCCACCGCCGCCGCACGTGCGCTGGAAGACCAGGCCACCCAGCTCACCGACGCGGTGGCGGTGTTCAAGACCGATGCCGGCTATGCCCTGGCGCCGGTGCGCGCCGCTGCGGCGCGGCCGGTGGTGACTCCCGCGCTGAAGGCCAAGGTGGTCGCGGCCGGACGCACCGCCGCGTCCAAGCCGCGCCCCGTGGTCACCGCGCCAAGCAACGACGCCAGCTGGCAGGAGTTCTGAGCCAAGCGAGCACAACAGTCTGAATGGAGCCGGTCGGCATCGATGCCGACCGGCTCAAGGCATAACTGTTATCGGCCGATAGGCTGCGTACGCCTACGAGAATCTTCCATGACCACTTCGCCCGTGCTGTCGCCGCAGACCGCCCCACCCCCTCACCAGCGCTGGAGCAGCCGCTGGGATGATCTGGCGATCGCCAAGAAACTCGGCATCATCGGCATCCTGGCCTTGGCCGGCCTGGTCATTCCGGTACTGCTGTACAGCGGCAAGCTCAACGAAAGTGTGGCCATCAGCAGCAACGAGTTGCGCAGCTATGCGCCGCTTGGGCAGATGCTGGGCCTGATCACCGACCTGCACGCCGCCCACGTCGACAGCGGTGACGCCGCTGCAGCCGCGGCCGCGCGCGCCGATCGCGATCTGCAACACCTGCTGGCCACCACCGCCACGATGCCGGGCTTCGAACGCAGCCAGAAGGCCTTGCTGGGCCTGCAGCAGCGCCACGTCGCCAGCGCCGCGGCAGACGGCTACGCCGCGGTCAGCGAGCAGGCGTTTGCTGCGCTCGACGCCTTGCGCGACGACAGCCAGCTGGTCTATACCCCCTATATCGAGAGCTACCACCTGGTGGTGGCCACCCTGATCTACAGTCCCGATGCCACCGAATCGCTGACCCGCCTGGATGCGGCCAGCGATCCGTCGCAGGCGGCCGACAGCCGCGCCATGCTGCGCGAACAGCTCGGCCAGTTGGCGCGCAGCCATGCGCGCTTCCGGCATGAGCTGGACAAGGCGATGGGCCTGCTGGAACAACCCGACCCCGCCCTGGCCGATGCCGCCAGGACCGAAACCACGCGTGCAACCGCGGCGCTGGCCGCGCTCGGCACCGCGCTGGACGGCAGCGACGCCAACGCCGACACCCAATGGAACGCTGCGCTCGATAATCTCGGCCAAGCCATGCAGGCGCTCAGCAGCGTCTCGCTGCAGGCCCTGCAGCGCCAGTCCGAACGCCACCTGGCCGATGCCCGCAACGCGATGTGGCAGGCCATCGCCGGGTTGACGCTGCTGGCGGTGCTGATCGCAGCGCTGGGCTGGTACACCTTGTCGCGGCTGACCCGCAATGTGCGCCGCGCCGCTGTGGTGGCCGCCAATATCGCGCAAGGCCAGCTCGGCGAGCGCATCGCCGCGCCCAGCCGCGATGAAACCGGCCAGCTGCTCGACAACATGCGCCGGATGCAGGAGCAGCTGCAGCGGGTGCTGGCCGCGCAGAGCGAGATGGCCCAGCGCCACGACGCCGGCCAGATCAGTTATCGCATGGACGCCGAGACCTTCCCGGGCGCGTACGCCACCATGGTGCGCGACACCAACGCGCTGGTCGGCTCGCATATCGCGGTGAAGATGAAACTCGCCCAGATCATGTCGCGTTATGCCATCGGCGACCTGAGCCAGGACATGGACCGCCTTCCCGGCGAAAAAGCCGTGTTCAGCGACACCATGGACGCGGTCAAGCGCAACCTGTCTGCGATGAACAGCGAGATCAAGCTGCTGGCGCAGGCTGCGGCCAACGGCGATTTCAGCGTGCGTGGCGATACCCAGCGCTTCCAGCACGACTTCCTGGCCATGGTGGAGAGTCTCAACCAGCTGATGGCCACCGCCGATGGCAATCTGGGCGCGCTATCCAGCGTGCTGCGGGCCATCGCCGCCGGCGACCTCACCACCCGCATGCATGGCGACTTCCACGGCGTATTCGCGCAGATGCGCGACGATGCCAATGCCACCGTGGTGCAACTGGCCGATATCGTCGGACGCATCCAGCAGTCCACCGACGCGATCAACGATGCCGCCAGCGAGATTGCCGCCGGCAACCAGGACCTGTCGCAGCGCACCGAGCAGCAGGCCGCCAACCTGGAAGAAACCGCCGCCTCGATGGAGGAACTCACCTCCACCGTGCGCAACAACGCCGAGCATGCGCGGCGCGCCAACCAGCTGGTGGTCGGTGCCGCCGCGGTGGCCGCGCAAGGTGGCACGGTGGTCGGCGAAGTCGTCGGCACCATGGCCGGCATCCAGGCCGCCTCGCGCAAGATCGCCGACATCATCTCGGTCATCGACGGCATCGCGTTCCAGACCAATATCCTGGCCTTGAATGCGGCGGTGGAAGCTGCACGCGCCGGCGAACAGGGGCGCGGCTTTGCGGTGGTCGCCTCCGAGGTACGTACCCTGGCGCAGCGCTCGGCCGGCGCGGCCAAGGAGATCAAGCAGCTGATCGACGATTCGGTGAACCGGGTCGAGCAAGGCAACGTGCTGGTCAGCCAGGCCGGCCGCACCATGCAGGACATCGTCGATTCGGTGCGCGGCGTCACCGAGATCATGCACGAGATCAGCGAAGCCTCGCAGCAGCAGTCGCAGGGTATCGAACAGGTCGGCCAGACCATCGCGCAGATGGACCAGTCCACCCAGCAGAACGCCGCGCTGGTGGAAGAAGCCACTGCCGCCGCGCGTGCGATGGAAGCACAGGCGCAGCAGCTGCGCGATGCGGTGTCGGTGTTCCAACTGCACGGCCTCGCCAGGCCAGCCAGGCTCGTGCGCGCCGCGTGACGCGGTCGCATGCGGATGTGCGTGTGCGCGCCGCGCGGTCTGTCGCACACCTGCGGGCCGGCGTACGGGGCTCTCGTGCAACGTGACAGCCCCTGTTCCGTAAGAACGCGCTGCATCTGATCCAAACCAATGCAGCGGCATGAGATCACCGCTGCCGCGTCAACACGGCGCAGGGCACGTTCGATGCCTGGCGCAGGCAAAGCCCTGCTTCTACGCGCGGGTGCGACAAGGTCGCATCGCCGGGTGGATCGCTACATCCGCCGGCGTCTTGCACCCGGCCATGCTCGCGCCTGGCGTCTCGCATCGCGCCCGATGGGGTGAGACAGATGTGAATCCGCCGATGCGGGCAGGCGCGTTGATAGCGCTCCCATCAGCATTTTTCGGCCGTTTGTGCACATGCGCGTCACTTCGGTGACGGCCACCCATACGCGGCGGGGCTGACCAGTTCAGTGCCATAGCCGCTGGCCGTTACCTACAACGGCACGCCTACCTGCCTTGCAATCGCCCGGGCCGCGCTACGGCCCGGGCGATGGATCGGCTGGATGCCTGCCTGCTGCGCCGTCACTGCGCATCGCCCACGCGCCAACCCGACGCGTCTTGTTCCTTCTTGTCCCACTGCCTTGAGACCCCCAAATGATCGCTCTTCTTCAACGGTACAACGTCGGCAAGCGCCTGAGCTTCGCCTTCGGCACGCTGATCCTGTTGTCGTGCGCACTTGTCGCCGCCGGCCTGCATACATTGGCGCAGGCCCGCGATCGCATGGACACGGTGGTCAACCGCAACATCACGATCATGCAGTACGCTCAGGACATGACCAACGCCACCTCGGTCATCGCCGTGCAGTTGCGCAACATCGTGTTGCCGACCTCGCAAGAAGACAATCTGCGCTTCTACGCCATCATCAAGAACCAGCTGAAGAGCTACGAAGACACGCGCCGCAAGCTGTATGCGTTTTCGGCCTCGCCCCAGGCCACCCAGATCCGCGAGCGGATCGACCTTGCCAGTGAGCAGGCCCGCGAGACCAGGGACACCGTCGTGCAGCTGGGCCTGACCGGCAAGGCTGATGAGGCACTCAAGCTGTTGCTGGAAAAGGCCGCACCGGGCACGCAGCAATGGCAGGATGCGTTGACGGAGTATTCGGATCTGCAGCGTCAGCGCACCCAGGAAGCCTATGTGGCCACGACGGCAGAAATGGCCCGCGGCCGTGCGCTGTTGATCGGCGGCGGCGTGGCGGTGGTGCTGTTCAGTACCCTGCTCGGCTTCCTGATCACCCGCAGCCTGGTGCGCCCGTTGACCCAGGCCACCCGCGCCGCCGAAGCGATCGCCAACGGCAATCTCGACAACGACGTACGCACGCAGTCCAACGACGAAACCGGCCGCCTGTTGCAGGCCATGGATCGCATGCAGGGCCAGGTGCGCAACCTCATCACCGCGCAGCTGGACATGGCCAAGCGCCACGATGATGGTCAGATCAGCTTCCGCATGGATGCCGGCGCCTTCCCGGGCGACTTCGGCCGCATGGCCAAGGACACCAACGAGCTGGTCGCCGCGCACATCAAGGTCAAGATGCAGACCATCCACCTGGTGGAGCGCTATGCGATCGGTGACCTGAGCGAAGACATGCCGCAGCTGCCGGGCGAAAAAGCCGCCATCACCACGGCAATGAATCAGGTCAAATTGAACCTGTCGACGATGAACGCCGAGATCAAGCAGCTGGCACAGGCCGCCGCCAACGGCGACTTCACCGCGCGTGGCAATGCCGAGCAGTTCCAGTTCGACTTCCGCATCATGGTGGAAAGCCTCAACACCTTGATGGCCACCGCCGACGGCAACCTGCAGTCGCTGTCCGGCCTGCTGCAGTCGATCGCCGCCGGCGACCTCACCGCACGCATGAGTGGCCAGTACCAGGGCGTGTTTGCACAGATGCGCGACGACGCCAACGCCACCGCCGAACAGCTGGCCGGCATCGTGGGCCGCATCCAGAGCGCTGCCGACGCGATCGGCCTGGCCTCGGGCGAAATCGCTTCCGGCAACCAGGATCTGTCGCAGCGCACCGAACAGCAGGCGGCCAACCTGGAAGAAACCGCCGCCTCGATGGAAGAGCTCACCTCCACCGTCAAGCAGAATGCCGAACACGCCAGCCAGGCCAACCAGCTCGCCATCGGCGCGGCCGCAGTGGCGTCGCAGGGCGGCGATGTGGTGGCCAAGGTGGTCACCACCATGTCCGACATCCAGAGCTCGTCGAAGAAGATCGCCGAGATCATCAGCGTGATCGACGGCATCGCGTTCCAGACCAATATCCTGGCCTTGAATGCCGCGGTGGAAGCGGCGCGTGCCGGCGAACAGGGGCGCGGCTTTGCAGTGGTCGCCAGCGAAGTACGCACACTGGCGCAGCGCTCGGCCGGTGCGGCCAAGGAGATCAAGTACCTGATCGACGACTCGGTCGACAAGGTCACCCAGGGGGCCACCCTGGTCGACCAGGCCGGCACCACCATGGCCGAAATCGTTGCCAGCGTGCAGCGCGTCACCAACATCATGGGCGAGATTTCCTCTGCGTCGCAGGAGCAGTACTCCGGCATCGAG
This sequence comes from Xanthomonas sp. LMG 8993, assembly GCF_009835065.2. Classification (NCBI taxonomy): domain Bacteria; kingdom Pseudomonadati; phylum Pseudomonadota; class Gammaproteobacteria; order Lysobacterales; family Lysobacteraceae; genus Xanthomonas; species Xanthomonas sp. LMG 8993. The sequence continues at coordinate 189,448 of NZ_QVIF02000006.1, read as the reverse complement.
CAGGTCAACCAGACCGTGACCCAGATGGACGAAACCACCCAGCAGAATGCCGCGCTGGTGGAAGAAGCCACCGCCGCCGCACGGGCAATGGAAGAACAGGCCCAGCAGCTCACCGAAGCGGTCGCCGTGTTCAAGGTTGCCGAACACGCACCGGTGGCGCGCCAGTTGTCGGCCATTGCCAATGCGCCCGCCAATGCCCGCAGCACACCGCGCCCGATCGCCCGCGCCAGCATGGCCGCGCCCGTGCGCCGCAGCACCGCGGGTGCATCGGCAACGGCAAACGACGTGGGCGACTGGCAGGAGTTCTAAACCGCCAACAGGTGCTGTCAGCACATCGACAGCAGTGCACGCCAGTTGTTGCAACCGGCGTGCACGGTGCGCGGGATACACACGCTCGACACCACGCTCGAGCACGCGGCCGTGCAGTTCCGCATCCGCAGCAAGGTCACAACGGCACCGCACACGCGGTGCCGTTTTGCGTTGTGCGCGCCATGCCAACTGTCCGCAAGCCCGCATACACCGCGTCCGGCGTGAAAACGCACTTCACATCGTGCACCCCGGACTCTCTCGCGTTGCCTCCAAAACCACGTTCAACAGGTGTTTTCTAGGGGAATTCCTGACACACCCCCACCAATTCCTTACCCCTTGTACACATGGCAGTCACGTGCCTGAGACCCGGCTTTACCGGCCAGCCCGGCTTGCCTCAATACAGCAGTTCTAACGCCGTTATCTGACCGACGCATCACACAAGGCATGACGTGCGACGCACTGCTCCAGCACTGCATCGCATGCCAGTCCACCTAACTGCACATTCGCTCGGATCACTTCATGAATTCCTTTCTGCACCGCTTCAACGTCGGCAAGCGCCTCTCCCTGGCCTTCGGCGTGTTGATCCTTCTGTCCTGCGCGCTGGTGGCCGCCGGCCTGTACACGCTCAGCCAGGCGCGTGAGCGCCTGGACACCATCGTCAACCGCAACATGGCGATGATCCAGTACGCCACCGACATGCTGGACGCCAATGCCACCATCTCGTTGAACCTGCGCAACATCGTGCTGCCGACCACTGCCGAGCAGAATCGCCAGTTCGGTGATGCGATCGATGCGCAGCGGATTCGCTACAAGGAAGTGCGTGACAAGCTGTATGCCTTCCCCACCGATGCCCAAGGGCAGCGCATGCGCGATGCGCTGGATCTGGCGCGCGAACAGGCGCTATCGCACAACCAGCAGGTACGCGAACTGGGCACAGCCGGCAAGGTCGACCAGGCCATGCCGATCCTGATCCAGCGTGCCGCCCCAGCCACCCAGCGCTGGCAGGATGCGATCCGCACCTACTCCGAAGCGCAACGCAAGAGCAGCCAGGTCGCCTACACGCAGGCCAATGACGCCATGGCACGTGGCCGCAGCATGCTGATCGGCGGCGGCCTGGCCGTGGTGCTGCTGAGCGCCCTGCTGGCCTGGACCATCACCCGCAGCCTCACCGGCCCGTTGAACCGCGCCACCCGCGCCGCCGAGGCGATCGCCGACGGCCGGCTCGACAACCAAGTGCACAGCGAGGCCAGCGACGAAACCGGCCGCCTGCTGCAGGCAATGGACAAGATGCAGTCGCAGGTGCGCAACCTGATCACCGCGCAGCTGGACATGGCCAAGCGCCACGACAACGGCCAGATCAGCTTCCGCATGGATGCCGACGCGTTCCCGGGCGACTATGGCCGCATGGCCGGCGATACCAACGCACTGGTCGACAGCCACGTGCAGGTAACGCTGCGTCTGGCGCAGATCATGGGCCGCTACGCCATCGGCGACCTCAGCGAGGACATGGACGCGCTGCCCGGCGAAAAGGCCAGGCTGACCGACACCATGGCGCAGGTGAAAACCAACCTGGCCTCGATGAATCAGCAGATCAAGCAGCTGGCCCAGTCGGCTGCCGACGGCAACTTCGGTGCACGCGGCGATGCGGCGCAGTTCCAGTTCGATTTCCGCGTCATGGTCGAGAGCCTCAACCAATTGATGGCCACCGCCGACGGCAGCCTGCAGTCGCTGTCGGGCATCCTGCGCGCGATTGCGGCGGGCGACCTGACCGCGCGCATGGACGGCGAGTTCAAGGGCGTGTTTGCACAGATGCGTGACGACGCCAACGCCACGGCGACCCAGTTGTCCGGCATCGTCGGGCACATCCAGCACTCGGCCACCTCGATCAATGCCGCCGCCAGCGAGATCGCAGCCGGCAACCAGGATCTGTCGCAGCGCACCGAACAGCAGGCCGCCAACCTGGAGGAAACCGCCGCCTCGATGGAGGAACTCACCTCCACCGTGCGCCAGAACGCCGAAAGCGCACGCCAGGCCAATCAACTCGCCATCGGCGCCGCCAGCGTGGCCTCGCAGGGCGGCGAGGTGGTCAGCAAGGTGGTCGACACCATGAGCGGCATCGAGGCCTCGTCCAAGCGCATTGCCGACATCATCAGCGTCATCGACGGCATCTCGTTCCAGACCAACATCCTGGCCTTGAATGCCGCCGTGGAAGCGGCGCGTGCCGGCGACCAGGGCCGCGGCTTTGCGGTGGTCGCCTCCGAGGTGCGCACCCTGGCACAGCGTTCGTCGGCGGCGGCCAAGGAGATCAAGAGCCTGATCGACGACTCCGTGCAGCGGGTGGCCGACGGTTCGCAGCTGGTGGACCAGGCCGGCAAGACCATGGCCGAGATCGTGGCCAGCGTGCAACGTGTCACCAACATCATGGGCGAGATCTCCGCCGCCTCGCAGGAACAGTCGGCCGGCATCGAGCAGGTCAACCAGACCGTCACCCACATGGACGAAGCCACCCAGCAAAACGCCGCGCTGGTGGAAGAAGCCACCGCCGCCGCCCGCGCGATGGAAGAACAGGCCCAGCAGCTCACCGAGGCGGTGGCCGTGTTCAAGATCGTCGAGCAGGGCCCGGCCGCACGTCAGCCCGCGTCGATGGTCGCTGCGCCGGTCAATGCACGCTTTGCCGCCCGCCCGGCTGCCCGTGCCGGCAGCAACGCGGCCCCGCGCCGCAGCAACACCGGCAAGACGACGGTGGCAGCCACCGCCGATCCGAGCGACTGGCAGGAGTTCTGAGCCCCACCGCAACGCGTCACACCCGCAGTCTCCAGAAATACCATTCGAGCGCAGTTTGATTCGGTGACGAATCTTGAGGGTCGCTTCCTGGCGAGGGAAGCGGCCCTTTTTTTGTTCCGAGAATCTGTCGACATCCGCCGGCGGGCGTCAGGCGACGCGTCATACTTCATCAAGAATTAACAATTACTACATCACCGCAGCGGCCCAATCGGGAAAGCGAACTGGACAATTGTGCGGATTTCGACACAAACCATCAATTAATTGCATAAACGGCCGCTATCGACTTCACGCATCCGTAACGCCCTCCCCCGGGCAAGGTCGATTCCTCATGCACTCCTTCAACCGCCTGTCCGTCGGCACCCGGCTGTCCGCGCTGCTGACCGTGGTGATCGCGCTCTCCCTCGGCCTGCTGGCCCTGACCATCTACCGCCAGTCCGCCGACGACATCGAATCCCAGGTCAAGGCCGAGCTGCGCTCCAGCACCCGGTTGATGCAGCAGTCAGTGGCGATGTACGACGTCACCCTGACCGAGGGCACCCAGCGCCTGGGCAGCGTGTTCGAGACCATGCTCCCCAGCGGCGAGCGCACTCTCGACACCGCCAGCACCGTCGCCATCGGCGCGCAGCAGACGCCGTCGCTGCGTGCCGGCAAGCAGGCACTGAATCTCAACTTCGACGCCGTGGATCGCTTCGCGCAGACCGCCGGCGGGGTCGCCACGATCTTTGCGCGCACCGGTGACGACTTCGTGCGCATCACCACCTCGCTGCGCAACAAGCAGAACGAGCGCGTGATCGGCACCCTGCTCGACCGCAAGGGCAAGGCCTACGCCGCACTGTCGCAAGGCAAGGCCTTCACCGGCCAGGCGCAGCTGTTCGGCGAGCAGTACATGACCCATTACCAGCCGCTGCGCAATGCCGCCGGCGAGGTGATCGGCGCACTGTTCGTCGGGCGCAACTACACCCAGGGCCTGGCCGCGCTGAAGGCGCAGGTCAGCACCACCAAGCTGGGCCAGGACGGTTATTTCCTCATCGTCGACATGGCGCCGGGCGAGCACCAGGGCCAGGTCATCGCCGCACCGCCGGGCACACCGGCCACGCTGGCGGCGCTGGTGCCGGCCGAGCAGCAATCGCTGCTGCAGTCGGTGCTGGACGGCAAGCAGCCCAGCGCCAGCCTGCAGTTGCGCGATGCCCAGGGCAACGCCCAGGCCTTCGAAGTCACCGCCCAGCGCTACGCGCCGTGGCAGTGGGCGGTGATCGGCACCCAGCCGCGCAGTGCCATCGACGGCCCGCTGGACGAGCTGATGGGCAGCATGCTGCTGTTCTCGCTGGTGGTGCTGGGCCTGTGCATCGCAGTGGTCTTCATCGCCGCGCGCAAGATGGTCACCCGCCCGCTGCTGGCGGTGGAACGCGTGCTCGGCGATGTGGCTGCCGGGCGCCTGGACAACCCGATCGAGATCGACCGCCAAGACGAACTCGGTCGCCTGCTGCTCAACGCGCGCGCCATGCGCGACGACCTGCGCGCGCGGCTGCAACGCGATCAGCTGATCGCCAGCGAAGCGCTGCGCGTGCGCACCGCTCTGGACGATGTCAGCACCAACGTGATGATCGCCGATGCCCATCGCCGCATCATCTACGTCAACCGCCCGCTGCAACGCATGCTCAAGAGCGTGCAGGACGAACTGCGCCGCGACCTGCCCAACTTCGATGCCGATGCGCTGATCAATGCCAGCATCGACCAGTTCCATCGCAAGCCCGAGCACCAGGCACGCATGCTCGACCAGCTCACCGGCACCCACACCGCGCAGATCCATGTGGGTGGCCGCACCATGCGGCTGGTGGTCAACCCGGTGCTGGGCGCGGCCGGCGAGCGCATGGGCTTTGTGGTCGAATGGGCCGACCGCACCCAGGAAGTCCAGGTGGAACAGGAGGTCGCACGTATCGTGCAGGCCGCCGCTGCCGGCGACCTGAGCGAGCGCGTCGGCCTGGAAGGCAAGCAGGGCTTCCTGCTGCTGCTCGCCCAGCAACTCAACGCGCTGCTGGACAACAATGCGGACGGGCTGTCGCGCGTGTCCGCCCTGCTCTCTGCGTTGTCGCAGGGCGATCTGACCGCGCGCATGGATGGCGACCTGCAAGGCGTGTTCGCCACCATCCGCGACGATGCCAATGCCACTGCCGATCAGCTGGCCGGCATCGTGCGCCGGATCAAGGACTCCTCGCTGGCGATCAACTCGGCCGCCACCGAGATCGCCACCGGCAATGGCGACCTGTCGCGTCGCACCGAACAGCAGGCTGCGGCCCTGGAAGAAACCGCCGCCTCGATGGAAGAGCTCACCGCCACCGTCAAGCAGAATGCCGACAACGCCGACCAGGCAAACCGCCTGGTGCTGGACGCCGCCGGCGTGGCGGCCCAGGGCGGCGATGTGGTCGGCCGCGTGGTCACCACCATGGCCGACATCGACACCTCGTCCAAGAAGATCGCCGAGATCATCGGCGTCATCGACGGCATCGCCTTCCAGACCAATATCCTGGCCTTGAACGCGGCAGTGGAAGCCGCACGCGCCGGCGAACAGGGCCGCGGCTTCGCCGTGGTCGCCTCGGAAGTACGTACGCTTGCACAGCGTTCGGCCGGCGCAGCCAAGGAGATCAAGCACCTGATCCAGGACTCGGTCACCCGCATCGGCAACGGCGCCGCACTGGCGTCCGAAGCCGGCAGCACCATGCAGCAGGTAGTCAGCTCGGTGCAGCGCGTCACCGACATCATGAGCGAGATCACCAGCGCCTCGCGCGAGCAGGCCGCCGGCATCACCCAGGTCAACCAGACCGTCACCCAGATGGACGAAACCACCCAGCAGAACGCCGCGCTGGTGGAAGAAGCCACCGCGGCTGCACGCGCGATGGAAGACCAGGCCGCGCAACTGGTGGATGCAGTGGCCGTGTTCCGCCTGGAACAGCAGGACCAACTCAACACCTTGCAGGCCAACGCACGCCACGCCTACACCTGATGCGACAGACGACGACGGCGCGCCCGTCGAATATGTAAGTCGAGGGCGCGATGCCCTCGCCGCTTGCGGAAACTCCGTGACTCCGTAAGCGAAGACTGCGTCGCGTCATTTAGGCGCGATCCTGATTGAATCAAAAGCTCAGTGAGTCGAGTGCGCGGTGCCCTCACCGTTCGCGGGACACGCCGTGGATCCGTCCATGGAGGCGCCTTGGCGGCATCCATGCCGCCAAGGGTCCCGCAACCGGCGAGGACACCGCGCCAGACAGCTAGTCGGCTGCTTTCTTGAAAGCGTATTGTTCGGCTTGCGAATGGAAAATGGTCAGAGGTTGATCGAACGCTTAGTGATCCGACCAGCACATGTCATGCATCGCTTCCCCTATGCATACCGACCATCTCAACTGGTCCTTGCCCGCTCACCGTCGCGGGACCTTACGCGGCATGGATGCCGCGTAAGAGCCTACAGGGACGTACTTGCGGCGTGTCCTGCGATTGTGGGCGGGCAAGGGCCCTGCAGCCAGGCCGCAGATCACCCGCTCTGCGACTTATATATTTGCACTCCCCAAGTCCATCGAAACACGGCAACTAAAAAAGAGGCCTGGAACCGTGCACACCGACCATCTCCACTGGTCCCTGTCCGCCCACCGTCGCGGGACCTTGCGCGGCATGGATGCCGCGCCAGCGCCTAGATGGATGTACTTGCAGCGTGTTCTGCGATGGCGGGCGGGCAAGGGCCCTGCAGCCAAGCGGCAGCACCACGCGCTCTACACTTGATCCATGTGCACTATTCAGCCGCTGGGAACACAACGCCCAAAGCAACCAAGGCTTCACGCAATAGTTTTTGTCAGCCGCTCTTAAAGATTTCGCTTTGCCGCCGATATCAAGGCGACGCCGGGACAACCGTTCCGGCGGTTTCCCGCATCTACTGTGCCTGTGCCCATGTCCCAAGGCGATACCTCAGAGCTGGACCACGACGCCGACCACCTCGCCGAAGGTGACGAGCGCTATCTGCTGCGCAACAAACGGCAGATCCGTGGCCTGCTACGTCAGTTGCTCGACCAGCGCGCCATCGTGACCATGCATGTGGCCGGGCGCGACATGGCCGTGCCCACCGCCGTGCTCGAGGTGGACGAGGACGACGACTGCGTGATTCTGGACGGCAGCCATAACGAAGCCTCCAACCGCGCCATCCAGGACGCCAAGTACCTGCTGTGCTACGCACAACTGGAACGGGTCAATATCCGCTTCCGCCTGGAAACGCCCGAGCGGCTGGAGCGCGACATCCACGTCGCCTTCCGCGCCGAGCTGCCCGAGGCGATGTATCACCTGCAGCGTCGCGAGTCGTACCGGCTGGAAACGCCGATCACCGACTCGCCCATCTGCATCATTCGCCAGGACGAGGCACAGGGCGGCAATCTCAACCTGCAGCTGCGCGTGATCGATATCAGCAGCGGCGGCCTGGCGGTCTCGCTCACCGATGGCATGCCTCTGCTCGAACCGCAGCGCACCTACCGCAATTGCACGCTGCAACTGCCCGACACCGCGCCGATCACCCTGCCGCTGACGGTGTGCAGCCAGTACAAGCAGACCCTGCCCAACGGCAGCGAAGGTTTCCGCGTCGGCATGCAGTTCAGCGACCTGCCACGCGGTGCCGACGAGACCATCCAGCGCTATATCTTCCGGGTCGACCGCCAGCGCAATGCGCGCAAGAGCGGCGTGTTCTGAACCCACCCGCACCAGCTGCGGCGCACGGCTAAAGTTGCCCTGCGCTGCGCCGATGTTGCTAGGGCAATCCTCATCCGCATGCTTTTCCTATAGCTGCAATCCGACACTCAGCCGCAACGCCCGGAGTTTCCATGAACGACAAAAGCACGACCACCGGCACCGGTGGTGAATTCCTCAGCTTCGCCCTGGGCGAAGAACACTACGGCGTGGACATCCTGAAGGTGCAGGAAATCCGCGGCTACGATTCGGTCACCCGCCTGCCCGACGCACCGGACTACATCAAGGGTGTGATCAACCTGCGCGGCACCATCGTGCCGGTGATCGACCTGCGCCTGAAGCTGCGCCTGAAAGAAGCGCGCTACGACGCCTTCACCGTGATGATCGTGCTCAACGTCGAAGACCGCGTGGTCGGCATCGTGGTGGACAGCGTCTCGGACGTGATTCCGCTCAACGACGACCAGATCCGCCCCACCCCCGAATTCGGCGCCTCGGTCGACACCCGCTTCATCTCGGGCATCGGTACCCAGGACGATCGCATGCTGATCCTGCTGGATATCGAGACCCTGCTGGACAGCACCGAGCTCGGTCAGCAGCAACTGGCCGAAGAAGCGGCCTGATTCAGACCATCTGGTGTCGGGAGCTTCCCGACACGAGACGCACAACGAAGTTGAAGTGAGATGGAAATCACGTTTTTCGGATTCAAGTTGAACGGCGGCTAGCCGATAGCTGAATAGAAGCCCGCGTACACAAACGGGTCACCGTTCGACTTTTGATTCTGGAGAATCCCTATGAAGTTCCTGCTCTCGCTCCTCCCCGTCGCTGCTCTCGTGATTGTTGCTCCCACGCTGTCGGCTCAGTCGCAGGAAATGATTCCGCCGGAAATGGCGACCCGTTTCGTCGGCAAGGACGGCATGGTGTGCGGCAAGGTCGAAAAGGCCAAGTACGCCCAGAGCTCGGAAGGTGAACCCACCTTCCTGTACATGGGCGGCATGTTCCCGCGTCACACCTTCTCGGCCCGCATCGACGGCGCCAACCGCGGCAAGTTCAGCTTTGCCCCGGAAAGCCTGGAAGGCAAGGACGTCTGTGTGCTCGGCAAGATCCAGCGTGACAGCTCGCGTGCCGAAATCGAAGTCAGCTCGCCGGCCAGCCTGAAGCTGGCCACCATCAAGTAATCGCCCCGCAGATCGCCACGCCCTCGCGCGTGGCGATCTGCCGTTTGCGGTTATGCGCACTGACTTCTATCGGGGAATCGTGTCAATGCAATGGATCAACAATCTCAAACTGATGCCCAAGCTGATGCTGGCGTTCGGCATCGTGCTGCTGATCATGCTGGTGCAGGGCATCATCGCCTATGCGGGCCTGGCGTCGCTCAATAACGTCACCCGCGACCTGGCCGGCAACACCATGTCCAGCGTGCGCGAAGCAGGCGACCTGCGCGGCATGCTCGGCGAATATCGAAATGCGGCCTACCAAAATCTGGTGCGCGCCAGCGACTCGGTCAAGCAGGAAGCCAAGGTCCGCGCCAAGCGGCTCCATGGCGAAATCGATGCCACGATCAAGGGCTATCCCCGTCTGATCGAGAGCCCGCAGCAGAAGAAGCTGTTCGACGTGTTCGTGGCCGACTGGAAGAAGGCAGCCGCGTCCTACGCCAGCGTCGACGAAATGATCGAGCTCAATCTGCCCGACGATGCCGTCGACACCTTTGTCGGCGAGACCCGCACCCTGCACAACAAGGCCAAGGATTCGCTGGCCGCATTGATCGTCGAAGACAACAAGCTGGCGCAGGCTGCCAAGAGCAAGGCCGAAAAGGTCCATGCCACCTCGGTATCGCTGACCGTGATGGTGCTGTTGATCGGCATCGCCGGTGGCCTGGGCCTGGCATTCCTGTTCGCACGCTCCATCGTCAAGAGCATGCGCGGCGCCGTGTCCACCGCCACCGAAATCGCCAGCGGCAAGCTCGATGGCCAGATCAATGTGCAGGGCCAGGACGAAGTGGGCGAACTGATGCGCTCCATGCACCGCATGCAGCGCGACCTGAAGGAACGCATCGAACGCGATCAGAAGATCGCCGACGAAAACCTGCGTATCCGCACCGCGCTGGACGAATCGTCCACCGGCACCTTCATCACCAATGCCGATCGCACCATCATCTACGCCAACGAGGCGTTCATGAAGATTGTGACGCATTACGAAGGCAGCATCCGCCTGGCATCGTCCGACTTCGATGCGAACAAGATCATCGGCCAGCACATCAGCTATCTCGGCATGCCCGAATCGACCGTGCGCAAGGCCATCGCAGCACTGGAACGCGACGGCATCACCAGCTTCGAAGAGCGCTATGGCGAGTTCGTGGTGACCCAGACCGTCACCTCGATCAAGAACGAGCACGGCGAAAGCACCGGCGAGGTCTGCGAGTGGCGCGACCGCACCATCGAAGTCCAGGTCGAAGAAGAAGTCGCCCGCATCGTGCGTGCCGCCGCCAGCGGCGACATGAGCGGCCGGGTGGAAACCGACGGCAAGCAGGGCTTCTTCCTGCAGCTGGCCCAGCAGCTCAACGGCCTGCTGGATGCCAATGCCGGCAGCCTGGAGCAGATCTCGGCATTGCTGTCGGCGCTGTCGCGCGGTGACCTGACCGTGCGCATGCATGGCGAATTCAGCGGCGTGTTCGCGCAGATGCGCGACGATGCCAATGCCACCGCCGAGCAGCTGGCCGACATCGTCGGGCGCATCAAGGTCTCGTCCACAGCGATCAACTCGGCGGCCGGCGAGATCGCCTCCGGCAACAGCGATCTGTCGCATCGTACCGAGCAGCAGGCCGCCAATCTGGAAGAAACCGCCGCCTCGATGGAGGAGCTCACCTCCACCGTCCGGCAGAACGCCGAAAGCGCCCGCCAGGCCAACCAGCTGGCCATCGGCGCCACCGGCGTGGCCTCGCAGGGCGGCGAGGTGGTCTCGCAGGTGGTCACCACCATGTCGGGCATCGAAGCCTCGTCCAAGAAGATCGCCGACATCATCTCGGTGATCGACGGCATCGCGTTCCAGACCAACATCCTGGCCCTGAACGCGGCGGTGGAAGCCGCCCGTGCCGGCGAACAGGGTCGCGGCTTTGCCGTGGTCGCCTCGGAAGTGCGTACGCTGGCACAGCGCTCGGCCGGTGCCGCCAAGGAGATCAAGGGCTTGATCGACGACTCCGTGCACAAGGTGGCCGAGGGCTCGGCCCTGGTACGCAAGGCCGGTGCGACCATGGCCGAGATCGTGGCCAGCGTGCAGCGCGTGACCGACATCATGGGCGAGATCTCCGCCGCCTCGCAGGAACAGTCGACCGGCATCGAGCAGGTCAACCAGACCATCACCCAGATGGACGAGACCACCCAGCAGAACGCCGCCCTGGTGGAAGAAGCCACTGCGGCCGCACGCTCGATGGAAGAACAGGCCGGCCACCTGGCCGAAGCGGTGTCGGTGTTCAAGCTGGACGAGCCGGCCGCCCCGGCCGCGCGCGTACGCCCGGTCGCCTCGCGCCCGGTCGCGGTGAAGTCCGCAGCCAAGGCGGCGACGCGTGAAGCCACCCCATCGCGCCCGGCCAAGCCGCAGGCCGCGCTGGCCGACGGTAACTGGCAGGAGTTCTAAGCCGCTGCTGTCTCCCCACAAAGCCCCGGCACTGCCGGGGCTTTGTGTATCTGCCCCCGGCGCAGCGCGCACTGCCCTGTCGCCGGCTGCGATCGCACCGCCCGCGCAGCGCCGTGCACCGCCAGCGGACCCGGCTGTCTGCAATGCACGATTGGTGCTTCAGTTGCATGACCACATGGCCGATATCCAGTCATAGCTAACGACGCGTATGGATATGACGACCACCTCGACTCCCGCTTCAGACACACGCGAATTTGATTTTGGCGACCGCGATTTCAAGCGCGTCTGCGACCTGATCTATCAGCGTGTCGGCATCGCCCTGGCTCCGGCCAAGCGCGACATGGTGTATGGCCGGTTGTCGCGTCGCCTTCGCGTGCTCGGCCTGCGCTCCTTCCGCGACTACCTGGACCAGCTGGAAGCAGGCAACGACGAGGAGGAATGGCAGGCGTTCACCAACGCGCTGACCACCAACCTGACCTCGTTCTTCCGCGAGCCACACCACTTCGACAAGCTGCGCGAAGAACTGCAAAAGCGCGCCTCGCAGGCGCCGTTGAAGATCTGGTCGTGCGCGGCCTCCACCGGCGAAGAGCCCTACTCCATCGCCATCACCGCCTGCGAAGCCTTCGGCACCTTGACCCCGCCGGTCAGCATCGTCGCCACCGACGTCGACACCCAGGTGCTGGAGACCGCCTCGCGCGGCGTCTACGCCATCGACCGCGTCGCCTCGCTGGACGCATCGATCAAGCGCAAGTACTTCCAGCGCGGCAGCGGCCCCAACGAAGGCAAGTGCCGGGTGATCCCGGCATTGCGCCAGCTCATCGAATACCGCCAGTTGAACCTGCTGGCACCGCGTTACGACGTGGGCGGCCCGTATGCGGCGTTGTTCTGCCGCAACGTGATGATCTACTTCGACAAACCGACCCAGCGCGGCATCCTGTCGCGGCTGGTCAGCCACATGGGCGACGACGGTCTGCTCTACACCGGGCATTCGGAGAACTACCTGCACGCGGCCGATCTGATCCAGCCGTGCGGGCGCACGCTGTATCGGCGCAGCCCGCGCGCGGGAGCGTCTGCATGAGTACCGCCGTGCAGGTCGACGATGTCATGCGCTACCGCGATTCGCGGTTCCAGACCATCACCGCCAAGCTGTTGCCCACCCAGTACCTGGTGGTCGACGACGACACCGCGTTGACGACCACCTTGGGATCGTGCGTTGCCGCCTGCCTGCGCGACCCGGTCCTGAAGATCGGCGGCATGAATCACTTCCTGTTGCCGGAAGGCCAGGTCGGCGATGGCGCACCCGCGCGTTACGGCAGTTATGCGATGGAGTTGCTGATCAACGACATGCTCAAGCGCGGCGCGCACCGCAAACGTATCGAAGCCAAGGTCTTCGGCGGCGCCAACGTGCTCAAGGGCTTCACCAGCAACCCGGTCGGCACCCGCAACGCCGAGTTCGTGCGCCAGTACCTGCAGGCCGAACACATTCCCATCATTGCCGAAGATCTGTGCGGCATCCATCCGCGCAAGGTGTGGTTCTTCCCGACGACCGGACGCGTGGTCGTGCAGCGCTTGCCGCATGCACACGAAGCCGAAGTCGCCGCCGCCGAATCGGCCGTGCGCGCCCGTCTGTCCAAAGCACCGGTTACCGGTGGAGTGGAGTTGTTCGAATGACGCTGGAAACCCCTGTGCGTGTATTGATCGTCGACGACTCGGCGGTCGTACGCCAGATGCTGACCGAAATTCTCTCGCGCGATGCCGGCATCGAGGTGATCGGCTCGGCCGCCGACCCGATCCTGGCGCGCGAAAAGATCAAACGCCTCAATCCGGACGTGATCACGCTGGATGTGGAAATGCCGCGCATGGACGGTCTGGTGTTTCTGGAAAACCTGATGCGCCTGCGCCCCACCCCGGTGGTGATGATTTCGTCGCTGACCGAGCGCGGCGCCGACACCACCTTGCAGGCCTTGTCGCTGGGTGCGGTGGATTTCGTCTCCAAGCCCAAGATCGACGTCGCACGCGGGCTGGAAGGCTACGCGGAAGAAATCGTCAGCAAGGTCAAGATGGCCTCCAAGGCCAAGGTCAGCGCGCTCAATCGTCCCAGCGCGCCCAAGGTCACCCTGGACATGCAGTCCGCACCGGTTCCCGGCAGCGCGCTGCGCTTCCGCACCACCGACCGCCTGATCGCCATCGGCGCCTCGGCCGGCGGCACCGAAGCCCTGCGCGTGGTGCTCGAACACATGCCCGCCGATGCCCCGGCGGTGGTGATGACCCAGCATCTGCCGGCCAGCTTCAGCACCGCCTTCGCCGAACGCCTCAATCGCCACTCGGCGATGTCGGTGCGCGAGGCCAGCGATGGCGAGGCGATCCTGCCGGGTCACGCCTACCTGCCGCCGGGCGGCCAGCACCTGCGCATCATCCGCGACGGTGCGCGCTGGCGCTGCCGCATCGACGACGGCCCGCCGGTCAATCGCCACAAGCCGGCGGTGGACGTGCTGTTCCGTTCCGTCGCCGCCAACGCCGGCCCGAACGCGGTCGGCGCCATCCTCACCGGCATGGGCGACGACGGTGCACGCGGCCTGCTGGAAATGTTGCAGGCCGGTGCGCCCACGCTGGTGCAGGACGAAGCCAGCAGCGTGGTGTGGGGCATGCCAGGCGCCGCCTACAAGCTCGGCGCCGCGCAGGAAGTGGTGCCGCTGAGCCGCGTTGCCGAGCGCCTGATCGCGCTGTCGGCACAGGCGCGTTGATCCGGCATGACCGTTCGTCCCCCGCATCCGGCTGAACAGGCGGCGGTTCCCGGCGTCGCGGTAACCGCATCGCTGGCGACGGCGGAGACACCGGCAGATCACGCGCCCCTTCCCAGGACGTTCAAGGTCGGCCCGATCACCGCTGGCGTGAGCAGGCCGGACGAACATCCCGATGCCACGCGCTCGCGCCTGCTGGCCGAAGCGCTGGACGGCAGCAGCAGTGCGATCCTGATCTGCGATCTGCAATCGCGCCTGCTCTACGCCAACGACGGCTTCCAGCGCATGTTCGGCTATACCGAGGCCGAACTGGTCGGCAAGCGTCCCTCGGACGTGCTGACCCGCGCGCAAAGCGACCAGGACGAGGTGGCGCGCATCCGCGACCGCGCCGATGCGTTGCAGCAGACCCAGGCCGACCTGCTGGTATACCGCAAGGACGGCACGCCGCTGTGGATTTCGCTCAACTTCAATCCGATCTACGACGCCAGGCATCTGCCGTCGCATTACGTGGCGGTGCTGACCGACATCACCGACACCAAGATGCATGAGGTGCTGCAGCACCGCGTGCTCGAGGCGCTGGTGCAGGAACGGCCGCTGATCGAGGTGATGACGCTGATCTGCACCGAGGTCGAGCGCATCGCACCGGACGTGCTGGCCACGGTCATGAGCGCGGACAACCAGGGCTGCCTGCACTCGCTGGCCGCGCCCAGCCTGCCGCCGGAATATGCCGATGCGGTCAACGGACTGAAGATCGCGCCGGGTGCAGGCGCCTGCGGTACGGCCGCCTGGCGCGGCCGCCCGGTAATGGTGGAAGACATCGCCACCGACCCGCTGTTTGCGCAATTCCGCGAACTGCTGCTGCCGATGGGTCTGCGCGCGTGCTGGAGCACACCGATCCGCTCCAACAGCGCACGCGTGCTCGGTACCTTCGCGCTGTACTACCGCAAGGCGCAGCGTGCCGATGCCTGGCACGTACGCCTCACCGATCTGTGCCAGCAGTTGTGCACACTGGCGCTGGAACGCGAACAGATCCGCCAGCGCGTGCATCAACTGGCGTTCTACGATGCGCTGACCGGCCTGCCCAACCGCATCATGTTCAGCGCACGCGCCGAGCAAGCCCTGACACAGGCCGAATACGCCGGCGAACCGGCCACGTTGATGTTCATCAACATCGACCGCTTCAAGTTGATCAACGACAGCCAGGGCCATGCCGCCGGCGATGGCCTGTTGCGCGACATCGCCTTGCGCATCGGCGAACAGCTGACCGCCACCGCCATGCTGGCGCGCCTGGCCGGCGACGAATTCGCGCTCGCGCTGCCGCAATGCAGTGCCGAGCAAGCCAGTGCCGCCGCAGAACGCGTGCTGGGCACCATCGCCAGGCCGTTGCCGGTCGGGCACATGACCGTGCATCCGTCGGCCAGTATCGGCGTGGCGATGTTTCCCGAAGATGGGCGCGACATCAACATCCTGCTGCGGCATGCCGATCTGGCCATGAACCGCGCCAAGCAGGAAGGCGGCGGGCGGTTCCGTTTCTTCAGTTCCGACATGAACCGCATGGCGCAGGAACGCGTTGCGCTGGAAGCGGAGCTGCGCCAGGCGATCGACCGCGATCAACTGCAGTTGCACTACCAACCGCAGTTGCACAGCGCCGCACCGCACGCGCTATACGGCGTGGAAGCGCTGTTGCGTTGGAATCATCCGCAGATGGGCGCCATTTCGCCGGCGCGGTTCCTGCCCGTGGCCGAAGAGCAAGGCATGATGCCGCAGCTCAACGACTGGGTGCTGCGCAGTGCCTGCCGGCAGATCGCCGATTGGCGCAAGCGTGGCGTGCCGGTGTCGCGCGTGTCGGTGAACCTGTCGGCGAGCAGCTTCGAAAGCCCGCGCATGCTCAGCGACCTGTTGCGCCTGATCGCCGACATGGGCGCGCAGCCCTCCGACCTCACGCTGGAAATGACCGAGAGCGTGATGCTCTCCGGGCAACCCGGCGTCCTGGAAAACCTGCACGCCATCCGCGAAGCCGGCATCTCGTTGTCGCTGGACGACTTCGGCACCGGCTACTCCAGCCTGAGCCACCTGCATCGCCTGCCGATCGACGAGCTCAAGCTGGACATGAGCTTCGTGCGCGACATCGAACACAGCGAAGACGCCCGCGCCCTCACCACCTCGGTGCTGCGCATCGGCGAGCATCTGCGCAAGCACGTGGTTGCCGAAGGCGTGGAAAACGAAGCCCAACGCCTGTTCCTCGCCGACCTCGGCTGCGAAGTGCTGCAGGGCTATCTGTTTTCGCGGCCATTGCCGGCGGCGGCACTGGAAGCCTGGCTGGGTGCGCAGTCTTAGAGCGGCTCACGACAACCATGTCGTGGTTTGTCAGGCTGTTCTCATAGCGTTTTTACGCACGCATCAGCAAGTCGAAGCAAATTGCCAGAAGGCAAAGCATCTGATCTGGTGGTTCTGTGCAGGGCCCTTGCCCGCCCACCCTCGCAGGACACGCCGCAGGTAAGTCCTTATAGGCGCTTACGCGGCATCCATGCCGCGTAAGGTCCCGCGACGGTGAGCGGGCAAAGACCAAGTGAGGTGGTCGGTGCTCATGGTTGCAAGCAGCGCCAACTGAGGTGGCCGGTGCTCATGCTTGCAAGCAACGCATGGTGTCGTTCTGATCGCCAGATCAGCGGCACATCATGAGAGCGATGCCTGTGCCTGACTGTTGTCTTCAAGCGCGCGCCTTTGCATCCGCGTCGAATCCGATGCCACGGTGCGCTTCAACCAACCCAGCAATTGCGCAGTGACGAAGGCCGGATTCTCCAGCGATGCGATGTGCCCAGCATCGGGAATCAGCTCGTAGTCGCACCCGATCACCTCGGCCATCAGCCACAGCTCTTCGGGCGGGCGCGGAATATCGTCTGCGCCACCGAGCAGGAAGGTGCTGGCCGGATCCAGCGCGGCCATCGCCTCCAGGCGATCCGCGCGCCCGAAGATCAGCCGGCCCAGCGGCACGATGGAGGTGCGCAACTGCTCGGCCGACAGCGCCGCCAGACGCTGCGCAAACGCAGCCGGCAGCGCGGAATTCAGATCGATGCCGGGGCGGAAAAAGATCGGCACGATCGCCTCGATCAACTCAGGCGTCACCTGCCCGGCCGCTTCGATCGCATCGAGCAGACCGAAATAACGCGTTTGCGTGGCTTGCGGCTCGGCACCCAGGAAGGTATCCATCAGCACCAGGCTGCGCACGCGCTGCGGTGCCAGCAGCGCCAGCTCGGCGCCCCACATGCCGCCGACCGACAGGCCGACCACCGCGCATTGCGGCAGTTCCAGCGCATCCAGCAGCAGCAGCATCTGCCTGGCAAGATCGCCAACCGTCTGCGTGCCCGCTGGCAGCGCTGCCGATTGCCCGTGCCCCCACAACTCGGGAACGATGACCCGATAGTGCTGCGAAAGCGCCTGGATCTGCGGCTCCCACATGGCCGCGTCCCAGAGATAACTGTGGCCAAGCAACACCGGAAACCCTTGACCGTATTGTGCGTAATGCAGCGTTTGACCAGCGATCGTGCAAGTAGGCATTGGAGATCAATCAGAGCGATGGGAGCGGCACCACTCTAGACCTGCCGACTTCAGATTTTTGTTGCAATGCGACAGACGAGTTAACTGCGATTGCCTTAACTCCCGACATTGCGCAGCCAAAACGAAGTCATCGCCCGAATAACGAAAAACGCCCGGCATCGCCGGGCGTTTTTCGAACAGGTGATCAACCAACTGGATCAGGCAGCAACGGTATCGGCCACGTCCTGATATTCCTGGATCTGATCGAAGTTCATGTAGCGGTAGATCTGATCGCCACTGGTCTTGATCACGCCCACATCGGCCATGTACTCGTCCTTGGTCGGGATACGGCCCAGACGCGAGCAGATCGCCGCCAGTTCCGCCGAACCCAGGTACACGTTGGTATTGCGGCCCAGACGATTCGGGAAGTTACGCGTGGAGGTGGAGAACACCGTGGCGCCCTCGCGTGCCTGCGCCTGGTTGCCCATGCACAGCGAGCAGCCCGGCATTTCCATGCGTGCACCGGCCGCGCCGAAGGTACCGTAATGGCCTTCCTTGGTCAGCTCGGAGGCGTCCATCTTGGTCGGCGGTGCAACCCACAGACGGGTCGGGATATCGCGCTTGCCTTCCAGCAACTTGGCAGCGGCACGGAAGTGACCGATGTTGGTCATGCACGAACCGATGAACACCTCGTCGATCGCCGCACCGGCCACGTCGGACAGCGTCTTGACGTCGTCCGGGTCGTTCGGGCACGCCACGATCGGCTCGTGGATGTCGGCCAGGTCGATCTCGATGACGGCGGCGTACTCGGCGTCGGCATCGGGCTGCAGCAGCTGCGGATCGGCCAGCCACTCTTCCATCTTCTTGATGCGGCGGCCCAGCGTGCGCGCATCGGCATAGCCTTCGGCAATCATCCAGCGCAGCAGGGTGATGTTGCTGGTCAGGTATTCGATGATCGGCGCCTTGTCCAAGTGCACGGTGCAACCGGCCGCCGAACGCTCGGCCGAGGCATCGGACAGCTCGAACGCCTGTTCCACCTTCAGGTTCGGCAGGCCTTCGATTTCCAGGATGCGGCCGGAGAAGATGTTCTTCTTGCCCTGCTTGGCCACGGTCAGCAGACCGTCCTTGATTGCGTACAGCGGGATCGCGTTGACCAGGTCACGCAGCGTCACGCCCGGCTGCATTTCACCCTTGAAGCGCACCAGCACGCTCTCGGGCATGTCCAGCGGCATCACGCCGGTGGCGGCGGCGAAGGCCACCAGGCCGGAGCCGGCCGGGAACGAGATGCCGATCGGGAAACGCGTGTGCGAGTCGCCGCCGGTACCCACGGTGTCCGGCAGCAGCATGCGGTTGAGCCAGCTGTGGATCACGCCGTCGCCCGGGCGCAGCGAAACGCCGCCACGGGTGGAGATGAACTCCGGCAGGGTGTGGTGGGTCTTCACGTCCACCGGCTTCGGGTAAGCGGCGGTGTGGCAGAACGACTGCATCACCAGGTCGGCCGAGAAGCCCAGGCACGCCAGGTCCTTCAGCTCGTCGCGGGTCATCGGGCCGGTGGTGTCCTGCGAGCCCACCGAGGTCATCTTCGGCTCGCAATAGGTACCCGGGCGCATGCCCTGGCCTTCCGGCAAGCCGCAGGCGCGGCCGACCATCTTCTGCGCGAGCGAGAAGCCCTTGCCGGTGTCCGGCGGGTCCATCGGCAGGCGGAACAGGTCCGAGGCCGGCAGGCCCAGGAACTCGCGCGCCTTGGCGGTCAGGCCGCGGCCGACGATCAGCGGAATGCGGCCACCGGCGCGCACTTCGTCGAACAGCACATCCGACTTCATCGCGAACTCGGCGATCACCTGCCCGTTCTTCAGCGCCTTGCCGTCGTACGGACGCAGCTCAACCACATCGCCGTGCTCCATCTGCGACACGTCCAGCTCGATCGGCAACGCGCCGGCGTCTTCCATCGTGTTGTAGAAGATCGGGGCGATCTTGCTGCCCAGGCACACGCCGCCGAAGCGCTTGTTCGGAATGAACGGAATGTCCTCGCCGGTCCACCACAGCACCGAGTTGGTCGCCGACTTGCGCGAGGAACCGGTACCGACCACATCGCCCACGTAGGCGACCAGATGGCCCTTGTCCTTGAGATCGGCGATGGCCTGGATCGGGCCGCGCTTGCCGTCTTCTTCCGGCTCGAAGGCCGCGCCGTCGCGCTTGTTCTTCAGCATCGCCAGCGCGTGCAGCGGGATGTCCGGGCGCGTGGTCGCATCCGGGGCCGGCGACAGGTCGTCGGTGTTGGTCTCGCCCGGCACCTTGAACACGGTGACGGTCATGCTCTGCGGCACTTCCGGCTTGCTGGTGAACCACTCGGCGTCGGCCCAGCTCTGCAGCACGGCCTTGGCATGCGCGTTACCGGCTTCGGCCTTTTCCTGCACGTCGTGGAAGGCGTCGAACACCAGCAAGGTGTGCTTGAGCGCTTCGGCGGCGGTGGCGCCCAGCTCGGCGTTGTCGAGCAGGTCGATCAGCGGCTGGATGTTGTAGCCACCCAGCATGGTGCCGAGCAGCTCGGTCGCACGGGTGGGGCTGATCAGCGCGGTCTTCTCGGTGCCGAAGGCCACCGCGGCCAGGTACGAAGCCTTGACCTTGGCGGCATCGTCGACGCCGGCCGGCACGCGCTGGCTGAGCAGCTCGACCAGGAACTCTTCTTCACCCGCCGGCGGAGCCTTCAGCAGCTCGATGACCTCGGCGGTCTGCTGCGCGGTCAGCGGCAGCGGCGGGATACCGAGCGCGGCGCGCTCTGCAACGTGGTGGCGGTAGGCTTCCAACATGCGGATTCTCCGAAAGACAACAGTGAATGTGTAGACGCGAAACGTGGATCAGCTTGCGGGTTTGGGAACAATGATCTTCAAACCCTTGAAGTAGTCGCGGAAAAAGCCCTCGTCGCGGGTGATCAACCCGTCGCACTGGAGCAGCGCGTGGGCGCCGATCAGGAAATCGGCCACCACCCGCTCGCGTTTGCCGCCGCGCGCGCGGAAGCGCTTGTTCATATGGCCGGCGCGTACCGCCGCCGCTTCCTGGGTGGCTTCGTAACGCACCCCGATCGAGGCCAGGGTTTCCATCAGGTCGACCTGGGTATCGAGCATGGCCAGCACCTCGGCCACCACCGCATCGCAGACCACCACCTCGTCGCGCGCCAGCGCATCGCCGATGCAGATCTCCGACACCTCGCCGTAGACCGCATCGCCGACCAGGATGTCCAGCAGCACCGAGGAATCCAGAGCGATCATGGGTCGAACGGATCCCCGGGGGCGCGGCCGCGGATGGCGCGCATCGCCTCGTCGGTGCTGGTCAGCCCGTCGACCAGCTTGAACTTGCCGCGCACCTTGCGCAGCGCCTCGCTGACGTCCTTGCGCAGGATGATGCGCCCGCCGTCGAGCTCGATCTTGAGCGTGGTGCCCTTGGTCAGGCCCAGGGCATCGCGCACGGCCTTGGGCAGCGTGATCTGTCCGCGTTCGGCAACTGTGGCTTCCATGGAGGTGACCCCGGCAGAAAGTATGCGCCGATTTTACATACTTGACTTGTCGTACTCAAGGCCACATACCCTGTCCTGCAACCGAACGTACACACTGAATTGGTCACACTGTTCCAAACAGACCTACAGCCTGCAGCCATAGGAGTGATGCATGAGCGATTCCTTTTCCACCCGCACCTCGCTTGAGGTCCACGGCAAGCGCTACGAGTACTACAGCCTGCCGAAGCTGGGCGAGCGCTTCGATATCGGCCATCTGCCCTATTCGATGAAGATCCTGCTGGAGAACCTGCTCCGGCACGAGGACGGCGGTGTCACCGTCGGCAAGGACCATATCGAAGCGGTCGCCAAGTGGGACCCCACCGCCGAGCCCGATATCGAAATCGCCTTCATGCCCGCCCGCGTGGTGCTACAGGACTTCACCGGCGTGCCGTGTGTGGTCGACCTGGCCGCGATGCGTGATGCCGTGGTCAAGCTCGGCGGCAACGCCGACCAGATCAACCCGCAGATCCCCTCCGAGCTGGTCATCGACCACTCGGTGCAGGTGGACGTGTTCGGCTCGGCCGATGCGCTCGACCTCAACGGCAAGATCGAATTCCAGCGCAACCAGGAACGCTACGGCTTCCTGCGCTGGGGCCAGAAGGCGTTCGAAAACTTCAAGGTGGTGCCGCCCAACACCGGCATCGTCCACCAGGTGAACCTGGAGAATCTGGCGCGCGTGGTGATGAGCGCGGACAAGGACGGAACACAGATCGCCTACCCGGACACCGTGTTCGGCACCGACAGCCATACCACCATGATCAACGGCATCGGCGTGCTGGGCTGGGGCGTGGGCGGGATCGAGGCCGAGGCCGCGATGCTGGGGCAGCCCTCGTCGATGCTGATCCCGCAGGTGGTCGGCTTCAAGCTCAGCGGCAAGCTGCCCGAAGGCGCCACCGCCACCGATCTGGTGCTCACCGTCACCCAGATGCTGCGCAAGGCCGGCGTGGTCGGCAAGTTCGTCGAGTTCTACGGCGAAGGCCTGCAGCATCTGCCGCTGGCCGACCGCGCCACCATCGGCAACATGGCACCGGAATACGGCGCCACTTGCGGCATCTTCCCGGTCGACGACGAATCGCTGACCTATCTGCGCCTGTCCGGCCGCAGCGAGGAGCAGATCGCGCTGGTCGAAGCCTATGCCAAGGCGCAGGGCCTGTGGCACGACGCCAACACCCCGCCGGCGCAGTACAGCGCCACGCTGGAGCTGGACATGGGCGAGGTCAAGCCGTCGCTGGCCGGCCCCAAGCGCCCGCAGGACCGCGTGCTGCTGGAAGACATGCAGTCCAACTTCCGCGAGAGCCTCAAGCCGTTCGTGGATGCGCGCAGCAAGCGCCTGACCGATATCAAGCAGGAAGACCGGCTGAAGAACGAAGGCGGCGGCGGCACTGCGGTCGGCGCCAAGGCAGCGCAGGCCGAGAGTTCCACCGACAGCGGTGCCGGCTGGCAGCTGCGCGACGGCTCGGTGGTGATCGCCGCGATCACCTCGTGCACCAACACCTCCAACCCGGCAGTGATGCTGGGCGCCGGCTTGCTCGCGCGTAACGCGGCGGCCAAGGGGCTGAAGGCGCAGCCGTGGGTGAAGACTTCGCTCGGGCCGGGCTCGCGCGTGGTCACCGATTACCTGAGCAAGGCCGGCGTGCTCGCCGATCTGGAAACGCTCGGTTTCTACGTGGTCGGCTACGGCTGCACCACCTGCATCGGCAACTCCGGCCCGCTGCCGGACGATGTGTCTGCGGCGATCGCCAAGGACGACCTGGTGGTGTCTTCGGTGTTGTCGGGCAACCGCAACTTCGAAGGTCGCGTGCATCCCGAAGTGAAGATGAACTACCTCGCCTCGCCGCCGCTGGTGGTGGCGTACGCGATCGCCGGCACCACCGACATCAACCTCACCACCGATCCGCTGGGCACCGGTAGCGACGGGCAGCCGGTGTATCTGCGCGACATCTGGCCGAGCAACAAGGAAATCGGCGACACCATCGCCGCCACCGTCGGCCCGGAGATGTTCAAGCAGAACTACGCCGACGTGTTCAAGGGCGATAGCCGCTGGAACACCATCGCCTCCCCGGATGGTGCGCTGTACGAATGGGACGCGGCCTCGACCTACATCAAGAACCCGCCCTACTTCGACGGCATGACCATGCAGGTCGGCCATGTCGAGGACGTGCACGGTGCGCGCATCATGGGCCTGTTCGGCGACTCGATCACCACCGACCACATCTCGCCGGCCGGCAACATCAAGAAGGATTCGCCGGCGGGCCGTTTCCTGCAGGAGCGCGGCGTGCAACCGGCCGACTTCAACAGCTACGGCAGCCGCCGCGGCAATGACGACGTGATGGTGCGCGGTACCTTCGCCAACATCCGCATCAAGAACCTGATGTTCGGCGGCGAAGAAGGCGGCAACACGCTGTACTACGGAAAGGACGGCGCGGCGCCGGAAAAACTGGCGATCTACGATGCGGCAGTGAAGTACAAGGCCGACGGCGTGCCGCTGGTGGTGCTGGCCGGCAAGGAATACGGCACCGGCTCCTCGCGCGACTGGGCGGCCAAGGGCACCAACCTGCTCGGCGTCAAGGCGGTGATCGCCGAGAGCTTCGAGCGTATCCATCGCTCCAACCTGGTCGGCATGGGCGTGCTGCCGCTGCAGTTCCTGGAGAACGAAAACGCGCAGACGCTGGGCCTGGATGGTTCCGAAGTGCTGGACATTACCGGCCTGCAGGACGGCGCCAGCCGCCGTGCCACCGTGGATGCCAGAAAGTCCGACGGCAGCGTCAAGCAGTTCCAGGTCAAGGTGCTGCTGCTGACGCCCAAGGAAGTGGAGTACTTCAAGCACGGCGGCCTGCTGCAGTACGTGCTGCGCCAACTGGCCGCACGCAAGGCAGCCTGATCGCAAGGCGCGCTGCGCCATCAGCTCGACGACACTCCCGCCGCCTGGCGGGAGTGTCGTTTTGGGTGGCCAGAACTCGCCAACGCCGGGACGGTGAACCGTCGTCGGAGGCAGCAAGACGCTGCACGCGACGCAGCGCAACGGGGGAGATACCTTGCCACCAGACACCGGCCGCGCTCGCCTGACGATGCGCACACCGGAGTCGCCGTGCTCAGCGCCCCGCGGGCTCCCATTGCGCGTGCGTCAGCTGCCAGTCGCCGTCCTGCAGGCGCCAGCCGGTGGTCACCTGATAGGTCTGTGCCTGCTCGGGCAGCCAGCGTCCGCTGCCACCGGTCAGCAGCGCGGTGAAGCGCACGCGCGCGGTGTCGTCGCGCAGCTGCACCTCCACCGGCCCCAGGGTCACGCCGATGCGGCGGTTGCCCAGCATCTGCAGTTGCATCAGTCGCCGCAGCCCGGCTGCGTCCAGCCCTTGTTCGCCGACAAAGTCCTCGGCCACCGGCGCCATCGCCGCGCCAATCTGCCGCGCCTCGATCGCCTGATGCATCGCTTCCAGTGTTGCGCGTAGCCGTTGCTCCGGTGCGGCACGCGTGCAACCGCTCAAGGCCACGACCAAAATCGCGACCAGCCCGACCCGCCACCACGCTTGAATGCTGCTCTGCATCACGCTTCGCCTTTTCCATCCATGACGGTATGCTGCCCGCTGTTGTAGTGCCGTGGAACACACCGCGTCACGTACCGAATACCCTGGAGGGGGGCAGATGAATCAGGCACGTCCTTGGTTGCAAAGTTATCCGGCCGGCGTTGCCGCCGAGATCGATCTGGAGCAGTTCCGTACCGTGGCCGAGGTGTTCGCCACCTCGGTCGAGCGGTTTGCCGACCGCCCCGCGTATCACAGCTTCGGCAAGACCATCACCTATCGCGAAGCTGATCAACTGGTCGAGCAGTTCGCCGCCTATCTGCTTGGCGAACTGCAGTTGAAGAAAGGCGACCGCGTCGCCCTGATGATGCCCAACTGCCTGCAGTATCCGGTCGCCACCTTCGGCATCCTGCGTGCCGGCCTGACCGTGGTCAACGTCAATCCGCTGTACACCCCGCGCGAGCTGAAGCATCAGCTGATCGACTCCGGTGCCAGCGTGCTGGTGGTGATCGACAACTTCGGCACCACCGTGCAGCAGGTCATCGCCGACACCCCGGTCAAGCAGGTGATCACCACCGGGCTGGGCGACATGCTCGGCTTCCCGAAAGCGGCGCTGGTCAATTTCGTCGTCAAGTACGTCAAGAAGCTGGTGCCCGATTACCGCCTCAATGGCGCGATCCGTTTCCGCGACGCACTGGCGCTGGGCCGCAAGCACAGCGTGCCGACCTTGCAGATCGAGCCCGACGACATCGCCTTCCTGCAGTACACCGGCGGCACCACCGGCGTGGCCAAGGGCGCGATGCTCACCCACCGCAATCTGGTGGCCAACATGCAGCAGGCCCATCAGTGGCTTGCCGGCACCGGCAAGCTGGAAGAAGGCGCCGAGGTGGTGATCACCGCGCTGCCGCTGTACCACATCTTCGCATTGACGGCCAACGGCCTGGTCTTCATGAAGATCGGCGGCTGCAATCACCTGATCAGCAATCCGCGCGACATGCCCGGCTTCGTCAAGGAACTGAAGAAGACCCGCTTCACCGCCTTCACCGGGGTCAACACGCTGTTCAACGGCCTGCTCAATACCCCCGGCTTCGATCAGGTGGATTTCTCCTCGCTCAAGATGACCCTCGGCGGCGGCATGGCGGTGCAACGTTCGGTCGCCGAACGCTGGAAAAAAGTCACCGGCCTGACCCTGGTCGAGGCCTACGGCCTGACCGAAACCTCGCCGGCCGCCTGCATCAACCCGATGGACCTGAAGGACTACAACGGCTCGATCGGCCTGCCGATTCCGTCCACCGATGCCTGCATCAAGGACGACGCCGGTGTGGCGCTGCCATTGGGCGAGATCGGCGAGCTGTGCATCAAGGGCCCGCAGGTGATGAAGGGCTACTGGAAGAAGCCCGAAGAAACCGCCAAGGTCATGGATGCCGACGGCTGGCTGCATACCGGTGATATCGCGCGGATGGACGAACAGGGCTTCGTCTACATCGTCGACCGCAAGAAGGACATGATCCTGGTGTCCGGCTTCAACGTGTATCCGAACGAGATCGAGGACGTGATTGCCGAGATGCCCGGCGTGCTGGAAGTGGCCGCCGTCGGCGTACCGGACGAGAAGTCCGGCGAGATCGTCAAGGCCGTCATCGTGAAGAAGGACCCTGCCCTGACCGCCGACGCCGTCAAGGCGCACTGCCGCGCCAACCTGACCGGCTACAAGCAGCCGCGAGTGATCGAGTTCCGCAAGGAACTGCCGAAAACCAACGTCGGCAAAATCCTGCGCCGCGAATTGCGGGATACGCCACCCAGGTAATCGCAGACATGTCCCGGCAGGAAGTGAAGACCCTGCCGAAGATGCACACCAGAGGGCTTTCCCGGCGATGGGAAAGCCCTCTGCGTTCATGGAGATAGTGCCGGTGTAGCATCGATTTGGAGTGGATCGTGCGCGCCCGCCGGCATCCACTCTCCCATCGCGGGCCCTCCCAGGATCATGCCCATGAACACGATTGAAAAGCGCTACCTCGGCCGTCCTCACCCCACCATTCGTGTTGACTCATCGGTCGCCGACGGCACCCACTGGTTGTTTATGCATGCGGACGCGGATGCCGGAGTACGGCCGTGCTGCCGGACCGACTTGCTGGAAGACATGTGGGAGATCATGAGCACCATCACCCGCGCTCCGCATGAGCGTCGCACCGGCGAGCTCCGCCATTTCGTACTGGCCTCCGACGCGAACGCATTCAATCTCGGCGGCGATCTGGACCTGTTCGCACGCTTGATCCGCGAACAGAATCGCGAGCAGCTCATGCGTTATGCGATTCGCTGCGTGGAAGGCGTCCATCACCTGCATGTCGGCTTCGGTGGGGACGTACGCAGCATTGCGCTGCTGCAAGGCGATGCATTGGGAGGCGGGCTGGAGATGGCGCTGGCCTGCCACACCATCGTTGCCGAGGAAGGCATCGGCATGGGGCTGCCCGAGGTCCTGTTCGGCCTGTTTCCGGGCATGGGCGCGTATTCCTTCCTGTGCCGTCGCGTTTCGCCCCAACTGGCAGAGAAGATCATTCTCGATGGACGCATCTACAGCAGCGAAGAGATGCATGCGATGGGGATCGTGGACGTGCTGGTACCCAAGGGACAGGGCGTCGCGGCTACCCAGACCCTCATCCGCCAGCAGAAGCGCATCTCCAATTCCTATCTGGCAATGAACGCGGCGCGCAATCTGGCACAGGCAGTGCCTTACGACGAATTGCTGCGCATTACCGAAGTCTGGGTCGACACGGCGCTGGCCCTGAGCGACAAATCGCTGCGTACGATGGACCGCCTGGTCAAGGCACAAAATCGCCGAGCCGGCGCAAGCGTTGCCTGATTTTTGGTCGATCCAATACTGGGGGAATCAGGCCCGGCCGATGGCCGGGCTTTGCTCAGCCCGAATCGCCGTTGCCCGTGACGTCGCCATCGGATGCTTTCTGGGCCCGCAGGGCAAGCGCTTCGCGTCCTTGCATCAACCCGTGATTGAGCTGCTCCAGCCGCTGCCGCCATTCGGCGCGTAACTGGGCTTCGGAAAGCCGCATCAACTCACCGCCCTGCTCGGCCAGTCCGACCAGCCCGAGATTGCTGGACACCCCCTTGACGGCATGCGCATGCTCGCGCAACCGCTCCCAGTCCTGGTCGGCGGCGGCCTTGCCAAGCTGCACCACACAGGCAGCCGCATCGCTGAGGCACTGTTGGATGAACTCGCGTTCGAATTCCTTCCCCATGCCCAGTTCGGCCAGTTCGTCCAGGACCGCAGGATCGAGCACCACACCGCTCAACGCCGGGCCACGCTGGACGATGACCGGATCGGCCTGACGCAATTTCTGGTTGACGGCAATGTCGGCCAGGGTGTCCAGCAGCTTGACCGCCGCAACGGGCTTTGCCAGAAATGCATATGCACCCGCTTGCTCGCAACTGCGAATCGACTCGGGTGTCACGTCGGCACTCAGCACCACCACCGGGGTGCCCGGTTTGCCACCCGCCTGCATGACCCGCAGTTGCTTGAGCATGTCCAGGCCGCTGACGCCGGGCATGTGCAGGTCGACGATGGCGGCGTCGTAGTCGGTTTCGGCCAACGCGTCCAGCACGGCCTCACCCCCATCCACGCAGGTCACGCGATGTCCCGCTTTCTGCAACAGCCGCTGCAGGACCAGGCGGTTGGCCAGGTGATCGTCTGCCACCAGGATCATCATGCTGCGTACGCGGGCACGGTGGCGCAGGAATGGATCGGCAAACGCGATCACGTTGCCCGGGATCGTTGTGGCATCGGCGTCCTGCAACACGGGCGGTGTCGAGGTGGCCGGCTTGGCGGTCGCCGGACCGAACGGGAGCTCGAACCAGAACAGGCTACCGCCTTCTGGATTTTCATCGAAACCGATTGCGCCGCCCATCGACTGGACCAGTCCCCGCGCGATGGTCGTTCCCAGCCCGCTGCCTTCGAACCGCCGGGCCAGTCCGGTATCGGCCTGTTCGAAGGCCTCGAACAGGCGCGGGCGCATGTCGACCGGCACGCCGATACCGGTATCCAGAATCTCGAACCGCAGCCGCAGTCCGGCGCGGGCATGCACTGCGGTCGCCGCCTGGGCATTGCTGACCGCCACGGTCAGCTGCACGCGGCCATGATCGGTGAACTTGACCGCATTGCCGACCAGATTGAGCAGGATTTGCTGCAGGTGGATCGCATCCCCATGCAAGAGCGTCGGCACGTTCTCTGCCACGTTCGCCCGGTAGTCCAGGCCCTTGGTCTTCGCCTGCGGTTCCAGGATCAGCGCAATGGCCTGCAGCGTATCGCGCAATGCGAAATCGGACGCATTGATGCGGAGCTTGCCGGCTTCGATGGCCGAGATGTCCAGCACCTCCTCCACCAGCGCCAGCAGACTGCGTGTGGAGGCTTGAATGGTTTTCAGGCATTCGCGCTGCTCATCGTCCAGACGCGTCGTTGCCAATACCTCGGTCATTCCGGACAGACCGTTCAGCGGTGTCCGAAACTCGTGACTCATGTTGGCCAGAAAGCGGCTCTTGGCCTCGCTGGCGCGGCGCGCCTCGGCGGTTGCACGGGTCAACTGCCGCAGCAGACTGGAGAAATACAGCGGAACGGCGGCCAGACCAACCGCAAGCCCGACCCCAAGGCGCTGGTTGCGTTGCCAGTATTCGGTCATCGACAGCGTCGTGGAAAAGCTCACCACCGCCATTGCCACCGCAAGATACAGATAGCGGTTGCCGTAGCGCAGGCCATTACCGACGGTGACCCACATCACCACGACATAAACCCAGGCCAGCGGCTCGCCCATCTGGATCATGCCGGCCGCCATCAACCCGTAATCGGCCAGCATGCCCAGGATACGACGCGCATCGGAGCGGTCGGGTCGCCACAGCAGCCATCCAAACAACGCCAGGCCAAGCCCGAGACCTGTCAGCACGATGACCAAGACACCGGTGTGCTGGTGCAGCGGCAAACTGTGCCGGACACTCGGCACGAGGACATACGACAGGATCAGGCTGATCAGAACGATGCGGACGATCGCCTGGCCATGTTCGCTGTCAGGTCGATTCATCAACCGCTGCCGGATCCTTCCGAACGGATTCATAGCCTTACACCCCGGGTCGTGCCGATGCGGTCGAGAATTCGCCGCAGATCTGGTCCAGCTGCGCGCGGCCGCGCAGCAGCGCATCCACACAGCGTGGGTCGAACAGGCGACCGCGTTGTGCGTAGAGATAAGCCAGCGCGGCGTCCATGGTCCAGGCCTCCTTGTACGGGCGCGGCGACAACAGTGCGTCGAAGACGTCGGCCACCGCCACGATGCGCGCTTCCAGCGGAATCGCCTCGCCCACCAGTCCATCCGGATAGCCGGTGCCGTCGTAGCGCTCGTGGTGACGCAGCGCGATCAGGGCGCCGACCTGGATGAAGCGGTTCTGGCTGCCGCTGAGCAGCTCGTAGCCGATCCGCGGATGCCGCTTCATGATGCTCATCTCGTCGTCGGTGAGCTTGCCCGGCTTGAGCAGCACCGCATCGGGAATGGCGATCTTGCCCATGTCGTGCAGCGGTGCGGCCATCTCGATGATGCGCACTTCTTCTTCCGACAAGCCGAGCTGCTCGGCGATCAGGCCGGCCACGTGCGACATGCGCTCCAGGAAGGCGCTGGTGCCCGAGTCGCGGTACTCGATGGCACGCGCCAGTCGCGACAGCGTCTCGCGTTCGCGCTCCTCGACCTCGTTCATGCTGGCCAGCAGACGCTGCTCCAGCGACAGTGCGCGTTGCTTGACGCTTTCGCTCTGCTGACGCAGCTGCAGCAAATTGGCGCAGCGCGCACGCAGTTCGCGCGGGCGGATTGGCTTGACCAGGAAATCGATCACGCCCGCTTCCAGCGCCGCCTGGCGGATCGGCTCGTCACCGACGATGGTGATCAGGATGATCGGAATATCGCGATGGCTGGGCAGCCGGCGCAGACGCCGGGCGAACTCCAGCCCATCCATGCCGGGCATGCGGTAGTCGAGCAGCAACAGATCAACCCGTCCGGCCTCGCACCACGCCAGCGCGTCGAGCGGGTCACCGAAATCGTAGACTTTCAACTCCGGTGCGATGTCCTCGATGACGTGGCGCAGCATCGTCCGCGCAGACATCTGGTCATCGACAATGACGATGTTCAATCCCAGATCCGCCTTTTCCGACCAGCTTCCCGATGGATCCGCCGACGATACGCCGGCAAGATTACCCAAAACATCCTGCATAGCCGTTGCTCCTCTATCCCGAGAACGGAAAAGCGATGACGCCGGCCGCTGTGCCGACTCCCCCGACGATACGCCATTCGGGGCTCCGCTCTAGCATATGCAGTATCTGTGCCGTCGGCACGCCGACGGCACAAAAAAGATCAGGCTTCCGGACGCATATACGGGAACAGCAGCACATCGCGGATCGAGGTGCTGCCGGTCAGCAGCATCACCAGCCGGTCGATGCCGATGCCCAGGCCGCCGGTCGGCGCCATGCCGTACTCCAACGCACGGATGTAGTCGGCGTCGTAATGCATCGCTTCGTCGTCTCCACCGTCCTTGGCCTGCACCTGCGCCTGGAAGCGCGCGGCCTGGTCTTCCGGGTCGTTGAGCTCGGAGAAGCCATTGGCGAGCTCCTTGCCGTTGATGAACAGCTCGAAGCGGTCGGTGTACCCCGGCTCGGTGTCGCTGGAACGCGCCAGCGGCGACACCTCGACCGGGTGGTCGGTAATGAAGGTCGGCTGCACCAGGGTGTGTTCCACGGTGGCCTCGAAGATTTCCAGCAGCAACTTGCCCCAACCGTAGGAGGGCTTGACCTTGATCTTCAGCCGTTCGCAATGGCGCAGCAGCGCATCGCGATCGGTGCAATCGGCCGCGCTGATCTCCGGATTGTGGTGACGAACGGCCTCATCCATGCGCCAGCGCCGGAAAGCCGGCGCCAGATCGATGGCGGCGCCGTCCCAGTTCACCTGGGCGGTGCCCAGTACCGACTGCGCGGTGTCGCGGATCACCTGCTCGGTCAGGTCCATGATCTCGTGGTACGTGGCATAGGCCTCGTAGAGCTCGAGCATGGTGAACTCGGGGTTGTGCCGGGTCGACACGCCCTCGTTGCGGAAATTGCGGTTGATCTCGTAGACCCGTTCCAGCCCACCGACCACCAGCCGCTTGAGGTACAGCTCCGGCGCCACGCGCAGGTACAGGTCCAGGTCCAGCGCGTTGTGGTGGGTGGTGAACGGCTTGGCGGTGGCGCCACCGGGGATGTAATGCATCATCGGCGTTTCCACTTCCAGGAAGCGGCGCGTATCCAGCCAGGCGCGGATCGCGCGGATGATCCTGGAGCGCTTGATGAAGACCTCGCGCGCCTCCGGAGTGACGATCAGATCGACGTAACGCTGGCGATAGCGCTGCTCCACGTCCGACAGGCCGTGCCACTTGTCCGGCAACGGACGCAGCGACTTGGTCAGCAGGCGCAACGCACTGGCCTTGACCGACAGCTCGCCGGTCTTGGTGCGGGTCAGCCCGCCCTCCACCGCCACGATGTCGCCGACATCCCAGCCCTTGAACGCGGCATAGGCATCGCCCAGCACATTGCCCTGCAGGAACAGCTGCACGCGCCCGGACTCGTCCTGGATCTGCGCAAAGCTGGCCTTGCCCATCACCCGCTTGGCCATCAGGCGGCCGGCCATCCTGACCGTGCGGCCGCTCGCTTCCAGTGCCTCGGAGGTCCAGGTGTCGGCATCGGCAAATTCGGCCTGCAGATCGCCGGCGAAGTGTTCGCGCACGAAATCGTTGGGATAGGCGATGCCCTGGCCGCGCAACGCGCCCAGTTTCGCGCGACGCTCGGCGATGAGGCTGTTCTCGTCGGCGGGGATCTGCGGCGCGGGGGTCTGCTCGGTCATGGCGGGAATCGGTCTGCGATAGGTCGGGCGCGTGCCCGGTGGAGAATGCGGAACCGGGCTGGCCGGTTCCTGCGTTTTACGGTGTATCGGTGACAACTGCACGGCGCAACGGGACTGCGTGGCGATGTACAGGCTGCGCGGCGCTGCACATGTCGCAGCGTCCGCGAAAAAAGACGTCGCTGCGCGGCGGGCGCGGCGAGGTCTTGCTGCGGTCAGGCATCCAGGCGCTTGGAGCCTGCCGCCAGACCGGCCTTGAGGCTGGCCTCGACGAATTCGTCCAGGTCGCCGTCCAGCACTTTCTGCGTGTCGCTGCGTTCGATGCCGGTGCGCAGATCCTTGATGCGGCTCTGGTCGAGCACGTAGTTGCGGATCTGGCTGCCCCAGCCGATGTCGGACTTGGTGGCTTCCAGCGCGTCGCGCTCGACGTTGCGCTTCTGCACTTCCAGCTCATACAACTTGGCGGCCAGCATCTTCATCGCGTTGTCGCGGTTCTGGTGCTGGCTGCGGCCGGTCTGGCAGGCGACCACGGTATTGGTCGGAATATGCGTAATGCGCACTGCCGATTCGGTCTTGTTGACGTGCTGACCACCGGCGCCCGATGAGCGATACACGTCGGTGCGCAGATCGGCCGGGTTGATGTCGATCTCGATGTTGTCGTCCACTTCCGGCGACACGAACACCGAGGTGAAGCTGGTATGCCGGCGGTTGTCCGAATCGAACGGCGACTTGCGCACCAGCCGGTGCACGCCGATCTCGGTCTTCAGCCAGCCATAGGCGTACTCGCCCTCGATGCGGATCGTGGCCGACTTGATGCCCGCCACTTCGCCGCCGGACACTTCCATCAGCTCGGTCTTCCAGCCGCGCGACTCGGCCCAGCGCAGGTACATGCGCAACAGGATTTCGGCCCAGTCCTGCGCCTCGGTGCCGCCGGCGCCGGCCTGGATGTCGACGAACGCGTTGGCGCCGTCCATCTGGCCGGAGAACATGCGCTGGAATTCCAGCTTCTCGACATGGGTCTGGTACTTGTCCAGATCGGCGATCACCGCCACCGCGGTGTCCTCGTCCTGCTCGCTTTCGGCCAGTTCCAGCAGATCGGCCGCATCGCTCAGGCCGGCCAGCACATCGGCGATGCCGATGACGGTCTTTTCCAGCAGCGAGCGTTCGCGGCCCAGGGCCTGCGCGCGCTCGGCGTCGTTCCACACATCGGGGCTCTCAAGCTCCCGGCTGACTTCTTCTAGACGCTCTTTCTTGACGTCGTAGTCAAAGATACCCCCTGAGCGAGAGCACGCGATCATTGAGATCGGTGATGCGCTGGCGGATCGGATTGGTTTCGATCATGACGGACTTCCGGCAAACAAGCTGGCTAGTTTAGCAAGCGGGCGACGGTGGCGGAACGCGGTGGGCATGCTGTTCAGCCCGGCACAGCCGGGACCGCTGGCGCCTCGGCATGTCCGGCGGCGCGCCGCAGCGGCGCCAGGTAACGACGGCTGCAGGGCAGCTGGCCATTGCCGGACAGGTGCACGCGCGCCTCGCCTGCGTCCAGCGGTTCGATCGACACCACGCAGCCCAGGTTGACGATGTAGCTGCGATGGATTCGCACAAACACGGCCGGATCGAGTCTGGCCTCGATCGCGGCCATCGTGCTGCGCAGTGGGTAATCATGGCCGCGTACATGCAGGTTGACGTAGTTGCCCGACGCCTGGACCCATTCGATGTCGGCAGTGGCGACCAGGAAGTCGCGCCCCAGCTTGCGCACCAGAAAGCGTTCCGGACGGTCCAGCGGCTCGACCGGCGGGCCTTCGTCTGGCGCGGCCAGCAGCCGCACCTCGCCCTGCAGGCGGCGCAGCAAAAACCGGTAGCCATGCATGCACGCAACGATGATCGCGAAAGTACGTACGTCCTTGAGGTACTCGTAAAACAATTCCTGCGGCCACGCTCCAAAATCATAATGTTCGCCCAGCAGCCGATAGGTCAGCATGCGCAGGCCGACCATCGTGACGACATGCACCACCGAGACCGCCACGCTGACCAACAGATACCAGGGTAGCCGGCGCCGCCAGGTATCCAGATGTAACGGCAGCTTCCGCGTGAACCAGGCGATGACGGGGACGAGCATCAGCAGCCAGACCAAGCCGCTGGACATCTCCCACACCCAGGGTTCCCAGCTCTGGATCGGCAGCCCGGCGCGCCGGCGATCCATCAACTCGGTAACGGCGTTGCCACTGGCGTTGACCACCACCACCATCAGCCAAAACAACATGCCTGCGCTGCGCTGCCAAGGCAGAAAGCGCTCCAGGATCGTGCGTGCCGGGTCGGTACTCATCCCCATATTCTAGGCTGGCGGCGCCGATCGTCACCCCACGGCGGAACCCATTCGTCCCTGAAGATCCCTGTTTCGTCCCTTCCCGCTGGTCGCCCGCTGCGTCATCTCGCGTAGTTGGGGCATATCATCCTTGGTGCAGGGCGGCCAATGCAAAGGCGTCACGATCTGGACTGGCTGCGCGTCATCGCCTTCGGCCTATTGGTGCTTTATCACGTCGGCATGTATTACGTGACCTGGGACTGGCACGTCAAAAGTTCCTCGACCCACCTGATGCTGGAGCCGGTCATGCTGCTCAGCAGCCCGTGGCGGATGTCGCTGCTGTTCCTGATTTCCGGTGTCGCCACCGCCTTCATGCTGAACAACAAGCCCGAGGGCTTGCTGTACCGACGTTCGCGTCAGCTGCTACTGCCGCTGCTGTTCGGTATGGCCGTGATCGTGCCACCACAGTCCTACTATCAAGTCGTCGAACAATTGCCCGGCGGCTACCGCCAGGGCTATCTGGCGTTTTATGCCAAGTATCTGAGCGCCTACCAAGGGTTTTGTGGAGCCGATGGCGACTGCCTGCGCCTGCCCACCTGGAATCACCTGTGGTTTTTGCCCTACCTGTGGGCGTACACCCTGGTGGTGTGGCTGCTCTGGCGCCTGCTTCCTGCGGCAGCGAAGGTGCGTCTGTGCGCATGGGCTGCGCGTCCGCTCCAGGGCTGGGGTGCGTTACTGGTACCGCTGACGCTACTGGCGGTCGCACGGCTGGTGCTGGTGGCTCGCTTCCAGCAAACCAACTGGCTGTTCGATGACTGGTACAACCACGCGCAGTACCTGCTGGTCTTCCTGATCGGGGTGCTGATCGCGCCAATAGCCAGCATCTGGGAATCGTTACAGCGCCTGCGCTGGGTAGCACTGCTGCTGGCCTCTTGCAGCTATGCGCTGATGATCCACACCTGGTACTTCTCCATCTATGACGATGCGCACCCGGCACCCACCGCCCTGCGCCTGCTCTTGCGTGCCGTGTGGGCGGTAGAACAATGGTGCGCGATCGCCGCCATCCTGGGCTTCGCCTATCGTTTCCGTCATGCCGATGGTGCCGTGCTGCGCTATCTCACTGCTGCAGTGTTTCCGGTATATGTCCTGCACCAGACGATCATCGTGGTACTGGCGCATTCCCTGAAGCCATTGGCGCTGCCGCAGCTAGCCGAGAGTGCGACGCTGATCGTCGCAACCGCTGTGCTGTGCTTGGCCAGCTATGAGGTCATTCGCAAGCAGCGCTGGCTGCGGCCGCTATTTGGCCTGCCGACGTTACCGGCGCCGCGCGCCGCAATTCCAATAAAGGGTGAAACTGAGGTCTAGCAATGTCAGACCTGGCTTCTGACTCGGGAATGCAGCCGCGCATCTTCGACAAAACCGCCCGCTTGCCGTCCCCGGTTCGTCCCTGTGGGACCGCAACTGGTCACTCGGGGACGGCATTGCCGCCCTTGGCGCAGCTGCTTGGGGCCTGCGTTGCCGAGGATGCGGGCATGCCTCCTGCCGACACCACCATGACCGAACGCCGTCACGATATCGATGCCTTGCGCGTCTTCGCCTTCGCACTGCTGATCCTCTATCACGTGGGTATGGCCTATGTGGCCGACTGGGATTTCCACCTCAA
The DNA here is from genome assembly GCF_009835065.2 of Xanthomonas sp. LMG 8993. Classification (NCBI taxonomy): domain Bacteria; kingdom Pseudomonadati; phylum Pseudomonadota; class Gammaproteobacteria; order Lysobacterales; family Lysobacteraceae; genus Xanthomonas; species Xanthomonas sp. LMG 8993. Next base: position 152,782 of record NZ_QVIF02000006.1, on the reverse strand, counting down.
GAGCGTGCACACCGCGCAGTGGCTGCAATGGCCGATGATCGTGCTCAACCGCTGGCGGATGCCCCTGCTGTTCATGATCTCCGGCATCGCGATCGGTCTGGCGCGGCCGCAGGACAGGCCCTGGCGCTTTGCCTTGCAGCGCTGCGGGCGATTGCTGCCGCCGCTGTTGTTCGGCATGTTCGTGGTGGTCGCGGTGCAGGCCTATTGCCAGGGCGTGAGCAACGGCAAGGTCAGCCCGGGCTTCGGCAGCTTCCTGTTGCGCTACTGGCAGGTGCGGCCATGGCCGGCCGGCAGTTTCGATGGCTGGCAGCACGGCATCACCTGGAACCATCTGTGGTATCTGGCCTATCTGCTGCCCTACACCATCGCCTTGATGGCGCTGGTATCGCTGACCCGACCGCTGCGGTTGGCCGCGTGGCCGCGCTTGCCCGCCGCGCTGGCGGTGCCGGCACTGCTGCTGTTGCCGATGCTGTGGGAAGCGTTCTGCGTGCTGTGGGTGATGCCGCGGCATCCGCCCACCCACGCGCTGTTTGGCGACTGGTTCGTGCACGCCGAATCGTTCCCGCTGTTCGTCCTGGGGTATCTGCTGGCACGCCGCGAGCGCTTCTGGCAGCTGGCCGTACAACTGCGCTGGCTCACCTTGGGCACCGCACTGGTGGCGATCGGCACCGAACTGGGCATTCGCTATGCCAGCATCCAGGGGCAGACTGCGCAACTGGGTGCACCGCTGGCTGCGCTGCCGTGGGAGGCGATCGAACACAGCGCACGGGCCGCCTACACCTGGCTGGCGCTGCTGACGATTCTTGGATGGGCCAGGCTTCGATTGAATCGCCCGTTCCGCTGGCTGCCGTACTGCACGGAGGCGGTGTTCCCGTGGTACATCCTGCACCAGAGCCTGATCATCGTGACGCTGTACTGGCTGATGCCGCTGCATCTGAATGCCTGGCTGGAGCCGGCGCTGGTGATCGCCGCCACCGTGATCGGCTGCCTGGCGTTGCATGAGTTTGCGATCCGCCGGGTGCGCTGGTTGCGTCCCTTGTTCGGATTGCGTGCACGCAAGCCGCGCCTGGCGAGCAAGACCGACAGCGCGCCGGTGCCGTCATGAAAATGTTGCACAGACGTGTGCCGCTTCGGCATGCGACGCACTGGACGGCCCGTCGGCAGCAACGCAAGATGCGCGCCGGACACGCTCTTTCGAAGACACCATGCGCCCTACCCTGCTCGCCGCCACCTTGTTGCTCGCGCCTGCCGCCGCCCTTGCCGATGCGCCGGTCGGCATCGCCTTCGATCACCAGGACTGGACCATCGCCTGCGACAACACCCGCACCTGCCGCGCCGCTGGCTATCAGCCGGATGACGACGGCAGCACGCCGGTGTCGGTCTTGCTGACGCGCAAGGCCGGTGCGGGGCAGCAGGTCACTGCTGAGTTGATGCTAGGCCAGTACGACGAGGTCAAGATGCCGGCATCGCTCACCTTGCGCATCGACCAGCGCGACCTGGGCAAGCTGGCATTGAATCGCGACAGCGGCACCGCACCGCTGACCAGTACGCAGGTGACCGCACTGCTGGCCGCACTGACCCGCAGCAGCAAGATCGTGGCGCTCGGCAACGATGGTCGCCGCTGGCAGCTGTCCGACCGCGGCGCCGCAGCGGTGCTGCTGAAGATGGACGAGTTCCAGGGCCGGCTGGGCACGCGCGGCGCCCTGGTGCGCAAGGGCGATCGCGACGAGGCTGCAGTGCTGCCGGCTGTGCCCGCACCGCAGGTGCGAGCGGTCAAACTCGCAGCAACGCAAGCAGCCGATGCGCGCCTGGGCACGCTGCCGGCGTTGTACCAAGCGCTGCGTGCCAGCTTGCCGGCCGATGAGGAATGCAAGGGGCTGCAGGCTGGCGATGCAGCCGAGCCGCTGTCGGTCACCCGGCTCAGCGGCGACAAACTGCTGGTCTCGACCGACTGCTGGATGGGCGCCTACAACGTCGGCACCGGTTTCTGGGTCATCAATGCACGCGCGCCGTTCGCGCCGACGTTGGTGACCACGCACGCCAGCGATATCGACGGTTCCACTATCCTTGCATCGCAGAAGGGCCGCGGCCTGGGCGACTGCTACAGCGAGGCCAGCTGGACCTGGGACGGCCGCCGTTTTGTGCCGACCTCCAAATCCACCTCCGGCCTGTGCCGGCTGGTGGCCGCTGGCGGGGCGTGGGAATTGCCGACCTTGGTGACCGAAGTCAAGAAGGCGCCCTGACCGAGGCGAGGACGGTGCGAGCGTGCGCTTGCACTGTCTTGCAAGACGCCTTGAGCGACGAACCAAACCACCTTGCCGCCATCAGGCATGCGCCACTTGCGGCATGAACCACCACGTACATGCCGGCTGTGGGTGCGCCGCCCCCGTGTAGAGCGGTTGATGTGCAGCCTGGCTGCAGGGCCGCGCTGTCGCCCCTACCGAAGCCCGCGGTTGACAGCCGCGCGCTCAGCCCGTGACTGTCGCCGGCTCGCAGTGCTCGACGATCAACTGCACCGCGGTGCCGCCGCGATAGTCGTCGCTGACCAGGCGGTACGCCAGCCGCACCATACGTGCCGGCTCGCTGCCGCGCCAGCCGTTGAAGTGGATGGCGTTGAGCGGTTCGGCACGGCCGGCGCAGCGCAGCGTGAGCTTGAGATGGCGTTCCTTGAGCAGGCGCCATTGCAGCACTTCGAACTGACCATCGAACAGCGGCTCGGGAAAGCCCTGCCCCCACGGCCCGGCCACGCGTAGCGCTTCGGCATGCAGGTGATCGAGTTCGTGCGCGGCCAGTTCGCCATCGCTGTGCAATTCGGCATGCAGCAGCGAGGCGTCGACCATCGCCTGCACCTGGCGCTGGAATGCCTGTTCGAAGGTCGCCAGCGCGGCATGCTCCAGACTCAGCCCGGCCGCCATCGCATGGCCGCCGAACTTCTGGATCAGGCCCGGGTGGCGCGCATCCACTGCCGCCAGCACATCGCGGATATGCAGGCCGGGGATCGAACGCGCCGAACCACGCAGCTGACTGCTGCCGGGCTCGGCCGGCGCCAATGCAATCACCGGGCGATGCAGGCGGTCCTTGAGCTTGGAGGCCACCAGGCCGATCACGCCCGGGTGCCAGTCGGCATCGAACAGGCATGCGGCGATCGGCAACGCGCCATCGGCATCCAGCACCACCTTGGTGACGGCCTGCTCGGCATCGTCGGTCATCAACTGCTGCACCGCGCGGCGCTCGGCGTTGATCTCTTCCAGCATGCCGGCGATCTCGCGCGCCCGGTTCCAGTCCTCGCTGAGCAGCAGCTCGATGCCCAGCGCCATGTCTTCCAGCCGGCCGGCTGCGTTGAGACGCGGGCCCAACGCAAATCCGATATCGCTGGCGCTCAGACGCGCCACGTCGCGGCCGCTGGCATCGATCAAGGCGCGCAGGCCGATGCAACCCTTGCCCTCGCGCAGGCGGCGCAGGCCGGCCGACACCAGCGCACGGTTGTTGGTGTCCAGCGGCACCAGATCGGCGACGGTGCCGACTGCCACCAGGTCCAGCAATACCGACAGATCCGGCTCGGCGCGTTCCGCGAAGGCGCCGCGCGCGCGCAGCACACCGCGCAAGGCCATCAGCACATAGAAGATCACCCCGACCCCGGCCAGGGATTTGCTCGGGAAGCGATCGTTGGCCAGATTCGGATCGACGATCGCGTCGGCCGGCGGCAATACCTCGCCAGGCAGGTGATGGTCGGTGACCAGCACCGTCCAGCCACGCGCCTTGGCCGCGGCCACGCCGGCGTGGCAGGCGATGCCGTGATCGACCGTGACCAGCAGATCCGGCTGCAATGCGGCCAGTTCCTCCACCAGTGCCGGCGACAGGCCGTAGCCATGCACCATGCGATTGGGTACCGCGTGATGCACATCCAGCGCGCCGAGCATGCGCAAGCCACGCACGCCGACCGCACAGGCGGTGGCGCCATCGCAGTCGAAATCGCCCACCACCAGGATGCGCCGTTGCCGGGCGATCGCATCGGCCAGCAACTCGGCGGCCACGTCACTGTTGTGCAGCAACTGCGGCGACAGCAACTGACCCAGGCGCGGGTGCGCGCCGTGGGTATCGGTGACGCCGCGCGCGGCATAGATGCGGCGCAGCAGCGGCAACATGGCATCGGGCCAGCTGCCGGCCTGCCCGGGCGGGCGCCGAACGATCCGCGGGGTGGAGGTCATTGCGCCAGCTGTACGCGCGGCTTGCGCCAGAAACGCCAGCGTTGCGCATGCGTCAGCGACACGGTTTCGCCGTCCTGGAAATCCAGCACCAGCCGATCCAGTTCGCCACGTGCCATCGCCGCCAGCAACGGCGCCACCGCATCGTCGCTGAACTGCTGCAGCGAGCGCAGATGGCGCAGGTCCACCAACGCATCCACGCGTTGTTCGCCCTGCGCATCGGCACCGGCCGCCAGCGCCAGCGCACGCAGCAGCGATTCGCGGCTGCGTACCTGACGGTGCGGCGAGCTCACCGCATGCGGCAGCACGCCGCCGCCCCAGAACCACAGCGAATTGATCGCCGGCTTGCCGCTGGCCACGCGGCCCTCGTTCCAGGGGTGCTGATGCAGCAGCACCTGCGCCTCGGTCAGCAAGGCGCGCCAGCGCCGGCCGATCTCGCCGGCCGGCAGATGCTCGAACAGGTCGTCGCCGATCGCCAGATCCGGTGGCGCAAATTCCGGCAATTTGGCATCCGGCGACAGCCGCAGGTACCAGCGCGCAGGCGTGGGCGCATCCAGCAGGAAGCCGGCATCGCCAAACATCGGCTTGAGGATGGGCAGCAACACCGCCAGGTCCTCGGCCGTGGGACCGAGCGCCTCGCCGTAGCCCATCAAGCGCGCGCCCTGCATATCCGGCACCACATAGGCCGGATCGGCACGCACCCAGGTCGCACCGGCCGCATCGCCGGCATCGAGCTGGCGGGTCAACGCGGCCACCGGCCAGTGCGCAGGCGTCAGCGTGAAGTGGCGCTGCAGCTGCGCCACTTCGCCGGGCTCGGCACCGTGCTGGTCGGCACGCGCCAGCGCACGCGCCACCGGCGTGTCGCCCAGTTCACCGGGCAGACGACGTTTTTCCGGCAGCAGCAGCGTGGCGGTGGTCATCGGGCGGTGGCGTCGTTCAATCCCGGCCCGTCAGTCCAGATAGGCAACGCTGACCACTTCGTACTCGCGCTGGCCGGCCGGCGCATCGATGGTGACCGAGTCGCCTTCCAGCTTGCCGATCAACGCACGCGCCAGCGGCGAGGAGATCGCGATCATGCCCAGCTTGATGTCCGCTTCCAGATCGCCAACGATCTGGTAGCGCTTTTCTTCGTCGGTCTCGGTGTCGGCCAGCGTCACCGTGGCACCGAATACGATCTTGGTGCCGGCCGACAGCTTGGTGATATCGATGATCTCGGCATGCGAGAGCTCACCTTCCAGCTGCTTGATGCGGCCTTCGATGAAGCTCTGCTGCTCGCGCGCGGCGTGGTATTCGGCGTTTTCCTTCAGATCGCCGTGCGCGCGCGCTTCGGCGATCGCGTTGATCACCGCCGGACGCTTGACCGACTTCAGCTGGTCCAGCTCTTCGCGCAGACGCTGCGCGCCCTTTGCCGTCATGGGTGCTCTCATGCTTCCAGCTCCTTGTGCAGTTCCTGCAGCGACCACACAGGGCCGGTGCCGCGGAATTCCAGCGAATGCACCAGCGCCTTGGCGCCGGCAACGGTGGTCGAATATGTCACGCGATGCTGCAACGCTTCACGCCGGATCGAGAACGAGTCGGAGATGGCGGCGCGACCTTCGGTGGTGTTGACGATATACACGATCTCGCCGTTCTTGATCGAATCGACGATATGCGGGCGCCCTTCGGCGACCTTGTTGACGATCTCGCAGCTCAGCCCGTTCTGCTGCAGCCAGGCACCGGTACCGCGCGTGGCGACCAGCGTATAGCCACGCTCCACCAGCGCCTGCGCCACCGGCAACACGCGCTGCTTGTCCGGATCGCGCACCGACACGAACGCCTTGCCCACCGGCGGGGCCTTGATGCCGCCGGCCTCCTGCGCGCGTGCAAACGCGGCGCTGAAGCTGCGGCCCACGCCCATCACCTCACCGGTGGAGCGCATCTCCGGCCCGAGGATCGGGTCCACGCCCTGGAACTTGGCGAACGGGAAGATCGCCTCCTTCACCGAGTAATAGCCCGGCACGATTTCCTTGGTGGCGCCCTGCTCGGCCAGCGTCTTGCCGGCCATGCAGCGCGCGGCGATCTTGGCCAGCGGCATGCCGATCGCCTTGGACACGAACGGCACGGTGCGCGAGGCACGCGGGTTCACTTCCAGCAGGAACACCACATCGTCGCCGGCCTCGTTCACCTGCACCGCGAACTGGGTATTCATCAGGCCGACCACATTCAGGCCTTCGGCCAGCATCACCACCTGACGGCGCAGCTCGGCCTGGGTCTTGGGCGAGAGCGAGTACGGCGGCAGCGAGCAGGACGAATCGCCCGAATGCACGCCAGCCTCTTCGATGTGTTCCATCAGCCCGCCGATCAGCACGTTGCCGTCCTTGTCGGCAATGATGTCCACGTCCACTTCCACCGCGTTGTCGAGGAAGCGGTCCAGCAGCACCGGCGAATCGTTGGAGACCTTGACCGCGTCACGCACATAGCGCGCCAGGTCGGATTCGCCGTAGACGATTTCCATCGCGCGGCCGCCCAGCACGTAGCTCGGGCGCACCACCAGCGGATAGCCGATTTCGCGCGCCAGCACCAGCGCTTCCTCGGCATTGCGGGCAATGCGGTTCGGCGGCTGCTTCAGGCCCAGCTTGTCGACCAGTTGCTGGAACCGCTCGCGGTCTTCGGCCAGATCGATCGAATCGGGCGAGGTGCCGATCACCGGCACGCCGTTGGCTTCCAGCGCGCGCGCCAGCTTCAGCGGGGTCTGGCCGCCGTACTGCACGATCACGCCCTTGGGTTTTTCCAGCTCGACGATTTCCAGCACGTCTTCCAGCGTCAGCGGCTCGAAGTAGAGACGGTCGGAAGTGTCGTAGTCGGTGGACACGGTCTCCGGGTTGCAGTTGACCATGATGGTCTCGTAGCCGTCATCGCGCAGCGCCAGCGCCGCATGCACGCAGCAGTAGTCGAACTCGATGCCCTGGCCGATGCGGTTGGGGCCACCGCCCAGGATCATGATCTTGTCGCGGTCGGTCGGCAGCGCCTCGCACTCGTCCTCGTAGGTCGAATACAGATACGCGGTGCTGGTGGCGAATTCGGCGGCGCAGGAATCCACGCGCTTGTAGACCGGGCGCACCTTGAGCGCGCGACGCAGCGTGCGCACCGACTCTTCGTTGGTGCCGGTCAACTCGGCCAGCCGCGCGTCGGAGAAACCGGCGCGCTTGAGCGTGCGCAGACGCGCCGCATCCAGTGCCGGCATGCCGTCATCGGCCAGTTGCTGTTCGTGGCTGATCAGTTCTTCGATCTGGTCCAGGAACCACGGGTCGATGAACGACAGCGCGTAGACATCGGCCACGCTCATGCCGGCGCGGAACGCATCGGCGACATAGAACAGACGCTCCGGGCCCGGCGCCTTGAGCTCGCGCTTGAGCGCGGCGATATCGTCTTCGCTGCTCAGATCCAGGCCGGTCGGGTCCAGCCCGATCTTGCCGGTTTCCAGGCCACGCAGCGCCTTCTGCAGCGATTCCTGGAAGGTGCGGCCCATTGCCATCACCTCGCCCACCGACTTCATCTGGGTGGTCAGGCGCGCATCGGCCTGCGGGAACTTTTCGAACGCAAAGCGCGGGATCTTGGTGACCACGTAGTCGATCGACGGCTCGAACGAGGCCGGGGTCAGACCACCGGTGATCTCGTTCTTCAATTCGTCCAGCGTGTAGCCCACCGCCAGCTTGGCGGCGACCTTGGCGATCGGGAAACCGGTGGCCTTGGACGCCAGCGCCGAGGAGCGCGACACACGCGGGTTCATCTCGATCACCACCACCCGGCCGGTGGTCGGGCTGATGCCGAACTGCACGTTGGAGCCGCCGGTATCCACACCGATCTTGCGCAGCACTGCGATCGAGGCATCGCGCAGGCGCTGGTATTCCTTGTCGGTCAGCGTCTGCGCCGGCGCCACGGTGATCGAGTCGCCGGTATGCACGCCCATCGGATCGAGGTTTTCGATCGCGCAGACGATGATGCAGTTGTCCGCAGTGTCGCGGACCACTTCCATCTCGAATTCCTTCCAGCCCAGCACCGATTCTTCCACCAGCACCTCGGTGGTCGGCGACAGTTCCAGGCCACGGCCGACGATCTCGATCAGCTCTTCGCGGTTGTAGGCGATGCCGCCGCCGCTGCCGCCCAGGGTGAAGCTGGGACGGATGATGGTCGGGTAGCCGACCCGGGTCTGGATATCCAGCGCCTCTTCCAGCGTGTGCGCCACTTCGGCGCGCGGGCAATCCAGGCCGATCTCGCCCATCGCCACGCGGAACAGCTCGCGGTCTTCGGCCATGCGGATGGCTTCGCGCTTGGCACCGATCAGCTCGACGTTGTACTTCTCCAGCACGCCGTGGTCGGCCAGATCCAGCGCGCAGTTCAGCGCGGTCTGCCCGCCCATGGTCGGCAGCAGGGCATCGGGCTTTTCCTTGGCGATGATCTTCTCGACCGTCTGCCAGTTGATCGGCTCGATGTACACCGCATCGGCCATGTCCGGGTCGGTCATGATCGTGGCCGGATTGCTGTTGACCAGCACCACGCGATAGCCCTCGTCGCGCAGCGCCTTGCACGCCTGCGCGCCGGAGTAATCGAACTCGCAGGCCTGGCCGATGACGATCGGGCCGGCGCCGATGATCAGGATGGTTTTTAGGTCGGTGCGCTTTGGCATTTCTTTACTCGATTAGGAACATGCGGCAAGCCGCAGGTGCGGAAGAGTGGCCGCGGCGATCGCATCGCGACGCGGCGTGATAGTGCATCGGCTCGGCAGAGCCGAACGCCGGGTTCATCCGGCAGATCCATAGCCGAGGGCGCGCAGGGTGTGCTGCATCCATTGATACAGCCCGAAGGACGCGGCAAAGCTGCCCAGGATCAGCAGCCAGCCGATCCCGGAGGTCTTGCCCCAACGGCGTACCTTGTCCGGGTCGGTGTTCTGCATGCGGTGGTGAAAGGATTCCCCTCCAGCCACATAGCCGACGCCGAAAACGAAGCACATCGGCACCAGCAAGGCCAGCTTCATGCCGCCATGCAGCGTGATCGACTGTGCACCAGCGCGTGCCTGCTCCAGCGGCATCCACACGCCCCAATACGTCAGCGCAACGCCCATCAGCACGATCAGCACACCCATCAAACGAGCGCTCATGCGCGCTTGGCATCCTTGGCCATCAACTCCACGAACCGGTCGAACAACGGCCCCACATCGCGCGGCCCCGGCGAGGCTTCCGGGTGGCCCTGGAACGAGAACGCCGGTGCGTCGGTCAGCGCGATGCCCTGATTGGTGCCATCGAACAGCGACCGATGGGTCACCCGCACATTGGCCGGCAGCGTGCTTTCGTCGACCGCAAAGCCATGGTTCTGCGAGGTGATCATTACCCGCCCGCCGTCCAGATCCTGCACCGGGTGGTTGGCGCCGTGATGGCCGGTGGTCATCTTGACCGTGCTGGCGCCGGCGGCCAGCGCCAGCAGCTGATGGCCCAGACAGATGCCGAAGGTGGGCACCTGCCTGGCGATCAGTTCCTGGATGGCGCTGATGGCGTAATCGCAGGGCTCCGGGTCGCCCGGGCCGTTGGACAGGAACACGCCGTCCGGATTCATCGCCAGCACCTCGGCCACCGGCGTGCGTGCCGGCACCACGGTGACGTCGCACCCACGGTCGGCCAGCATGCGCAGGATGTTGAGCTTGACGCCGTAATCGTAAGCAACAACCTTGTGCTTCAGCTCGGCGCGCACGAAGGTGTCGGAATTCAGATCCAGCGAGCCTTCCTGCCAGCTGTAACTGGTCTCGGTGGAAACCACCTTGGCCAGGTCCATGCCCTTCAGCCCGGGGAAGCTGCGCGCGGCTTCCAGCGCCTTGGCGACATCGATCTCACCGGCCATCAGTGCGCCGTTCTGGGCGCCCTTCTGCCGCAGCAGGCGGGTCAGCTTGCGGGTGTCGATGCCGGAAATGGCCACCACACCGCGGGCCTGCAGCCACTCCGGCAGTGCGACTTCGCTGCGCCAGCTGCTGGGGCGACGCGGCACATCGCGCACGATCAGGCCGGCGGCCCAGATCTTGCTGGCCTCGTCATCCTGATCGGTAAAGCCGGTGTTGCCGATATGCGGATAGGTCAGCGTGACCATCTGGCGGGCGTAGGAGGGATCGGTCAGGACTTCCTGGTAACCGGTCATGGCGGTGTTGAACACCACTTCGCCGACGGAAAGCCCGTTGGCGCCTACGGATTCGCCCTCGAACACGGTGCCGTCTTCGAGGACAAGGATTGCGGGTTGGGTCACGTGGGGGTCTCGCTCTGGCTGCCTGGGACTCCGATGCGCTTCCGGCCAAATTCCGGTTGCAGCAAAGCGCGGACGCGGTGCTGAGGACCGGTCCGACGCTGGTTCGGGCAAGCGAGAATTGTAAAGGCAAGTGCCCCGGCATGCCAGCCTGGAGAACACCGGTTGCCGCGGTGACATCGCAATGGCGGGATGAATGCGCCACCGCGATCATTCGCCATTCATGCGCAGCAACGCGCCGGCTTACAGCACCAGATCGCGCACGCGATAGCTGCCGGCCGGCTTGCCGAGCAGCCGCTTGGCCGCATGCAGGGCACCGCGCGCGAAGATGTCGCGGTTGGTGGCGCGGTGCACCAGCTCCACCCGCTCGCCCAGCCCGGTGAACTGCACCGTGTGCTCGCCGACGATGTCGCCGGCGCGCAGGCTGGCAAAGCGCGGCTGCGCGCCGCTGCCGGTGGCCGCCTCCCCCAGCGTCAGTGCGGTTCCGGAGGGTGCGTCCTGCTTGTGCACGTGATGCGCCTCGACGATGTCGCAATCCCAGCCCGGCAGGCTGCCGGCGGCACGCTCCACCAGTTCGGTCAGCACCGCAACGCCCAGGCTGAAGTTGGACGCCCACACCAACGGGATCTGTTGCGCGGCCTCCAGCAACGCAGCGCGCTGCGCCTCATCCAGACCGGTGGTGCCGGACACCAGCGGTCTACCGCGCTGCGCGCACAGCGCCAGGATCGGTGCGAAGCCCTGCGGCAGGCTGAAGTCGATTGCCACATCGAAGGCCGGCGCACCGCCGAGTTCGCTGGCGGCAAAGTACGGCACGCCGTCCACCACGCGCTGCGAAGGCGAGCGCCCCACCACCGCACCGACGACGTGCAGCGCCTCGTCTTCGGCAGCCAGGCGCAGCAATGCCTTGCCCATCCGCCCGGAGGCGCCGTGGATCAGAACTTTCACAGGAGACGGTGTCATGGCGGCAGGCCTAGCTGGGCGATGGGGTTGTACAAGATAGCTGGGAATCGGGAATCGGGAATCGTAAAAGCTGGGATTGGGGAGTCGGGATTGGGGAGTCGTTAAAGCCAGGAATCGGGATCAGGGACTCGTGAGAGCGGGTGCGGGTGTGCGCGTTTTACGTGCTGTGGCGCTTTGGCTTGGTGGCGTCCGTGGGGTGCGCGTGGTGGTTGGCATACAACGTCGCGAGCGGCCATGGCTTGGTAAAGGCTGCGCCACTGTACGTTGGTAAGGACGATGAGGACGCATGGCATACGGCCATCATTGCGGCGCCTGGAAGGTGGCGTTTGCCGACTTCGTGGCCGCGATTCCCCAATCCCGACTCCCGAATCCCAAATCTCAGCCCTGCAGCTGGCGCGGCCGCGGCCATTGATCGCGCGCGATGGTGTTGGCGGCTCTCAGTCGCCTGCGCCTTGCAGGCGTTTGCTCCAGCTCTCTATTTCGCGGCGTTGCAGGCGGCGTTCGAACAGCGCCTGCCATGACGGCACCAGCGGCAGTTGCAGCACCTCGGTGATGGCGGCGACATCGACATCGCGCGCATACAGCAGCTGTTGCAGGCGCAACAGCGTCCATTGCGGATGCGGTCGCTGCTGCAGTGTCAGCGTATCGCCGGCAGCAACGTCGCCGGGCTGCAGCACGCGGTAGTACCAGCCGGTGCGGCCGGTGTCCTGCACGCGGCGCGCCATGTCGCGCAGGCCGAAACGGTCGGACAGCTTCCAGCATGGCTGACGCAGCTGCGACACTTCCACCACTGCCGTACCCAACGCAAAGCGATCGCCCAGGCAGACCTCGGCTTCGGTAAGGCCGAGGCTGCTCAGGTTCTCGCCGAATGCGCCGGCCGTCTCCAGCAACGCATGTGCACCGAGCTCGGTCCGCCAGGCGGCGTAGTGATCGCGTGGATAATGGTGGATCGCCTTGTCCGGCCCGCCATGCACACGCCGGTCGCCCTGCTCGTCGCCGTGCAGACCGTCGGGACCGACGTGCACCCTGCCGTCCACCGCCCGCTTGTCGATCGCGCTGCGGCTACCGGGCCGGGTGAAGTCGCGTGCGACACCGATCGCGACGCTGTCGAGAGTGATCGCGAGCGCAGGCGCCTGCACGCCAGCGGCCTGCGTGCTCACGCGCCCTGCCCGGGCAATTCGGCCAGCGCCTCGCGTAGCACCTCGCCCAGGACCTGGATGCCGGCGTCGATCCTGTCGCCGGGCACGGTGACAAACGACAGCCGCAAGGTATTGACCTGCGGCAAGGTGGCGTAGAACGGCGCGCCCGGCACGAACGCCACATTGCGCGCGATCGCACGCGCCAGCAGCGCGGTGCCATCCAGCCCGGGCGGCAGGGTCACCCACAGGAACATGCCGCCTTCGGGGCGATTCCATTGCACCTGGGGCGGGAAATGCCGATCCAGTGCCTCCAGCATCAGGCTGCATTGACGCGCATACAGCGCGCGGATCTGCGGGATATGCGTGTCCAGGAAATCGTCCTGCAACGTCTGGTGGACCACGCGCTGGGTGAACGAGGGTGTATGCAGATCGGCCGCCTGCTTGGCCTGGATCAGCTTGCCCAGCACCGCTTCGGGCGCGACCACATAGCCCAGCCGCAACCCGGGCGCGAGCACCTTGGAGAACGAGCCCATGTAGATCACGCCCTCCGGGCTGAGCGACAGCAGGCTCGGCAGCGGCTGGCCGCTGTAATACAGCTCGCCATACGGATCGTCTTCGACGATCGGCACGCCCGCCTCCGCCGCGCGCGCCACCAGGGCCTGACGGCGCGCCAGCGGCAACCGGCGACCGGTCGGGTTCTGGAAATTCGGCAGGCAATACAGAAAGCGCGCATCGGCCAGCACTGCAGGATCCAGCGCGTCCACCACCACTCCATCCTCGTCCGAGGGCATGCCGACAAAGCTCGGCTGGAACAGCGAGAACGCCTGCAGCGCGCCCAGGTAGCTTGGCGTTTCCACCAGCACCTTGCTGCCTTCGTCGATGAAGACCTTGCCGAGCAGGTCCAAGCCCTGCTGCGAGCCGGTGGTGATCAACACTTGGCTGGGCCGGATGTTGGCGCCGTCGCGGCTCAGGCGTGCGGCCACCCATTCGCGCAGCGGCGCATAGCCTTCGGTGGGGCCGTATTGCAGCGCGGCCTGCGGCGCATCGCGCAGCACCTGATCGCTGGCCGCGCGCATGCGCTCCACCGGAAAGGTGGCCGGCGACGGCAGCCCGCCGGCGAAGGAAATCACCTCCGGCCGCTCGGTCACCTTGAGGATTTCGCGAATCGCCGAACTGGTCAGCGCCTGCGCACGTCGGGAGATCTGGAAAGAGGTCGTCATCGCGCAAGCATAGCGAAGGCCAGTGGCCGACGCGCTGTGCACTGCAGCGTCGACGACGCAACCAGTCCAGTGGCGGTATCGCCGCTGCGCCAACCATCGCCACGCGTCACGACACACGCCTGGGTTGCGGTGGCGCTACCGAAGAACTGCGGTGCGTCAGTGACGACGTGGCGGGGTCGGACCGCAGCTGTCGCAGCCACCGCAGGCCGCGGCGTTCTGCGCGGCCGGCGGCGCCACGCGGCGGCCCAGCGCCCGCATCCACGCAGGCCGCCCATCGCGCAGCAGGCCGATCGCCACTGCGCCGCGCAGACGCCGCAGCGTGCCGGGAAATTGCTTCTTCATCACCACCCACAGGCTGAGCAACACCGCCAGCGCGATGACAACGTATTGCAGCGTAAGCGACAGATCCACTTCAGCCGGCTCCCAGCAGCACGGCCAGCTGGTAGGTCACCAGCGAGGCCAGGTAGGCCAGCGCGAACAGGTACACCGCGCTGACCGTCATCTGCTTCCACGAGTTGGTTTCGCGCTTGATCGTGGCCAGCGTGGAGATGCACATCGGCGCGTAGATGTACCAGACCAGCAGCGACAGCGCGGTGGCCAGCGACCAGCCATCACTGATCAGCGGCGACAAGGCCTGCGCGGCGGCATCGTCGTCGGCCGCCGACAGCGCGTACACGGTCGCCAGCGAGGCCACCGCCACTTCGCGCGCGGCCAGGCCCGGAATCAGCGCGATGCAGATCTGCCAGTTGAAGCCCAGCGGCGCGAAGAAGACCGCCATCGCATGGCCGATGCGCCCGGCGAAGCTGTAATCGATCGCCGGCAAGGTGGCGTCGGCCGGCGCGGCCGGGAACGACAGCAGGAACCACAGCAGGATGGTCAGGGCCAGAATGATGCCGCCGACGCGCTTGAGGAAGATCAGCGCACGCTCCCACAGCCCCAGCGCCAGGTCGGGCAGATGCGGCAGGCGGTACGACGGCAGCTCCAGCATCAGTGGATGCTCGCTCTTGTCGCGGCGCCACTTCTTCATCGTCCACGACACCAGCAGCGCGCTGACGATGGCCGCGGCATACAAACCGAACAGAATCAGGCCCTGCTGGTTGAAGATGCCCCACACGGTCTTCTGCGGGATGAAGGCGCCGATCAGCAAGGCATACACCGGCAGGCGCGCCGAGCACGTCATCAATGGCGCGACCATGATGGTGGCGAGCCGGTCGCGCGGGTCCTGGATGCTGCGTGTGGACATGATGCCCGGCACCGCGCAGGCAAAGCTCGACAGCAACGGAATGAACGAGCGCCCGGACAAGCCGGCGGCAGACATCATGCGGTCGAGCAGGAAGGCCGCGCGCGGCAGGTAGCCGGACTCCTCCAGCGCCAGGATGAAGGCGAACAGGATCAAAATCTGCGGCAGGAAGATCACCACCCCGCCCAGGCCGGCGATGATGCCGTCCTTGAGCAGGCTGTTGAGCGGGCCTTCCGGCAAGGTGGCGCCGACCCACTCGCCCAGTGCCGAGGTGCCGCCGTCGATCAGGTCCATCACCGGCGTGGCCCAGGCATACACCGCCTGGAAGATCAGGAACATCACGACCGCCAGCGTGACCAGGCCCCAGAGCGGATGCAGCAGCCAGCGGTCCAGCGCATCGTCCACCCGCGAGGTCCGCGTCGGCATGGTCACAGCCGCACTCAGGATCTGTCGCACCTGCGCATGGTAGTTGCCATCGGCAGGCGGCGTGGCGCTCGGTGCCGCCAGGCGCGCGGCCTGTGTATCGAGCCGCTCGACCAGCGCCTTGGCACCGCCGCGGCGCACCGCCACGGTTTCCACCACGGGCACCCCGAGCGCCTGTTCCAGCGCCGGCAGGTCGATGACGATGCCGCGTCGTTGCGCGGCGTCGACCATGTTCAAGGCCACGATCATCGGCCGGCCCAGCTCGCGCAGCTCCAGCGCAAAGCGCAGGTGCAGGCGCAGGTTGGTCGCATCCATCACGCAGACCAGCACGTCCGGTGCCGGTTCGCCGGGATAGAAGCCACGGCACAGGTCGCGGGTGATCGCCTCGTCCAGGCTGGCCGGCTGCAGGCTATAGGCGCCGGGCAGATCCAGCACCGCGAAGTCGCGCCCGGATGGCGCACGGAACTGCCCTTCCTTGCGTTCGACGGTGACGCCGGTGTAGTTGGCGACCTTCTGCCGGCTGCCGGTCAGCTGATTGAACAGTGCGGTCTTGCCGCTGTTGGGATTGCCCACCAGCGCCAGCCGCAACGGGACGCTCGCCGCGCTCATGCCTGTGCTCCATCGACGCGCACCTGCACGCGTGCGGCCTCGCTGCGGCGCAGGGCGAACCGGGTGTAACCGACCTGTACCAGCAGCGGTTCGCGCCCGACCGGCCCGGTCGCCAGCACCGTGACTTCTTCGCCGGCGACAAAACCCAGTTCGCGCAGACGCCGGGCGATCGTGTCGTTGGGGAGGCGATCCTCCACGGAATCCACGATGGCGGCGCGATGCAAGGGCATGTCGGACAGCGTCACAAAGACGGCCTGATTGTTAGGAATGGTTCTCAATTCTAGCATCGACGCACCGCGTCATGGCTCAGCCGACCCGTGCCGCTATCATGGTTCGCATCCCATTCATGGACGTTGACGCAATGCAGGACACCGGCTTGATCGTGGAGGACCAGGGAGCGGTCCGCACGTTGCGACTGAACCGCCCAGCGGTGCACAACGCCTTCGATGCGACCTTGATCGGCGCGCTCACCGACGCCTTGCAGCAGGCCGGCCGGGCAGCGCAGATCCGCGTCGTCGTGATCACCGGTGCCGGCGCTGCGTTCTCCGCGGGCGCCGACCTGAACTGGATGCGCGGCATGGCCGGTGCCAGCGAGGCCGAAAACGCGGCCGATGCACTCGCCCTGGCGCGCCTGATGCGCACGCTGGACGAGTTGCCCAAGCCGACCATCGCGCGCGTCAACGGCGCGGCGTTCGGCGGCGGCGTGGGCCTGGTGGCGTGCTGTGATATCGCCATCGGCTGCACCGAGGCGCGCTTCGGGCTGACCGAGAGCAAGCTCGGCCTGCTGCCGGCGGTGATTTCACCGTATGTGATCGCCGCGATCGGCGCGCGCCAGGCACGGCGCTGGTTCGCCACTGCCGAGATCTTCGATGCGGCCACCGCGCAGCTGCTGGGCCTGTTGCATCAACTGGTCGCCGCCGACCAACTGGATATCGCGGTGGAGCGCCAGGTCCGCCTGTTGCTGGCGGCTGCCCCATTGGCCGCGGCCAGCGCCAAGGCGCTGGTGCGCGCGGTGCTGCCACCGATCGACCGCGACGCCATCGACGCTGCCAATGCCGCGTGGATCGCGCGCCTGCGCGTTTCCCCGGAAGGCCAGGAAGGCCTGGGCGCCTTCCTCGACAAGCGCAGCCCGGCCTGGGTGCCGGAGGGCGCGGCGTGAGCGACTTCGTCCGCATTGTCGAGGTCGGCCCGCGCGATGGCCTGCAGAATGAAGCGGCACCGATCGCCACCGCCGACAAGATCGCCTTGATCGATCAACTCTCCGCGACCGGGCTGCGCAGCATCGAGGCGACCAGCTTCGTCAGCCCGCGCTGGGTGCCGCAGCTGGCCGATGCGGCCGAGGTGTTTGCCGGCATCACCCAGGCGCCGGGCATCGCCTATCCGGTGCTGGTGCCGAACCTGCAGGGCTATGCGCGCGCACGCGCCGCCGGTGTGCAGGAGGTGGCGGTGTTCACCGCGGCGTCGGAGGCCTTCAATCGCACCAACACCAACGCCGGCATCGACGAATCGATCGCGCGCTTTCGGCCGATCCTGGAACAGGCCGCGCTCGACGGCGTGCGCGTGCGCGGTTATGTCTCCACCGTACTGGGCTGCCCGTATCAGGGCGCGGTGCCGGTGGCCGACGTGGTGGATGTCGCGCAACGGCTGTACGCACTGGGCTGCTACGAGATTTCGCTGGGCGACACCATCGGCGTCGGCACCCCGGCCAAGGCACGCCAGATGCTGGCCGCGGTTGCGCAGGCGGTCCCGATGCCGGCATTGGCCGTGCACTTCCACGACACCTACGGCCAGGCGCTGGCCAACATCGCCGCCTGTCTGGAGCAAGGCGTGCGCGTGGTCGATGCGGCGGTGTCCGGTGCCGGCGGCTGCCCCTACGCCAAGGGCGCCAGCGGCAATGTGGCCAGCGAAGATGTGGTGTATCTGCTGCATGGGCTGGGCATGTCGACCGGCATCGACCTGCCTGCCCTCGCCCGTACCGGCCGCTGGCTGGCGCAGTTACTGGGCCGCGAGACCGGCAGCAAGGTCGGCAAGGCCTTGGCGGCGGCCGGCTGAGATTTCAGTCCCGCACGCTGCCGCACCCGCACATCTTCCAGGGCGGTCACACGGACGCTTCGGCTAGAATCGCCGGCTGCGTCGTCACCCGTTCGCCTGCCGGCATCCACCGGCTTCCAGGATTTCCAAGGAACCACCGCATGCAGCCTTCTTCTGTTCTTGCCATCGTCACCGGCGGCGTTTCCGGCCTGGGCCTGGCCGTGGCGCAGCGCATCGTGGCCGACGGCGGCAAGGTCGCCCTGTTCGACGTCAACGCCGACAAGGCCGAGGCGGCGCTGGCGCTGCTCGGTGACGGCAACGCGCAGTATTTCGCCACCGACGTCACCGACGAAGCGCAGGTCGCCGCCAACGTGGCGCAGGCCGCGCAGGCGCTGGGCGGGCTCAACCTGGCGGTGAACTGCGCCGGCATCCTGGGCTCGGGCCGCGTGCTCGGCAAGGAAGCGCCGATGCCGCTGGCGACCTTCCGCACCACCGTGCTGGTCAACCTGGTCGGCAGCTTCAATGTCGCCAAGGCCGCGGCCGACGTAATGCAGCACAACAGCGCCGGCGACGACGGCGAGCGCGGCGTGATCATCAACACCGCGTCGGTGGCCGCCTACGAAGGCCAGATCGGCCAGGCCGCCTATGCCGCCAGCAAGGGGGGTGTGGTCGGCATGACCTTGCCGATGGCGCGCGAGCTGGCGCGCTTCGGCATCCGCGTGATGACGATCGCACCGGGCGTGTTCTGGACCCCGATGGTGGACGGCATGCCCGAGGCGGTGCAGCAATCGCTGGCCGCAGCGATCCCGTTCCCCTCGCGTCTGGGCCAACCCGACGAATACGCCGACACCGTCGCCTTCATCCTGCGCAATCGCTACCTCAACGGCGACGTGATTCGCCTGGACGGCGGCGTGCGCTTGGCGCCGAAGTAGCAGGGATTGGTGCGTCGGGATTGGGGATTCGTAACAGCACTACTGCCCTGCCCGCCCGCTCCAGTCCTGCTTTGCCAATCCCTCATCCCAAATCACCAATCCCTGACTCATTCCATGAAAGCTAACGACATCAAGAAAGGCAACGTCGTCGAATACAACGGCGGCATCTACCAGATCCGCGACATCGAGCGCAGCTCGCCGCAGGGCCGCGGTGGCAACGTGCGCTTCCGCTTCATCATGTACAGCGTGCCCGGTGGCGCCAAGCTGGACGCCAGCTTCGACGCCGACGACAACCTGCCGGAAGTGGAGTTGCTGCGTCGCCTGTCGACGTTCTCGTACAAGGATGGCGAGGCGTTCGTGTTCATGGACGACGAGGATTTCACCCCGTATACGCTGGATGCGGACGTGATCGGCACCGATGCCGGCTACATCATCGACGGGCTGACCGGCATCTACGTGCAGGTGATCGACGACCAGCCGGTGGCCGTGCAACTGCCGCAGACGGTGACGCTGGAAGTGGTCGAAACCCCGCCCGAACTCAAGGGCGGCACCGCCACCAAGCGGCCCAAGCCGGCCAAGCTCAATACCGGCCTGGAAATCATGGTGCCCGAGTACATCACCAACGGTGAGCGCGTGCTGGTCAACACCACCACCGGCGAATTCGCGGGCCGCGCCGACTGATGCGCAAGCTGGTCGTTGTGGTGACGCTGGGGCTGCTGGGCGCCTGCACGGCGCAACCAGCCCCGGCGCCGACAGCCACGCCCGCACCTGCGCCGGTGGCCTGCACCGATGCCAAGGTGGACGAGGAGTGGCTGCAACATCCGCCCGGCCTGTGCGGCATGCCGGAGGACGTACGCACGCTGGTGGAGGATTACGACACCTGCGAGCACTTCGCGGGCGAGGACCCGTACGACGCCGATCGTCGCCACGAGATCGAAGTGGCGATCGCGCAATTCTGCACGCCGGCACCGGCACGGCTTGCAAAGCTGATGCAGCAGTACCGCAACAACGCGCAGGTCAGCGACTGGCTACGCAAGTATTCGGTGCAGGCGGATCTGCAACCGGCTGGCTGAAGTGCGCCGGCTGGTGTGACAGGTGCCGGCTGGTGCAATGCCGTCGTCCCTGGCCGGAGCACCGGGAACTGGGACTTACCGCTGCAGGCGTTTGTCGTCGGCCGCATCACCGCGCGCTAGCTCGCGCAGGCGTGCGCGCAGGCGCTGCACATTCGCCTCGCCCTGCTCCAATCCAGTGCGGATGTCGGCCGGCAGTTGCTGCCGCCCCAGCGCCTGCAGCTGTTTCCAGCCGTCGACCAGTACGACGGTTTCCTGCGCCACGCGCGCGCTCAGGTCCTGCCGCTCTTCCGCTTGCGGCAGTCCGTAGCTGGCGCTGCCCAACAGCGTGGCCGGATGACTGAGCCGGGCCTGCCGCGCGAACACCGACTGCAGCTGACCCTGCACCGAGTCACGCGCGGCCGCGCCGGGTGTCAGCAGGCGCTTGAGCGCATCGCGTGCCAGCAACTCCTGGCGGCGCAACGCAGCCTGTTCCAGCAACAACGCTGCAGCCGTCTCGCGTAGACCGCCGCGGTCGAACCACTGCGCACGCGCGTCCGCGCGCGCGTCCAGCCATTGCTCCACGCTGGTCTGCGGCACCTGCAGGCCGTGGCGGATCACCTCGAACATGGTCTGGTAATGCGCCGCCGCCGACTCGAAGTAATAGCCCTGGCGAATCGCCTGCGCAGGGTCGTCCAGCACCTGCATGTCGGCGATTCCGGCGCGCTGCAAGCGCTGCCTCACGCCGCGCGGGGTGATCGACGACAGCCGGGCCGCGGCCAGCCGCGGCACGCCGTCGTGCAGGAGCTTGAAGGTCTCCACCGCGCAGTTGTTGCCGACGAAGTAGTAGCGCCCGTCGTAACTCCAATGCACCTGCGCTGCGCGTGCGAGCAGCGCGGCGATCTCCCCGGGCGCCAGTGTCAGCGGCACCGACGACAGCGCGCGCAGCTCCACCTTGGTGTATTCGTCCACGACCTGATTCAACGGCAATACGAACAGCCGCGAGGGATACGAACCGGTCAGCCCGCGCCAGCTGGAAATCTGCACATCGCCGACGAAGGCGCGGAACGACAGCACGCGGTGATACTGCAGATCCAGACGGCAATCGGGACCGGGCGCGCGGCCAGGGGCACAGATCACCAGACGCAGCATGCTGTGGCCCCAGCGGCTCATCGGCTGCGCATTGCCCTCGGCCAGCAGGTAGTCCACCGCGTACACACGCGCTGGATCCAGTGCCAGCAGCGACATCGCGCCGGCATCGTTGTCGGCCTGCAGGTACGGTAGCGTCGTCTCGCAATGCGTTGCACCGGGCATGCCACCGACCTGCTCGGCGAACCAGGCCGCCAGCGCCGGACGCCGGCAGTGATAGTCGGCATCGAGCACGTAGTGTTCGAGATTCACCGCGACGAATTCGGCTGGGCTGCGCCGCTCGTAATCGTCGGGGCTGCGATCGCTGAACCGGTTTGCGCCACGCCCGATCCGCCAGGGACGCACCTGCCAGCCGGCCAGATCGCGCAGCCGCGGGTCGCGCGACAGGCCGCCGTGCGCACCGCGGTCCAGCACATGCGCCAGTTCATGCACCACGGCGGCCATTGCCGCGCGCGTGGCCGGTGCCTCGGGGTCGGTCTGCGCAGCTGTCGCCTGCACGCTCCAGGCATCCAGCAGGTCACGATCGAGCAGGATGCGGCGGCCGATCGCGCGGCCATGCACGTGTGCCGGCAAATCCGTGCGCCACTGCAGCTGGATCGGTGCGTCGATGCGCTGCATCCAGGCCGGCGGCAGACGCTGCGCCACCTGTTCCACCAATGCGTGCGTGGCATCGATCTGCGCCGCAGACAGGCCCTGCGGATCGACATCGATGCGTAATTCGGCCTGCGCCGCCGGTGCGATCGCTGCGGCCAGCCACAGCCACCAGCACCGGCGAGGAAAACTCACTGGGCCAGGATGGACTGCGCCAGCTCCAGGTCGCTGGACAGCCGCGCCGCATCGCTACGGCTACGCAACTGCAGCAGCGCCGCTTCCAGCCGCGCCCCGCGGATCGCGCCATCGCTGGCGACGAAGCCGGCGGCATCTTCGCGTGCGTCGGCCACCACCTTGTCGTCGCCGGAACTGCTGCCGGAGGAATTGGACGAACCGGCCGACGATGCACCCGCCGAGGTTCCGGCCAGGCTGGATGCGAAGGCCGCCAGCGGCAGCAGCGTCAAAGCGCAAAACACGAGGGAGCGCATCATTGGCGTATCGATTCCATGTGAAGGTGGTGAAAGACTAACCGGCACGCGTGGCGGCAGGCGCGTCGTCCATCTCGAACAGCTTGCCGGGATTCAGCAAAAGATGAGGATCGAGCACATGTTTGATCCCGCGCATCAAGGCGATCTCCTCGGCCGAGCGCGTGCTCCACAGATAGGCCTTCTTGACCAGGCCGATGCCGTGTTCGGCAGAGATGCTGCCGCCAAAACGCTGCAAGGCCTGCGCCAGCAACTTGGTCACCTGATCGCAGGCCGCCACGAAATCGGCCTGGCTGGTGCCATCGGGCTTGAGCACGTTGATATGCAGGTTGCCGTCGCCGATATGGCCGAACCACACCACATCGAAATGCGGATACGCATCGTGCAGCAACGCATGGGTTTCGGCCAGGAACGCCGGCATCGCCGAGATGCGCACCGACACGTCGTTCTTGTACGGCGTGTAGCGCGCCAGCGCTTCGGTGATGCCTTCGCGCAGCCGCCACAGTTGCGCGGCCTGCGCATCGCTCTGGCTGATCACCCCGTCGCTGACCCAGCCCTGCTCCATGCAGGTCTCGAATGCCGCCATCGCTGCGGCTTCCTGCGCCTCGTCGCCAGCAGCGAATTCGGTGACCACGTAATACGGATGCACCTGCGCAAATGGCGCCTGCGCGCCGTGCGCCAGCACGTGTTCGAGCGCGCGGTCGGTGAAGAACTCGAATGCCTCCAGCCGCAGCTGCGCGCGGAACGCGGCAAACACCTGCATCAACACCTCGAACGAAGGCAGCGCCAGCAGCATCACGTTGCTGGGCGGCGGCGGGTCGGTCAGTCGCAATGTCGCTTCGACCACCACGCCGAGCGTGCCCTCGGAGCCGATCATCAGATGGCGGAAATCGTAGCCGCTGGAATTCTTCACCAGCGCGTTGTTGAGCTCCAGCAGTTCGCCGGCACCGGTGACCACCTTCAGGCCGGCCACCCAGTCGCGGGTATTGCCGTAGCGGATCACGCGGATGCCGCCGGCATTGGTGGCGATATTGCCGCCGATCGAACACGAGCCCCGCGCGGCGAAATCCACCGGATACACCAGCCCATGCTCGCGCGCGGCGTTGTGCACCGCTTCCAGCGGCATGCCGGCCTGGACGGTGAGCGTGCGATCCACCGCATTGAACTCCAGCGACTTGTTCAGGCGCTCCAGGCTCAGCACCAGCTCGCCGTTGGCAGCCACAGCACCGCCGGACAAGCCGGTGCGCCCGCCCGAAGGCACCACCGCAACCGCGTTCGCATTGGCCCAGCGCAGCACCGCCTGCACCTCGTCCACCGCACCAGGCAAGGCGATCGCCAGCGGGTTGGGCGTCCAGCGCCGCGTCCAGTCGCGGCCGTAGTGTTCCAGGTCGGCCGGCTCGGTCTTCAAACGCAACGCGGGCACGGCCTGTTGCAACGAAAGGATGCGGGGATCGGTCATGGCACACGGCGCTGCGGTAGGAACCGCACAGCGTGCCAGTGCGCGCCAGGCGCGTCCAGTTGCACGGCGTGGCGCCGCCACGGCGTTGGATTCAGCTGAAACCGTTGCACCGCAAGGACTTAGCCTGCGCAAACACTGCGTTGCGGGCGCCCCATCGCGCGGCCCATCTGGCATAGTTGCCGACCCGATTGCTGCAATGCGCTCCCCCATGTCGCCGAAGAGAACCTCGTTTCCCAAGCAGGACATCCGCGTCCTGTTACTGGAAGGCATCAGCCAGACGGCCGTGGATGTGTTCCGCGCCGCCGGTTATTCGCAGATCGAACTGCACGCCAAGTCGTTGCCGGAAGACGAGCTCATCGCGCGCATCGCCGAGGCGCATATCGTCGGCATCCGCTCGCGCACGCAGTTGAGCGCCGAGGTGCTGGCGCATGCCAAGCGGCTGATCGCAGTGGGCTGCTTCTGCATCGGCACCAACCAGGTCGATCTGGACGCGGCCGAGCTGGCCGGCATCCCGGTGTTCAACGCGCCCTACTCCAATACCCGCAGCGTGGCCGAGCTGGTCATCGCCGAGGCGATCCTGCTGTTGCGCGGCATCCCGCAGAAGAACGCCGACTGCCATCGCGGTGGGTGGTCAAAGTCGGCCGCCGGCAGCCACGAAACTCGCGGCAAGGTGCTGGGCATCGTCGGTTACGGGCATATCGGCACCCAGGTCGGCGTACTGGCCGAGTCGCTGGGCATGCAGGTGATCTTCCACGACATCGAAACCAAGCTGTCGCTGGGCAACGCGCGTGCGGCGATCGATCTGGACGACCTGCTGGCACGCTCGGATGTGGTGACCCTGCATGTGCCGGAGACGCCGTCGACCAAGGACATGATCGGCGCAGCGGAAATCGCGCGCATGAAGCACGGCGCGCATCTGATCAATGCCTCGCGCGGTACCGTGATCGACATCGACGCACTGGACGCGGCGCTGAGCTCGGGCCAGATTGGCGGCGCGGCGGTGGACGTGTTCCCGATCGAGCCCAAGGGCAATGGCGATGCGTTCGAATCAAAGTTGACCGCACACGACAACGTGATCCTGACCCCGCACGTGGGTGGCAGCACGCTGGAAGCGCAGGACAATATCGGCGTCGAAGTGGCCGCCAAGCTGGTGCGCTACAGCGACAACGGCAGCACCCTGTCGGCGGTGAACTTCCCCGAAGTCACCCTGCCCGAGCACCCCGACAGCCTGCGTCTGCTGCATATCCACCGCAATGTGCCCGGCGTGCTGTCCAAGATCAACGAACTGTTCTCGCGCCACAACGTCAACATCGACGGCCAGTTCCTGCGCACCGATCCCAAGGTGGGCTACGTGGTGATCGACGTCAGCGCCAGCGAGGCGCAGGCCACCGCGTTGAAGGAAGGCCTGGCCTTGATCGAAGGGACCTTGCGAACGCGCATTCTGTACTGAGCGGACTTTGTACCGAGGTGATCCCTTCTCCCAACGGGAGAAGGTGACCCGAAGGGCCGGATGAGGGGCGCTGCGGCCAACTTCGGCGCGTCTGCCATGGCAAACGCGTCGCCCCGCGCCAATAAGGAAGCCAGCACAAAACTGCGCAGCCTTTCCTTCTCCCATCGGGAGAAGGTGGCCCGAAGGGCCGGATGAGGGTACGGGTGACTCGAGAACTCTAGCCACCCGTTCCCTCACCCCGAACCTCCGCTCCGCGGCCCTCCCGCGCTTGCGGCGCGGGCGATCAAAGGCGGAGCGCAAGCTGTGCCTGCTCGCCCCGACAGGAGAGGGGCTTTCGCAGACCTGAGCATGAAACAACGTTTCATCACTCACCCATCGCTTCCAAGGCCACGACAGCCAATGGCCGAGGCAGCAGCGTGGCCGGGGATTGGCGGAGAGCGGCACAGGGATGTGCCGCGGTGGCGAGTCAGACAGGATGTCTGACCGAGCCGAGCAGCCGATCGCCGGCCGCGATGCTGCCGCCCACCGAAGCCGCTAAGCGACAGGCCAGGCCGCGCTTGTGGCGCGCAAGCTGTGCCTGCTCGTCTCGACGGGAGAGGGGCTTTCGCAGACCTGAGCACGAAAAGGCGTCTCATCACTCACCCACTGCTTCCAAGGCCATGACAGCGAATGGCCGAGGCAGCAGCGTGGCCGGGGATTGGCGGAGAGCGGCACACGGATGTGCCGCGGCGGCGAGTCAGACAGGATGTCTGACCGAGCCGGGCAGCCGATCGCCGGCCGCGCTGCTGCCGCCCACCGAAGCCGGCAAGTAACAGGCGTGCCCGCGCTTGCGGCACCCGAGCCAGTGGCGCGCAAGCAGTGCCTTATCGCCCCGACAAAAGGGGCTTTGACAAGCTGCTCAACGCACGCGCGCCACCCACTTCTCCGCCATGCGCCGCATCGACGGATCCAGCTGCGGATCGGCAAGCAGCTCGGCGACCGGGCGCCATGCCAGGGCCAGCGATTCCTCGCTGACTTCGAATGCCTCGTTCGCCCCAGCCACCACCACATAGCGCGCGTCGTAATGCCAGTGCCCGGCCACCTCGCCGCGCGCGGGAATCCAGTGCCGGTCCAGGTCGAAGATGGCCGCGTCAGCCAGGCGCAAGCCGGTCAATCCGGACTCCTCCTGCGCCTCGCGCAAGGCCACCTGCGCCAGGTCGCGGTCGCCGTCGGCGTGCCCGCCCAGCTGCAGCCAGCGTTGCAGCTTGCGGTGATGGGTCAGCAACGTGCGCGTGCCATCGGCGCTGACCACCCACGCCGAGCCGGTGAAATGACCTTCGACACGCTCGCGCAGGAACGGGTTGGTGGCATCGTCCAGCAGCTGAGCGAACTGCTCGGCCAGCTCCGATTCGTCCGGCCAGCGTGCGCGGTAGTCGGCCAATCGCTGTTGCAGGGTTGCATCCACCATCTGTCGTTTCCCGGTCGCCCGTTGCGGGCCAGGCGGCCATTATCGCCATTCATGCTGCGTACGCGCTTGTCGTGAGCGTGTAGCTTTGGCAAGGTAGGCCGCTTGCCTGTCCCACCGGGACGCGGCGCACCACCTTCGCCCAGGCGCGCGCGCCTTAGTTGCCACTTAGGGATGTACCGAATGCTGAAGTCTCTGTTGAGGGTCAAACCGATCGAGCCCGCTGGACATGTCGACGGGGGCGAACCGGTCGAAGGCAGCCTGCAAGGCGAAGCCACCCTGCAACGCACCCTGACCGCCAAGCACCTGATCATGTTGGGAATCGGTGCGGTGATCGGCGCCGGCATCTTCGTGTTGACCGGCCAGGCCGCTGCCAACCATGCTGGCCCGGCGGTGATGCTGTCCTTCGTATTCGCCGGCATCGCCTGTGCGTTCGCCGGCCTGTGCTACGCGGAGTTCGCGGCGATGATGCCGGTCTCTGGCAGCGCCTACTCGTATTCATATGCCACCCTCGGCGAGGGCATCGCCTGGTTCATCGGCTGGTGCCTGGTGCTGGAATACCTGTTCGCCGGCTCCAGCGTTGCGGTCGGCTGGTCCGCCTACCTGATCAGTTTCCTGACCGGCACGCTTGGATTGCCGTTCCCGGCCGAGCTGGCCGGCGCGCCACTGGCCTGGGACGGCCACAACTTTGTCAGCTCCGGCAACCTCATCAACCTGCCGGCCGTGCTGATCGTGGCTGCGGTGAGCATGCTGTGCTACGTGGGCGTCACCCAGTCGGCGTTCGCCAACGCCATCGTGGTGGCGATCAAGGTGGTGGTGATCTGCCTGTTCGTCGGCTTCGGTATCGCCTACATCGACCCGGCCAACTGGCATCCCTTCATCCCGGAGAACACCGGGCCGGGCCAGTTCGGCTGGGACGGCGTGTTCCGCGCCGCCTCCATCGTGTTCTTCTCGTATATCGGCTTTGACGCGGTCTCCACCTCCGCCGGCGAGACCAAGGATCCGCAGAAGAACATGCCGATCGGCATTCTGGTGTCGCTGGCGGTCTGCACCGTCATCTACATCATCGTCTGCGCGGTGTTGACCGGCCTGCTGCCCTATACCCAGCTCGGCACCGCCAAGCCGGTGGCCACTGCGCTGGAAGCGCACCCGCAGCTGACCTGGCTCAAGACCGCGGTGGAGATCGGCGCGATCGCCGGCCTGTCCTCGGTGGTGCTGGTGATGCTGATGGCGCAGCCGCGCATCTTCTACACCATGGCCAAGGATGGGTTGATGCCCCGACTGTTCGGCAAGGTGCATCCGAAGTTCCATACCCCCTATGTCGGGACGATCTTCGTCGGCGTGGTCGCGGCGCTGCTGGCAGGGTTGATCCCGCTCAGCGTGCTGGGCGAACTGGTGTCGATGGGCACCCTGCTCGCCTTCGCCACCGTGTGCGCCGGGGTGATGGTGCTGCGTTTCACCAAGCCGGATCTGCCGCGCCCGTTCCGGGTGCCGCTGGCGATGCTGATCTGCCCGCTGGGCGCGCTGGCCTGCCTGTTCCTGTTCTTCCAGGCCTTCCAGGAACACTGGAAGGTGTTCGTGGGCTGGACCATGATCGGCCTGGTCATCTATTTCGGTTATGGCATTCGCCATAGCCGGCTGGCCCGCAAGGTTTGATTGCGAGTCCCTCGCAAGAGCCCGCACATCCGTGTGCGGGGATTTGACGACACGAGTCCCTCGCAACAGCCCGCACATCTCGCACACGCCCGCACCGCCATGTGCAGGGATTCAACAGGAACCGCTGCATGTTCAAGCAACTCTGGGCCACCAAGCACCCGCACGCCAGCCACGAGGCGGCCGACGGGCTGGGCCTGCAACGCGCACTCGGGCCGTGGGGGCTGACCGCCCTGGGCATCGGGGCGGTGATCGGCGGCGGCATCTTCGTCATCACCGGCCAGGCCGCGGCCGACCATGCCGGCCCGGCGATCATGCTGTCGTTCGTGCTGGCCGCGGTGTGCTGC
Source organism: Xanthomonas sp. LMG 8993 (assembly GCF_009835065.2). NCBI lineage: Bacteria > Pseudomonadati > Pseudomonadota > Gammaproteobacteria > Lysobacterales > Lysobacteraceae > Xanthomonas > Xanthomonas sp. LMG 8993. Next base: position 124,132 of record NZ_QVIF02000006.1, on the reverse strand, counting down.
GCGTTCTGCGCAATGGCCTACGCCGAGTTCGCGGCGATGGTGCCAGTGTCCGGCAGCGCCTACACCTATACCTACGCCACCTTCGGCGAACTGGCGGCCTGGTTCATCGGCTGGATGCTGGTGCTGGAGTACGGCGTGTCCGCCTCGGCGGTAGCGGTCAGCTGGACCGGCTATTTCCTCAGCCTGCTGGAGCATTTCAACATCCACCTGCCGGCCGCCCTGGTCAGCGCGCCGCTGGACGGCAAGCTGCAGCGCACCGGCGCGATCGCCAACCTGCCTGCCGCCGGTATCGTGCTGCTGCTGACCTGGCTGTGCTACGTGGGCATCCGCAAGTCGTCGGCGATGAACATGGCGATGGTGATCCTCAAGACCGGGCTGATCCTGCTGGTGATCGCGGTGGGCTGGAAGTACGTGGATACCGCCAACTGGCACCCGTTCATTCCGGCCAACGAAGGTCCGGGCAAATACGGCATGGAAGGCGTGCTGCGCGGCGCGGCGATGGTGTTCTTCGCCTATATCGGCTTCGAGGCGGTGTCGGTGGCGGCACAGGAATCGCACCGCCCGCAACGCGACCTGCCGATCGGCATGATCCTGTCGCTGGTCATCTGCACCGTGCTCTACATCGCCATGGCGGCGGTGATGACCGGCCTGGTGCCCTACACCCTGCTCGGCACCGACGAGCCGGTGGTGACCGCGGTGGCGGCGCATCCGCAGCTGGCCTGGTTGCGCGTGGTGGTGGAAGTCGGCGCGCTGATCGGGCTGTCGTCGGTGGTGCTGGTGATGATCATCGGCCAGCCGCGCATCTTCATGATCATCGCGCGCGACGGGCTGCTGCCGTCGATCTTCACCCGCATCCACCCCAAGTACCGCACCCCGCACGTCAATACCGTGATCACCGGCGTGGGCATCGCCCTGCTGGCGGCAGTGTTCCCGCTGGATGTGCTGGGCGAGCTGACCTCGATGGGCACGCTGATCGCCTTCGCCGCGGTGTGCGCCGGCGTGCTGATCCTGCGCCGTACCCACCCGGAACTGCCGCGTCCGTTTCGCATGCCGGTGGCTTGGCTGATCTGCAGCGCCGGCGTGTTGAGCTGCCTGGCCCTGCTGTCGGCGATGACCCTGCACAACTGGATGTTGATGGGAGTGTGGACGCTGGTCGGGCTGGTGGTCTATTTCGGCTACGGTTACCGCCACAGCCGTCTGCGCGACGGTCGCTGAGCACACGCATGGGCTGAGAGCGGCCGATAGAACGCCTGCGCGCCGGTCTATCGCAGAGCGGCTGATCTGGGCGGGCTGATCTGTAGCTTGGTTGGTGGGTGCTGGTCTGCGGCTTGGCTGCAGGGTCCTTGCCCGCCCACCCTCGCAGGACACGCCGCAAGTACGTCCCTGTAGGCTCTTACGCGGCATCCATGCCGCGTAAGGTCCCGCGACGGTGGGCGGGCAAGGACCAATCGGGATGATCGGTGTGCACAGTTGAAGAGCAGTAACCGCCGTGCGTAGTGCGCTTTGTTCGACACTGATGCGCCGGCTCGAGGTGCGACACGGGGGCGACAAGCGGCTTTTCATACGACCACCGATCAGCTTCCTGGTGCGGTGCCCTCGCCGGTTGCGGGACCCTTGGCGGCATGGATGCCGCCAAGGAGCCTCCATGGACGGATTCACGGCGTGTCCCGCAAGTGGTGAGGGCACCGCGCTCCCGACCAGCTAGGCATTTGACCTCTGCCAGGCGCGCGCTCCTCACGTTTAGTAGGCCGATCTGGGTACGGGCCTGGCAGGAACAAAACCCTGCTGCGCTGCACCTGACCGTAATCCGGCGGGGCAGTAGAATAGGTCCATGAATGCGACCACTGCCCCCCTGCCCTATAGCGCCGCGCGTCTGCACGAGCTAGCGCACCTGCTGATCGGCAATATCCGCGAGCTGGCCCAGGCCGGCTGGACGCCGGCCACCAGCAGCAATTTCTCCCATCGCCTGGACGAACAGCACGCGGCGATCACCGTGTCCGGCCGCGACAAGGGCCGCCTGGTCGAAGAAGACATCATGGTGGTGGACTTCGATGGCCTGGCGGTTGGCCGTCCGTTACGCCCGTCTGCGGAAACGCTGCTGCACACCCAGCTGTATCGCCGCTTCCCCGAGATCGGCTGCGTGCTGCACACGCATTCGCCGGTGCAGACCATTGCCTCGCGACTGTACGCCGGCAGCGGCATGATCCGGCTGGAGGGCTATGAGCTGTTGAAAGCCTTCGAAGGCAACACCACACATGAAACGGCAGTGGACGTGCCGGTGTTCGCCAATACGCAGGACATGCAGGTGCTGGCCGCGCAGGTCGAGGCCCTGCTGGACAAACAGAGCCTGTGGGGGTATCTCATCGAAGGACATGGTCTGTATGCCTGGGGCCGCAACATGGCCGAGGCGCGCCGTCACCTGGAGGCCTTCGAATTCCTGCTGCATTGCGAACTCGAACTGCTGAAGCTGCGCGGCCCGCGCTGAGTCCTCGCCACCTCCCCCTTCCCTTGTGAGCCAGATCGCCATGAGCCGACTTCGCATCTACAACGATTCCGATCCCAACCTGCCGCAGCTCGATAGCCGCGACGGCGAGCAGATTGCCGCCGAGCTGAGCAAGATCGGCGTGACCTTCGAGCGCTGGAAGGCCAATCAGCCGATCGAGCCGGGTGCATCACCCGAGCAGGTGATGGCGGCCTACCGCGAGGATATCGAGCGGCTCAGCGCCGAGCGCGGGCTGAAGACCGTCGATGTGGTCAGCATCGCGCCTGACAATCCCAAGCGCGAGGAAATGCGCGCCAAATTCCTGGACGAGCACTTCCACAAGGAAGACGAGGTGCGCTTCTTCGTCGCCGGCTCGGGCCAGTTCACGCTGCACGTGGACAACAAGGTCTACGAGATCGAATGCGTGAAGGACGACCTGATCGCCGTGCCTGACAGCACCCTGCACTGGTTCGACATGGGGCCGGAGCCGCACTTTGTGGCGATCCGCTTCTTCACCGAGCCTGATGGCTGGGTAGGCCACTTCACCGGCACCGAGATTGCCCAACAATTCCCCCGCTACGCCCCCGAGAAACCTCCAAAGGCCAGCTGACGATGACACGACCGCAAGCGATCCTCACCGATATCGAAGGCACCACCAGCAGCATCTCGTTCGTCAAGGACGTGTTGTTTCCGTATGCGCGCCGCGCCATGCCGGCCTACGTGCAGGAGCACGGCGGTCACCCGCAGGTGCGGCACTGGCTCAACCAGGTGGCCGACGAGATCGGCGAGGACGTGCCGGACGAAGTCCTGGTCAGCACCCTGCAGACCTGGATCGACGAGGATCGCAAGCACACCGCACTCAAGGCGCTGCAGGGGATGATCTGGAGCGACGGCTACAAGACCGCCGACTTCACCGCGCACATCTATGCCGATGCGGCGATCCAGCTGCAGGCCTGGCATGCGGCCGGCATTCCGCTGTACGTGTATTCGTCCGGCTCGGTGCCGGCGCAGAAGTTGTTCTTCGCCCATAGCGATGCCGGCGACCTGAGCGGGCTGATCAGCGACTGGTTCGATACCGAGGTCGGCCCCAAGCGCGAGAGCGCCAGCTACCGCCGCATCGCCGAACGCATCGGCGTGCCGCCGGGCGAGATCCTGTTCCTGTCGGACGTGATCGAAGAGCTGGACGCCGCCAAGCGTGCCGGCATGCCTACCGCGCTGCTGGACCGCCTTGAGGACTACCCCACCCCACGCTCGGCCGACGAGATCGGCAGCCACCAGCGCGTGGAAAGTTTCACCGAGCTGGCGCTGTAAGCGCGATCGGCAAGCCCGCTGCGCTCATCCTTGGGTGAGCGCAGTCGTTACTCGGCGTTGCATGCGCTACTGATGTATTGAGGTTCAAGCGCGCCGTCCGCACCTGCCTGACGGCGCGCTCGCGGCGCGGTTGCAGGCGTGGGTCAGCCGACATCGACGATGCGCAGTGGCGAGACTTGGCAGGCAAGGCCTGCTGCAGGCAACGTGTTCTGCAAGATGTGCTTGAAGCGGATCGATGGACGTTGTGCAACGTCGTGGCCTGCGTTGCGATCACTGCGCCCAGGCGCTCCACCCGTCCTCCCAGACCTCGGCGTTTGTCATGTCGCTGCACTCCCCCTTCGGACCGAACGCCTTGTTGCGGCGACTCTCCTTGTTGATCCTCATCGTGGCCTTGATGGCCGGCTGTCACCCCGATGCCGGTGCCGCACTGCCCAAGCAGGCGGCGGCAGGCAAGGATGAGGTCGACCCGGTCGACCAGGCGGCGCTTGCGCAGGCATTGAACGCGCTGCAGCCACAGCGTCCTGGGGTGACCGACCTGTATGTGGTCGGCTTCGCCGGCGATGCCAGCGACGATGTGTTTCGCAACGAGACGCTCTACCTCAGGCAACTGTTCGAACAACGCTTCGATGCGCGCGGCCGCGTGGTGACGCTGGTCAACAACCCCGACAATCTGGGCGAGCAGCCGTACGCACCGCTGGCAACCTATGACAACCTGTACGACACGCTCGCCGCAATCGGCAAGCGCATGGATCGCAAGGAAGACGCGCTGCTGCTGTTCGTCACCACCCATGGCACCGAAGACCACACGCTGTACGTGCAGGTGGACCAGAACGAGGAAGACTTCATCAGCCCGCAGGATCTGCGCCAGGCATTGGACGATGCCGGCATCGGCAATCGCATCATCGTGCTGTCGGCGTGCTACTCGGGTGGCTTCATTCCGGCGCTGCGTTCGCCGGACACGCTGATCCTCACCGCCGCGCGCGCCGACCGGCCCTCGTTCGGCTGCGGCAACACCTCCAATGCAACCTACTTCGGCCAGGCCTGGCTGATCGATGCGATGAACCGCAGCGACGACCCGCTGGCCGCGTTCGATATGGCCAGGACAGCGATCACCGCGCGCGAGAAGCAGGAAGGCGAACTGCCGTCGTTGCCGCAGCAATCACTCGGCAAGCGCATCGCGCCGGTGCTGGCACGCTGGCGTGCGGGACTACAGGTAGGCCCGGCCGTGGCCTACCCGTATCCGCCGCTGGAGACCGCTCCGGATGCCGGGCAGGACCAGGATCCGGAAGCCGATCCCGATAGCAGGTCGCTGGACAACCCGACCAAGGTCAAGGTGCCGGCCGCACCGGCCAGCCCGCGCAAACCGTCGCCCGTGCCGGCACCCGCGACGCCATGAAGATTGCCACGCGCTGAGACTAATTCTCATTTCGTCAACGCCTGCGCAGCCTCGCTACACTCGCCCTGCCAGCCAGCTCACGCCAGCCAGCATCGATCCCGCCAGCGCGCCATCGCCTGCCAGCCCGGATCCCAAAACGCCTCCCTCGTGGAGGCGTTTGTGTTTCCGGCGATAAGGTTCAAGCGTCAACGAACCAACAACCAATCACCGTAGGAGCGCATTGATGCGCGACGGGCTCCACACCAGAACCCCCAGCACTACGCACGCCTCCCCGTCAGGGATCGGCGCGCTGCAAGCGATACACCGTGCGTGCGCTGTACTGCCCGGTCGGCAGCGATGCGCGTACATCCACCGTGTGCTCGCCCACTTCCAGCGTGGTCGGCAGCGCACCACGCCATAGATGCGTGGACGGCGTGGCCTCGGGCGAGCGGTCGTAGCCGCGCAATTGCTCGGCCGCATCGTCGCGCACGTTCTCGGCCAGCAGGCGCGGATCGGCACGCTCCACCCGCTTCATCGGTTGCCACGCGCCATTGTCGATGCGCATCTCGACGAGGGTGTTGTCCTGGCCCATGAAGACATTGGCGTAGATGCCCCAGGCCGCATACGCACCCTGGCGCAGCACCTTGGGCGCGTGCAGCAGCAGTTGCGCGTCATCGACCGAGCGCGCGACGTGATAGGCCAGCGTGTAGTCGCCGCCGGGCGCGACCTGCAGCACCGCGTACCCGTTCGGCGTGCCGTCGCTCATCGTCGCGTCGGGAATGCCGTCGGCATCCTTGGCACCGGACCAGAACGCCCCGCAGGCCGCGCCGACGTTGTATTCGTGCAGCGGGCGGGCGCCCTGCCAACCTTCGTCGGCGCCGTGATCGACCTGTCGCTGGGTATGGCTGTGTGCGCTGAGCACCAGCACATGCGGAAAATCCTTCAACAAGGCGAACAGGCGGCGACGATCGGCATGCCGAAAGGTCTCCTGCCCCGGCGCCGCGTCGAACAACGGAATATGCATGCCCAGCACCAGCAGCCGCTCGCGCGGCAGCTGCGCCAGATAGGCCTGCAGGAACGCGAACTGATCCTCGCGCAGGCCGCCTACATAGGCCGGTCTGCCGCCTGGCGTATAGATCACATCGTCCAGGAACACGAAGCTGACGTTGGCCTCTTCCACTGCATAGGTGTCCGGGCCGTAGACGGCACGCCAGCTGTCGAGCGAATGCGCATCGTCGCCGGCGTCGACGTTGAGATCGTGATTGCCCGGCACATGGAACCACGGCACGCCGAGCTGGGTGGTCACCTTGTTCAGGGCCGGGTACAGGCTCAGATCGTCGCTGACGATATCGCCCAACGTGGTGCCCAGCCTGGCCGAGGTCTTGCCGACGATCGGTGCCACGATATCGCGCTGGTAGTAGCCCACGTCGGTCAGACTGGCGGTCTGGCTGTCGGCAAACACCAGCATCTGGAAGCCTTCCTTGCCGGCACTGGCGCGCGGGGTCAGCGCAAAATCCCAGTGCTGCGTATTGCGCCCGGTTGCGGCGATGCCTGGATACTTGCGCTTGGCCGAGCCCTTGGGCGCGTAGTGACGCCAGAAACCCGGCAGTCCGTCGGCGGCTGGCACGAAGCTGCGCTCGCCCGGTTTGATCACGAACACCGTCTGCCCGTCACGCACCGGCAGGCGATAGCGGCCTTGCGCATCGGTACGCACCAGTTGCTCGCCGTTGGAGACCGCTACATCGGCAATGCCGGGCTCATCGGCGCTGCGCCCGGCACGCCCGTCGCGTTCTTCGTAGACGGTGCCATCGACCACGGCATCGCGCGCGTAGGCGCTTCCCGCGAGCACACCCAGGGCCAACAGAGCGAAGCGAAGCTGCATGCGTTTTCCCGCGCGAAGATCAGCGGAAATTGTACCCGCCCTCGCCAGGCGCACGGCGCCAAAGACACGCCGACACGTGCCCCGTAGGAGCGCACCCGGGCGCGACGGGCCTTACCCCTAACGCGTCGCGCCCGGGTGCGCTCCTACATGACTACGTTACTTGTGCCGCGACTCCAGCAGCGCCACCGCATCGCCCAGGCCCAGGCCGCGCGCACGCAGCAGCACGATTAGGTGATACAGCAGATCGGCAGACTCGCCGAGCAACTCGGCATCGCCCTGCACCACGCCGGCCAAGGCGGTTTCCACGCCCTCCTCGCCCACCTTCTGCGCAATGCGGCGGATGCCCTGTTCGAACAGCTTGGTGGTGTAGCTGCCATGCGGGCGCTCCTGCTCGCGCCTGGCGATCAAGGCGTCCAGGCTGCCGAGGAACTGGCCAGGCGCGCCCGGGAAACAGCTGGTGCGGCCCAGATGGCAGGTCGGCCCGTGCGGGCGTGCCTGTACCAGCAGCGTGTCGGCATCGCAATCGGTCTCGATCGACACCACCCGCAACACGTTGCCCGAGCTCTCGCCCTTGGTCCACAGGCGCTGCTTGCTGCGGCTGAAGAAGGTCACTTCGCCACGCTGCTGCGTCACCGCCAGCGCTTCGGCGTTCATGTAGCCCAGCATCAGCACGCGCAGGTTGTCGGCGTCCTGCACGACCACCGGCAACAGGCCCTCGCCCTTGCTCCAGTCCAGCGCGGCGAGCGCGTCGCCCGCTGCCGTCTCGTTACTGCCCATCACGTACCTCGATCTGTTGCGCGCGCAAAAATTGCTTGAGTGCCGGGATCGGAATCGCGCCGCTGTGAAACACGCTGGCCGCCAGCGCGCCATCGACATCGGCCTGGTCGAACACGTTGGCAAAATGCTGCATCTCGCCAGCACCGCCGGAGGCGATCAACGGCACGCTGCAAAGTGCACGCACCTGACGCAATTGCGCGATGTCGTAGCCGCGCCGCACGCCGTCGTTGTCCATGCAGTTGAGCACGATCTCGCCCGCACCCAGGCGCTGCGCTTCGGCCACCCAGTCCAGCGTGCGCATCGGCAAGGCCTGGGTCTTGCTCGGGTCGCCGGTATAGCGACGCACCCTCCACTGCCCATCGTCCTCACGAATCGAGTCGACACCGACCACCACGCATTGCACGCCGAAGGCATCGGCCAGCTCGGAGATCAACTGCGGCCTGCCAAGCGCCGGCGAGTTGATCGAAATCTTGTCGGCACCGGCATGCAGCACCGCGCGCGCGGTTTCCACATTGCCGATGCCGCCGGCTACGCAGAACGGGATATCGATCAGCCGCGCCACCCGCTCGACCCAGGTGTAGTCGACCGAGCGCCCTTCCGGGCTGGCACCGATGTCGTAGAACACCAGTTCGTCTGCGCCCTGCTCGCGGTAGCGCAGCGCCAGTTCGACGATGTCGCCCATGTCGATGTGGTCGCGGAACTTGACGCCCTTGACCACGCGCCCGTCGCGCACGTCCAGGCACGGAATGATACGGCGGCTCAGCATGCCAGTGCCTCCTTCAACGCCAGATGCCCTTCCAGCAAGGCCTTGCCGAGCACGATGCCGGCGCAGCCGGCAGCCTTGGCGGCCGCGACATCGGCCAGGTTGCGCGCACCACCGGACACCTGCACCTGCAACTGCGGCGCCAGCGTGCGCAGGTGCGCGTACAAATCCATGTTCGGGCCGGACAGCATGCCGTCGCGCGCGATGTCGGTGCAAAGCAGATGCTGCAGGCCGGCCTGCGCGTAACGTACGGCCAACTGATCCAGCGTGGCCTCGGCGGGCTCGGTCCAGCCGTGCACCGGCAACTGCCATATGCCGTCGGCGTCCTGGCGCGTGTCCAGCGCGATGGTCAACCGATCGGCGCCAAATTCCTGCAGCCATTCGATAACGCTGTCGGCCTGGCGCACCGCCAACGAGCCGATCACCACGCGTGCGGCGCCGGCATCGAGGATGCGCGCCACGTCCTCGCGTGAGCGCACGCCACCACCGGTCTGCACCCGCAAGCCGGTGGCACGTGCGATCTCGCCCAGTGTGGTGGCCAGCGTGTAACCACCGGCCTTTGCCGCATCCAGATCGACCAGATGCATCCACTGCGCGCCGGCATCGGCAAACGCCTGCGCGCGCGGCAGCACATCGTCGCCGTACTGCGTTTCGCGTGCGTAGTCGCCTTGCAGCAGGCGCACCACGCGACCGTTGCGGATATCCAGGGCCGGGTAAACGGTGAAACTCATGGGAAGCTCATCTCAAGAAAATTGCGCAGGATGCGTGCACCGGTTTCGGCCGAACGCTCGGGGTGGAACTGCGCGCCGCAGCGCAGGCCTTGCTGCACCACCGCCGTGAACAGACCGCCGTGATCGCAGGCGGCCACGGTGTCGGCCGTCACCGGCGCGGCATAACCATGCACGAAATACGCACTGGCACGCTCCGGCAGGCCGTCCAGCAGCGCGGACGCGCGCATCGGCACCAGCTGATTCCAACCCATATGCGGTACGCGAATGCCGAGCGCCGGCGTCATGTGACGCACGATGCCCGGCAGCAAGCCTAGGCAATCGACATCGCCTTCTTCGGAATGTTCGAACAGCAATTGCATCCCTAAGCAGATGCCGATCAGCGGCACCTGCAGTTGTCGCAACGGCTCGACCAGGCCCTGTGCGCGCAGGCGCGACATCGCTTCGGGCGCAGCGCCGACGCCAGGCAGGATCACCCGCTGCGCGCCCTGCAACCCGGCTGCATCGCGTACCAGCCGCGCTTCCACGCCCAGCCGCTCCAGCGCGTAGCGCACCGAGCCCAGGTTGGCGCCGCCGGCATCGATCAACGCGACATCGGTCATAGCGCACCCTTGGTGGTGGGCAACGCGGTGCCTTCGCGACGGATCGCCTGGCGCAACGCACGTGCCAGGGCCTTGAAGCAGGCTTCGACCTTGTGGTGATCGTTTTCGCCGCGCACGCTTAGGTGCAGGTTCAAACCGGAGGCATCGCAGATCGAACGGAAGAAATGCGGCACCAGTTCGGTCGGCATGTCGCCCACACGTTCGCGTTTGAACTCGCCTTCGAACACGAAGTACGGCCGGCCACTGAAATCCAGCGCGGCACTGGCGATGGTTTCGTCCATCGGCAGCGTGAAGCCATGCTGCGCGGTGTCACCGGCCACGCGCCACGGGCTGTCGTCGGGATCGAAGCCGTAACGGCCGATGCCGCGCTTGTCGCCCAGCGCTTCGCGCAAGGCTTGGCCCAGCGCCAGACCGGTGTCTTCGATGGTGTGGTGCTCGTCGATGTGCAGGTCGCCTTCAGCGCGGATGTCCAGCGCAAAACCGCCGTGCTTGCCGATCTGTTCCAGCATGTGATCGAAGAACGGCAGGCCGGTGGCGGTCTTCGGCTCGGCCACGCGGTCCAGATCCAGTTCGACGCGGATCTTTGTTTCCTTGGTGTTGCGTTGAACCACCGCACGCCTTGGCGCATCGGCCAGCTCGTGCGCGATGCCGGGCCAGTCCCACTCGCCACCGAACTCGTCGGTGCGCAACTGGAAGCCACGGATATTGAGGTTCTGCGCGAACTGGATGTCGGTGATGCGGTCGCCCACCATTGCCGAGCGTGCCCAGTCGATCGTGCGGTCCTGCAGGTAAGGCACCATCAGGCCGACGCCGGGTTTGCGTGTGGGCGCGTTGTCGGCCGGCCAGCTGCAGTCGATCAACACCTCGCGGAACACGATGCCCTGGCTGGCGAAGATCTGCAGCATCAGGTTGTTGGGGCCATCGAAGGACGCGCGCGGATAGCTGTCGCTGCCCAGCCCGTCCTGGTTGCTGACGATGACGAACTGATAGCCGGCATCGCGCAACTTGAGCATCGCCGGAATCACGTTGTCGACCAGGCGCAGTTTTTCGTAGGCGTCGATCTGGTAATCGGCCGGCTCGGTGATCAGCGTGCCGTCGCGGTCGACGAAAAGAATCGGGGTCATGCGGCGGCCTCCTGCTTGCGTTGCAGCGCGCTCAGCACGCGCTCGTTCTGTTCGGGCGTGCCCAGGGTGATGCGCAGCGCGTCGGACAGCTGCGCAACCGCGCGTTGGTCGCGTACCACCACACCGGCCTCCAGCAGCGCCTGGAATGCCGCCTCGGCATCGTCGAAGCGCACCAGCAGGAAGTTGCCCTGCGAGGGATACACCTGACGCACACCGGCAAGCTGCTCGAGCGCCTGGTGCACGCGCGTGCGCTCGCTGCGCACCTCGGCGATGCGCCGACGCGTGACCTCCAGCGCAGGCGCCGACAAGGCCTGCTCGGCCATTGCCGCGCACGGCGTCGGCACCGGGTACGGCGCCTGGCAGCGCCGCAGCAGGGCGATCAGCTCGGCGTTGGCGATCAGGCTGCCGATGCGCGCCGCTGCCAGCGCATGCGCCTTGGACAGCGTGCGCAACACCGCCAGATTGTCGTAGCGCGCAAGCAGGCTCACAGCCGATGGCACATCGGAGAATTCGCCGTAGGCCTCGTCGACCACCACCAGCGCTTTGCCCTGCAGGGCCTGCACGGCGGTTTCGATCGCGTCCAGGGCAATCGCCGAGCCCGCCGGGTTGGACGGCGAACACAGGAACACCAGCTTGGCCTGCGAGGCCAGCGCTGCCGCGACGATCGCCGGGATATCCGCGTGGAAACCCGCAGGCCCGTCCACCAGCGGCACCTCGACCAGGGGTGCGTTCTGCAGGCGTGCGCACACTGCGTACATGCCGAACACCGGCGGCGTCACCACCACCGCATCGCGCCCGGGGGCGCACAGGCCGCGCACCAGCAGATCGATCGCCTCGTCGCTGCCGCGGCCGATCAACAGCTGCTCGGGCGTGCAGCCGTACAGCGCCGCCAGTGCACTGCGCAAGCCCTTGGGTTGCGGATCCGGATACCGCCGCGTGCTTGCGCCGGGGTCGGCCGGATTGCCCCAGGCCGACTCGTTGGCGTTGAGCCACACATCGCCCTGCAAAGCGCTGGTGCGTGCCGACGAATAGCCGGCGAACGCACGCAGGTCCTCGCGCACCAGTTCCAGAATCGAAGACGTGCTCATGCTGCCACTCCCATGCGCAATGCCACTGCATTGGCGTGCGCATCCAGGCCTTCGGCGCGCGCCAGAATCAGCGCGCATGCGCCGATGCCGTCGATGCCGGCCTTGCTGGCGGCCTGCACGCTGACCATGTTCTGGAAGCTGGCCACGCTCACGCCGCTGTAGGCGCGCGCCGCGCCGCTGGTCGGCAACACATGGTTGGTGCCGCTGCAGTAATCGCCCAACGCTTCGGGCGTGTAATCGCCGAGAAACACCGAGCCAGCCGCTTCGACCTGGCTCAGCCACGCACGCGGCTCGCGCAACGCGAGAATCAAATGCTCAGGTGCATAGCGGTTGCTGATCGCAAACGCCTCGTCCAGGGTCTGCACCTTGATCAGGCGCGATTGCGCCAGCGCCTGGCGTGCGATCCCGGCGCGCGACAGTTGCGCCGACTGGGTGTCCAGTTCCACTTGCACCGCCGCGATCAGCGCATCGCTGTCGGACAACAGCAGCACCTGCGAATCCGGGCCGTGTTCGGCCTGCGACAGCAGATCGGCGGCAACGAAGGCCGGCTGCGCACCGGCATCAGCGATCACCAGCACTTCGGACGGACCGGCCGGCATGTCGATGGCCGCCGCGCCGGACTGCGCCACCTGCTGCTTGGCCTCGGTGACGAAGCTGTTGCCCGGGCCGAACAGCTTGTCGCAACTCGGAACCGATTCGCTGCCATACGCCATTGCCGCAATCGCCTGCGCACCGCCGAGCTTGAACACCCGGCGCACGCCGGTCAGCTGCGCGGCGACCAGTACCGCCGGGTCCACGCTGCCGTCCTTGCGTGGCGGCGTGCACAACACCACCTCGCGGCATCCGGCCAGACGTGCCGGCACGCCCAGCATCAGCGCAGTCGACGGCAACGGCGCACTGCCGGCCGGCACGTACAGGCCGACCCGGCCGATCGGCCGCACGATCTTTTCGCACACCACGCCCGGCGCGGTTTCCACCGCATAGCCGTCGCTCATGCCGGCGCGGTGGAAGGTGTCGATGCGCGCCACCGCATCCTGCATGGCCTGACGCAGTTCCGGCGCCACCGCCGCTTCGGCGGCAGCGAATTCGGCCTCGCTCACGGCAAAGCTGTCCAGCGCCACGCCATCGAAACGCGCGGTGATCTCGCGCAAGGCGGCATCGCCGCGTGTGCGCACATCGGCAATCAATGCAGCCACCGCGTCGCGCGTCTGCGTGGCCACGGTCTGCACCGGGCGGGTCAATGCCTGCGTCCGCGCAGCGGCATCCAGTTGCGACCAATCGAGAATATTCATGCCAGCGAGCGCTCCACCGTCAACACCATCAGACCTTGCGCACCTGCGCGTTCGAGTTCTTCCAAGCGTTGCCAGGTCACCGCGCCATGACACATGGTCTGCAGGCGCAACGCGCCGTTGCCATCGTCGGGCAGTTGCACCAGCGGCTCGGCATCGGGCAGCAGACGGCGCAGCGCATCCACGTTGCCGTGTTCAGCGCGGAACATCAGCAGCTTGCTGTCGCGCAGCTTGAGCACACCGTCCATGCGCCGCAACAGCATCGCCAGCAGCGCGGCGCGTGCGTCGGCCGGCTCGCGCACCGCACCGGCCAGCACTGCTTCGCTCTCCATCACCAGCTCGACCGGCTTGAGCTGGTTGGCGGCCAGGGTGGCGCCGCTGGAAACCAGATCGCAAATCAGATCGGCGGTGCCCAGGCGCGGGGCGATCTCCACCGAGCCGGACAGCTCCACCACCGCCGCGTCGATGCCCTGGCGCTCCAGCCAGTCGGCCAGGATTGACGGGTAGCTGGTGGCGATGCGCTTGCCGGCCAGTTGCGCCACGCCCTGCCAGTCCCACTCTTCCGGCACCGCGAGCATCAACCGGCACTGGCCGAAACCGACTCCGCGCACCGCGTGATACGCGGCCGGCAGGCCGTTGCGGCGTCGCTCGGATGCCTGCTCTTCGAGTTCGTTCTGGCCGACGATGCCCAGATCGCAGACGCCATCGGCGATCAGGCCGGGGATGTCGTCATCGCGCACCAGCAGCAGGTCCACCGGCAGCGATTCGCCGTAGCAGAACAGCTTGTCGCGGCTCTGCCGCCAGCTCAGCCCGCAGGCCGCCAGCAGGCTGCGCGCCGGTTCGGCCAGGCGGCCGCTCTTCTGGATGGCGATACGCAACCGGTCACGTGCCGGTGCTGCCGTGGAAGCACTCATCTTGTTCTCTCAGTGGGATTTGACAGGGCGCGACGATTGCTCGCGCAGGGCCTCGGCATAGCCGCCGGCGCCATGTTCCAGGGTGCGCGCAACGCGCCCGATGGTGGTCACGCTGACCTGGGTCAGCTCGTGGATTTCGCGATACGGCACGCCCTTGATCAACAAGGGCACCACCCGCCAGCGGTCGGACATGGCCTCCAGCTCGGCGGGCGTGCACAGGTCGCGCAGAAAGGCCTCGACCGCGCCGGGTTCCTTCAGGCACGCCAGCGCATCGGCCAGCATCTTGAGGGAGGCGGCGGCATCGGCACTTTCGCGGGGGGCAGGTCGTTGTTTCATTGCGTTAATGTAATAGCGTGTTAGCACATTAACGCAAAGGCAGACCCTGAGACAAGCCCGATGGGCGAAGCGTTCAGAGAAGTCCCGGACCGTGGCGGCGGACCAGAAACGACAAACCCACCGACACCGAGGTGCCAGTGGGCCTGTGCATGCTTTGGCAGGGGTGAGCGCCGCTACCCATCTTTACCACCCTGGCGACGCCATCGCGCTGCTTTCGGAGGCGTCAATCGCCGTTGACGTTACCAGCCACCAGCATCGCCCTGGCCTGCTCCAGCTCCACCAGCAAGGTGCTGGCTAGCTCGTCGCGGGCCACATCGAACTGCTGCTCGCGCACCAGGTCCTTGACCGCCACCACCCCGCGCGCCAGCTCGTCGTCGCCGGCCAGCACCACGAAGCGGATGCCCGCGCGTGCGGCGTACTGGAACTGCTTGCCGATCTTCTTCGGCTCCATCTGCACTTCGGTATTGATGCCGCCGATGCGCAGCCGGCGCGCGATATCCAGCGCGTCGTCCAGGCGCGACTCGTCCATCAGCGCGACCATCGCGTGCACGCTGCTCTCGGCGATGCCCTGGATCAGGCCGGCCTCGCGCAGCTGCCAGAACAGCCGGGTCAGGCCGATCGAGATGCCCACGCCGGGCAACTTGGACTTGGTGTAGTGGCTGGCCAGGCTTTCGTAACGGCCGCCCGAGCAGATCGAGCCGATCTGCGGGTGGTCGGTCAGCGTGGTCTCGTAGACGGTGCCGGTGTAGTAGTCCAGCCCGCGCGCGATCGAGAAGTTCAGGCAGTACGCGCTCTCGGGCACGCCCAGCGCCTTGACCAGTTCCAGCACCTCGCGCAGCTCGGCAATGCCCTCGCCCAGCGTCGCGCTCGCAGCGACCGAGGCCTCCAGCGCCTGCAGCTGTGCCAGCGCATCGGCATGCCCGTTCGAGCGCACCGCCACGAAGGCCAGGATCTTGTCGACCTGCGCGGCGGCGATGCCGAAGCCTTCGCCCACCAGCGTGTCGCGCACGTAATCGGCGCCGCGCTTGTCGATCTTGTCGACCTCGCGCAACACCGCCAGCTGCAGCTCGCCCTCGGCCACGCCCAGGCTTTCGAAGAAGCCGCGCAACAGCTTGCGGTTGTTCAACTGCACCTTGAACGCGCCGATGCCCAGCTCGGCGAACACCGCGTGGATCACCGCCAGCACTTCGGCGTCGTAGCGGATGCTCAACGCATCCTTGCCGATCACGTCGATGTCGCACTGGTAGAACTCGCGGAACCGCCCGCGCTGGGCACGCTCGCCGCGATACACGCGCTGCATCTGGTAGCGGCGGAACGGGAAGCTCAAGTCGTGCTCGTGCTCGGCCACGTAGCGGGCCAGCGGCACGGTCAGGTCGAAACGCAGTGCCAGCTCCGGCAGGCCGCCCTCGCCGCCCTCGTCTGCCGCCGCGGCGGCATTGGCCAGCGCGCCGGTGGACTGCACGAAGTAGACCTGGCGCTCGGTCTCGCCGCCGGACTTGGTCAGCAACACATCGGACAGCTCGAACACCGGGGTTTCGACCGGCAGGAACCCGAACCGCTCGTAGTTGCGGCGGATGACGTCCAGCATGCGCTGGAACGCGATCTGCTCGCGCGGCAGCAATTCCATGATGCCGGGCGGCGTACGGGGCTTGATCACGAGCGAAACTCCTGCAGGGCAATGTGGCGAACGCGCAATTCTACCGGCTGCCGGCCGCGCTGACCGCATGGCGTATCATTCACACGCATTCCAGCAGTGCGTGACTCATGTACCGGCAGCTTCCAGACCCCAGCACGACCTGCCCGGCGCCCGGCGCGGCCACGCGCACCGATGCGCGCGGCTCCGACTGCGCACAGTGTGCGGTCCGCGGCCGGGCCATCTGCGCGGCGCTGTCGCCGCAGGAAATGGACGCACTCGACCAGGCCACCAGCGCCCAGTCGTACGCGCCCGGCAGCACCCTGGTGCGCGCCGGTGACACCCGCCACCACGTCTATACGCTGACCTCCGGTGCGCTGCGCATGGTGCGCACGCTGGCCGACGGCCGCCGCCAGGTCACCGGCTTCGTGCTGCCGGGCGATTACGTGGGGCTGACCGAAACCCCGCAGCACCGCCACGATATCGAAGCCATCATCGACAGCCGGGTCTGCCGCACGCCGCTGGCACAGATGCGCCAGTTGCGCGAGCGCTACCCGCAGCTGGAACGCAAGCTGCTGCAGCGTGCCAGCATGGAGCTGGCCGCCGCGCAGGACACCGGCCTGCTGCTGGCGCGCCTGCAACCGGGCGAACGGCTGGCGCACTTCCTGCTGCGACTGGCCGCCCGCTCCACCCAGCCCGGCGCCAGCGGCGACACCGTCGCCCTGCCGATGAGCCGCAGCGATATCGCCGACCACCTCGGGCTGACCGTGGAAACGGTGAGCCGCACCTTCACCAAGCTGCGGCAACAGCAGCTGATCGCGCTGCCGCAATTGCATCTGGTGCAGATCCTGGATTACGCGGCGCTGCGCAGCCTGGCGGGCGATACCGTCTGAGACGCGACGGCCAACAGGACCGATGTAACCAGCGAGCGCACGCACCCATAGGCGCAAGTGGTGCGGATGTTGGCATCAACAATTTCGGATGTTTGCGCGCCCGTCCGCACCAGGCCATCGACCAAGCTTTGCTTTGCGCGTCGCGCAGACAGCAAGCATCGCCGCGCGTGACTGACCCGCAGATTCGAACGCGATGCCGGCACTCCAGGCCGCTCGCGCGATCGTCACCGCCCGCGCCGCCTACAACGACTCAGCGACCGCCCAGATTCGCGCTCGCCACCGACGCGCCGCAGCCGCCGCCCAGCAACCGCGATTGCCGCAGCCAGGCCCGGTCCGGGTAGTAGGCGAATACGAAGGCGCCCTCACGCAAGGTATCGATCAACTGTCGGGCCACCGCCGGACGCACCGCCGGGCAGCCCAGGCTGCGGCCAAGCCGGCCCTGCGTGCGGATCACCGCCTCGCTGACATAGGGCGCGCCGTGGATCACGATCGCGCGGTCGCGCGCATGGTCGTTGAACCCGGGCTCCAGGCCCTTCAGCCGTAACGAATAGCCGTTGTGGCCGGTGTACGACTCCTGCGCGGTGAACGCGCCCAGGCTGGACTGGAAACTGCCGTCGTCGTTGGAAAACTTGGCCGCCAGGTTGTTGCCGGTATTACGCCCGTGCGCCACCCATTCCTGGAACAGCAGCCGCTGCCGCTCCAGATCGAACACCCACAGCCGGCGCTCGGTCGACGGCCGGCTGTAGTCGATGACGCTGAGCACGCGTTCGGCGCCCACCTGCTGGCGCTGCCGCGCGCATTGCAGCGCCTCGGCCGCCAGGGCCAGCACCTGGCGATCCAGCGACGGCGCCTGCCGCGCCAGTGCTTCGACCAGACCGATACGCGGTGCGCCCAGCCCCGGCAACGGTGCGGCGGAGATGGCATCGGCCGCACTGGCCGTTCCAGCCGCTGACCAACCGCACAACGCGGCGGCAACGGCGATCACTCGATAAGACATGCAACGACCCACATCGGACGCGGCGCCATGGCGGAACCGCACCCCCTACAAATAGCCGCATGTGCGGCACTTTCCAACCCCGGCAGGCTGAACGCGTTCGGTCAGGCCGCATCCGCAAGCAGGCGCTGCCGGAACGCCGCGTAGTCCGGCGCCAGCGTTTCGGCATGCGCAGGACGCTGCAGCAGCGCGGCCAGTGCCGTCGGCACCTCCACCTCACGCCCGATCAGCGGCTCGACCACGCCCTCGAACTTGGCCGGATGTGCGGTGGCCGCCACCGCCCATTCGCCGGTGCCGCCCTCGGCCCCTTCTGCGCGCAGCTGCTCCAGCACATGCACGGCGGTGGCGGTATGCGGGCAATGCACTTCGCCATAGCGTGCAAAGCGCTGCTGCACGGTGTGGCGGATCGCGGCATCGTCCACCGAGAGCGCACGGAAGGCCTCGCGCAGCGCCGCATCGTCGCCCTGGTAGAGCCAGCGCAGCCGTTCGAAGTTGCTCGGCGCACCCACGTCCATCGCATTGGCCAGCGTGGCGATGCTGGGCTGCGGCGCGTAATCGTCGCCGGCAAAATAATCCGGCAACACATGATTGGCATTGGACGCCAACGCGATACGGCCCAGCGGCACACCGAGCGCGCGCGCCAGGATCGCCGCCAGCCCGTTGCCCAGATTGCCGGTGGGCACCACCAGATTCAGCGCCGCCCCCGCCCCGGCATGGTGCTGCAGGGCGGCGTGCGCGTAATAGCTCATCTGCGGCAGCAAGCGGCCCAGGCTGATGCTGTTGGCCGAACTCAGCGGCAGCTGCGCCTGTAGGTCGGCATCGTTCAAGGCCTGCTTGATCATCGCCTGGCAATCGTCGAACGAGCCGGCCACGCGCAGGGCGTGGATGTTGTCGCCGAAGCAGCCCAGCTGATGCGCCTGGCGCGGCGACACGCGCCCGTCCGGATACAGCACCACCACGCGCAGACCCGGCTGGCGGTGGAATGCCGCGGCCACCGCAGCGCCGGTGTCGCCGGAGGTGGCAACCAGGATGGTGAGCGGGCGGTCTTCGGCACGGCGCAGGCGGGTCAGGCAGGCGGCAAGAAAGCGTGCGCCGAAATCCTTGAACGCGGCGGTCGGGCCATGGAACAGCTCCAGCGCGTAATCGCCGGGCGTGCCCAGGGCCACCAGCGGCGCCGGGAAGTCGAACGCTTCGGCACAGATGGCCGGCAGCTCGGCCGCCAGCGCATCGCCGTCGAAGAACGGCTGCAGCAACGTGGCGGCGGTGTCGGCCAAGGTGGTGCCGGCCGTCAGCGTGCGTGCCGGTGGCAGGGTCTGCGGCACGTACAGGCCGCCATCGGGCGCCAGGCCGGCGGCAATCGCCTGGCTCAGGCTTGCGGCGGGCGCGCGGCCACGGGTGGAGAGAAAGTTCATGGTGACGACTCCAGACAAGACGAAGACGGGGCGTTGCCCGTGAATGAGAAGGCCGGACACTGCGGCATGGCCGCGCCGCGTTGCGGCGGCGCCCGGCAAGGGCGGCGCAGCGCTATGCTGCGCGCACCTTCCAGTGGAGCCGGCAGATGATCAAGGTCAGCGTGATGTACCCCTACCGCGAAGGCGCCCGCTTCGACCATGCCTACTACCGCGACTCGCACATGCCGCTGGTGAGCGCGCGGATGGGCGCGGCCTGCCTGCGCTACACGGTGGACAAGGGCATCAGCGGCGGCGAGCCGGGCAGCCCCCCGGCCTTCATCGGCATGTGCCATATCTTCTGCGAGTCGGTGGAGGCCTTCGGCGCTAGCTTCGGGCCGCACGCCGAGGAGATTCTCGCCGATATCGCCAACTACACCGATCTTGCGCCGGTCATGCAGATCAGTGAGGTCGTGGTCGGTTGAAGCGTGCCTTGCGCGCTGCACGGCATGCCTGCCGTGCGCGGGCGATCGATCGACGACGACATCCGCGCGATGGCTCATGCGAGCAACCGCGCGGCCGGGCTGGCGATCGGGGACACCCAGTGCTGGCTGTCCAGGCCAACACCTGCGAAGGCGGCCTTGACCGATGCGGCGGCCGCGTCGGCGGCCGCGCGCGATGCGAACCAGGCGAACACACTGGGGCCGGCGCCGGAGATGCTGGCGCCCAAGGCATCGTGACCCAGCGCGGCCTGCTTGGCAGCGGCAAAGCCGGCGATCAACGGCGCGCGGCGTGGTTCGACCAGCACATCGCGCAGGCCCGCCCGCACCAGCCCCGCATCGCCGGCATGGCAGCCGGCCAGTACCAAGGCCAGGTTGGTGCTCTGCGCGACGAACTCGCGCAGCTGATAGTCGCCGGCCAGGGCTTCGCGCGCGCGGCGCGTTTCCAATACCGCATCCGGATGCACCAGCAGGCTGTGCCACGCCGCCGGCACGCTGATCGGCACCAGACGCTCCAGCGTGCACAGCACCAGGCCGCCCAAAAACAACGGGCCAAGATTGTCGCCGTGGCGGCTACCGCTGGCCACCGCCTCGCCATCGAGTGCGTGCTGATACAGCTGCTCGTTACTCAGCGGCGCGTCCAGCAGCGCGTTGGCGGCAACCAACGCCGCCACGCATGACGCTGCCGAGCCGCCCATGCCCGAACTCAAGGCGATGCCTTTGTCGATTTCGATTTCAAAGCCGAACGGCAGCGACAACGCCGCGCGCAACGACATCAATGCCGCACCGGCCGTGTTGCGTTCGGCATCCAGCGGCAAGGCCACGGTGGTGCCGCGGATGGCGGCGATGCGCACCACAGGCGCATCGATGCGCCGCACCGTGACGGTGTCGCCGACGCCGTCGATGGGATAGCCGAGCAGATCGAATCCCACCGCCACATTCGCCACCGAGGCCGGTGCAAAGGCGCGTGCCTGGCCAAGCTCGCGCGCAGCGATCGCCACCTGTTGCATCTCCGCGGACTGGTCTGCAACCGCCTGATTCACAAGCGTGCCCCCTCGCCCGCCGCCACCCGCAGCAGATCGGCAAACACGCCGGCCGCGGTGACTTCCGGGCCAGCGCCCGGGCCTTGCACCACCAACGGGTTTTCGCAGTAGCGACGCGTGGTGAACTGCACCACGTTGTCGGTCAGGCGCAAGTTGGCGAACGCGTGATCGGCCGGCAGTTCGACCAGACCCACGCTGGGAGCACGATCCGGCGGCAGCTGCGCGACATAGCGCAGCACATTGCCGCGTGCACGTGCGTCGGCCAGGCGCTGCGCGAACGTCGCATCCACCTCATGCAGGCGCGCCATGAAATCGTCCACGCTGGCCTGACGCAGTGCTTCGGGCACCAGGCTTTCGACCTGCACATCTTCCAGGCTGATCGCGCGCCCGGCTTCGCGCGCCAGGATCACCAGCTTGCGCGCCACATCCACGCCGGACAGATCGTCACGCGGATCCGGTTCGGTATAGCCCATGCCGCGCGCCTGCGTCACCAGTTCGGCGAACGGCACGCTGCCGTCGTACTTGTTGAACAGCCAGGCCAACGTGCCGGAAAAGATGCCCTCGATCGAGGTCACCGCATCGCCGGTATCGACCAGATCGCGCAGCGTGGTGATCACCGGCAAGCCGGCGCCCACGGTGGCTTCGTAACGGAAGCGCGCGCCGCTGGCATCGGCCGCCGCACGGATCGCCTGATACCGCTGCAACGGACCGGAGCCAGCCTGTTTGTTCGGCGTCACCACATGGATGCCGGCAGCCAACCAGTCCGCGTAGCGATCGGCCACTTCCGCGCTGCCGCTGCAATCGATGATCACCGTATGCGGCAGATGCGCGGACAACAGGTGCGTGGTGAAACGCTCCAGATCGGTCGCGGTGGCTGCAGAGGCGAAGGCATCGCGCCAGTTGCCGACCAGGCCGCGCTCGTCCAGCAGCATGCGGCCGCGCGAGACCACTGCGCGCAGGCGCAGATCCAGGTTGGCCTTGCCCAGCAACTGCGGCTGCGCAATGCGCAACTGGTCCAGCAACGCCGCACCCACGTTACCCGGGCCGATCACGCCCACCGAGAACGTCTGCGGCGACAGCCAGAAGCCGGCATGCGCCGCACGCAAGGCCTTGGTCGCATGCGCCGCGTCGATGGCCACCGAGATGTTGCGCTCCGACGAACCCTGTGCGATCGCCAGAATATTGACCTGCGCACGCCCCAATGACTCGAACAGCCGCGCAGCCACACCCGGCTGCCCGGCCATGCCATCGCCCACTGCGGCGAGCACACTGATGCCGGTGGTCAGCTGCACACGCTGCACCTGACCGACCGTGAGTTCATGCGCAAAGGCCTGCAGCAAGGCATTGCGTGCGCGCTCGGATTCATGCTGCTTGACCACGCAGCAGATCGAATGCTCGGAAGAACCTTGCGAGATCATCACCACCGACACCTGCGCCGTGCGCAGCGCCGCGAACACCCGCTCGGCTGTACCCGGCACGCCGATCAAGCCGGTGCCTTCCAGGTTGAGCACGGCCAGATCCGGGCTCAGCGTCAGCCCCTTGATCGGCCCGCTCACCGCACTGCTGGCAGTGATGCGCGTGCCCGGATGTTCCGGCTGGAAGGTGTTGCGGATGATGATCGGCAAGCCGCGCTCGATCGCCGGCGACATCGTCTGCGGGTGCACCACCTTGGCGCCGAAATAGGCCAGCTCGCAGGCCTCGTCGTAGCTCAGCGTTTCCAGCTGCACCGCTTCGGGCACCACGCGCGGATCGGCCGACAGCACGCCGTCCACGTCGGTCCAGATATGCAGCTCATCGGCATCGAACAAGGCCGCGAAAATTGCACCGGAATAATCGCTGCCGTTGCGCCCCAACGTGGTGATGCGGTCGGCGCGGTCGCGCGCCACAAACCCGGTGACCACCACGCGCGTCTGCGGATGCGCCTGGCGCCAGGTGGCAAGGCGCTGCGCGCTGGTGTCCCAGTCCACATCGACACCGAGTTCGCCACGGTTGACCACCAGCACATCGCGCGCATCCAGCACCGCGCAATCCTCGCCAAGCGCACGGAAATGGTCGCCCAGCAATTGCGCCGAATACACCTCACCCAGGCCTTGCACGCGGTCGAGCACCTCGCGCGGCAGCTCGCCGATCACCGCCAAGGCGCCGAGAATCTGCGACAGATGCTCGAAGCGCTCGTCCAGCCATTCGACGGTCGGCCCGGAATGCTCGCCCAGCAGGGCCACCGCCGCACCGCGATGGCGCGCCCGCGTCTCATGCCAGCGCTCGCGCCATTCGGGGCGGTTCTGCGCGGCCAGTTCGGCCAGCGCGATCAACGCATCAGTCACCCCCTTCATCGCCGACACCACGGTGACCTGCACCGACTCGTCGCGTGCCAGCAACAACTGCGCCACATGCCGGTAGCGCTCGGCATCGGCCACCGAGGTGCCGCCAAATTTGTGCATGACGGTGCGTGCGGAAGAGGCGGCAACAGCAGCGGGTTCGAGCGAAACGACAGACGATGACATCGACAGACCTCGTTAGGGAGGCCCCGTCCGCATCAGATGAGGGAGGAAAGCCTCCGCATCCTGATCCGGGTGCGGGGCCGTTGTTTTCGGAAGTTACGCGAAGACGACGGGCCGCACCGGGCGAATGGTGACGGTGGTAATGGTGGTGCTAATGCCGGCCACGCCCGCACCCGGCCGCAGCTGCGGCTGACAGGTAAGCGAGGAGATGGCGGAGGCGTTAGGCATGCGTGCAAAAGACATCACAGGGCCGAGGCGTGTCAAGCATTGTGTGAATGGGTAGGCGCACGTGCTCGGCAAACAGAACAGAAAACCTTGCGGCTCAGGGATTTAAGCGACGCGCTCGCAAGCAATTGATTGCTATGGAAACTTTTGGAGCGGCTTCAGTGGGTGGCGCTGCGCAGGTTTCGAGCATGGATTGATGCAGTCGTGCGACTTGGCTAAGGCGATGCGGCTGAGGGATCGCTTGTGCGCGAGTGCATCACATCGCTGCCGGTGTCACTACGCCAAGCAACATATCACTTCGGATCAACGGTAGATGATCGCCATCGCCGCGACGCACGGTGCAAGTCAGCAAGCGCAGCAGAAAGATCAGCCAAGCACCTGAGGATTGAGCTGCCAGACCGAAAAGTTGAGCGCAGCCGCGAAGCTCACCCACGCCAGATACGGCACCAATAACCACGCCGCCAGTGCCTGCCGCTTCGCGAACACGGCGATCGTTCCGGCCAACACCAGCCACAGCGCCACGATGTCGGCAAACGCCCAGGCTCCCAACTGCCACGCAAAGAACAGCCAGCTCCACAAACCATTGAGCGTCAACTGCAGCACGAACAGGCCCAGCGCCGGACGCGTCCCCGCCCGGCTGCCACGCCGCCACACCAACCAGACCGACACCGCCATCATTCCGTACAACACTGTCCACACCGGTCCGAACAACCAGCCCGGCGGCGCCCACGCCGGCCGCGCAAGTTCTGCATAGAAGCCGGCCGCCTGGATGGATGCCATCGCACCAAACCCAGCGACCGCATAGCACAACGCCAACCAGCCGAAGAGGCCGAACCATTGCGACTTTCTTGAAGTACTTTGCGTCATGACTGCCTGAAGTGTTGTAAGCGCTTCGCAGCGTGGCAGAGCATCTGTGCAAGCCGTGACTACACGAATAAACCGTCTGAACCCAACCAATCAAACATGTGCTAGCCCCACCATATCGCTGACTGCAAGGCCTACATGACTATTGGGTTGACCGAGTCCCAACGGGTTCGACACTGAGTTTCAACCTTAAGCCTCTGTCTTTTTTCATAGCTAGTACTCAGTTGGCGTGGAAACTGACACCGGCCCGTACGCGAGCTTCGGTCATCGGGTCAATTCCTACGACAAGTACAAATATTTATTATTTATAAATACAAATAGATGCATCTTCCCAATTAAAGTTAAAAATCCACTCACAGGTGTTAAATAAATTTTTACGTAACTAAACCGCGCCCTGAATGAATCTAATTTTCCAGCAGTCCCCTCTAGCAATCCAATATTTTTCTTTTTCTGGTATTAGAAAATTGAAATCAACATTTTTTGCAATCCAGCCGGGATAAACAAGATCTTCATGAAATCTACCATGATCCAAGTGCATATAGATCATTCTATCGAAATTGATATAAAACATAGGAAGTAGTGTTGAAATATTTCCAGCAACTCTGAAATCATGTGCATTCAACTCAACCCCAGATAGATAATATTTTTCAACAGAGTTAAAAATTGACAAAACATCACCGGCGCTATCGGAAAAAAAAGTTCTTTCGAGATCATCTTTTGAAATTACGACCACACCATCAACTTTCAAGTATTTAAAGAAATTCTCTGAATTTAACTTAAGTACGCCACCCCTAAAGCTCTCACAAGCCGACAGGTATTGCTCTTTATTTATATTCCCTTTGTCAAGATGCGCCTTATAATCACGCTCCGCATCAAGAGAAAAATTGTACTTATGATCCAAAACCCAGTAACACCTCCCATGGTGCACAAAAAAACATATAGCTTTCTCGCCACTATATAAATCATCAAAAATACTTCTATTCAATCTCACTTTCCAAACTCCTTCAAAAATTCATCATGAGTGTAAACCCTTGCATTTCTAGACCCATTCTCCAGCAATGACTCCCACACCTTAGGAAGCTCTAAAGCTGTACCGGGCTTATTAGGATCCACAATTTTTGGCGCCTTAGGATCTCTAGGAATGCCCGGAATAGGGCGCTGAGGTATAGCGGAATTCATAATTTCACCATGGAGACTAGCATCAACCTCAAAAACTATGACAGAACCGTCAGGCCGCTTATTTGAAAGATAATAAACCGCGTGATCGGCGGTCCCCACACTTACACAAAGCTGACCAGAACAGCCGGGATTAATGCTTATACTACCATCAGAGTTCGCAGTAATACGATTTTTACTCGTAGCAGTGCCCGTCCCACCGCCCTCGACCCTGAAATAATTGACAACTTCAGAGTCAGCGACCGAGCCAGCCCCATCTCTAATTAAGCTGTTAGGATTTGGTCGCGTCGAATTCAGGTAATCAATTACATCATCGGCCTTGAACGCGTCGCCCAAGCCTGTGGCTGCCTTTGCAGCGACACCACCCTTCCCTGCATAGAGCTCTGGAACAACGAGCGAGAGAACGTCAACGCTGACCTTGCCACCAATTGCACCCGCCTTGGCTATGTCATAGATATCCCAAGAACCGTGCGTGTTCGTGTAGGCCGCAAATGCAAGATCCTCTGCATAGCCGCTGATACCAGTTTTTATTGCATTTAACGCGCTCTTTGCGTCGTTAAAGTTCTTCTCGGCAGTAGCTGCGTAACCATTCCCCCACAGGTAGGCTAGTTGATCAATCGATTTTCCGACCTGGCCTGCAGGACTCATACCGTTGGCCAGCTCTGCCACACCGGTAACCATTTCCCAAACCCGGCCGGTAGCACCGACCGTACCTGCTCCCATACCCAGCGCCGCGCGCAGCGCAGAATCAGCGGTAGCAACCGATAGCGGGATGCTACCGTTCCATGCTGCCGAAGCCAGCGCTTGGTTACTGCAATCACCTGCCATCGCACACGCAAGCTTGTGGCCAAGATCTGCAGTCGTCACATGGGTGACGAAGTCCTTGGTCAGTGAACCGTCCTTGTCGGAGTTAAACAGGCCAACCAACTCAGGCACATGACCCGCAAGCCAAGCGGTGTATTCCCCAGCGTGATCGAGCTGATCTTGCATGGCTGCGGCGGCCAGCTGTTTTTGCTCCGCGCATCCGCCGCTGGCTGGATCGCTACACGCACCGCGCAACGCGAGATTGCGTTCTTCCGACAGCGCCTTCAGTTGCTCGGCGCGCTCACACTGGGTGCCAGACTTGGAACAAGCGATCAGGGCTGTGGCATATTCCATCCGCTCTTGATGGCCGAGGTAATTGTTGGACACCTCATTCAAGGCTGCGGCACCGCCTGCAGCACCACCGGTCGCAGCGCCTAGCGCGCTCGCTGACAACCCTGTCAACGTGGCAGCCACCGCTTTATTGATTCCGGCTTTCTCCAACGCTTCTGCCAGGTATGGTGCCGCCACGGTGCCTGCGGCTGCGCCTAGCGCTCCTTCTGTGCCACCTGTCAGACCACCCACAACCGCATGTGACAGCACACGCAACGTGCCGCCATTGCCCCAATCCTTCATCAACTGATCAGCTTCAGCCCGCTTGCTGTCGTCACCGGTTGCATCTGCTTCCGCATAGAGCTCGGCCGCCTTGTCAACTTTTCCCTGTGCGTAATCGCCAACAAACTTCGTTGCCTGCTGCCCTGCGGTGGCGGTGATCTGCGCTTGCGCGGCAACTTGGTCACGCAGTGCCTGACCATCCCATTGCTTGGTCAAGCCACCTGCGTCATCGCCGCTGATCACATCGCGCTTAAGACCCGCCAATGCATCTGCAGCGGTCTTACCAGACTTGGCGAGTTGCCCAGCCTCGTCGGTGATGAGCAAGCTGCCACCACTGATCCCGCTGGTGGTGGTCGATGTCGCATCGCCACTCTTGCTCCCAATGCCAGCCGCTGTACCGGTGCTTCCAGTCTGGAAGTTCTGCCACGACCAGTTTGCGCCGTTATTGACTGTCGGCTGGACCTGACCGGTTTCTCCTTGCTGCTTCTTGTCGCCTGTTCCCTTGCTATATCCGCCCGACAGACTGAACCCTTTGGCGTCGTAACTGCTAGTGTTTTCAATATCGCTATAGGTCAGCGTGCCGGTCTGCAGGCGATTGACGCCGGCATCCACCGCCGCCTGGGTGCTGGCGATCACCGAGCCTTTCAGATCGGTATTGCCGCCGACACGGATGTTGAAGCCGCCGTCGCCGGCCTGGATACCGCTCTGTTCGGTCACGCTGGCAAAGTCGCCACTGACCTTGTTACTGCTATAGCTGGCGCTGGCACTGAACCCTGCGCCAAAGGTCACACTCGCGCCAACACTCTTGTCCTTGCTGTCGTACGTGCTGGTGTCCTGCGGGCTCTCGATGCTCAGATTGCCACCGACATCGGCGATCACCTTGTCCGCCGACAGCTGCGCGCCCTTGAGCGTGGTGTCATTGCCACTGATGACCGTGGCCGTGTTGCCGGCAACCAGATGACTATTACTGTAGGTCACGTCTTCGCCATTGGCTTTGCCGCGCGATCCAGCTGCACTGATCATCACGCCAAATGCGGCACCATCCGGGCCGTAAGTGATACCGACACCCAGCGACGCGCTGCTGCTCTTACTGGTACTTTTTTGCTCGGCGGTGTTCTTGGCTGCTTCGATGAGTACATCGTGATCGGCTGCCAGCAGCAGATCAGTGCCCGCCTTGATGTCGCTCCCACGAATCAACAAATTACTTTGGTCGCCACCGCCGGTGGCAATCAGGTTGACGTCACCACCTGCCTGTAGCTTGGAGCCTTGTGCGAGACTGGCCGTCTGCGTGCTCTTGCTCTCGCTCTTGCTGCCGCCAATGCTGATGGCAATGCTCAGATTGGCCCCCTGAGCTGCGCCGGCGGCGCTGCCACTGCTCAACGCGCTGCCAGCTTGGCCCAGCGCCTGTCCTGCCCCATATGCATTATAGGCCGCCGATCCGAGCGCAAGTGCTTCCATGCGACTGTCGCCCTTGACCTCCTTGCTGGCCTTGTAGCTGTCATTTGCCGCCTGCGCCAGGCTGATCGCAGCCGAGCTCAGGGTCAGCGACAAACCGCCTTGGCTAAACTTGCTGCGCTGTTCCGCATCACTGTCGTTATAGACCTCCGTGATCGCGATGTCCTTGCCGGTCGCGGTCAGGTCGCCCTGCAACGCCATGACATCGCCGCCCGTAATCGCCAACTTGTTGCCGGCCACCAGGGTGACGTCACCCTCCAGGCTGCCGACCGTCGTTCCGGTATGCGTGATCTGGTCGATGTCGGCGCCAGTGGAGACCTTTTGCTTACCGAGCGTCACCCCAATACCGCCACTTCCGAACAGACCGGACTTGGTGGTGACTTTGTCATGCTCTTCGCTATGCGTGTTCTGAGCAGTTTCCAAGGTCAGGTTGTTGCCTGCTGCAAGCGTGACGTCGCCGGTGCCGACAATCTGCGCACCTTGCGAGAGCAGATCGTTACCCGCCGCAATCTGCACCGTGTCGCCGCTGAGCGTGGTGGTGACCGCCACGTTGTCGTGCCACTCATCATGCGTGGTTGTGGTCTTGCTGGAGAACGTGCCCTTCTTCTTCTTGGTCATGTCCTGCACAGCGTCGTGCTGCTCGCTGGCGGCGAGCAGGTTGACGTCGTTGCCGGCTGCCAGCGTGATGCCGCCTTCCCTGGTGGCGGCAGAGGCGGCAGTGAGGTTGATGTCGTTGCCGGCCTGCATCGCCAGGTTGCCGCCAGCGTTGAACTCGGTGCCGTGGACGGTCTCGTCGCTGGTCGCGGTGGTCTGCTTGAAGCGCTTGCGCGTTTCCAGCGTGTTGCTGGTGTCCACCGTGGTCAGCGTGCTGGCATTGATGTCGTTGCCGGCGCTGATGCCCAGCCCCTTGCCGGCGTCCAGCTTGGCCGCGACTAGATTGACGTCGTTGCCGGCGCTGAGGATCAGGTTGCCGCCGGCGGTGAGTGCCTGCTGGTCGATGCTCTGGGTGGTCGTGGTGGTGGTGACGCGGGTCTTGCCGTTGCGGCTCTTGTAGCTGTTGGTTTCGGTCTCGTTGAGGACGGATTCGACGTTGAGGTTGTTGCCGGCTGCAGCAATCAGATCACCGCCGGCCTTGACGTCGGCCTGGCGGATGGTCAGGTCGTTGCCGGCGGTCAGTTGCAGGCTGTCGCCGGTGCTGATGTTGGTGCGCGTGGCGACCTTGCCGTCCAGGCCGATGGTCGGGGTCAGCGAGAGGTTGTTGCCTGCCTGCAGTGCGGCACTGCCGCCGGCGTTGATGGTCACGCCATGCAGTTGCAGGTCGTTGCCTGCAGACATCACCAGATCCTTGCCAGTGGTCACCGACACCGCATCGCCACCGCGCAGCAGGCCGTTGTCGTTGCGCAAGGCGCTGGGCGTGAGGCTAAGGTTGTCGCCTGCGATCAGCGCCGCGCTGCCATCGGCCTGCACGCGGGTACCGCTCAGCGTCATGTCATTGCCGGCAAATAGTTGCAGGGTGTTACTGGCGCTGATGCCGGACAGAATGCCGACGCCGTTGATGGCCTTGGATGCTTCGCTGACCAGGTTGTTGCCAGCCACCAGCGCCACATCGCGTCCCTGGATCTGGCCCTGGTTGAGCAGGTCGTTACGGGCTTCCAGCGATACAGCGCCAGTGCCACTGATGCGGCCCTGGTTGAGCAGGTTACCGGCGGTGACGCTGACGTCGGCACCGGCGATGACGCCCTGGTTGCTCATGGAATTGGTGGCGTTGAGCTCGACGTTGCCGCCTGCAATCAATGCGCCGTTGCCGCGCAACTGCAGCGAGTTGGAGGCCAGATACACAACCGGCACCAGCACCTTCTGGCCCTGGTAGTCCTGTTCGACCATCCACACGATGTCTTGCGTCAGTGCGGCCGCTTGTGCGGCGGTCAAGCCCACGCCCATGCTCAGCTGCAGCTGGCCTGCGGCGGCCACGCCCGACTCCAGCAAGGCGCGGTACTGCGCCACGCCATCTGCGTAGTTGCCCAGATAGCGGCGGCCAGTGAGCTGGGTGATCTGGTCCAGCACCAGGCGCTGCTCGTAGAAGCCATCGCCCAGGCGGGTCTGGGTCCACTCCGGGTCAACACCCAGCTTGTCCAGCAGGAAGTCGCTGCTGATGAAGTTGTCGTAGTTGACGAAGCGCGGATCGGTCTCGATCAGGTAACGACGGCCCGGGCCATTGCTGCGCCAGGCATTGATGCCGCCCAGCCCGTTGGCGGCACGGCCCATTGCAGTAAGATCGGTACCGGTGCCGCCGGATAGGCGATACAGCCCGCCAATGGGCAGATCGATCTGCGTCAGCGAGGTTTGCCCGCTACCCACAATGTTGGTCACCGGAATGGTGGCCGGATCGACGCGGGTACGGCTGTCGGTCGCGACGGCAGTGACGCCGGTACCAGCCGCGGTGGCCTGCACGTCTGCCTGATCGACGCTGCTGCGTACAAGCCCACTGTCGTTGGACGCGACAGGTGCAACCGACATCTTGACGATGCCACCCGATGTGGCCAGCGTTGCGTCCTGCGTGTTGGCGCCCACCTGGGTGCCTGCACTGCCGGTCGTACCGGTGGCAACACGAATACTGTTCGCGCCGCCATTGGCACGGCCGATCACTGCCTGGCCGCCCACTCCACCGGCGCTCTGCATGGCGCGACCGGTCAAGCCACCTTGTGCGCCGACACCGTTCAGCGAAGCGCCGCTGATACCACGACCGTCGCTGCCGACGGCACCATTGCTGATGTTGGCACCATTGATGCTGACGCCTTGGCCACCGGTCATGCTGGCGCCCAGGGCGATATAGCTCGTATTGATCGTGGAAGAAGAAATGGTTTTTGATTCAGCATCATATGTACAGATAGGACGCCGATTTCCTTGGTTCAGCGCACAGTCGTCAATGACCGCTGTTACTGCATACTCGTAGTCTCTCTGTACGACTTGCCTATTCAAGGCAAGCGATTCGTTGAAGATCGACTCTCCACCAACGAAAAGCCCATCACTCAATCCACCCACACCACGTTGATTTATTTGCAGCGCACCAGCCGCCGCAATCGACGAAGTGTTATTGGTGACGCTTCCGGAAATCGCTATATTTCCTCCAGCCGCGATTCGTCCTTCCGCACTTGCAGCGATGAGACGCTCTTGCTGCTCGACCGAATAGGAACGATAAACACCAGGATTTTTTCCGACGTAAGGAATACGAATGAAGTAAGACTGCCTTGGATAGACGATTCCGCGTGACTCAATAAGCTCCTCGGGCATCGTTGCATTCGCAGCTGCCTTTTCTTGGTCGGTCAATGTACCCAATGCGGCAGTCAAAACCCGCCGCCGATTATTCAGCTGATTGGCCGCAATCAAGATGCTCCCATCAGCCTCGATACTGCCCGACAGGTTATTGACCACACCCGTACGCGATACCAAGGTACCGCCGCCATCCTGCGCGCCGCCGATGGCGATATTGCCCAGGCTGAAGATGCGCGCGTCGCGATTGAGCAGTTGATCGCGCACGATCAGATTCATGTTGCCGGTGGAACCGAGCAAGGCCGAGCCATAGGCTGCGTTGTCGGTCGCGCCGCCGAAGTCGGCGCCATTCACCAATGTGCCGGTGTTCACCGAGACGTTGCCGCCGACGATGCTGCCGGTGTTGTTGATGCTGTTCGCCTCCAGCGACAGTGAGCCATTGCCGGAGATACTGCCGGCGTTGTCGATGATGTTGCCGCCGTTGAGGCGGGTGTCGTTGGACAGGATATTGGCGCCGGCGCGGTTGGTGATGCTGCTGGCCGTAATGTCCAGGCTGCGCGCAGCCTTGAGCGTGGACTCGTTGACCAGGCTCCCACCGACGCGCAGGTTGAAAGTGCCATTACTGATCAGGTCTGCACCGGCGCGGTGGGTGTAGTCGCTACGCAAGGTCAGGTCCAGCAGGTTCTGCGCCAGGATGCTGCCGCCACCGTCGAAGCCGACGGTGTCGATCACCACATCGCCGGCGCCGCCGGTCATGCTGCCGGCGCCAATCTTGCCACCCGCGTTGTTCAAGTTCTGCAGGTTCAAGCGGACTGCCTGCTCGGCCTTGATGGTGCCGTTCTGATTGTCTAGCGTGGCGCCTGCGCGCTGCAGCAGGAAGCTCGCGCCGGCATAGACGTTGCCGCCCTGGTTGTTCAAGCCATTGGTGTTGGCGATCAGGTCGCCGCCGGCGACCAGCTGACCGCTGTTATTGGCGATGCTGGCGGCATCGATCACCACGCTGCCGCGTCCACCGAGATTGCCGCCGCTGTTGGTCAATGCACCGCCAGTGGTGATGCGTGTCAGTCCACCGCCGTTGTTGACGATACTGCCTTGGCTATTGTCGATACTTCCGCCGGAGGCGGTCAGCGTATTGCCGGCATCGAGCTGGCCGCCGCTGTTGAGCAACGCGCCGGCGACGGCAACGTTGAGATCACGGCCAGCACTGAGCTTGCCGCCTTGGTGATTGTCTAGCTGGCCGCGTGCCGTGACGCTGAGGTCGCGCGCTGCTTGCAGACTGCCGCCGCTACTGCTGATGTTTTCCGCAGTAACCACTGCGTCGGTGCCGGCACCGATCGTACCGTTGCCGTTGTCCAGGCCACGATTGAGTTCGACGCGCAGGCTTCCACCCGCACCAGCGTTCGCGACCGCCTGCACAATGCCGCCGGCATTGCTGAGGCTGTCGGCACGCAAGGTCAGCGCACCACCGCTGGCCTGCAGCAAGCCGTTGCGGTTGTCGGCCGCGCCGGTACTTTGCACCTTCAATTCACGTGCTGAGACCGAACCACCGATGTTATTGAGGCCAGCAACAGTGAGTGCTGCATCGCCCGCTGCGGCAATCGCGCCGCCCTGGTTGTTCAACGCGCCACTCGCGTCCAGGTGCAGTTGCCCTTGCGTGAGGATGCGCCCACTGCTGTTGCCCAGCGCACTACGGCTGGTGACCGACAGGACGCCGGCACCGGCGTGCTCGATGCGTCCTTGTGCATTTTCCAGGCTGGCTGCAGTGATGGTCAGATCCTGCGCATTGCTGGCCAGCGTGCCACCGGTGTTGTCGATCGCGCCGCCGATGCTGACGCGGGTCAGTCCGTTGCCGCTTTGCACCAACCGCCCGCCGGCATTGCTCAGGCTGGCGCCGTCGATACTCAGCTGGTTGGCCTGCATCTGGCCGGCAACAGCGTTGAGACGCCCGTTGTCGATGTTGCCGCCGGCCTGCACGGTGAGCGTGCCGCCGGCAAGCAAATCACCGCCACGATGATCGAGGTTGCCGCCGGTGGTCAGTGCGACATTGCCGGTTGCGCGTGTGCTGGCACCCGCCAGCTGCAGCTGGCTGCCCTGCGCCGTGAGGTTGCCGCCAGCCAACAGCTTGCCGGAGGCGCTGAGTTGGCGATCGGCGATCAGGCTCAGCGTGCGTCCGCTGCCGAGGCTGCCGTCTGCGCTGATACCGGCGCCCACCGTGCCGGCGATACTGATCTCACCCGCACGCAGGCTCAAGTTGCCCGAAGCGGTGGTCTGCCCGGCGTTCTCGATGCGGCCCCCCTGCAGACCTACCGTCGTACCGCTGACGGTGCCCTGCTGACGCAACACGGCGTCGCTGGTCAAGGTGACCTGCTGAGCGCCGAGCTGACCGGCCACACCCAGATCGCCCTTGGAGCGTAACTCCAGCGTGCTGCCAGCGCTCAAGGTGCCACTCTGTGCCAGCGCGCCATCGGCCTGCGCCGAGAAGCTGCCTGCCGATGCGAGGTTGCCGCCGAGCTCCAGGTTGCCGCGGCTGATCAATGCGACATCGCCGCGCTCGCTGCCCAGCTGGCCACTGCTGCTGACTTGCGCCGCTTCCACGCGCAAGCCATTGCCGCCAATCAGGTCACCGCGATTGTCCACCGCTCCAGTGGCGATGACACCCAGGCGTTGCAAGCCATAGGCCTGGCCGGACTGGCGCAGCGACCCGACACCCAAGGCGAGTTGATTGCCGGCGCGCACGGCGCCAGCATTGTCGAGCAAGCCGCCGATGGTGAAGGTGGCGTCGCCCTGCGCTAGCAGCACGCCGCTGGCGGCATTGCTTGCGCTGGCTGCGGTGACGTTCAAGCTCTGACCAGCGACGACTTGCGCCGCATTGGTCAACGCGCCAGCTGCGCTCAGCGCCACATGACGGTCGGCTTGCGCGACACCAGCAACCGCCAGGTCGCCGGTGCTGCGTAGATTCAAATCAGCGGCTGCATCGAGTGCGCCACGGCTGTCGATCGCGGCGCCATCCAGGCTGATCGCGCCACCGCTTTGCAGCACGGCAGCCTGACCGGTGCCGATCCGCGCGCCGCGCAGGGTTGCATCGCCCGTCGCCACCGCCTGTCCGTTCATTGTTAGTGCGCGCTGCGCCTGCAGATCCAGTTGCGTTGCCGACTGCAGCGTG
Organism: Xanthomonas sp. LMG 8993; assembly: GCF_009835065.2. Lineage (NCBI taxonomy): Bacteria > Pseudomonadati > Pseudomonadota > Gammaproteobacteria > Lysobacterales > Lysobacteraceae > Xanthomonas > Xanthomonas sp. LMG 8993. Next base: position 88,940 of record NZ_QVIF02000006.1, on the reverse strand, counting down.
CCTGCGGCGATGAGATCGCGCCCGGCCTGTAGCGCGATCGATTGCGCCTTGAGCGAGCCGGCCTGCTGCAGATCGCCAACTGCAGTCGCCTGCAGTGTGGTCGCTGCGGCGACAACGCCTTGTAGCGTCATGTCGCCTTGGCTGATCAAGCTGACGTTGGCAGTTTCGCTACCGAGCTGGCCGCTGCTGCGTAAGCTGCCTGCCTCCACCTGCAGCGTCTCTTTGGCAATGAGGTTGCCGCGGTTGTCCAGCGTGCCAGTGACCTTCGCGGTCAGTGCCTTGCCTGCAATCGCAGTACCGCCCTGCTCCATACTGGCGGCGGTGATGCGCAGATCGCCACCGCTCTGCAGGCTGCCGGCGTTCTGCAACGCGCCAGTGGTCAGCGTGACGCTGCCATCGGCGGCCAACACGCCGGCCGCCACGTTGTTGATGTTGCCTGCCTGCACCGACAGATCACGGCCAGCAATCACCTGGCTCGCATTACTCAAGGTGTCGGTTGCGCTCAACACAACATCGCGATTGGCCTGTGCCACGCCTGCAAGCGCAAGTGCTCCCGTGCTGCGCAGGCGCAGGTCCGTGCCGGCATCAAGCGTGCCACGGCTGTCGATTGCCGCACCGTCCAGGCTGATCGCGCCGACGCTTTTCAGCACGGCGTCGCGGCCGGTGGCGATGCTGTTGCCGCGCAGGCTAGCGTCACTGCCCGCCTGCGCCTGACCGTTCAACGTCAGGCTACGCTGCGCCTGCAGATCCAACGCAGACGCGGACTGCAGGGTTCCCCCGGCAGTGAGATCGCGGCCGGCCTGCAATGTCACGGCCTGCGCGTTGAGCGAGCCGGCCTGCAGCAGATCGGTGCCAGCGGTGGCTTGCAGCGTGGTCGCCGCAGCCACCACACCGTGCAGATCGATCGCGTTCTGGCTGGTCAGCGTCAGTGCGCCGTCGACCGAGCCGAGTTGCCCGCTGCTGACGATGCTGTCGGCAGCGATGCTCAGACCCTTGCCCGCTACCAACTGACCCGCGTTTTCGAATACGCCTGTCGACGAGATCGATACCGCATCCCCGCTGTAGACACGGCCGCGCTGCAGCAGCGTGCCGGTGTTCAGTGCAAGGCCACGCTCGCCATGCAGGGTGCCATTGTTTTCCAGCACGCCAGCGACATCGACGCGCAGATCGCGTAGTGCACCCAGGGTCGCCGTTGCGGCGTTGTTAGCACTGGCGGCCTGCAGGTGTAGATCGCGGGCTGCGACGACTCGAGCGCCATTGTTCAACGCGCCCGCAGCGGTCAGCGCAACATCGCGCCCGCCCTGGACCACGCCAGCCAGTGCAAGATCACCGGCGCTACGCACGTTCAAATCGGTCGCCGCATCGAGCGAACCGCGGCTATCGATGGAGCCGCCATCCAGGGTGATGGCGGCACCGCTCTGCAGCACTGCTGCAGCGCCTGTCAGAACCGTTGCACCGGTGACGGTTGCCTCACCCGTACTCGATGCCTGTCCATTCAGGGCGAGCGTGCGCTGCGCCTGCAGGTCCAACGTGGATGCCGATTGCAGAGTGCCATTTGCAGTGAGGTCGCGCCCTGTCTGCAACGCGATCGACTGTGCCTTGAGCGAGCCGGCCTGCTGCAAATCGCCGCCAGCAGTCGCACGCAATGCAGTGGCCGCTGCAACCACACCCTCGAGTTGCAGCGCGTCTCGGCTGTTCAACGTGACATCGGCGCGCTCACTACCCAGCTGCCCACTGCTACGCAGCGTGGCCGCATCGACCTGCAACGCATCCTTGGCGATCAGATTGCCACGATTGGCCAGCGTGCCTGCGATGGCGGCGCGCAACGCCCTGCCTGCAGACGCGCTGCCGCCTTGGTCCATATTTGCTGCGCTGACCTGCAGATCGCCACCGGCCTGCACGCGGCCAGCGTTGTTCAGCAGTGCCGTAGTGGTCAGGGCGATGTTGCCCTCGCCCGCCAACACACCGCTCGTGGTGTTGTCGAGGCTAGCTGCCTGCAACGACAGATCGCGGCCTGCAAACACTTGCGCTGCGTTGCTGAGCGCGCCGGTGGCATTCAACACAACGTCGCGCCCTCCTTGTGCCACACCCGCCAGCACCAGATCGCCCTGGCTGCGGATGTGCAGATCGCTCCCTGCATCCAGCTTGCCGCGGCTGTCGATGGCCGCGCTGTCCAGCGCAATCGCTCCCGTACTCTGCAACACCGCATCCTGGCTGGTTGTCAGTGTGGCAGCGCGCATCGAAGCATCACCGCCAGCCTGGCCCTGGGCAGCAAATGTCAGAGCACGTTGTGCCTGCAGATCCAGCGTGGACGCTGATTGCAGGTTGCCAGCAGCGGTGAGATCACGCCCGGCACTCAATGCCAGCGACTGCGCTCTTAGCGAGCCTGCCTGCTGCAGATCGCCAGCGGCGCTGGCCTGCAGCGTGGTCGCAGCGGCAACCACGCCTTGCAGCGCGATATCGCCCTGGCTGTCCAGACGAACACTTGCCGCTTCGCTGCCGAGTTGACCGCTGCTGCGCACGCTGCCGGCATCGATCTGTAGCGCGTTCCTGGCAATCACATTGCCAGCGTTGTCGAATGACCCGCTCACAGCTGCCGAAAGCGTGTTGCCCGAGCTGGCGCTGCCGCTTTGCGTGAACGCGCCTGCGGTCAGCTGCAGATCGCTCGCCGCATACAGGCTGCCGGCATTGTCCAATGTGCCGGCCGTGCGCACGCGCGCACCGGCATCCGACGAAAACGCGCCACTTTGCGCGTTGCGCAACGAGGCTGCCTCTACATCCAGCGCACCAGCTGCGATCACCTTCGCGCGGTTCTGCAGTGCTGCGCCCGCCTGCAATGTGGCTGAGCCAGCGCTCTGCACGGTGCCGTCCAACGCGAGCTCGGCAGCACTGGTGATGCGCAGGTCGCCACCTGCATCGATGACACCGTTGTGCTCTACCGCCGCGCCGCGCACTTGCACCGCGCCGTCGCCGCGAAGCTGACCACGCTGACGCAGCGCGCCGTTCGCCTGCAAATCGATCGTGCCTGTCGAACCCACCACGGCATCGCTGACGAGCTCACCGCCTGCGGCGATCACCAACCCACCGGCGGTGGTCTGCAGGGTGCCGGAGAGTGCGGTATCCCCGCCGCTACTAAGATTTACGCGACCGGCGTTGAGGATGCCCGAGACCTGCGCGTCCGCTGCGGCGTCCAGGCCCAGAACAGTACCTGCCACGGTGTTGCCGCTGAGCGCCAGACCGCCGCGGCTGCGCAGCAGCGTCTCCCCACGCTGGCTGCCGATATCGCCACGACTGTCCAGCTGCGCCGCGTCGATGGTCAGCGCATTGCCTGCAACGAACGTGCCGCTATTGACCAGACCACCGGCAACCGCCGCCTGCGCATCGCGTGCGGCCGCCAGACTGCCCGTCGTGGCGACAGACGCTGCCTGGAGACGCAGATCGCGGCCGGCGTAGCCGCTACCGGCATTGTTCAACGCACCTGCACTGCGCAACTCCAGATCGCCACCCGCAGACACTGAACCGCGCTGTGCGATGTCGATACCCGCCGCATTGAGCGCCACTGCATCTGCTGCAATCAGCTGACCCTGCAGTTCCAGCCGACCGCCGGCTTGCACATCAGCACCCTGCCCGGCCTGCGCCAATCCACCCAGGCGCACGTTGCCGCTGCTATTCACGCGCAAGGCGGTGGCCGCGTCCAGGGTGCCCAGTGCATCAATCGCGTTCGCATTCAGCCCGATCGCGCCGCCGCTCTGCAGCGTGCCGGTCAGGCCAATCTGCCCCGCGCGCAGGGTTGCAGCGGTTGCCGCATAGGCCACACCGTTGCTGCGCAACACGCCATCGGCGCCCAGATCCAGCGCACCAGTCGTATGCAGACTGCCATCGGCATTCAATTCCGAACCGAACAGACGGATAGCGCCGGCGCTGCTGCGGCCGCTGTGGCTCAAGGTGCCACTGGCTTGTGCATCCAGGGTACCGGCGGCGACCAGATCGCCTGCCAGGGTCATGCGCGCGCCGCGCAGACGCACATCGCCTTGCTGCGAGCCGAGCACGCCGCGCTGGCCGAGGTCACCGGCGGCACGCACACCCATTCCATCGCGCGCCACCGTGGTCCCGCTCAGGCTCACCTGGCCCGCGCTGTCGATCTGCAGATCGCCACTCTGCGCCGCCAGGGTGCCGCGACTTACCACGCCGACACCGGCTTCGGTCGCAATCAGACGAATACGGTCGGCATACATGCCGCCCAGCTGCGCCACGTCGATGCCGATCGACGGTGCGGCGCCATCGGTGTCCGGCATCACGTCCAGCAGCATGCCGTCGTAGCTGACCCGCCCTGCACCTGCGGCGGCGACCAGTTCCCTGGTCCAGATCGAGCCCTCCACGCTGAGCTGACGCGAGAGCAGGTCCAGGCGATCCACGTTAGACGCATCCAGACCGTTGCTGCCGATACTCAGCGCACCGCCGGTGATGCTGAAGCCGTTCAACGCACCATCGCTGCCCAGGTTGGGCGTGCCGGTGGTCAAGGTCACGCGCGAAGTGTTGAGAAACCCGCAGCCATCGCAGGAAATGCCGTTGGGGTTGGCGATCACCAACTGCGCCTTGGCACCGGCGATTTCGGTGTACCCCTGCAAGCGGCTGCTGGCCGAGGTGACCTCATTGAGGATCAGCGAGGCGGCACCGCTGCGCTGCAGATTGTCGTTACCGGCGACATAGCCGCCCAGCTCGGTCTTGGAGATCTGCGCGCTGTTGTTGAGGATCAACCCGTTCGGGCCGACGTTGAAATTGCTGTAGCGGTTATGCGAGATGCCGCGCGCATTGGGCGCGACGATGTCCACCACCGGCACGCCATTGGCGGCGACCTGTTGACCGGGTGTCTGGCCGCCGGGATTTGGCGTTGGTGCCACCTGTGCCCACGCCGGAAACGATGTCCAGGTGACCGTGCAGCACAGCAGCAACGCAAGCGCGCGCTTGCTTTGTTCGGCCAGGTAAGCACGTACGCTCATCGCTTCGGTGTCCATCGTTTCTCTCTCGCCACTGGTCGGCGTCATCAATCAACAGCGCGCTGCCGGCTGGCGGCGCGATCCATGTCAGAACTGGTAGATCACACGCGCGCCATACGCCGGCTGCGCACTTCCAAACCCATCCGGGCGATGGATCGCCCAGCCGGCAAACGCATCGATGCTGGCACCGAACCAGCCCCCGCGCAGACCCACCGCGCCGCCCACCAGACTGCGGCCGCGCAGGCCGCTGGCACTGGTGCCATCGATGCGACCGGCATCCAGGCCCAGGTACGGTGTCAGCCCGATCTGCTGGATCGGAAAACTCAAGGTGTTGCGCCAATACGCGCCTTTTTCCGCGCCCAAGGTCGCTTCGCCATCGAAGCCACGCACGCTGTAGCGGCCCCCGATGGTGACGAACTCCGAGCCAAGCAACAGCTCGCCTGCGGTTTGCGCACGCAGGCTGCTTTCCCACGCCATCGGCACCGGTCCCAGCTTGAACGGCATGGCGGTGCTCACGTCCAGCGTGGTCACGCCATAACGGAATGTCGGGAAGCCGATCTGCGGGTCGTAACCGGTCCACTGGCTGTTGAACCACGGCGTGCCACGCCGATGCGCGATGCGCACGTCCAACTGCATCGTCCCCAGATAGCGGCGATGGGTGACGTAGAACTCCGCGCTGCTGGTATCGCGACGCTGGATGCCGATCTCCACGCCATCCAGATAACTGCGCGCACGCCGCCGGCCAACCGTGACACCGGCAGAGGTCTTACTGGTGCCGTTGCGATGCAATACGCGCTGGATATCCAGCTGCGCGTTGCTGGATTCGCCGCTGGACTGGAAGGTCTGCAAAAATCCGTCCACGCGCTGGTGGTAGCGGTACGACGAGGCCGACAACGCAAACGTCCACCAGCCCCATGGCAGGCTGTAACTGAGACTATTGCCGCGCGTGCCGCGCTCTTCGTCGCGCGTGGCCAGGTCATGGCTGTAGCCGACGCTGAGCAGATCGTTGAGCCCCAGCGGGTTGTCCAGCGAAAAATCCAGCCCGCTCTGCACGCGCCCGGTAGCTTCCACGCCAGAATCGTCGGCATTGGCCACGCCGCGCCAGCGCCGACCATGCTGCAAGGTGATGACCAGATCCGATTCGCCCGGTGCCTCGCCCGGCGCGATGTCGATCTTGGCGTCCTGCGATGGCAGTCGCTTGAACTGCTCCACCGCCTGCTCGATCGCACGCAGGTCCAGCAGGTCGCCGTGCCGTAGCGGCAGCGCGCTCTTCCAATGTTCGCCGCCGGTGTCGGAAACTACGCGCACCGCACGCAAGCGGCCGGGCATCAGTTCGAAACGCAGTTCGCCGCGCGAAAGATCCTGTTCGGGCACGCCGATGCGGGTGGTGACCAGGCCGCGCGCGACCAGCTGGTCCAGGGCGCGACGGCGGATGATGTCGATACTCGCGCGACCGATGCAGCGGCCCTCATAACGACGCAGCGAGGTCCACAACCACGCAAAGCGTGCACCGTCGTTCCCTGCACCGGACAGGCGCACGCGGGCGATCGGGAAACATAGTTCCTCCTTTGGCAGCACGGTGCTGCGCGCATCCACGCGCTCGGCATCCTCGCGCGGGCCGGCGAAGGGTGCTTGTCGCTCCTGTTCCTGACGCCGCTGAATCTCCTCGGCCTGGCGCAATTGCTCCTGGCGATCCAGCGTTGTCGGTGCTGTTTGTTGTGCAGCCGCCAGCCCGGCGACAGCCCATAGGCAAGCCGCCAGCGCCATTGGCGCCGAACGCATCCACATTTGTCCTGCCCCCTGTCCGGCGGGCCGCGCTTGGGCGCCCCGTCGCTCACACCGCCATGCCCGGCCACCAAGACGGCGACGCAACCTTCAGCACAACGAACGCGGCGCAACTGTGATGGAACGTTAAGAACTGGTCAACGCGCCGTGTAGGGGTCACCCTGTAAGAAAAACCCGACCCTTCCAATTTTGTGACTCAAATCACTTAAAAAGCGGGCAAAAATATCCCTGCGTATCGGCTCTGCTACCTGATTCGCCCCTTTTAAGCGCAAAACATCCGGCAACGCGTGACTAACGTAGACAACACAGTAATGACGATTAATGCATATGTAACTGCGACCAGCGTGGCAAATCATGGGGCGTATTCGAGTGATGCCCGCCCCGTCAATTTCCGGGCCCCCGTGGCGCCGCTTGAAGGCGATTGACTGGAACGGGAAGATTGCCTCGACGCGTTTTTAGTGACTGATGTCACACTTAAAGCAGACTGATCCGATGAAGATCGCGTTAAATTCGTGATGACGTAGGCTTTACATAGGCATACGCAGTATCGCCAGTCGTCATACGCCTGGACCGCTAATGCACTGCCTTTTCCCCCAGCTTTTGCAACCACGTGCGTCGCGGTTGTCCTGACCGCACGGGCGCACTCACTCCTCTGCTCAGCCTCGCCTTGATTGCCGCATGTGTGCCCCAGGCGCACAGTGGTGAAGTGCGGCCGAACGGGGTGACTGACGCCTCCACCGCCCTCACTCCCATGCAGCAGGCTGAGCAATTGCGCGGCCAGCAACGCCATGCGGATGCCTTGGCCATCTATGAGCGCGTACTGCGTGCGAATCCGCGGGATCGTGGCGCCTATGCCATGCGTGCGATCACGCTGAGCGACCTCGGCAGCGCCCAGCTTGCCGCAGAGGCCGTGTGGCGGCATCCGGACTGGTTCTCGCAGCAGGAGCGTGAGCGCATCGAAAACGATCGTGTCGCCCGCATGATCGGGTGGGCCAGCGCCGAACCCATCGACACCGCACACCGCTATGCCGAGACCGACCAGGCCCTGGTCAACGTCGCCCGCATCGAACGCGAATCACCGCCGACGCTGACCTGGGAAGCCACGCGGTTGCGCGTCGACAGCCTGGTCGCGCTCAACCAGCGGCAGCGCCATCGCGACGTCGTGGCCAACTACCAGGCGTTGAAGGCGGAAGGTATCGAGGTTCCCGCCTATGTACTGCCGACGGTCGGCGATTCGCTGATGGGCCTGCGTCGCCCGGCCGAGGCCGAAGCCGTGCTCCGGCAGGCCCTGCAGCACAATCCCGACGACTTCAATACGCAGCTGTTGCTGGGCTACGCCTTGCTCGAGCAGGAGCGCTTCGACCTGGCGATGCCGCTGTTTGAAAGACTCGCGGCCACGCAGGCGCCGTGGCCGCGCCGCAACGGCGCCAGCAGCGGCTACGAAAACTGGGATCGCTTCAGCGCAGACATCGCCCTGGCCACCGCACGCTCGGCGGCCAACCACAATCGCGACGCAGACGCCCTGTTGCGCGAACGCGTAGCCATCGGCCCCGACAATGCGGAGCTGCAAGCGGCACTGGCCTCGATCGAATTCCGTCGCGGGCACCCGAGCGCCGCGCTGCAACGCAATGCGATGGCCTTGACGCTGGATCCGCACCAGAAACAGGCGCGCAGTGGCGTGGTCGAAGCGCAGCGCGATCTGGATCGCCTGGATCTGGCCGAGGCGACCTTTGCGCCGCTGCGCAAGGAATATCCGGATGACGCCGGCCTGCAGCGGCTTGGCGCCTCGCTGGAACGCCAACGCGGCTGGCAGGTACATCTCAGCCATGCGCGCGGCCGCAGCGACAATGACACCCTGACCAACAGCACCTCGCCGCTCGGCAACGACTTCGGCAGCACGCTGCTCGAAGCCGAATCGCCGCTGCTCGGCGAGCGCTGGCGCGTGGGATTGCGTGCACGCGACGATTGGGCCGATTTCCAGGACACGCGCGTACGTTATCGCAGCTTCTGGCTGGGCACGCACTACCGCTACGACCGCTTGGATGTCAGCGCCTACGGCGGACGGGCGCTCGACGAATTCGATCGCGATGGCACCGCCTGGGCGCTGGATGCCGGCTGGCGGTTTTCCGATGCCTGGTACGGCAGCCTGGCCTGGCGCACACGCGATCCGGACGCCTCATTGCAGGCACGCCGTTTCGGCATCACTGGCGACAGCATCGGCGCCGCCCTGCGCTGGATACCCAACGACGAAAGCCGTTGGGAACTGCAGGCACGCCAGCTGCGCTACAGCGACGGCAATCGGCGCGATCAGCTGGATCTGTCCGGCAGCCAGCGCCTGTGGGCCAGCCCGCACGTGCTGCTCGATGGCCTGTTCGCCGCTTCGGCCGGACGCGCCGAAGACGACCGCGCCGTCAATTACTTCAATCCGCGCCGCAACTCTGCGGTGGCCGCTGGCGTGCGCATCGATCAGATCGGCTGGCGTCGCTACGACTACGCCTTCCGGCAGCGGCTGGAGGTCACCGTCGGGCCGACCTATCAGTCCGGCTTCGGCAGCCAGTGGGTGCCCAGCGCGGCGTATCGGCACCTGTGGTCGCTGGGCGACGGCAGTGCGCTGAGCTACGGCGTGAGCTGGTCGCGCCCGGTCTACGACGGCCAGCGCGAACAACAACTTGGATTCGACCTGGATTTCCGATGGGGAGGTACGCCTTGATCCGCCTGCCGCTGTTGCTGGTCGCCTTGCTGCTGATGACGTTCGCGTCGTCGGCGCAGGCGGGCCTGCTGGTGCTCAGCTACCACGATATTCGCGACGACGTCGCCGCCAAGGGCGATCCCGATCGTTATGCGGTGTCCACCAGCAACTTCGCCGCGCATCTGGACTGGCTGCGTTCGCACGCCTACCACCCGGTGAGTGTGCAGCAGGTTCTGGATGCACGTGCCGGCAGGCGCGCCCTGCCTTCCAGGCCGGTGCTACTGACCTTCGACGACGGCTTGCGCAGCGTCTACACGCGCGTCTTTCCGTTATTGCAGGCCTATGGTTATCCCGCGCTGGTTGCCCCCGTCACCAGCTGGGTTGAATTACCGGCCGGCCAGGTGGTGCCCTACGGCCATCGCGATTTCACCCACGATGATTTCGTCACCTGGGCGCAACTGCGCGAAATGCAGGACAGCGGCCTGATCGAAATCGGTTCGCACAGCGACGATCTGCACAAAGGTATCCCCGGCAATCCATTCGGCAATCAGACCCCGGCAGCGGTCACCCGTCGTTGGGAAGCGGGCAAGGGCTATGAGAGCGAAGCGGATTATCGCCAGCGCATCCAGACCGATCTGCGCCATAGCCGCGACGCCATCGTGGCGCACCTGGGCAAACCGCCGCGCGCCATGGTGTGGCCGTATGCCGCCTACAACCGCGCCAGCAACGCCATTGCCGCGCAACTGGGCATGACGCTCAGCTTCGACCTGGAAGGCCGTTCGCACGAAGCCGATATCGGCCAGCAGGGCCGCGACCGCGTGGACGGGCAATCGCTGGCCAGCCTCGGCCGCCTGTTGCTGTTCAACAACCCCGATGTGCGCGACCTGGCCGGCGAACTGCGACGCGACCTGTCGCGCGATGGCCTGCGTGCGATCCAGATCGATCTGGATTACGTCTACGACCCGGACCCGGCGCAGCTGGCACGCAACCTCGACATCCTGGTCCAGCGCGTCAAGGACATCGGCCCCAGTCATGTATTCCTGCAGGCCTTCGCCGACCCTGATGGCGATGGCGCAGCCGATGCGCTGTACTTCCCCAACCGGCATCTGCCGATGCGCGCGGATCTGTTCGGGCGTGTGGCCTGGCAGCTGCGCACCCGTGCAGGGGTGCGCGTGTTTGCCTGGTTGCCAGTGCTGGGCTTCCGTCTCCCCGACGCGCAGCAGCAGGCGGCGCTGCAGATTCGCGGCAAGGACCCGAAGGATGTGCCGCGCCTGGATCCGGGCAATCCGCGCACGCATCAGCTGGTCGCCGACATCTACGAAGACCTGGCCGCCAACACCTACTTCGAAGGCCTGCTGTTCCACGACGATGCCTATCTGCGCGACGACGAAGTGCCTGCCTACGGCAATGGCGATCCTGCCACGCGCACGCAGCAGCTGATCGGCTTCACCCAGGAGCTGAAAGCGGCCGCCGAACGCTGGCGCCCCAAGCTGGTGACCGTGCGCAACCTGTTCGCGCAGCCAGTGCTGCAGCCGCATAGCGAGGCCTGGTTCGCGCAGCGCCTGGACGCATTTGCTTCGGCCTACGACTACACCGCGCTGATGGCGATGCCGTACATGGAGCAAGCCAACGACCCACAGCAGTGGCTGCAGCAGCTGGCGCAGCGGGTCGGCCAGCAGCCGCATGGTTTCGAGAACACCATTTTCGAACTGCAGACCGTGGATTGGCGCACCGGCAAGCCCTTGCCGGAGGGCGTGCTGCTCGAACACAGCAAGTTGCTCCTGGCTGCGGGCGTGCGCCACCTGGCGTACTACCCCGACGACTTCATCGGCAGCCGCCCGTCTCTTCCCGAAGCGCGCGAGGCCATGTCGGCTCGGCAATTCCCATATATCGAGCGGTAGCCGATGACGACCAGCCTCCTGTTGGGCGCCCTGTTCAACTTCGCGTTTTTCTATCCCATCATCATGGCGTTCTTCTGGATGATCGGAGGCACGTACTACTACCTGCGACGCGAACGCGGCACGCCAGGTCCCTCGTCGCCGCCACCGTTGGCCAGCGAGCCCTTCGTGTCGTTGCTGGTGCCCTGCTACAACGAGGCCAAGCATGTCGGCGAAACCATCGTCGCGATGAGTGCGCAGAACTATCCGGACTTCGAGATCATCGCCATCAACGATGGCAGCAGCGACGACACCGCCCAAGCGCTCGACGATCTCACCCACCAGCATCCGCGCCTGCGCGTGGTGCACCTGGAGCAGAACCACGGCAAGGCCAACGCGCTGCGCGTCGGCACGCTGGCATCGCGCTCGGACTATCTGGTGTGCGTGGATGCCGACGCCATCCTTGACCCGAATGCCACCCGCTGGATGGTCGGCCACCTGATCTCCGGCCCGCGCGTCGGCGGCGTCACCGGCAACCCGCGGGTGCGTAACCGCACCACGCTGATGGGCCGCATGCAGGTGGGCGAGTTCTCCGCCATCGTCGGATTGATCAAGCGTGCGCAGCGTGTCTACGGACGGCTGTTCACCGTGTCGGGCGTGATCTGCGCGTTCCGGCGGTCGGCGCTGCATCACGTCGGCTTCTGGTCCGACAACATGGTCACCGAAGACATCGACATCTCCTGGCGTCTGCAGCTCGACGACTGGGATATCCGTTACGAACCCAACGCGCTGTGCTGGATCCTGATGCCGGAGACCTTCCGTGGCCTGTGGATGCAGCGCCTGCGCTGGGCGCGCGGTGGTGTGGAAGTGTTGCTGAGCCATGGCCGCCGCGTGCTGTCCTGGCGCAGCCGACGCATGTGGGGCGTGCTGCTGGAATATGCGCTCAGCCTGGCCTGGGCCTACACGATGCTCTTCATCATCGTGCTGTGGCTGCTCGGCAAGGTCATCCCGCTGCCGCCTGCGCTGTACGTCGACACCATCCTGCCGCGTTGGCATGGCCTGGTGCTGGCGGTGGTGTGCCTGATGCAGTTCGCCACCAGCCTGGTGATCGAACGCCGCTACGAAAAAGGCCTGGCGCGCCAGTTCTTCTGGGTGATCTGGTATCCGGTCGCCTTCTGGATGATCGGCATGCTCACTGCCGTCATCGCCTTCCCCCGTGCCCTGCTCGCGCGCCGCAGCAAACGCGCCCGCTGGAAAAGCCCCGACCGAGGAATCCAATGACACCGCCCATCATCAACCTGCCGCAACGCCTCGGCCGCTCGCGCCGCCTCGCCTACGGCGCCGCCACCGCTGGCGCCTGGATGGTCTACTTCTATCTGTGGGCACCCCTGGCAACGCTGATCGCCTGGTTCTTCGGCCTGCGCAGCGCCTACACGGAGCTGTATCTCAAGCACAACGCGCTGGATCCGTTCGCACTGGGCGCCCTGCCGGTAATCGCCCTGATGAGCGCCATCACCACCGTCGGCTGGGCCGAGTACAACCGCATCCGCTTCGCCAAGGCCGATCAACGCAAACGCCGCCGCACCGTGCTCGAACCGGAAGTCGATCAACGCCTGGGCGTCCCCGAGCAACTCGGCAGCCTGCTACGCCATAGCCGCATCTCCTCGGTAGCGATGGATAAGTTTGCAAGGCCGGTGGGGGTGCGGGTTGTGCGGCATGGGTGAGTCGGGTTGATGAACGATAGATACGACCGATCGCTCAGGCAATCGATGACCTCGCTCAGCAATGCGCCGAGCGCAAGCGTCAGTCTAGTCGATTCTGTTGACCCCGGCTCGATTCGAACGGGCGACCTTCCGGGGCTGCAGGGCTTCGTGCCGATCCATGGCCTCGCTGTGGCTAGGAGGAGGGAAGATTCGGTCCCTGTTGCTCGCGGGGGGCAGCGCCGAGCGTGTAGATGCAGATGACAACAGTCGACCTCGCTACACCATGGCTATGCTGGCGCAATTCAAGAATGTCTGAGCCATGACTGCACATCACTGAACAACGGCCTTCGGGCGCACAAGGCTTCCCCACGTACGAAGCGTATCCGTGGGACTCAGCTGACATACGCTGACCAAGCCTGTTGACAGCCGCTCGAAAATGTATGGAAAGGCCATGCTGGTTCCCTTTGTCAATCACAGCTATTGCAATAGCGAATTGCCGGATTTATTGTCTAGCGCACAAGACTAATTCACCAGAAACGTGATGCCGAAGTCTCAAAGCGTGGGTTTGCAACTGTCTTTCGCTCTGTATGGAGCGGCCAACAGAATGGCTCGGATGCATAAGCCGTTCCTTGAGCCACTGGGCCTGACGTTCCCGCAGTACCTTGTGATACTTGAGCTCCTGCATGGCTCGCCGCAGTCCGTAGGCATGCTTGGCGAGCGTCTCGACATGGACACCGGCACCATCACCCCCCTTGTGAAGCGGCTTGAAGCGGCGGGATTTGTTACCCGTGCCCGCGACCCACGCGATGAAAGACGCGTGCTTGTTGATCTGACAGCGCGTGCCGGCGGCATCCGGGACGAGATCTTGAGCGTCAGCCAGAAGATCAAGAGTGCTTGCAAGCTCGACGAACAGGGCTTGATCGAGTTACGCGACACCTTGCAGGCCCTGAGTCGTCCTCAACTCGGCTAAAGACGCCGCCAGAGCCTTCTCTTCAACCCATTTATCTAGCGCACTATGTTGTAGTTCACCAGATTTTTCTGAGGTTCCGCGGCGGACTTGGAGGATTCTCTGAACGCCCTTACAAATCCGGGAGTATTCATAAAAATGCACAAAGCCAGAGAACAATCAGCAACGACCTCCGAAGGAATGCTCTCGTTCACCGAGGCAACTCGCGTGCGTCGCTCGATACGCGGCTTTCTGGATGAGCCGGTGCCGGATCGTGTTATCCGGGAGGTTCTGGAGGATGCGCAACACGCGCCGTCCAATTGCAACACGCAGCCTTGGAATACTCACATTGTCCGCGGCGACAAGCTCAAGCAGCTTTCCAGGTTACTGCATGCCAAGAACGACGCAGGAGAATTCACTCCCGACTTCTCGTTTGATCAGAATGACTTCTACGGCGAGTATCGCAAACGTAACGACGCGCTAGGCAAGGCCTACTACGAAGCCATGAACGTCATGCGCGAAGACAAGGAAGGCCGGCGCCGCGTAGGAGCGATGAACTACTCGTTTTTCAATGCCCCACAGGTCGCGTTCTTGTTCATGCCCTCATTTGGCGACAATGTACGCGTCGCCGGTGACATGGGCATGTATGGCCAGACCATCCTTCTGTCGCTTGCAGCTCGCGGACTCGGCGGCATCCCGCAAACCGCGCTCGCGTTCTTTGCCGGAACAATCCGCGAATTCCTTGGCATTCCCGACGAATTGAAGCTGCTGTTCGGCATCTCTTTCGGGTACGTAGATGAGGCAGCGCCTGGCAACCGGATTTATATGGATCGCGTGCCCGTCGACACGAGTACGACCTTCCATTCCTGACGCACGCCAGCGCGCATTCAATTATCCACCGCGCCCACTCCATTGAGTCGGGGCGGTGAACGGAGTGCTTCGCGCGGCTTGCCGCGCCTTTGGCAGCGATCGACCACTCAAAGGATAAACAATGAAAATAGGCATATTGGGAACCGGCCACATCGGCAAAACGCTCGTGAAGAAACTCAGTGCCGCAGGTCATGAAGTCAAAGTGGCCAATTCGCGAGGGCCGGACACCATCAAGGGCGACATCCTTGGGCATGGTGCCCGTGCCGTCACGTCCCTGGAAGCGGTACAGGACGTGGACGTGGTGATTCTATCGACGCCCCTCGGTGCCATTCCAAAGATAGCCCCACTGTTTGCCAACCTGTCTGCCAATCCCGTTGTGATCGACACTTCCAACTACTACCCCAAGCGCGATGGTGAGATTGCGGAGATCGAGGCTGGGCTGACAGAGAGCGAATGGGTCGCAGCACAGCTTGGCCGCTCTATCGCCAAGGCGTGGAATGCCATCACCTCCGCGTCCTTCGCGGAGAAGGGTGTCCCTGCCGGCGCGGAGGGGCGAATCGCCATCCCCGTCGCTGCCAACGATGACCGTGCACGCGACATGGCGATGAGGCTGGTGGACGATACCGGACTTGACGCCGTCCATTCGGGACCGCTCAGCGAATCATGGCGCCAGCAGCCTGGATCGCCAAGCTATTGCACTGACCTCACGCGCGAGGAGCTGCCCCAGGCCTTGAAGGCTACCGACCGTGCACGCTTGCCTAAGCGCCGCGACCTGGCGATCGAGGCGATCATGGAGCGGGTTGGCGACGGAACCACCAACCCCGACTCGGAGTATGCCGTTCGCCTTACCCGGGCGCTCTTCATGTGAGCGTCGCAACGTGCCTTGAGGAGCTACCTCAGCGGCAGACTGCCGGCTGATGGGTCCGAAACATATCGTCTTTTGCAATCAAGCGCGCCCTGCCCTCTTCGGGCGTGGGCACCGCCGGCGAGGCATAACAGGTCGATGAGGCGTTGCTCATGGTTCGAACGGACCACTGCGGCGTTCCGGCTATGGGTGAGCCGCCACGATGGCGGCACTCTGCTGCCTCGCTAAGTGTCCCTGCTCTTTCGCCTTGGGACATGCACGACGCCCAGATTGCCCTAGCCGGATCGCGCATGCCCTGCACAACCCAAAAGTCACCACTGGAAAACGTTTATGAGCCAAAGCACTCCTCTCATCTTCCTCATGGGTACCACTGGCCAGACCGGCCGCCTAATTTTACAAGAGTTCGACAAGAACCCAGGCGACGTGCGCGTTCGCATCGGCGTGCGCAAGCAGGAGGATCTGGAACGGCTGCGCGCTGAGGGCCGTGATGCCGTGTTATTCGACCTCGATGATCCACGCACCTTTGCCACTGCGCTCTGCGGTGTCGATCGCATGAACGTCCTGACCGGCTATACCATCGCCATGACTCACCAGACCAAGACCGTGGTGGACGCGGCGAAAAAGGCCGGCGTCCGGCACATCGTCAACCAGGGAGTCTTCGCGGCAGACGACGCTACCGATTCGAAGTATTGCTGGTTCGCGCTGGTCGAAGCCTACATCGAGGCCAGCGGCATTGCCTGGACGCACCTGCACCCCAACGTGTTTCTCGAAAACATGCTGAGTGTGTCGCCGCCGGTCGGAGGCACGTTCTCGGTTTATTGGGGTGAGAACCGAGTCGGCTATGTCGCGCTTCACGATCTGGCGGCAGTAACTGCCAAGGTCCTGCGCGAGGGTCCGGAACGCCACGGGTCCAAGAACTACTACCTCAGTACCGAAACCATGACCGGCGCAGAGCTTGCCGCCGCGTTTAGCGAGGTGCTCGACCGTCCGATTCACTGCAACATGCTCGGTGTCTCTGATGTGGAAGCGCACTTCAAGAAAGGTACTGTGGAAGTCGAGGACTGGTATGCCCGTAGCTCATTCGAGCTACTGACACAGTTCGCCGATGGACGCATGGGCTACATGGGTACGGTCAAGGACGACGTCCCCTATCTGCTGGGCCGGCCAGCAATCAACGTCCGTGCTTGGGCGGAAATGCACAAAACGCAGCTCCTGGCATTCGTTGATAGCCCTTCGACGTGAAGCAGGGCTAGAAGTGCTTGATCAGGTAGCGCCTGCTGCCCGGCCAGGAACCGTGGACCGGGTCATTGGGTTCTCAACGTCTGCGATGTCGGTGACCGACCCTGTGGCATCGCGAGGGCACAGGGTCAGGACACGTGCAAGTTGGACATGGCCCGCCATACGACCCTTGGCAGTAGTCACGCAAAATGGGCAGTACGCGCGTGTCGCGCTAAACCACTGATTTCTGGTGACCCCGGCCCGATTCGAACGGGCGACCTTCCCCTTAGGAGGGGGACGCTCTATCCAGCTGAGCTACGGGGCCAAGGTGGGCATTGTCGCACGATCGTTGCGATTGCCAAGCCGGCGGGTGGTCGGCGGAGCCTGCTAAAATCGGCGGCTACCCGTGTCGCGGGGCCTTGGCCGCCACGCGACCGTCCCGACCTTTGGAGATCCCATGTCCGCTGACCTGCTCAAGGCGCTCGACCTCGCCGCGTCCAATTCCGGTACCTATCTTGGCGAGGCGACCTGGTCGCAGGCCACCGGCGCCGGGGTGCTGCAGCCGCTCAATCCGACCACCAACGCGGTGATCGCCGAGGTGCAGGCCACCACGCCGGAAGACTACGAGCTGATCGTCCAGCGTGCGCAGGCCGCCTTCAAGGTGTGGCGGACCACGCCTGCGCCGCGCCGTGGCGAAGCCGTTCGCCTGTGTGGCGAGGCGCTGCGTGCGCACAAGGATGCGCTGGGCTCGCTGGTGGCGCTGGAAATGGGCAAGAGCAAGCCCGAGGGCGATGGCGAAGTGCAGGAGATGATCGACATCGCCGACTTCGCGGTCGGCCAGAGCCGCATGCTGTACGGCTACACCATGCATTCGGAGCGCCCGGGCCACCGCATGTACGAGCAGTACCAGCCGCTGGGTCTGGTCGGCATCATCAGCGCGTTCAACTTCCCGGTGGCAGTGTGGGCGTGGAATGCGTTCCTGGCGGCGATCTGCGGCGATATCTGCATCTGGAAGCCGTCCAACAAGACCCCGCTGACCGCGATCGCGACGATGAAGATCTGCAATGCGGCATTGAAGGACGCCGGCTTCCCGGACATCTTCTTCCTGATCAACGATGCCGGCACGGCGCTGTCGCAGAAGCTGGTCGAAGACGGCCGCGTGCCGCTGATCAGCTTCACCGGTTCGACCCAGATCGGTCGCGTGGTTGCGGAAAAGGTCGCGCACCGCCTGGGCCGTTGCCTGCTGGAGCTGGGCGGCAACAACGCCATCATCCTGGACGAGACCGCCGACCTGAAGCTGGCCATCCCGGGCATCGTGTTCGGCGCGGTGGGCACCGCCGGACAGCGCTGCACCACCACGCGCCGCCTGATCGTGCACGCATCCATCTACGACAACGTGCTGGCCACGCTGGTCAAGGCGTACAAGCAGCTCGACAGCAAGATCGGCGACCCGACCGACCCGGCAAACCTGATGGGCCCGCTCAACAGCCAGGGCGCGGTGGAGCAGTTCCTGGCCTCGATCGCCAAGGCCAAGGCCGCTGGCGGCACGGTCGAAGTGGGCGGCACCGCGATCGACCGCCCCGGCAACTTCGTGCTGCCGGCCATCGTCACCGGGCTGCAGAACAGCGACGCGGTGGTGCAGCACGAGACCTTCGCGCCGATCCTGTACGTGATGAAGTACAGCACGCTGGACGAGGCGATCGAGCTGCAGAACGGCGTGCCGCAGGGCCTGTCGTCGTCGATCTTCACCCAGAACCTGAAGGCGGCCGAGAAGTTCCTGTCGGCGGCTGGCAGCGACTGCGGCATCGCCAACGTCAACATCGGCACCTCGGGTGCGGAGATCGGCGGCGCGTTCGGCGGCGAAAAGGAGACCGGCGGTGGCCGCGAATCCGGCTCGGATGCGTGGAAGGTCTATATGCGTCGCCAGACCAATACGATCAACTACTCCGACTCGCTGCCGCTGGCGCAGGGCATCAAGTTCGATCTTTGATCGAGGTGCAGCGCGCCGGGCATCGAGCCGGCGCGCTGTCGCACGCGTACCGGAGCATGGCCGCCACGTTGTGCCTGCGCACGGCTCGGCCAATCAGCGGCGGCCGGGTGCCTGGATCATTTGCAGTGAGTCACGCAGTTGCGCACGACCTCGGTGCTCAACGCTTCATCGGCCGCTAGTCCCGATGTCGGGCACGGCCAGAGATGCAGCCTCGCCCATTCCGGTCAAAACCGGCCACGCACCGCGTCTGGCCGCAGACGGCACGCCATTCGGGCGGCGGCTCTGGGATAATCGGCCCACGCCAGCCGTCGGCTGCCGCCACTTCAGGAGTTCATGATGAACGTCGTCGTTCGACAGACCAGTGCCATGGCCATCGTCAGCCTGGTCTCGGGCATTCTCGGCTGGACGCTGATCCCGTTCCTCGGCAGCCTCTGCGCCATCATCACCGGCCACCTGGCGCGCGGCGAAATCCGCCGCAATCCGCAGGGGCTGGACGGCGACGGGCTGGCCATCGGCGGGCTGATTCTTGGCTGGCTGGCGGTCGCGCTCTGGGTGGCAGGGGTGGCGATCTTCATCCTGTTCTTCGGCGGCCTGGCCTGGCTTGCGGCCGCCAACAGTTGAGCATGGCCGCGCCCTCCTCCGCCCAACGCTTCAACGACCGCGTCGCGGCCTATGTGCGCTACCGGCCGAGCTATCCGCCGCAGCTGCTGCGCTGGCTGCACGAAGAGCTGGGCCTGACGCCGGCCACCGCGGTGGCCGATATCGGTGCCGGCACCGGCATCTCCAGCCGGCTGTTTCTGGAGGCCGGTTACCCGGTCACGGCGGTGGAACCCAACCCGGCCATGCGCGCAGCCGCGCAGCAGTGGCTGGCGGAGTTCCCCAAGTTCCGCGCGGTCGACGGCACCGCCGAGGCCACCGGGCTGGCCGATGCCAGCGTCGGCTTGGTGTCTGCGGCGCAGGCCTTTCACTGGTTCGACGTGCAGGCGGTGCGTGCCGAGTGGGCGCGCATCCTGCAGCCCGGCGGGCTGGCGGTGATCTACTGGAACAGCCGCGAGCTGGACACCACCGACTTCCTGCGCGGCTACGAGCAATTGCTGCTGGACTACGGCACCGACTATTCGGCCGTGGCCGAACGCTATCAGGACGATGCCACCATGCAGGCGTGGTTCGGCGAAGGCTTCCGCGCGATGGCACGCTTTCCGAATGTGCAACGGCTGGACTTCGATGCCTTACGCGGCCGGCTGTTGTCTTCGTCGTATGCCCCGCTCGCGCATGACCCACGCCATGCCCCGATGCTCGCCGCGCTACGCACGCTGTTCGACGCGCATGCACGCGACGGGCTGATCGACTTCCAATACCAGACCCGGGTGTTCGCCGGGGGATTGAACTGACCCGCATGTATTCGCTTGCCCGCCCCTTGCTGTTTTCCCTCGATGCCGAGCGCGCCCACGCGCTGGCATTGCGCTCCATCGATGTCGCCTACCGCACCGGCACCACGCCGCTGCTGGCCAAGCGCCCGGTGCCGCTGCCGACGCCGGCCTTCGGTCTGATGTTTCCCAACCCGGTCGGGCTCGGTGCCGGCCTGGACAAGAACGGCGAGCACATCGATGCGCTGCTCGCGCTGGGTTTCGGCTTCGTCGAGATCGGCACGGTGACGCCGCGGCCGCAGGAAGGCAATCCCAAGCCGCGCATGTTCCGCTTGCCGGAATACCAGGCGGTGATCAACCGCATGGGCTTCAACAATCTGGGCGTGGATGTGCTGGTGGCCAACGTGCAACGCGCGCGGCGTCGTGGCGGCCTGCTCGGTATCAACATCGGCAAGAACAAGGACACGCCCAACGAGGAAGCCACCAGCGACTACCGCTATTGCATGGAGCGCGTATACCCGCTGGCCGACTACATCACCGTCAATATTTCTTCGCCCAATACCGCCGGCTTGCGCGAACTGCAGGAAGAACAGGCGCTGCGCCGGCTGATCGCCGATCTGCGCGACACCCAGGAAGCCCTGGCCGCGCAACACGGCAAGCGCGTGCCGATGCTGGTGAAGGTGGCGCCGGATCTCAACGATCGCGACATCGATGCGGCCGCACGCGTGCTGGCCGATCTGGCGGTGGATGGCGTGATCGCCACCAACACCACGGTGACGCGCACCCTGATCGCCAACCATCCGCTGGCTGCCGAAGCCGGCGGCCTGTCGGGCGCGCCGCTGCTGGGGCAATCCACGCTGGTGCTGCGCCGCCTGCGCGCGCGTCTGCCCGAGTCGATCCCGTTGATCGGCGTGGGCGGCATCAACTCCGGTGCGGATGCGGTGGCCAAGATGGCGGCCGGCGCGACGCTGGTGCAGTGCTACAGCGGCCTGGTCTATCGCGGGCCGCCGCTGATCGGCGAATGCGTGGACGCGATCCGTCGCCGCCGCGAAGCGCCCAGCGGCGGTGCGGTGTCGCCGCTATGAGCGATGCAACGCAGGCCGGCTGGCGCTTGAGCGAACACGCGCCCCTGCGCGCGCTCAATACCTTTCATGTCGATGCCACGGCGCGCTGGTTGCTGAGCATCCACGCAGCCGATGCCTTGCCGCAGGCGCTGGCAGCGCCGGAGATCGCCGGGCAACCGCTGCTGGTATTGGGCAGCGGCAGCAACGTGCTGCTGGCCGGCGACCCGCCGGGCTGCGTGCTGTGTTTCGAAAACCGCGACGTCGCCATCATCGCGCACCACGCCGACCACGCCATCGTGCGCGCTGGTGCCGGCGTCAACTGGCACGCGCTGGTGCTGTATTCGCTGCAGCAAGGCCTGTCGGGGCTGGAGAATCTGGCCTTGATTCCCGGCACCGTCGGCGCCTGCCCGATCCAGAACATCGGCGCATACGGCGCGCAGGTGGGCGACTTCATCCATGTGGTGGATGCCTTCGATCTGTACGCCCAGCAGTTCGTGCGGCTGACCGCGGCCGAGTGCGCCTTTGCCTATCGCGACAGCGTGTTCAAGCAGCAGCCGGAGCGTTATCTGATCGTCGCGGTGGAATTCAATTTGCCGCTGCTGCACGAGTTGCGGCTGGACTACGCCGGTATCCGCGAGGAGCTGGCCAGCATGGGCGCCGACCTGGCCGGTGCCGCCGATGTGGCGCAGGCGGTGATCAACATCCGTCGGCGCAAACTGCCGGACCCGGATGTGCTCGGCAATGCCGGCAGCTTCTTCAAGAATCCCTTGCTGCCCAGCGAGCAGATTGCCGCGCTGCAGGCCACCTTTGCCGATATGCCGGTCTACCCTGGCGAACAGCCCGGCCAGGGCAAGTTGTCGGCGGCCTGGTTGATCGAGCAGTGCGGCTGGAAGGGCCGGCGCGAAGGCGATGCCGGAGTGTCGCCGGATCACGCCCTGGTGCTGGTCAATTACGGCACCGCCAGCGGTGCGCAGCTGCTGGACTTTGCGCGGCGCATCGCCGAATCGGTGCGCGAGCGTTACTCGGTGATCCTGGAGCCGGAGCCGCGCATCATCGGAGCGCATTGGTGACAGTGCAGCAGGCATCGCGACGTGCTGCGCTGTGGATGCTCACCAGTACCTTCGCCTTCGGCCTGATGGCCATCTGCATCCGGCTGGCGTCGGGCACGATCGCCACCACCGAGATCGCGTTCTTTCGCAATGCGTTCGGGCTGTTAGCCCTGTTGCCGCTGATCCTGCGCGCCGGCAAGGCGCCGCGCACGCGGCAATTGCCGCAGTACCTGGCACGCACCCTGATCGGCCTGGCGTCGATGCTGTGCGGGTTCTGGGCGATCGGCCACCTGCCGTTGTCGCAGGCGATCTCGCTGTCGTATTCCACCCCGTTGTTCGTCACCGTGCTGGCCGTGGTGTGGCTGCACGAACAGGTGCGCCTGCGCCGCTGGCTGGCGGTGGCGGCCGGATTCATCGGCGTGTTGGTGATCCTGCGGCCAGGCTCGTCCACCTTTACGCCCGGTCTGCTGATTGCGCTGCTGGCAGCGGTGATCAGCGCCGTGGTGGCGATCCAGATCAAGCAGCTCTCGCGCAGCGACGACTCGGACACCGTGGTGTTCTACACCTATGTGTTCTGGGTGCCGATGTCGCTGATTCCGGCACTGTTTCAGTGGAGCTGGCCGCAGGGCATCGACTGGCTCTGGCTGGCGGCGACCGGCATCTTCGGCACCGCCGGCCAGCTGTTCTGGACGCGCGCGCTCAAGCTGGGCGAAGTCTCCGCACTGCAGCCAATCAGCTTCATGCAGCTGCCGCTGGTGGCGCTGCTGGGCTGGTGGCTGTTCGGCGAGGCGATCGAACACCATACCCTGATCGGTGCGGCCATCATCATCTGCGCCAATGTCTACATCGCCCATCGTGAAAGCGTGCTGGCGCGTCGCGCCGCCACGCACGCACCGCTGGAAGGCGCAAAACCGGGCGAGTGATCGAGCGTCTGCGCGCGGCCTGACCGGCCCGCGCGGTGGCGTGGCGACGATGCCGACGTACACTGCGCTGGTACGCGCTCCCCGGCCATCGAAGGGGCGATGCGCACGCACATTCGTTGACTGTTCCAAGGTGAGGTCGGCATGCCGGTTCCAAGCAAAACCATCGGCCTGATCGGCGGCATGAGCTGGGAATCCACCCTGCCCTACTACCGCATCATCAACCAGCGGGTGCGCCTGGCCTGCGGCGGCCTGCATTCGGCCAGGCTGTTGCTGTACAGCGTCAATTTCCATGAGATCGAACGCCTGCAACACGCCGGCGACTGGGACGGCGCAGGCCAGGCAATGGCGGCAGCGGCGCGCGCGCTGCATGCCGGCGGTGCCGACCTCCTGGTGCTGTGCACCAACACCATGCATTGCGTTGCCGATGCGATCACCTCCGCAACGCCGCTGCCATTGCTGCATATCGCTGATGCCACCGCCGATGCGTTGATTGCCGCGGGGGTCACCCGGGTCGGGCTGCTCGGCACGCGTTTCACCATGGAACAGCCGTTCTATCGCGAGCGCCTGGCTGCGCGTGGCCTGCAGGTGCTGGTACCGCCGACCGAAGCACGCGCGCAACTGCATCGGGTGATCTACGACGAACTCTGCCAGGGCATCATCCGGCCGGAGTCGCGCGGCTATTTCCGCCAGGTCATGGCCGACCTCGGCCAGGAGGGTGCGCAAGCGATCATCCTGGGCTGTACCGAGATTTCGCTGCTGGTGGACAGCAGCGATGCGCAGCTGCCGTTGTTCGACACCACCGCACTGCATGCCGAAGCGGCGGCGCACGCAAGTGTGCGCGACTGATCGGCACCGAAGTCGCAGCCAGCGCGCCTTTCCCGAAGTGCATGCGCCTGGCCGTGGCGGGCAAGCGTGCAAGCTGGGCATTGCCGCGGCAATAGCACGGATGACTCATACCTCACTGCTCCAGCACGCGCATGCGCGCGAGCACCTGCCACAGGATGTCATGCCTTGAAGACCCCTTCCGCAACAGGCACTGCACCCACAAGCCAGCTCACACGCGGCGATTACAAGACCCTGGCCCTGTCCGCGCTGGGCGGCGCGCTGGAATTCTACGACTTCATCATCTTCATCTTCTTCGCGACGGTGCTGGGGGAGCTGTTCTTTCCGCCGGGCATACCGGACTGGATGCGGCAGTTGCAGACTTTCGGCATCTTTGCTGCCGGCTACCTGATCCGTCCGCTGGGCGGGATCGTGATGGCGCACTTCGGCGACCTGCTCGGTCGCAAGCGCATGTTCGCGCTCAGCATCGGATTGATGGCCTTGCCGACGCTGGCCATCGGCATGCTGCCGACCTACGCGCAGATCGGCCTGGCCGCCCCGCTGCTGCTGCTGACGATGCGGTTGCTGCAGGGCGCAGCCATCGGCGGCGAAGTCCCCAGTGCATGGGTCTTCGTCGCAGAGCACGTGCCTGCGCAACGCAGGGGACTGGCCTGCGGAACACTGACCGCCGGCCTGGCCGCCGGGGTGTTGCTCGGTTCGCTCAGCGCCGGGGCGATCAATCGCGCCTTCACGCCGCAGGAAATCGCCGACTATGCCTGGCGCCTGCCGTTCTTGGCCGGCGGCCTCTTCGGCCTGCTTTCCGTATATCTGCGGCGTTGGCTGCACGAAACACCGGTGTTCGCCGAGCTGATGGCGATGCGTGCCGTCGCGCGCGAAACGCCGCTCAAGCTGGTGCTGCGCGATCATCCACGCAGTGTGGCGCAGTCGTTGTGGCTGACCTGGATGGTGGCAGCCGGGGTGCTGGTGGTGTCGTTGATGACGCCGACGCTGCTGCAGAGCGCGTACCACTACCCGGCAGCGGTCGCCTTGCAGGTCAACCTGCTCGCGGTCCTGCTGCAGGCGATCGGCTCGATCGTGGCCGGCGCCTTGTCCGATCGCTACGGCAACGGACGCGTGCTGCTTGCCGGCAGCGTGTTCCTGGGCGCCAGCGCCTGGCTGTTCTATCGCCTGGCCGGTGATCCGCAGTTGCTGTTCCCGCTGTACGCCCTGCTGGGCGCGGCGCTCGGCGTCCTGGGAGCGGTTCCGCGCGTCATGGTCGAAGCGTTTCCGCCGGTGGTGCGTCTGTCCGGCGTGTCGTTCGCCTATAACCTGGGCTATGCGGTATTCGGTGGCCTGACCCCGCTGGTGGTGGTGATGTTGCTCAAGCAGCACCCGATGGGCCCGGCGTATTACATGATTCTGCTGGCCGCAATCGGCAGCGTGATCGGGCTGCAGTTGTGGCGCCGGGAGCGCGTACGTCGTTACTGAGTCGAACACCGTGCCGGTCTGCGCCAGTCCCGGTCACACACCTGCGCCGACCAAGTTCGACGTCGCGCGGCCGTACCCTCAGGCCGAGGTGAGATGGCGGCGCCAATGCGGCCGCCGTGCGCCGCGAAACATCACCAGATACAGCCCGACCACCCATACCAGCGCGGCCGACCAGCCGCCCAGGATATCGGAGGGATAATGCACGCCCAGGTAGATCCGCGACACGCCGACCAGCACCGCGAACAGGCTGGCGGCAGTGGTCACCGGCCAGCGCCAGCGCGTGTTCCAGGCCAGCGCGATGACCACCGCAGCGAGCGTCATCGAGCCCATCGCATGCCCGCTGGGAAAGCTGAAGGTGCTTTCCGGGGCGATCGATTCCCACAGGCTCGGGCGGTCGCGCTGGAACACCTGCTTGGCGCCCATGTTCAACAAGGCCGAGCCGCCGAAGCCGAGTGCGGCAAAGGTTCCCTCGCGCCAGCGCCGCAACATCAGCAACACCAGCACGATGGCGACATCGGCCGGGATCACCCCGTACTGGTAGCCGATCTTGGACACCACCCCGAAAAACGCATCCAGCCCCGGCGTGGCGATGCTGCGCATGCTCCACAGCAGGGGCTCGTCGAAATAGAAATTTTCCAGCTCGTGGACTTCGTCGGCCAGGTCGACGAACAAGCCCAACGGCAGCAGCACGCCGGCAAACAGCAACGCCATGCGCCACGCATTGCTGCGCAGCCATCCCCTGAAACCCGCCGGCGATTCAGCCGGCGCGACGGACATAGGTGCGTTCGACGTACTGATCGATCAGATCGATGAACTCGTAGGCGATGTTTTCACCACGCAAGGTGACGCTTTTTTCGCCATCGATGAACACCGGTGCCGACGGCGCCTCGCCGGTGCCCGGCAACGAAATACCGATGTTGGCGTGGCGCGATTCGCCCGGCCCGTTGACCACGCAGCCCATCACCGCCAGGGTCATGTTTTCCGCGCCGGGGTTGCTGATCTTCCACTCCGGCATCTTGGCGCGCACATGGTTCTGCACCACGCCGGCCAGTTCCTGGAAGAACTCGGAGGTGGTGCGGCCGCAGCCCGGGCAGGCTGTGACCATCGGCGTGAAGGCGCGCTGGCCGGTGGTCTGCAGCAGTTCCTGCGCGACGATCACTTCCTGGGTGCGCGACTGGCCCGGTTCCGGCGTCAGCGAGATGCGGATGGTGTCGCCGATGCCTTCCTGCAGCAGCACGCTCAGCGCGGCGGCGGAGGCCACGATGCCCTTGCTGCCGATGCCGGCCTCGGTCAGGCCCAGATGCAGCGCAAAGTCGCAGCGGCTCGCCATGTCGCGATACACCGCGATCAGCTCCTGCACACCGGATACCTTGGCCGACAAAATGATGCGCTCGCGCGCCAGCCCCAGTTCCACCGCGCGCTCGGCCGAATCCACCGCCGAACGGATCAAGGCCTCGCGCAGCACGCGGCCGGCATCCCAGGGCGTGGCGCGCTGCGAGTTCTCGTCCATCAGCTGCGCAGCCAGCGACTGGTCCAGCGAGCCCCAGTTGGCGCCGATGCGTACCGGTTTGTCGTACTTGATCGCGAACTCGATCAGCTGCGCGAACTGCAGATCCTTCTTCTTGCCGAAGCCGACATTGCCCGGATTGATGCGGTACTTGGCCAGCGCTTCGGCGCAGGCCGGCTCGGCGGCGAGCAACTGGTGACCGTTGTAATGGAAGTCGCCGATCAACGGCACCTCGATCCCCATCATGCGCAGCTTGTCGACGATGCGCGGAATGGCCGCGGCCGACTCGGCATTGTTGACGGTCAGGCGCACCATTTCCGAGCCGGCGCGCCACAGGTCGGCCACCTGCTTGACGCTGCCGGCGATGTCGGCGGTATCGGTATTGGTCATCGACTGGACGACCACCGGGTGGCCGCCGCCCACAGTCACGCTGCCGATCTTGACGGCCTGGGTGATGCGGCGCGGCCAGGCGGTGGCGTCGGCGGGAGGGGTTGGGCGAGTCACGGCGTCATACATCGCGGTATTTTAGCCTGTCATCGGTCCGCTCACAGCTGAAGCGCTGCGCGGGTCGTCTTCCGGGCCGATGCGACGGTTTGTCGCAGGCCGCCACGCCCCCGAGCGCATAGCATTGCCGTGATGAATTCCTCAGACGCCTCCTTCCTGCGGACCCTGTGCAGCCTGCGCTGGCTGGCTACCGCCGGCCAGGCCGCCACCATCCTGGTCGCCACCGGCCTGATGGGCCTGGACCTGCCGCAGCAACCCTTGTGGGCCGGCGTGGCCGCACTGGCGGTGTTCAACCTGTATGCGCAATTGCGGGTGGCCCACCGTGGCGCGGTCAGCCCGGCCACCGAGTTCGGCCATATCCTGGTCGATGTCACCGTGCTGACCTGGATGGTGGGCTGGAGCGGCGGCATCGCCAACCCGTTCGGCTCGCTGTTCCTGGTGCTGATCGCGCTGGCCGCGCTGGCCCTGCCGCTGGGCTGGGCGATGGCGGTGGCGGCGTCCTGTGTGGCCGGCTATGTGATCAGTGCGGCGTTCGGCCTGCCGCTGCCCTACGGTAGCTTCGACCCGCTTAGCCTGCACATGTGGGGCATGGCCGCCAACTTCCTGCTGTCGACGGTGGTGGTGCTGGCCTTCGCCACCCGGCTGGCCTTGTCGATGCGCGAACGCGAGCGCGAGATCTCCACGCTGCGCGAGCGCTTTGCGCGTAACGAGGGCATCGTCGCGCTGGCCACGCATGCCGCCTCGGTGGCGCATGAGCTCAACACGCCACTGGCGACGATGACCCTGCTGGTCGACGACATCGCCGATCAATGCGACCAGGGCGAATTGCGCGAGGATCTGGACACCCTGCGCGAGCTGCTGGTGCAGTGTCACGAGCGCGTGCTGGCGCTGGCCGCACCGGCCGACAACGGCCACCTCAGCCGCGAGGTGGCGGTCAAGGACGTGCTGGAACAATGGCGGCTGGTGCGCCCGACCATCGAGCTGCGCCGCAACGACGACGCACCGATGCGCCTGCTGCTGCAGCCAGGCGTCAGCCATCTGCTGATGGTGCTGCTCAACAATGCGGCCGATGCCGGCGAACGTGCCGGCCGGCCGCAGATCGATCTCACCCTGCGCGTGGAGCAGGACCATCTCAGCGGCGAAGTCCGCGACTATGGTCCGGGCTTCGACACCTCGCAGGCCATGCTGCCGGGCACCTTGTTCAATAGCGGCAAACACGACGGCATGGGCGTTGGGCTGGCGCTCTCGCACGCCACCGTCGAGCGGCTGCAGGGCGAGTTGTGGATGCTGCCCGCCGAAGGCAGCGGCGCCCGCGTCGGTTTCCGTCTGCCGCTCTCCGAACACGAGGCACTCGCATGACAAGCACTCCCCTGCGTACCGGCCTGCTGGTCGACGACGACACCCTGTACCTGCGTACGCTGCAGCGCAGCCTCGCCCGCCGCGGCGTGGAAACCCTGACCGCCACCGACGCGGCCAGTGCCCTGTCGACCGCACGCAGCGCCTTGCCCGATTTCGCCTTGATCGATCTCAAGCTCGGCCACGATTCCGGCCTGAGCCTGATCCAGCCGCTGCGCGAGATCCGCGCCGACATGCGCATCCTGCTGGTCACCGGCTATGCGAGCATCGCCACCGCGGTGGAGGCGATCAAGCTCGGCGCCGACGACTACCTGCCCAAGCCGGCCAATATCCCGACCATCATGCGGGCGCTGGGCGAAGAGGACGACGAGCTGCCGGAGCCGGACGAAGAAGAAACCGCGCGGGAAATGATGACACCGCTCAGCCGCCTGCAGTGGGAGCACATCCAGCAGGCGCTGCACGAAACCGGCGGCAATGTCTCCGCCGCCGCACGCCTGCTCGGCATGCACCGCCGCTCGCTGCAGCGCAAGCTGACCAAGCGGCCAAGCCCGGGGCCGTTACGCGAGCCCGGGCGTTGAGGCCTGGCATCGAGACGTTGAACCGTGGCGTTTTTCAGGCGCTACCCGAGGCTTGATCCATTCAACCATGGCGCTGTTTTTGGCGAGATCCGATACATAGCTCAAACGCTCGGTGAGTCGAGAGCGCGGTGCCCTCGCCGCTTGCGGGACACGCCGTGAATCCGTCCATGGAGGCTCCTTGGCGGCATCCATGCCGCCAAGGGTCCCGCAACCGGCAAGGACACCGCGCCAGACAGTTGGCCGGCTGCTTTCTTGAAAGCGTGTTGCTCGGCTTGCGGCAGCAGATGCGACGTTTGCAGCTTGCGTGTTGAAAGCCCGTTTGCTGCTCGGCTTGCGACGCGAAAATAGTCAGAGGTTGATCGAACGCTTAGTGATCCGACCAACGCACGTCCTGTGTCATTTCCACTATGCACACCGACCATCTCGACGGGTCCTTGTCCGCCCACCGTCGCGGGACCTTACGCGGCAGGGATGCCGCGTAAGAGCCTACAAGGACGTACTTGCGGCGTGTCCTGCGATGGTGGGCGGGCAAGGGCCGTGCAGCCAATTCACAGCGTCGAGAACACGGCGAGGACACCGCACCGGTTGCCGGCTGTTTTGTTGAAAACCATGCATACCGACCAGCTCGACTGGTCCTTGCCCGCCCATCGTCGCGGGACCTTACGCGGCATGGATGCCGCGTAAGAGCCTACAAGGACGTACTTGCGGCGTGTCCTGCGATGGTGGGCGGGCAAGAGCCCGGCAGCCAAGCCGCAGATCGGCAGCTCCGCAGCTAACTATCCACCCATCCCGAAAAACCAAATACGCTGGCTTCAGGGCTTCACTCTCAACGTGGCCCGAACACGCTCGCCCTGCGCGAGGTCGCGGTGATGCCATCGGCGCCGAGGATCAAGTTGCGCCCCCAGCTGCTGAGGCGCGTGGCGTTCCAGCCGATTGCGATATCCAGCGATTGCGTGCTGCTGTCATTGCCCGACCACGACCAGCCCAGATAGCCGACGTTGTAGTCGCGGGCACGGCGCATGATCGCTGCCTCGTCCACATGCGCGCCGCGATGGTCCCCACCGAACTCGCCGATCACCAGCGCCAGCTTTTTATCGCGGAAGGCGCGCAGATAATTGTTGACCGTCGCATCGCTGCCGAACACTTCGTACATGTGCACGCTGAAGATCAGGTTGCGGCGGCTGTCGCGCGCCAGCAACGCGGTAGCGTTGTCGCGCATGTAGAACTTCCAGTCCTGGCCCCAGTTCGGCGCATCCACCATCAGGGCGTGAGTCAATCCGGCCTTGCGCAATGCGGCGATTGCGGTTGCATGGCCGTTGACCCATTCGCTGGCGCTCAACTGATTGCCGAACGGCTCGTTGCCGATGTTGACGATGACCTGGTCTTCGTTGCCGATCAGCGCCTTGCGGATGCTGGTCCAGTACGCAGTAGCGTGGGCGAGGCCAGCGGCAGCGCCGTCTTCGCCATAGCCGGTGGTGTCGTGCACTTCCAGCACCGCGATCAGGCCCAGGCTCTTGCAACGCGCGATGATGCGCGACACCTCGGCCTCCGGCGTGCGGTTCCAGCGATAACCGGAACTGAGCACCACGCGCACGCTATTGGCGCCGGTGGCAGCGATGGCTGCCAGGGCCGCGTCGGTGCGGCTCGCGTACCAGGCATGCGGCAGATTGACGCCACGCAGGACCACGGTGTTGCCATTGGACTCACGCAGTTGTGTGCCGGACACCGACAGCCCCGCGTGCGCGGCAGACGACACTGCTAGGCCTGCAACGACCAGCAGCATGCGGTGGGCAAAACGAGACAACGGTGATTTCACGATCGATTTTTCCAGACAGAGGGGAGGAGGACGAGCGATGGCGGAACTCACAGTGCGCGTGAACACTGTGTCAATTTGACGTGCCAGCCGATGCAACCCCTGTCACATATCGAACAAGCGCCGAAACAAGTGCGCTGAACGATTACGTTGTTGTGGGGGACAAGGCAGGCGCACCCTCAGTCATCGGCGAGGGGGCGGCAATGTTTAGCGGTCGTGCGCCAGCGCCGACCACGACGCCGCACGTTTGCTTACATCACGCATGACGCGTGAGTCAGAGCGACCGTCGACCTGGCGCGTAGGCCGCCTCGTCATGCTGTGGCCTGATGCCATCGCACCGCTGTTGTCCCTGCAGCGGCGTTGGCGCAGCCATCGCGCGGCAATGCCGCCTCAACTGAACGCCACCTAGCAGCGTCGATCAAGGGATTACGCTTCAGGCCGATAGAAGCACATGCAATCCGTGCTTGCTCCTGCCAATTCCCCTCTTCCGCCCGTGGTCGACGAGTCGACCCGGTTGTCCGTCCTGCGTGGCCTGTGCCTGCTGGACTCGCCGCCGGACCCGGTGTTCGAGACCATCGCCGCCATGGCCGCCCGCAACCTTGGCGCAGAAATCGCGCTGGTGTCGCTGGTGGATGAGCATCGTCAGTGGTTCAAGGCCCGCATCGGCCTGGAACCGCAGGAAACGCCGCGCGACCAGGCGTTCTGCGCGCATGCGATCCGTGCCCCCGAGGTGATGGTAGTGCCCGACGCGCAACTGGATCCGCGCTTTTGCGACAACCCGCTGGTGCTGGGGCCACCCTTCATCCGCTTCTACGCCGGCGCGCCGCTGACGCTGCGCGACGGCCACCGCATCGGCACCTTGTGCGTGATCGGGACAAGCCCGCGTCCGGGCCTGGACGCCGAAGCGATCACCCAACTGGAAGGCCTGCGCGACCTGGCGGTGCTGCGGGTGGAAAACCTGCGCAGCACCACCTACCGCGACGGACCGACCGGGCTGCCCAATCGGTCGCGCTTTGCCGAAGACCTGGATGCCTGGCTGTCGCAACGCGATAGCGCGCCGGCCACTACCGCGGTGGCGGTCGACATCTGCGGCAGCGATTACTTCCGTGACATGGTCAAGGCGCTAGGCTGGGATTATGCCGACGGTTATGTGGCGATCGCGCAGCGTCGGCTGGCAGCGTATCTGCCCGCCGGCACCGCGCTGTATCGGCTGGACCCGACCACCTTCGGCTTTCTGGCCCAGGCCGAAACGCAGCGTCTGTCCGCGCTGTGCACCAAGGTCTCCAAGGCCTTTGCCGAGACGCTGGAACATCAGGGCATTCCGCATACCGCAGTGGCCTCGATCGGCGCGGTCTCGCTGCAGACCAGCTATGGCGCGGCCGACACCATCCGCTCGCTGACCACCTCGGTGGACATCTCGCGCGAACGTGGCGTGCCGTGGAGCATGTACGAGCGCAAGCACGACGTGGCCCAGCGCAACACCTTCCGCCTGCTGGCTTCCCTGCCCGCCGCGCTGGACAGCGCCAGCCAACTGCGCCTGCACTACCAGCCGCGCGTGGACCTGCACGATCACCGCTGCGTCGGAGTGGAGGCGCTGCTGCGCTGGCAGCATCCGATGATCGGCCCGGTGATGCCCGCCGACTTCGTGCCGACGGCCGAAAAAACCGCGTTGATCAACCGCATTACCGCCTGGGTCATCGACAACGGCATTGCCCAGGCCGCGCGCTGGCAGCAACAGGGCCTGGATTTCAATCTGGCACTGAACGTGTCGGCCGCCGATCTGGACCGGCCCGGATTCGTTGGCCTGCTGCGGCGTGGCCTGGAGCGCCACAACCTGGATCCGCGCCGGCTGGAGATCGAATTCACCGAAAGCGCGATGATCCGCCACCCCGAGCATCTGGCCGAGCAATTGGCGGCCATCGCGGCGCTGGGCGTGCATATCGCCATCGACGACTTCGGCACCGGCTACAGCAATTTCAGCTATCTCAAGCAGCTGCCGGCCAGCTCGTTGAAGATCGATCAGTCCTTCATCCGCTCGTTGCCGGACAACCGCACCGACCGCACCCTGGTGCCGGCGATGATCCAGCTCGGCCACAGCCTGGGCCAGCGCGTGGTCGCCGAAGGCATCGAGTCGGCGGAGGCCTACGCGCAGCTGCGCACCTGGGGCTGCGACGAAGGTCAGGGCTACTGGATCGCCAAGCCGATGCCGGCGGCCGCACTGGAAACCTGGCTGCAGACGCCGTGGCATGAGCAGCTGGAAGCGCCGGTCAATCTGCTCGCCGCAAGCCTGGCCGCGGCGCGGGTGTAAGCGGAAGCAGCACAGCAGCCAAAACGCACGCGGCGCGACACCTGAGTGTCGCGCCGCGTGCGCACAACCAATTTCAGCGGACTGGCTGGGCGATTACCAGAACACCGCATACAGCGCGACCAGGATCACCACCACCCCGATCGCACCGACCTTGAAGCCCAGCGTGGTGCCGTAGGCCACATCGTCGGTACGGATCAGGTCGCGTGCCTGGGTGGGCGCGGTCATCAACGACACCAGCACTGCCAGCACCAGCGCCGCCACGAACACCACGCCGATGCGGTCCATGAACGGCAATTCCGGCCAGGCAAACTTGAGCGCGAACGACAGCACCACCGAGCCGATCGCCGCGGTCAGTGCGCCGGCCTCGTTGGCGCGCTTCCAGAACAGGCCAAGCATGAAGATCACCACCACGCCAGGCGTGAAGAAGCCGGTGAATTCCTGGATGAACTGGAAGCCCTGATCGAAGTTGCCCAGCAGCGGCCGCGCGGTCAGGATGCCGATCACCACCGCTACGATGGCCACGATGCGACCCACGCGCACCAGCTGCTTCTGCTCGGTCTGCGGGCGGAACTTGGCGTAGAAATCCAGGGTGAAGATCGTCGCCACCGAGTTGATCTTTGAAGCCAGCGAGGCCACGATCGCCGCCACCAGCGCCGCGAACACCAGGCCCAGGATGCCGGTCGGCAACAGCTGCATCATGGTCGGATAGGCCTGGTCGGGCTTGGCCAGGTCCGGCGCCAGCACCACCGCGGCGATGCCCGGCACCACGATCACCAACGGCATCAGCAGCTTCAGGAACGCGGCGAACACCATGCCCTTCTGCGCCTCGCCGATGTTCTTGGCCGCCAGCGCGCGCTGGATGATGTACTGGTTGAAACCCCAGTAACTGATGTTCATCACCCACAGACCGCCCAGCAGCACGCTCAGGCCGGGCAGGTCCTTGTAGAACGGGTTGTCCTTGCTCAGGATCATGTGGAAGTGCTCGGGGTGCGCAGTCCACAGGTGCTTGAAGCCGGCCAGCACGCCGGCACCGTCGCCGATCCGTGCCAGGGTCAGCCCGGCCACCAGCAGGCCGCCCAGCACCAGCAGCGTGACCTGCACGATATCGGTCAAGGCCACCGCTTTAAGACCGCCGTACAGCTGGTAGACCAGCGCGAATACGCCGATCAACGCCAGGGCCAGGGTCTGGTCCATGCCGGTGACCTGGCTGACCGCGATCGACCCCAGCCACAGGATCGAGGTGAGATTGACGAACACGTACAGCAGCAGCCAGAACACCGCCATCAGGGTGCGGATCCACTTGCCGTACCGCTGTTCCAGGAACTGCGGCATGGTGTAGATGCCGTTGCGCAGGAAGATCGGCAGGAAGAACTTGCCCACGATCAGCAGCGTCAGCGCCGCCATCCACTCGTAGGAGGCGATCGCCAGGCCGATCGCATAACCGGAACCGGCCATGCCGATGATCTGTTCGGCCGAGATGTTCGCGGCGATCAGCGAGGCGCCGATCGCCCACCACGGCAACGACTTGCTGGCCAGGAAGTAATCCTCGGCGCTCTTGCTGTGACCTGCCTTCTCGCGCGAGACCCACTGCGCGAGCACGAAGATGCCGGTCAGATAGACCAGCACAATCACGATATCCAACGTCGCCAAACCCACTGCACTCTCCTGTCTGGCTCTGGGCTGAGCGTCGTGGACCGGACAGGTCTGCAGACTGCCGCCGCCCGCACTGCGTGCGTGACAGCAGCGCGGCGAACCGCAGCTGCAGGCCGTCCCGGCCGATCGACGCGCGCGTCCCGCGGCGGCTGATGACACCACCGCTGAGGGTGGCCGCTTTGACACATCGCCGGGGCCGGCGACGCATGTATGGGGTTGTTACCTGGGCATACCCGCAAGCGCGCCTGCGGGCGTGCTGCCTACTTGACCGGGCAGTCGAGCGTGACTTCAGCTTCGTTGAGCGCGCCCAGCGCGATCTTCGACACCGACAGGTCCAGCGCTGCAGCGCTTTCGATGCTGGCGACCTGGGTCAGCTTGGTCACATCCGCACCGGCCACTGCGAAGCATTTCAACGGCACGCCCACCACCTTCCACTGGCCTTGCGGCAGCGCGGCCAGGGTCTTCTGCGCATCGACGCGGCCGCCGCACTTGTCGCCACAGCCCACGCCCAGCCACACCGGCGCAGTCACTGCGCTGTCGCGGCGCACGGTCAGCTGCAACTGCACATCGCCGTTGCTCTCACGCGAGACATCGACCGGCTTGCCGGACACCAGCAATACGCTGGAGGCCTTGGCACCGGACCAGACCAGGCGCCGCGCATCTTCCTGCGCCTTGTGGTCGACCGCGGTCATCTTCAGGCTGCCATCGGACAGACCCACCGGCAGCGTGGTGGCCGGCATGTTGGCCTGGCCGGCATTGGACAGCTGCATCGCAATGCCCAGTGCCGGCTTGCCGCGCACGAAGTACACCCCGCCCACCGACTGCTCGCCGGACACGCCCGATTCCTCCGGCAACGCAGCCAGGTCGCCCTTGTCGGCGTAGGTCAGGCCGAAGCCGAACTTGAACTGCGGGTCGTAATCCTTCTGCCCGACGTTGTTGGCGAACTGCACCGCGGTCTTGGGCCAGGAGAAGCTCAGCTTGCCCTTGAAGTCGTTCTGTACCGTGCCATCGGCCTTGCGCAGCAGCACGTCGGCAATGCCCTCGCCTTCCGAACCCGGCAACCAGGCGGCGACGAAGGCATCGGCGGCGTTGATGTACTGGTTCATCCACAACGGACGCCCGCTCAGGAACACCGCCACCACCGGGATGCCTTCGGCCTTGAGCTTCTTGATCAGCGCCAGCTCGCTCTCGTCGCCCGGCTTGTAAAGCAGGGTGGCGATGTCGCCCTGGAACTCGGCGTACGGGTTCTCACCGAACACCACCACCGCCACGTCGGGCTTGGTCTTGTACGCACCATCGACTGCCAGCTCGGCCTTGCCGCCGGCGGCCTTGATCTGCTTGTCCAGGCCTTCCCAGATGGTGTTGCCATTGGGATAGTCGCTGCGCTTGGTGCCGGTGCCCTGCCAGTTCAGCGTCCAGCCGCCGGATTGCTTGCCCATGTCGTTGGCGCCGTCGCCCAGCACCAGTACGCGCTTTTTCGGATCCAGCGGCAGGATGCCGGCCTGGTTCTTGAGCAGCACCAGCGACTCGCGCACCGCCTGGCGGGCGATCGCGCGGTGTTCCGGCGCGCCCAGCAATTCGTATTTGCCGCCGAGCGGGCGCTTGGACGGCTTGCCGGCTTCGAACAGGCCCAGGCGCAGCTTGACGCGCAGGATCCGGCGCACCGCATCGTCCAGCCGCTCGGCCGAGATCTGGCCCGACTTCACTGCCGCCAGTTCGGTCTCGTAGATACCTTTCCAGCTGTCGGAGGCCATTGCCATGTCGACGCCGGCAATGAACGAGGCCGGGCAGTTTTCGTTGGTGCAGCCCTTGACCTGGCCGTGGCCATTCCAGTCGCCGACCACGAAACCGCCGAAGTTCATGCGGCCCTTGAGCACGTCGGTCAGCATGACCTTGTTGCCGTGCATCTTCTCGCCATTGAAGCTGTTGAACGAGGCCATCACCGTCTGCGCACCGGCCGCGATCGCCGGCGGGTAACCGGCCGCGTGGATATCGCGCATGGTGGCTTCGGACACCTTGGTGTCGCCCTGGTCCTTGCCGTCGGTGGTGCCGCCGTCGCCGACGAAATGCTTCACCGAGGAAATCACGTGGCTGCCATCGAGGAACTGCGGGGTGCCCGGCACGCCCTGCACGCCTTCAACCATCTTGCCGGCGAAGCTGGCCACCACATCCGGCGACTCGGAATAGCCCTCGTAGCTGCGGCCCCAGCGGTCGTCCTGCGGCACCGCCACGGTCGGCGCGAATGTCCACTCCATGCCGGTGACGCGGGTTTCGGCGGCGGTGACTTCGCCGATCTGCTTGATCAGCTCCGGGTTGCGCGTGGCGCCCAGGCCGATGTTGTGCGGGAACAGCGTGGCGCCGACGATGTTGCTCTGGCCGTGCACCGCATCGATGCCGAAGATGATCGGAATCGCGTTGCCGCCCTTGGAGGTGTCCATCGACGCTTCATAGAAGGCGTCGGCCAGCTTCAACCACTCGGCCGGGCTGGCGTCGTACTTGCCGCCTGGATCGGAATTGCCGCCGGCCAGCACCGAGCCGATGCGGTACTTGCGCACATCGTCCGGGGTCATGCTGGCGATGTCGCCCTGGATGGTCTGCGCGACCTTCTCTTCGACGCTCATCTTGGCCATCACATCGGTGATGCGCTGCTCCAGGGCCTGGTCCTGGGCGAACGGCCACTTCGGCGACGGCCACTGGTCGGGATGGATCGTGGTGGACGCCTCGGCAGGTGCGGCGGCCGGTGCGGTCTTGCTCGCCTCGGCAGCGGTGTCCTTGCCTTGGCAGGCGGCCAGCATCAGCACCGCTGCGGCGGTGGCCAGAGAGAGGGCACGACGCGCCACGGGCGCGGCGGTACGACGAAGCAGCTTGTCCAAGATCCAGGTCTCCAGGTGGTTCTCCCCACGGCGATGCGTGACGCCGCAGGCCATTAGGCGGCGTACGCTTGCGTGAATCCCCTACCCTGTCAACAACACGCGCTTGTATGCCAAACGCCGGCCAACTTATTGGCCCGGGCTATAGGCTTGGAATACCGGCAGCACCTGTCAAACCACGGCAAAGCGCCGAATCCGGCGTGGCGCTTGGTCTTTCGCGGCGGCGCAGTTTGCTGCAATGCACCACTGTCCGCGATCACCATTGCGCAGCTCCTGTCACCTGCACGCGCGCTGCTGGGTTCGCTTGTTGCACCGTGTACGAACGCCCGCCAACGGGTGAGCTCGCCGTCAAACAACTGTCATACCTCGGGCCTAGCGTGACCGGCTTGCCGATGCGCCACCGGCCATCGTTGATCGCCGTCTTTGCCTGGAGTTTCGATGTCTGCCTCCCCCGATCCCGCCCGCCGCCGCCTGATGCAGTTGCTGGCGTCCGTCCCGCTGTTGCCGCTGGGCAGCGCCAGCGCCGCCGCCCTGCAACACCTCGGCGGCGCGGCACTGGCCGCACACCCGTTGCGGCCGTCGGACAACCCGACCCAGCTGGTGTCGGCCACCTTCCATGGCATGCCCGCACCCAGCCTGGCCAACCCCGCGGCGATGGCCACCACCACGGTGGGGTCGGCGCTGACGGTGGCGCGCAGCGACGGCAGCACCCAGCGTTATGCGCTTGCGTACCACCCGTTCTTCGTCACCGGCGACCAGGTGCCCGACGGCAAGGGTGGCACCGTGCTGGCCGGTGGCTATTACGACATCCAGCATCGGCCGATCATCGACCGCTCCAAACCCGGTGCCGAACGCCCGTTCTTTTCCGATTGCCCGGACGGCTCCTCGCTGCTGACCCTGCCCGATGCCAAGGTGCCCGGGGTCAAGGGCAACCATGTATTTGCGGTGGTGCAGTTCGAATACACCACCCGCGACCAGGCCGGCAACGACACTAACCGCCACCTGCCCGCGCCGATCGCGGTGCTGACGCTGGATCAGGACCCGGCCACCGGCAAGCTGTCGCTGGTGAAATACCACAACGTCGACACCGCGCCGGTGCACGGGCTGTGGACCACCTGCGGCGCCAGCCTGTCGCCGTGGAATACCCACCTGTCCAGCGAAGAGTACGAACCCGACGCCACCGCGCTGGCCGGCAACACCCAGTTCCGCAGCTACAGCACGCATCTGTACGGCGACCCGGAAAAAGCCAATCCGTACCACTACGGCCACCTGCCCGAAATCACCGTGCACCCGGACGGCACCGGGAGCGTGCGCAAGCACTACTGCCTGGGCCGCATCTCGCACGAGCTGGTGCAGGTGATGCCCGACCAGCGCACCGTGCTGATGGGCGACGACGCCACCAATGGCGGTCTTTTCATGTTCATCGCCGACCGCAAGGCGGACTTGTCGGCCGGCACCTTGTACGTGGGCAAGTGGCAGCAGACCTCGGGCGTGGGCCCGGGCGCGGCCACGTTGCGCTGGATCAAGCTCGGCCACGCCACCAGCGCCGAGATCCAGGCCATGGCCGACCGCCTGACCGCCGCCGACATCCTCGACGTGCATCTGAGCGACCCGAGCGATGCCTCGTTTACCAAGATCCCGTTCAACGGCACCTTCAACTGGATCCGCATCAAGCCGGGCATGGAGAAGGCGGCGACCTATCTGGAAACCCATCGCTACGCGGCGCTGGCCGGCGGCAGCCTGGGTTTCACCAAGCTCGAAGGCACAACCGTCAACGCGCGCGACAAGATCGCCTACATGGCGATGTCCTACATCGTCACCAGCATGCGCAACGGCTCGGGCGACGTGAAGGTGGAAGGCCCGGATGCGGGTGCGGTGTACGCCCTGAATCTGCGTGGCGGCCAGCGCGACAACCACGGCGCGCCGATCCACAGCGACTGGGTGCCGATCGACATGGCCGCACCGGCCGCGCTCACCGGCCACGATCTGGCCAAGGCCGACGCGCTGGGCAACCTGGCCGACCCGGAACGGCTGGCCAACCCGGACAACCTCAAGTTCTCCGAAGCGCTGCGCACCTTGTTCATCGGCGAAGACAGCAGCCTGCACGTGAACAATTTCCTGTGGGCCTACAACGTGGACAGCGGCACGCTGACGCGGGTGCTGTCGGTGCCGGCCGGCGCCGAATCCACAGGCCTGCATGCGGTCGACCAGATCCACGGCTGGACCTACGTGATGAGCAATTTCCAGCATCCCGGCGACTGGGAAAGCCCCCTGCACGACACCGTCAAGGCCACGCTGGATCCGCTGATCCGCGCCAACTACAAGAACCGTTTCGGTGCAGCGGTGGGCTATCTCACCGGCGACCCGGTGGCGGTGAAGCTGGGCAAGGCGTAAGCGCCGCCGTTGCAGTTACAGCGCTGCGTGACGCTGCAGCCGACACGTGCCACGTGGCGTTCTCGCTGCTGTCGCAAGGCCAGTAGGAGCGCACCTGGGCGCGAAGAGCTTTCCCGGTATGCCTGTCGCGCCCCGGCGCGCTCCTACGGGTGAGGCCGACACGTGCAGCATGGCGTTCTCGCTGCTGTCGCAAGGCCAGTAGGAGCGCACCTGGGCGCGAGGAGCTTTCCCGGTATGGCCTGTCGCGCCCCGGTGCGCTCCTACGGGTGAGGCCGACACGTGCAGCGTGGCGTTCTCGCTACTGTCGCAAGGCCAGTAGGAGCGCACCCGGGCGCGAGGAGCTTTACCGGTATGGCCTGTCGCGCCCAGGTGCGCTCCTACGGGTGAGGCCGACACGTGCAGCATGGCGTCTCGCTACTGTCGCAAGGCCGGTAGGAGCGCACCTGGGCGCGAGGAGCTTTATCGGTATGGCCTGTCGCGCCCCGGTGCGCTCCTACGGGTGAGGCCGAACGTGCAGCGTGGCGTTCTCGCTGCTGTCGCTAGGCCGGTAGGAGCACACCTGGGCGCGAGAAGCAGATCAGACCGCAAGTGCCTGAGCGCGGTCAGGGCTGCCGCAACTCCAGCGCCGCCATCACGATGGGCTTGGCCCAATTGGGCACCTGCGCCAGTTCTTCGGGCGTTTGCGGGTATTGCAGGCCATTGCGGTCCAGTTCCAGCACCAGCAGCGGCGCGACCTGCCCGGTCGCGTCGGCAGGCGCGCTGTTGTCGTAGACATGCAGCACCGACAGGTGCGGCAACAGCGCGATCAGGTTGGCACGCGAGGCATCGTAACGCTCGCGGATCTTGTGCTCGGGGATGGCATGCCCGCCAGCGGCCGCGCGCGCCGCCACACGTGCGATATGCAGCTCGACGCTCGACAGGCCGCAGAACCAGACCGCCACCGTGTGCGTCGCGCAGGCCTGCCACAGCAGGCGCGGGATGGTGGTCGCGCCCAGGGTGGTTTCGAACGCATAGTCATGGCCGGCGTCCATGGCCTGACGCAGTCGCCGCACGCCTTCCTGCCAGGCTTGTGCATTGGCGTCTTCGGGTGACCAGCCCTGCTCCACCAGGTCCCGGGTGAACGCATCCGGGTTGAACCAGGTGGCGCCGTCTTCCCGCAGCAGGCTGCCCAACAGCGAACTCTTGCCGGCGCCGTTGACGCCGGCCAGCACCAGAATGTTCCCCACGATTTAGAGCGACGGCCCCAGCGCGATCTTGCTGCCCCGGCGTGCCGGCTTGCCGATCACCTGGGCCAGGCCTGCGCCATCGGTCACCGCCGCAAGATGCGCATCGAACCTGGTCTGCAATGCCTGCAGCGACTGCGCGCGCGTCGAGGCGGCCGTCGCTGCACTTGCCTGGCTGACCAGCCGGCGGTATTCCTCCGCGTCCACCACCACCGCCTCGGGGTGATTGTGGTTGGTGATGACCACTGCGCCATGCGAGCGCACCTTGCGCATCAGGCTGGGCCAGCCCTTCACCTTGATGTCGGCGGCGGGGGATTTTTCGAGCTCGGGCAGATCCTGGAGGCGAGACATGGGACGGTCCTGCGCGCTGTGGTAGCTTCAGCCTACTCCCAACGTCCCATTTTGGGAAATTTGGCTATTTGGCCCAAATTTATCGCCACGCAGGAACTCCAAAAACAAAACGGGGCCCGCAGGCCCCGTCGTCTGACACCATCGATGCGCGACAGGCTCAGCCGCGCAACTTGGCCAGCAGCTCGCGCGTTACCGGGTCGGCCACGTCGGCCGACTCGCCCTTCAGCGCCGGCAGCAACTGGCTGGCCAGCTGCTTGCCCAGCTCCACGCCGAACTGGTCGAACGCGTTGATGCCCCACATCACCGACTGCACGTAGACGCTGTGCTCGTACATCGAGATCAGCGCACCCAGCGCCTGTGGGGTCAGCGCATCGAGCAGGATCACCGTGCTTGGGCGGCCGCCCGGATAGCTGCGGTGCGG
The DNA here is from genome assembly GCF_009835065.2 of Xanthomonas sp. LMG 8993. Classification (NCBI taxonomy): domain Bacteria; kingdom Pseudomonadati; phylum Pseudomonadota; class Gammaproteobacteria; order Lysobacterales; family Lysobacteraceae; genus Xanthomonas; species Xanthomonas sp. LMG 8993. The sequence continues at coordinate 46,309 of NZ_QVIF02000006.1, read as the reverse complement.
ATCGCTGCTGTCCTGGCCGTTGGCCAGCGCTTCGGTCTGCGCCAGCACGTTGGCCATCAGCGCGACGTGGTTCTCCGCATACGGATCGTCGTTGTGCACTGTGCCGATGAAATCGGCCGGCACCACGCTGGTGCCCTGATGCAGCGCCTGGAAGAAGCTGTGCTGCACATCGGTGCCCGCACCGCCCCACCACACCGACACGGTGTCGCTGTCCACTGCAGAACCGTCGAGCTTGACCCGCTTGCCCAGGCTTTCCATCACCAGCTGCTGCAGATAGGCCGGCAGCAGGGCCAGGCGCTGGTCGTAGGTCATCACCGCATGCGTGGCGCTGCCGAGCAGGTTGCGGTTCCACACCGCGGTCAGGCCGTGCAGCACGGCGACGTTTTCTTCCAGTGGCGTGTCGAGCACATGCGCGTCGAACTGCGCAGCGCCTTCCAGCAATTGTTCGAAACGCTCGAAGCCGATCGCCAGGGCGATCGGGAAACCTACCGCCGACCACAGCGAATAACGCCCACCGACCCAGTCCCACATCGGCAGCACGCGGCTCGGTGCGATGTCGAAGGCCTTGGCAGCGCGCTCGGGATTGGCACTTACCGCGTACAGGCGCTCGCTGCCGCCCAGCCAGGCGTGCAGGATGCTGCCGTTGAGCAGCGTTTCCTGGGTACCGAAGGTCTTGGAAATCAGGATGCCGGCGGTGCGTGCCGGGTCCAGCGTGGCCAGCGTGCGCTGCATCGCCGCGCCATCGACGTTGGAGACGAAATGCACGCGGAAACGCGCACCCGACGGTGCCCGCAAGGCATCGGCCACCAGCCGCGGCCCCAGGTCCGAACCGCCGATGCCGACGCTGACGATATCGGTGACGTCGGTGGCTTCCAGCTGCTGGATCAGCGCGCCCATGCGTTGGCGGACTTCCGCAGCGGTGGCATACGCTTCGGAGGCCACCGGCGCATCGGTCAGGTCGCCGCGCAATGCGGTGTGCAATGCAGCGCGCTGTTCGGTGACATTGACCTGCTCGCCGCGGAACAGGCGCTGGAACGCGCCGGCCAGGTCACGCTCGCGCGCGATGGCGAACAAGGCATCCAGCGCGGCGCGGTCGTACTTCTGCCGCGCGAAATTGAAATACAACGGACCGACCTGCCTGGCGTATTGCGTCGGCCGTTGCGGCTCGGCGGCAAGCAATGCGGGGATGGCAGCGCCGCGCAGGCGCTGGGCGTGGGCGTGAAGCGCGTCGAATCCGTTGGTATGTGTCATGCGGCCTGCGTGGGGATGCTGTGGTTGGTGTGGGTGATCGTGTTGTTGCCGTCCACATATACCAGATTGGGCTTGAAGGTCTCGGCTTCGGCTTCGCTCATGCTGGCGAAGGCGGCCACGATGATCAGGTCGCCGACCTGCACGTGACGCGCGGCGCCGCCGTTGAGCGAAATGATGCCGCTGCCTTCGTCGGCGCGGATGGCATAGGTGCTGAAACGCGCACCGTTGGTGACGTCCCAGATATGCACCTGTTCGAACTCACGGATGCCGGTGGCTTCCAGCAGCAGGCCGTCGATGGCGATCGAGCCTTCGTAATTGAGCTCGGAATGGGTGACGGTGGCGCGGTGGATCTTGGCTTTCAGCAGGGACAGGTGCATGACGGGCAACGGCAAAGGAAAGCCGGCATTTTAGCGGAAAGCGCCGGTGTCCACCGGCCTGCCGCGCAACCGGTGGTGAGGGCTTCAGGCCGGCACTGGACAAATGCGCCTGTGCGCCGGACCGCGGGTGTCGCCGGTGACGGTCTGATGCAGCGCTTGCAGCGGCATCAGACCGCTCAGAATTCCAGGTTGTCGATCAGCCGCGTGCTGCCCAGACGGGCGGCGATCAGGGCCACGCGCGCGCCGGCATGGCTGTCGCCCGGCTCGCTCAGATCGGGCAGCCGCACCACCGCGTAATCGACGCGGAAACCGGCCTGTTCCAGCGCCTGGGTGGCGGCGTCCTCGACCTGCGCACGCGGCGTGCCGGCCGCGTAGCTGTCGCGCATCTGCAGCAGCACCTTGCGGATCTGGGTCGAGCGCGGGCGCTCGTCGTCGGTCAGATACTGGTTGCGCGAGCTCATCGCCAGGCCGTCGGCCTCGCGCACGATGCTGCCGCCCAGGATCTCGATCGGAAACGCCAGGTCGGCCACCATCTGGCGGATCACCGCCAGCTGCTGATAGTCCTTCTTGCCGAAAGCGGCCACGTCCGGCTGCACCTGATTGAACAGCCGCGCCACCACCGTGCACACGCCGTCGAAATGCCCCGGCCGGCACACCCCTTCCAGCACGTCGCTGACGCCCGGCGCGTGGATCGGTGTGGCCAGTGCGGTGCCGAGCGGATACATGGTGTCCACGTCGGGCAGCCACAGTGCATCGCAACCGGCGTCTTCCAGGCCGCGCAGGTCGGCCTCGGGCGTGCGCGGGTAACGTGCGAAGTCTTCGTTGGGGCCGAACTGGGTCGGGTTGACGAACACGCTCGACACCACGCGGTCGGCGTACTGGCGCGCCAGCATCACCAGCGAATAGTGGCCGGCGTGTAGGTTGCCCATGGTCGGCACCAGCGCCACGCGCAGGCCCTCGCGCTTCCAGCCGGTGACCAGTGCGCGCAGGGTGGAAAGATCGGTCAGGGTCTGGATCATGCGGCGTACGCGTGCGCTGCGTCGGGGAAGCTGCCGTCGCGCACGGCCTGCGCGTAAGCGCGCACCGCGCCCGCCACCGAGCCGCCTTCGGCGAGGAAATCCTTGACGAACTTGGGCCGGCGGTGACCGCTGTCCAGGCCCAGCATGTCGTGCATCACCAGCACCTGGCCATCGCAGCCGGGACCGGCGCCAATGCCGATGGTGGGCACGCTGAGCGCGGCGCTGATCTGGGTGGCGATCGGCGTGGGCACGCATTCCAGCACGACCAGGCTGGCACCGGCATCGACCACGGCCTGCGCGTCGCGACGCAACTGCTCGCCGGCTTCGCCGCGCCCCTGCACCGTGTAACCGCCGAAACGCAGCACCGATTGCGGGGTCAGCCCCAGATGCGAGCAGACCGGGATCTCGCGCTCGACCAGATAGCGGATCACCTCGAGCTTGTGCCCGGCGCCCTCGATCTTGACCATCTCCGCGCCAGCCTGCAGCAGTTGGGTGGCAGCGTCCAGTGCGCGCTCGGGCGTGGCATCGGCCTGGAACGACAGATCGGCCACCAGCAACGCCCGCTCCAGCACCCTGGCCACTGCGGCGGTGTGGTAGACCATGTCGGCGGTGGTCACCGGCAAGGTGGAATCGTGCCCCTGCACCACCATGCCCAGCGAATCGCCGACCAGGATCAGGTCCACGCCGTTGGCATCGAAGGTCCGCGCAAAGCCGGCGTCGTAGGCGGTCAACATGACCAGTTTTCGACCCTCGCGCTTGGCCTGCGCCAAGGCGGGCACGGTCCAGGGCTTGCTGTCGGTATGGCTGCTCATGAAGTCATTACGTGGGGTGATAAGCCGGCCATTATCTACCCAATCGGCTCCAGCCCGCAGACATCGATGGCCTGCAGGGCGTGTCGCACTGTTCCATGGCCCGGAATGATCGCCTCCGGAGCGAGCTCGGACAGCGGCAGCAGCGCAAAGGCGCGCACCTGCAGATGCGGGTGCGGGACCTGCAGGCGTGGCAGGTCGATCACCTGATCGGCGTACAGCAGCAGATCCAGGTCCAGCGTGCGCGGGCCCCAGCGCTCGCCGTCGATACGCTGCCGGCCGAAGGCCTGCTCGATGCCGAGCAAGGCCTCCAGCAGTTGCAATGGCGCCAGCGCAGTACGCAGCTGCGCCACCGCATTGATGAAATCGGGCTGGTCTTCGCGGCCCCAGGCCGGCGTGCGATACAGGCGCGAGGCGGCAATCAGGGTGGATTGCGGCAGCTCACCCAGTGCGGCGATGGCCGCGCGCACGCTGGCCTCGGCCGGGCCCAGGTTGGCGCCCAGGCCGACGAAGGCGGTGTGCACGCCCTACTCGCCTGCAGGCGCGCCGGTGCGACGGCGGCGGCGGCGGCGCTTGCGCGGTGCACCTTCCTCGCCTTCGTGATCGGCCTGCGCAGTTTCGATCGCATCGACCAGTTCCTGGCCGGAGGACTTCTGCGCCTCACGCCAGAACTCCACATCGGCGGCGTGATCGGCCGAGGCGAACTGGCGCAACACCAGGAAATCGAACGCGGCGCGGAAACGCGGGTGCGACAAGGTGCGGAACACGCGCTTGCGCTGACGCGAGGAGAAGCGCGTCTGCAGCAGCCAGATTTCCTGCATCGGCAGCGAGAAACGGCGCGGCAGCGCCACGCGCTCGAGCTGATGCAGGGTGACCCGGTCGGCGGCGCGACGCTGCGCGTCTTCCGGCTGCACGCCCTGTGCCTGCAGGCCCATCAGGGTGCGGCAGAACGCCGGCCAGAGCAGCAGGGCGAACAGGAACGCCGGCGACACCGGCTCGTCATTGGCCACGCGCGCGTCGGTATTGCGCAGGCCTTCCAGCACCATGGCGCGCAATGCGCCACTGCGGTTGGAGCGCAATGCGGCCGCACTCTCCGGGAACAGCGCACCGAGCAGGCCGTAACGCTCCAGCCCCTCAAAACTGGCCACACCGTGTCCGGACAGGAACAGCTTGAGGATCTCTTCGAACAAGCGCGCCGGCGCGGCCTCGGACAACAGACCGGCCAGGCGCGGGATGGGTTCTGCGGTGCCGGCTTCGATATCGAAGTTCAGCTTGGCCGCCAGACGCACCGCGCGCAGCATGCGCACCGGATCTTCCTGGTAGCGCAGTTCCGGGTCGCCAATCAGCTTCATCAGGCGCGCCTGCACGTCCTCGAAGCCGCCGCAGTAGTCGCGCACCGAGAAATCCTCGATCGCGTAGTACAGCGCGTTGCAGGTGAAGTCGCGACGGATCGCATCGTCTTCGATGGTGCCGTAGACGTTGTCGCGCACCAGCCGGCCGTTATCCAGTTCGCGGTCGCCGCTGCCATCGTCGATGTTGGCGCGGAACGTGGCCACTTCGATGATCTCGCGGCCGAACACCACATGCGCCAGGCGAAAGCGGCGGCCGATCAGGCGACAGTTGCGGAATAGCGCTTTGACTTCTTCCGGCGTGGCGCTGGTGGCCACGTCGAAATCCTTGGGATGGCCGCCGACCAGCAGGTCGCGGACGGCGCCGCCGACCAGGTAGGCACCAAAGCCCGATTCGCGCAGGCGGTACAGCACGCGCAGCGCGTTGGGGCTGATGTCCTTGCGCGAGATGGTGTGCTGATCGCGTGGGATGACGCGCAGCGTGAACGGAGATGTAACTGAGGGTTCGATGATGGCGCTTCCGTCTTGTGTTGCAGGATTGCCCAACGGGTTTTAGCGCACTATACTAGCGCGCTGCACAAGACGCACCAAACGCTCCCTTCGTCTAATGGTTAGGACGTGGCCCTCTCAAGGCTAAAACAGGGGTTCGAGTCCCCTAGGGAGCACCACCGTCGTCTGACTGCAGAACACGCCAAGACCCCGCATTGCGGGGTTTTTGCGTTATTGGGCATGGGTGGTTGCCGCTGGTCGGGTGGATGCGCCTCGATCCCGCCCAGGGTCAGAGAAGCGCAGCTCCCATGGCAACGCCATCGATCCAAGGTGCTGAGATGCGCCGACTGGCTGAGGCTGGTTACGGCGCCGGGCGCAGCGGGTTTGACCTTGCCGTCGATCGCGCACTTCAGTCCTGCAACTGCACGTGGTGCACCCTGGCGTGGGCGCATGGGCGTGGATCTTGCCGATCACCCCACTAAAAAAATCATGTACGGCCCGATCAACACATAGGCCTGCGCGACCGCGCGTCCGCATCGCCGCAGCGTGCGATCGACCTCGCACTTGCGCGCAGCAACGGCAGATCGACGTGGATGTTTGCACTGCATGGCAATTCCTCACTCGGCGAAGGAATGAAACGCATCGGCATCGGTATTACTGTCGGTTTCGGCGGTGGCGTCATGTGCATGCAGACTTTCCAGGTGGCGCACTGCCACATGGAAGACGGCGTGGCGCTCGGCCAGCACCTTGCGCAACCGCCGCGCGGCATCTTCGACATACATCAGGTTGGCGCCATTCAAGCGGGCAAACGCCTGCTCGTCGATGCGCCGTACCGCCGCCTGCACCGGCGTCGCCAGTGCCTGTTCGCACAGGCCGACCAGCTCGCGGATGTCCAAGCGCTGCGCGCATGCGCTCAGCTCCACGCGCACCTGCGCCACGCTGCGCTGGCTATGCGGCGTGGCGTACGAACCGTTGTGTTGCAGCCATTGCGCAACCTCTGCGATCGGTAACGCATCGCGCCCTTGGTGCTGCTGCAAAAACGCATCGCTCAGCAACTGGCGCGACAAGGCCGCCGAACAGGGACAGGTGGAGGCGTACAGCACATCGACCTGCAACTGGATCTCGGTGCGGCCTGCCCTGGATTGCGCATCGATGCGCACCGGATAGGCGCGCCAACCGCTCAGTCCTTCGCTGCGCAGCGCCGGCATCCGCAGCATCAACTCGAAGTTCAGCCCCAGCCGCGCCGCACGGCTGCCGCAATCGGCATGACTGTCGATCAGCGCCTGCAGCAGCTGCGACACCATCGCCGGCGACACCGGCTGCTCCAGATGCCGATCCAGCAGGCGGTACAAGCGCGACATGTGGATGCCCTTGAGTTCCGGGCGCGGCAGATCCACCTGCACGCTGGCACGCGCGGCTACGCTGCCACTGGGCCCGGCATCGGCCAGCCGCAGCGGCACGGCGATGTCCTGCATGCCGACCCAGCGCAGCGGCGCGCTCAGTGGGGAAGGTTCGGTAACGGCAACATCGGGCAGCGTGGCGGACATCGAAAGCTCGTAGAAGGGATGAGGGCAATCGCGCCTCAGGCGCGACCGGGAAACATCTGGAAGTAATCGTCGATACCGGCATGCAGCATGTGCGCCAGTTCGTCCTGATGCGTATCGCCGCACAGCCGCCGGCAATCGTCGCGATTGCTCATGAAGCCGGTTTCCACCAGCAGCGACGGAATATCCGGCGACTTCAACACGGCAAAGCCGGCCTGCCCGACCTGGTCCTGATGCAGCCGCGTCACCTGCTGCAGCCGCCCGAGCATCACCTTGCCGAACGCCACGCTGCTGGCGATGGTGCCGCTCAGCGACAGGTCGGCCAGCACCTGCGACAACACCGGGTTGCTTGGCACCCGCAGACGGCGCGTACTGTCGCCCATGTCGTCGGCGGCGTTTTCGCTGTCGGCGATCCAGCGCGCCAATGCAGAGCTGGCGCCGTTCTGCGACAAGGCAAACACCGACGCGCCGCGCGCCTGGCTGCTGGGCGCAGCATCGGCATGGATGGACACGAACAGATCGGCATTGCGGCGATGGGCGATCAACACCCGCTCGTGCAACGCCACGAAGCGATCATCGCTGCGGATCATGGTCGGCCGGTAACGCGGATCGGCCGCCAGGCGCTGGTGCAGCCGCCCCGCGACCGCCATGGCCACATGCTTCTCGTAGCGCGCATCGGCACTGACCGCGCCGGGATCCTTGCCGCCGTGACCGGCGTCGATGGCGACCACGTAGGGATGCAGGCGGGAGCGCGTGGGCGCAGCCGCCGCAACGGCTGGCTCGGTCGGATCGGCCGCGGACAACGACGCAGTGCCGGACACAGCAGCAAGATCGACCACCAGTGCACCATCCTCCCAGCGCGCCGTGGCTGTCAGCGGCTGCGCCAGATCGAGCACCACGCGCAGCCCATCGCCGTGCGAGCCGCTACGGATGGCGACGACCGCGAGATCGTCAGGCAATGGATCGATCTGCGGTGGTTGCGTCGAAACGCCCGGCAGGTCGATGACCAAGCGCGCTGGATTGGACAGGCTGAAGCTGCGGTAGGCGACCTGCGTACTCAATGCGAGCCGAAGTCGCAGTCCCGCGCCCTGACGCTGCAGATTGCAACTGCGCAGCAGCGGCTGCGGCTGCGCGTGGACCAGGTGCGGCGACAGCACCAAGGCGGCACCGACGGCGTGCAACACCTGCCGCCGCCTCATCGAGCCAACCCCGGAGGATCGACGTGGCCACCGCGCCACTTCGAGCACGGACGGTTCGGCATGGTGACCAGGCAAACGACACTCTGCGGCAAGGAACGCGACACGGCGTGACCGGACGAACGATGGATGAAGTGTTATAAAGTAACACTTATTGCGCAAAATCAAGCCCGCCGTGCCCCGCCACTGCCCTCACGTTCACTTTTACCGAAGAGCACAACGATGTCGCCCGTCATCCCCGACAGCTATACCGCCTGGCGCCACTGCATCGAAGTCGACTGCGCCCAGCCACTGACCGCCCCTTTCATCACCCAACGAATCGCAAGCCTGCGCGATCTGAGCGACCACCACACCCAGCAGTTCTTGCGTCGTTGGGGCGAATCTCATCACCGGCGAGTGATTGGATGGTTTGAACGTGCCGGTGGCGAACTCGAGCCGAGCCGCTAAATAGCGCGCGCGCTCCAGCACTGCACATCACGCCTGACCGGATAGGTCCAGGTAACAGCGGATGCGGTTGACTGTTCCTCGCTGATCGGCAACGGTATGCCGCAGCGATTTTCTGCGACAAACAATCAACAAAATCTGCCATTCAACACGTAACGTATAAGCGCCTGAATCGCAGGCGGAGTTGCCCCATGCAGGGGGAAGGCAAAATCATGAAGAACGCAAAAAATTGGCTTATGGCTTTTTGCGTCGTTGCTGGAATGCTGTCGTCAGGCATGGCAATGGCTCAATGCTGTGCCAATGGTGGCGTCGGCGTACATGCAATGACAGGACTTGGCGACAGCAATCCCAAGGCAGCCAACCTAACGATGGATCCGTCGCTTGCCATTTATGAACTCCATCGCGATGGAGTGACATATCTCCAGATCAACGATGTAACTGGAGTGGTCCACGCAGTGGTAGCACGAGTGGACAACGCACTCTGGACCTTGCCAATGGGCAAGGATGTAGAACGCGTCGTGCTGCCGGCGGCGAACAGGATTTCGGCAGGCACGAGTTCAAACAATCCGCCAATGTTTGATTCAACTCAGCGTGATCAAGCACGACTTGTCTACAAAACAAAGAACTTCACGGTATTCAACTGGCGGGAAGCAACTGGGGAACACTGGATAGTCTCCCCCTGACTGCAACGGAGACTGGCTCGGCAACCAGAAAGGTGAGAACCAACGCATGGCGGCGGCGAAACATGCCGCCATGCGCTTTCAAGCGCGCCTTCAGTTCAGCCTCCACATCGATCGAGTCGCTCTTGGCCGCCTCAGCTGACGACGAATCCGCAATCACGCGCACCAACACGCCCTTAGCTCCTCTCCCTGTCCAAGCACGAGCCTGAATGAAGTGCCGACTAGCCGGCGGCAAGATCTCCACACAATTGAGCGTACTGCGATAAGCACTCAATTGGAGCTCCAATGACAGCTTCCTGCAGTCACCGCGAAACACGCATTGAAACTGAGATTGGCAGAAGCGTTCGAGTGCTGACGAACGCAGAGCCTGATACAGCCCATGCGTCTCGATTTCCAACGGATACAGCGCGGCGACATACTGCTGAAGCAATTGCGACTCAAGGACACCAACCCGCGTCATCTCCATTGCTGCAGAATGCTGCCCTCTGCCCCTCAAATCAGCCACCACATCTTTGCGCATCTTGTTGATCTGAACATTGATGTCAGAGTATTCGAGCACCCGATTGCGCAACATGCGCTCAGCACTGGAATAGCTTGCTCGGGCTAGTGTGAAGGCATCATCTCTTGGCTGGCTCGAAACCTTATCGCGGGCAGGCTTGCGCAGACGAGCATTGAAAACAAAAAGAGCCGTCGTCGTGACCGCATAGAGCAACTGGATACTAAAAACTTGTTGATCAAAAAACCCGATCTGATACACCCGAGGAAGCGAGAACTCAATTGCGAAGCTTGCCAATAGTGACCCTAGAGCACTGCCTCTCCACCCCTGCCTGAAAGTCAACACGACCATTGGCACGAGCATCGCAACCATCAAGATGCTTCGAGTCAGTGGTTCCTGCGAGACCCCTAATAAGAAGAACAGACCGAGGATAACAGCCACCGCGATTCCGAGATCTCGCTGGAGACTCGGGCGTACAGGACCGTCATTCCAGTTCGCCCATAACATCGCAGGAAGAAGCAAGACCAGCATGCCCAAATAGCTACCTGACCAATAGAGCACTATCAGGTCTAGTGCAGGGTCAGCCTGCGGTCCACCGAGGGTCGCGTTTATTAACAGACTGCATATAGCGTTCCAGAGAGCTATCGCAAGAGCAGCAGGAATAAACCATTGCTGGCTTTTAACAATATGAGGAACTTGATATCGAAGCAGGCCAATCGCCCCAGCAATCAAAGGCGCATGAATGAAGGGACTCAGATATGACCATAACGGATTGAAGCCCTGTAACTCGCCTAGCGGAATACGCAAGAACAACATCGCCGCAGCGTCACCTGCCAACAGAAAAGGCCACTCGCGATAAGGCCGAAAGAGCAAGGCGACTACGCGCAAACCAACCGGCAGATACCATTGTTCGATCGACAAGCGCCAAAGCATCAGAAACACCAGGCAGTAGCACACGCTGATCAGCATGCCCCTGACAAGTTCTTTAGCTACCGCCATACCACCACTCCTTGGTTCCACGATTCGCCCTAGTCTGGAGGGAAACTGCCTGGTGGAGTATAGCGGTGGCGCACAATTTGCAAAAAGAGCCGGTGCCCTTGCAGGCGGTTATCGCCATTGAAGACGCGCATTGCACTTTGCTGGTGCGTTGGGCCACGCGGGAATCAGGCCGCCTGACACAGCACAGGTCAGAGCTGCCGGCAGTCACGAGACGACGCACGCACCCAATCCAGCCCAACGATGACAGCCAGCGCGATTGAGGCGCCCGCAGGCATGCGAGACATCGGCAAGATCCCGGCGAGACCGTCAACGAACAAGGCCGCGCAGTGCGCGGCCTTGTTCGTCTTCCATGCCGATATCAGCATAACGGGGCAGATCAGCCCTCCATCTGCTCCAGCTCCTTGCCCTTGGTCTCGTAGACATACTTGAGCACGAAGAACACCGAGATGAAGGCGGCGACGGTGTAGATGCCGTAGGCGCCGGCCAGGCCGATGCTGCCGAGCAAGATCGGGAAGCTGACGGTGATGGCGAAGTTGGAGGTCCACTGCGCGGCGCCGGCAATGGCCAGGCCCGAGCCGCGGATCTGGTTCGGGAACATCTCGCCCAGCATCACCCACATCACCGGGCCCCACGAGGCATTGAAGAACACCACGTAGACGTTGGCGGCCACCAACGCGAGCATGCCCATGGCATCGGACATGGCGAGCTTGCCGTTGGGGTCCAGCGAGGCGGTGGCGAAGGCATAGGTCACCAGGGCCAGCGAGACCGCCATGCCGGCCGAGCCGATCCACAGCAACGGCTTGCGGCCGATCTTGTCGACCAGCATCACCGTGACCAGGCAGGCGCCGATACTCAGGCCGCCGGAGAGCACGTTGATCAGCAGTGCGTCCTGCTCGGAGAAGCCCACCGCCTGCCACAGCACCGCGCCGTAATAGAACACCACGTTGATGCCGACCAGTTGCTGGAACACCGCCAGGCCCACGCCGATCCAGACGATCGGGCGGATCTTGCCGGTGGCCTTGTTGATGAGGTCGGAGAACTTGGGCTTGTGCTGGTCGGCCGACATCGAGGCCGAGATCTCGGCCAGCTTGGTCTGCGCGGCGGCGTTGCCGTATAGCCGCTTCAACACCACCAGCGCCTGCTCGCGGCGGCCCTTGACCACCAGGTAGCGCGGGCTTTCCGGGATGACCAACAACAGCAACAGGAACAGCAGCGAGGGAACCGCCTGCATCCAGAACATCCAGCGCCAGGCGGCCTGCCCGGCCCATAGCGGCTCGGTGGAGGCACCGGCGGCGTTGGCCAGCAGGTAGTTGCTCAGGAATGCGCAAAACAGCCCGCTGATGATGGCGATCTGCTGCATCGTGGCGAGCCGGCCGCGATAGCGCGCGGAGGCGACCTCGGCGATGTAGGCCGGCGAGATGACGCTGGCGGCGCCCACCGCAAAGCCGCCCATCACGCGAGCGAAGATGAAGAAGCCGGAACTGTGCGAGGCACCGGCGCCAATGGCCGAGAGCAGGAACAGTGCCGCCGAAATGATCAGGACCGCGCGGCGGCCCCAGCGGTCGGCCAGACGGCCGGCAAAGAAGGCGCCGATGGCGCAGCCCAGCAGCATCGAGGCGACTTCGAACCCGGTCTCGGCGGCGCTGGAATTGAAGGTCTGCTTCAGGCCGTCGACAGTGCCGTTGATCACACCGCTATCGAAACCGAACAAAAAACCGCCGATCGTGGCTACGCAACTGATCAAGACGATAAAACGGGTGTTCTCACCGGCATCGGGGGCGCCGTTTACGGAGACACTGGACATGGATTCACCTGGAAGCATGCAAGGGAGCGGCCACGGGGGCGGCCGACATCGGCCGGCGACGCGCAACGCGCCGCCGGCCACGGGACATCAACGGGTCAGATACTGGTTGATCAGGTTCTCGTAGGCTTCCTGACGGCCGCTGAGCTGCTTGGGTTCGTTGCCGGCGGCGTACTTGGCCAGATCCACCAGCGTGCTGCTGCCGTTGGCAAAGTCCGCGCCCGCGCCGCTGTCGAAGCTGGCGTAGCGCTCGGCGCGCCACTGCTCCAGCGGCGAGGAGGTCAGCAGCGCATTGGCCACTTCCAGCCCGCGTGCGAACGCGTCCATGCCGCCGATATGCGCCAGGAACAGATCCTGCGGGTCCGACGACTCGCGGCGCACCTTGGCATCGAAGTTCAGCCCGCCCGGTGCTAGCCCGCCCTGGCGCAGCACCACCAGCATCGCGCCGACGGTGTCGTACAGGTCGGTCGGGAACTGGTCGGTATCCCAGCCGTTCTGCGGGTTGCCGCGGTTGGCATCGATACTGCCGAGCAGGCCGGCATCGGATGCCACCTGCAGGTCGTGCTCGAAGCTGTGGCCCGAAAGCGTGGCGTGGTTGGCTTCGATGTTGAGCTTGAAGTCCTGGTCCAGGCCGTGCTGGCGCAGGAAGCCGATCACCGTGGCGCTGTCGAAGTCGTACTGGTGCTTCATCGGCTCCATCGGCTTGGGCTCGATCAGGAAGTTGCCGGTGAAGCCGATCGCGCGGCCGTAGTCGCGTGCCAGGGTCAAGAAGCGCGCCATGTTGTCCTGCTCGCGCTTCATCTGGGTGTTGTGCAGGCAGGCATAGCCTTCGCGGCCGCCCCAGAACACGTAGTTCTCGCCGCCCAGCTCGACGGTGGCATCGATCGCGGCCTTGACCTGCACCGCCGCACGCGCGACGACATTGAAGTCCGGGTTGGTCGACGCACCATTCATGTAACGCGGGTGCGAGAACAGGTTGGCGGTGCCCCACAACAGCTTGATGCCGGTATCGGCCTGGCGCTGCTTGGCAATGCCGACCATGTGCTTGAGGTTGCTCTGGTACTCGCCGATGTCGTCGGCATCGGGCGACAGATCCACGTCGTGGAAGCAGTAGTACGGCACGCCGAGCTTGGTGAAGAACTCGAACGCGGCATCGGCCTTGGCTTCGGCGCGATTCAACGCGGTGTTGCCGATATCCCACGGGTACGCGCGCGTGCCCGGGCCGAACGGATCGGCGCCGTTGCCGCAGAAGCTGTGCCAGTAGGCCACGGCAAAGCGCAGATGCTCGGCCATGGTCTTGTCGCCGACCTGCTTGTTGGCGTCGTAGACCTTGAACGCCAGCGGGTTGTCCGAGTCGCGGCCTTCGAAGCCGATCTTGCCGATACCGGGGAAATATTCCTTGGCGCCGATGTAGACGGTGTTGCTCATGGGGTGGAATGTCCTTGCTGCTGGGGGAGTTGTAGAAAGCGTGTCGATCAGCCGGCGTAGAGCGGGCTGACCACATGCAGGTGCTTGAGGAAGTGCTGGTAGTGCTGCTGATACTGGGCCACGCGCTGCGGATCCGGGCGCGCCGACAGGCTGTCGTCGACTTGCAGATGCTCCAGCACCACATCCGACAACGCGTGCGTACCGCCGTCATCGCGATCGCAGGCCCACAAGGCCTGCAGCGCGGCACCGAAGGCAGCGCCTTCGGGCTGGGTCGGCACCACGACCTGCAGGTTGAAGATATCGGCCACCATCTGCCGCCATTGCGCGCTCTTGCTGCCGCCGCCGGTGAGCAGGATGGTGTCGAACTGCAGACCCGCCGCAACGAAGGCATCGAAGCCGTTGCGCAGGCTATAGGTCGCCCCTTCCATCGCGGCGCGATAGAAATGCGCCGGGGTGGTGTTGTGCAGGTCCATGCCGAACAGGCAGCCGCGGGCGGCCGGCAAGTCCGGGGTGCGCTCGCCGTTGAAGAACGGCAGCAGCACCAGCCCATCGGCGCCCGGCGTGGTACTCGCGATCAAGGCGTCGGTCTGCTCGCGGGTGATCGAGAACATGCGCATCACCGCCTCGGTGGCGACGGTGCAGTTCATGGTGCAGATCAGCGGCAGCCAGCCGCCGCTGGACGAGCAGAACGCGGCCCAGCGTGCCTCGTCGTCCACCACCGGGTGATCGGCGTAGGCGAACAAGGTGCCCGAGGTACCCAGGCTCATGGTCAGGCGTCCCGGCACCACGTTGCCGGTGCCGATGGCGGCCATCATGTTGTCGCCGCCGCCGGTGGTGACACGCACGCCGGCCGGCAGATTCAAGGCATCGGCGGCTGCGTCGGACAAGGCATAGACCGCGCCGGTCTCCACCAGCGGCGGCAGTGCCTCGCGCAGGTCGCGCTGCGCATCCACCGCGCCGAGCATGCGCTCGGACCACTGCCGCGTGCGCACGTCCAGCCAGCCGGTGCCGGAGGCATCGCCGACTTCGGCAAAGCGCTCGCCGGTGAGCCAGAAGTTCACGTAGTCGTGCGGCAGCATCACCGTGGTCATCGCCGCGTACGCCTCGGGGCGATGCTTGCGCGTCCACGGCAGCTTGGAGGCGGTGTAGCCGGCCATGATCGGGTTGCCGGCGGTGGCCACGCTGCCTGCGGCGCCGCCCACCGCATCCATGATTTCCTCGCATTCCAGTGCGGTGCTGGTATCGCACCATAGCTTCACCGGTGCGGTGACGCTGCCATCGGCGGCCACCGGCACGAAACCGTGCTGCTGACCGGAGACCGAGATGCCACGCACCTGCGCACGCTGCTCGCCATCGAGCTGCGCGAAGCAATGCACGATGCCGTCGATCCACCACTGCGCCTGTTGCTCGCGGGTGCCGTCGTCGCGGCTGATCAGTTCCATCGGCGCGGCGATCGTGGCGACCACGGCGCGCTCCTGCGGATCGTAGGCCACCAGTTTGACGCTCTGCGTGCCCACATCCAGTCCTACGTACAAGCTCATTGCGTCACCAATCGGTTGTTGTTGAGGCCCACCTGCCGGGTGCGGCCGGCACCCAGTTCCAGGTCCAGGGTCTGCCCTGCGTAAGACAGTTGATAGCGCCCGCCCCGCTCGCTGTGCACGCGTGCCTGCTGCAGGCGGCCGCCCTCCCAGTGCAGGTCCACGCTGGCACCGCCGCGCACGCGCAAGCCACGCACACTGCCGCGCGGCCATGCCTTGGGCAAGGCAGGCAGCAGGAACACGCTGCCGCCCCAGCTTTGCAGCAGCATTTCGGTGATGCCGGCGGTGCCGCCGAAGTTGCCGTCGATCTGGAACGGCGGATGCGCGTCGAACAGATTCGGGTAGGTGCGTTCGGGCGAGATCAGCAGTTGCAGGATGCGGTAGGCATGCTCGCCATCGGCCAGCCGTGCCCACAGATTCAGCCGCCAGCCGATGCCCCAGCCGGTGGCGTTGTCGCCGCGCGTTTCCAGCGTGCGCTTGGCCGCGGCGGCAAGCTCGGGCGTATCGCGCAGATTGATCTGGCTCGAAGGATGCAAGGCGTACAGATGCGAGACGTGGCGGTGATGGATCTCCGGCGCCTGCATGTCCCAGTCCTGTTGCCACTCCTGCAATTGTCCCGCCTTGCCGATGCGGTTGGGCGGCAATTGCTCGCGCAGCGTGCTCAGTTGTTGCGCGAAGGCGTCGTCGGCCTTGAGCAGCTTGCTCATCGCGATGCATTGGGCGAACAGATCGCGCAGCAGCTGCGCATCCATGGTGGGGCCGGCACACAGCGCGGCGTTGAACGGATGCTGGTTTTCCGGCGACATCGACGGGTTGGTCACCATCGCGCCAGTCTGCGGATCGCGCACCAGCGTGGCGACGAAGAACTCCGCCGCGCCCTTGAACAAGGGGTAGATCCTGCCCAGATAGGCACGGTCGCGGCCGTAATCCCAGCGATCCCATAGCTGCTGCAACAGCCAGACGCCACCCATCGGCCACAGGCTCCACTTGGCGCCATCGATCGGCCCGGCCTGGCGCCACAGATCGGTGTTGTTGTGCACCACCCAACCCGGTGCGTCGTACATCGCACGTGCGGTGTGCGCGCCGGTCTTGGCCAGATCGAACAACATGGATTCCAGCGGTTCGACGCACTCGTGCAGCGCGTTGGCCTCGCTGGGCCAGTAGTTCATCTCGGTGTTGATGTTGATGGTGTACTTGCTTTCCCACGGCGGCTGCATCAGGTCGTTCCAGATGCCCTGCAGATTGGCCGGCTGGGTGCCGGGCCGCGAGCTGCAGATCAGCAGGTAACGGCCGAACTGGTGATACAACGCGGCCAGCGCCGGGTCGTTGCCCTGCGCAAAACGCTGCACGCGCTCGTCGGTGGGCAGTGCTGCCGCCTCGCTGGTGCCGAGATCGATTGCCACGCGCCGGAACAGCCGCTGGTGATCGGCCAGATGCGCACGCAGCAATGCGGCATAGTCCAGCTTGCCGGCCTTCTGCATGCTTGCTGCGGTCAATGCCAGCGGATCGCCATCGACTGCATCAAAGCGTTGGTAGCTGGTGGCGGCGGTGAGCAGCAGCACCACTTCATCGGCGGCGTCGATGCGCAGGCGGTCACGCAGCCCGCTGAGCGTGCCGCCCTTGACCTGCGGCAGCACGCGCAAGGCAAAACGCAGCTTGCCGTCGATGCCGGCGAAGCTGCCGTTGCGGCCGCTGAACAGCAGCCCGCCCTGCTCCACCGTGACCGCGCCGGTCTGCGGGCTGTCGATGCCCACGCGCAGGGAAATCGCGCGTGGCCGATCGCAGGACAGACGCACCACGATGCATTGCGACTGCGCCGACACGAACACTTCGCGCTTGTGCACAGCACCGCCGGAGCGGAACGTGGTGGTGGCTACGCCGGTATCCAGATCGAGCTGGCGGCGATACTCGCTGATGCCGTCGGCACGATCGAAATCCAGCAACAGATCGCCCAGCGGTTGATACGGCATCTGCTTGAGCGGACGCGAGAGCATCTTGGCGTCGGCCAGGGTTTCGGCTTCGGCATAGCGCCCGGCAAACACGAGCGCGCGCACCTGTGGCAAGGCTGCAAGTGCTTCGGGGCTGGTGGCATCGTACGGGCCACCTGCGTACAGCGTGTCCTCGTTGAGTTGCAGGCGCTCGTGGGCAATGCCGCCCCACACCATCGCGCCCAGCCGGCCGTTGCCGACCGGCAGCGCCTGCACCCATTCGTTGGCCGGTTCGCGGTACCACAGCTGCAAAGCATCGCCCGCAGCAACGGCAGGCAGCGATTGCTCGCCGGCAGCCTTGGCCGGCGCAGCAATGGCGGACGCAGCCGGCGCAGCGCCCAGCGCCGCGAGTGCGGCACCGGTTGCCTTGCAGACTTCCCTGCGGGTCAGCACGTGCACCACCGTGCTGCATGACCGGACCTGCACGCCCGAGCCTTGCGGCGATCCGGCATCTGCGCACTCACTGACTGACAACGAGTTGCGATCATCGACGACGCGCTTTGCCGGACGCAATCTTGCGCTGCAACACGCTGACCGGATTGCCGTCGTACTGGATGCTGGCATCGGTCCTGGGCTCCAGCGCACCGGCGTCCTCGCGCGGGCCGTCGACGAAGCGCACGTTGACGGTGCGCTTGGCCTGCATGCCGGTCCAGCTGCCTTCGCGCTTGCCGATGCTCAGCTCGCCCTTGGCCTGGTTCCAGCTCAGCGGAATGCGGCTGAACTCGCCCTTCTCGTAGCCGTAGCCCTTGCCGTCGTCCTCATACAGCGAGAACTGACCATCGGCACCGGTATAGACCACCACGGTGAGCGGCGCATCCGGCTTCTGATCCACGTATTCCTGCACCGGGCCGGTCGGCACGATGGAACCGGCGCGCACGAACAACGGCATGCGCTCGATCGGCGCGGCCGCTTCGATGCTCTGGCCGCCTTCGTAGCGCTTGCCGGTGGCGAAATCCAGCCAGCTGCTGCCGGCCGGCAGATAGACCTGACGCGAGGTGGCGCCGAAGCGGGTCACCGGTGCGACCAGGAAGGCCGGGCCGAACAGGTACTGGTCGTTGATGTCGCGGACCTTGGGGTCGTTCGGGAAGTCCATCATCATGCCGCGCATGATCACGCCATCGCGCTGATAGGTGTCGCCGGCCAGGCTGTAGATGTACGGCAGCAGCGCGTAACGCAGGCGGTTGTAGTACGCCATGCTGTCGTAGAACGGCGTGCCTTCCGGGGCGATGTTCCAGATCTCGCGGTACGGGAACTGGCCGTGCGAGCGGAAGATCGGCACGAATGCGCCGAACTGGAACCAGCGCGTGTTGAGTTCGCGCCATTCCGGCAGGTGTGCCGGGTCCTGGTTCTCGTAGCGCTTCTCCACCGCAAAGCCGCCGATGTCGAAGGTCCAGTTGGGCAGGCCCGACAGCGCCATGTTGACGCCACCGGAGATCTGGTCGCGCATGTCGTCCCAGCGCGAGACGATGTCGCCGCTCCACACCGCCACCGCATTGCGCTGGGTGCCGGCGTAGCCCTTGCGCGAGAGGATGAACACGCGCTTGTCGTCGGCCGCACGGTCGCCCACGTACACGCCATGGGTGTGCGGCAACGGGTAGGAGTTGAAGTATTCGGTGGACGAGCCCAGCGCGTTGGGCGTGGTGCGCGCCTTGCGCTCGCCGATGTCCAGGTTGGAATGCACGTCCGGTTCGTCGGCGTCCATCCACCACGCATCGAAGCCCTTGCTGTTGAGCTTTTCGTTGACCTGGCGCCAGTAGATCGCCTGCGCCTTTTCCGAATACGGATCGTAGAACGAGTTCTTGTAGCCCTTGCCGATCCAGTCCAGCTCACCCACTTCCACGTTGCGCTTGAACATGAAACCGGCCGCGTCCAGTTCCTTGTAGTTGGCGGTGGTGGGATAGAACTTGGGCCAGATCGAAATCATGATCTGCGCATGCATGTCGTGCACCGCCTTGACCATGCCGTCCGGATCGGGGAAATGCTGCGGGTCGAAATCGTGCGAGCCCCAGGCATTCTCGGGCCAGTACGACCAGTCGAGCACGATGTTGTCCAGCGACAACTTGCGCTTGCGGTATTCGGCCACCGCGCCGACCAACTCGTCCTGGCTCTTGTAACGCTCGCGGCTCTGCCAGAAGCCGTAGGCCCACTTGGGCAGCATCACCGACTTGCCGGTGAGCTCGCGGTAGCCGGCCACGGCCTGATCGTAGGAATCGGCCGAGACGAAGTAGTAGTCGATCATCTGGCCGGCTTCGGACCACAGCGACAGGTCCTTCGCTTCGGCGGCCGGCAGCGGGTCGCGGTGCAGCAGCGCGATGTAGCTGGGGTCGATCAGGTCCCACTCGACCTTGACGGTGTGGCGCGTGCCCGGCTCCAGATCCAGCTTGAACTCGTGATTCCACGGGTTCCAGTTCTGGCGCCAGCGATCGACGACCAGCTTGCCGTCCACGTACAGCTTGGCGTACTCGCTCGAATAGAGCGAGAAGGTGTGCTCGCCACCGGTGAGCGCTTCGATCTCGCCCTCCCAGGTGACCTGCATGCGGCTGTCCTTGTCCTTGGTGATCGCCTTCTTCGGATACTTGGTCAGGTCGCTGAGGTACTGGTAGTTCACCTCGCTCTCGCGGCGTTCGACGATCTGCTTGCCGTTGATCGCATAACGTGCGGTCAGCGCACCGGCCTTGCCCTTGGCGTCATACAACTTCAGCGTCTTGGGCAGCGGCTGCAGGCCGCGCGGGTCGCCCAGGCGGCTGATCGAGTTGTTGTCCCACAGCAGGCCGTAGTTGCGGCTGGACACCAGGTACGGCACCGCCATGTCGATATTGTTCTGCTGCAACTCGATGTTGCGGCCCTTCTGGTTCATCCAGCCCTGCTGGTGCTGGCCGAAGCCGTACAGGGCTTCGTCGTCGGGCGACTGGAAGCGCTGACGCACGCTCAGGTACTGCTTGCCCTCCACTTTCAGCGGCGCAAAACTGCGCCCGCCGGCAACCTCCGACAACACCGGCTTGCCATTGGCATCGGCGAAGCTGACATGGCCATCGACGGTGGACACGGTGGCGGTGACCTTGCCGGTCTTCAGCTGCACGCTGTCGCCCTGCTCGGCCAGCTGGAAGTTGCCATCGCCCTGCACCGGTACGCGCATCAGGCTGGGGCTGCGCGCGAAGTCGCCGTCCGGGTCGGCACTGACGCGGATGATGCCGGCATCGACCACCTGCAGACGCACCGGTGCGGCGCCCTTGGCGCTCGGCACCACGGTGACGCCATCGGCGGCCTTGCGCACTTCCTGCGCGTGCGCGGCATTGGCCAGCAAGGCCAGCGACAACGCCAGGCACTGCGCAAGCGGTGTACGTCGGGTGGCAGGCGCATGGCCGGCGGAACGGTTGATGGTTTGCATGTTCACTCCCTTGGATTACGAAACGCTGCCGCGGGGGCGGCAACGCATGGGTTCATTGCGTTCGACCTGGAAGCCGGCGTGCTGCGCAGCGATCTGGCTGCGCAGCAAGTGGCCGTGCAGGTTTACTTGTAAGTGGCCAGCTTGATCTTCAGCAGCTGCGGTGCGCTGGAAAAGTTGACGCCGTAATCGGTCTGGTCGCCGTTCCAGTTGCGCTCGAACTTCCAGTCGCTGCCGTCGTACACGCCTTCCTCGACGCGGTCGTAGAGCATGTTGGCGGTCGCCTCGCTGGCCGGATGCAGGGTCACGCGCACGTGGTAGCCGGTGACCAGGAATTCGTCAGGGCCGAGCTCGGCAATCAAGGCCGCGCCGATCGGCTCGGGGTTGCCCGGCGGCTCGCCCTTGAACCAGAACTGCGGCACGCCGTAGGTGATGGTGGCGCCCCAACGCTCGTTGAGCTGCAGCTCCTGCACCGCCTGGCCGGGTTCTTCGGCAGTGCCGTGCAGCTTGCCTTCGGACGCGGCCTTGGCGAACGGGCGCATGCCGCGCTTGACCAGCTCGAACCCCAGCGCGAACGGGGCCAGGGTTTCCGCGTTGACGTGCTTGGCGCCCAGCGGATAGTTGGAATAACGCGTGTAGTCCATGCCGAACGCCGACCAGCCGATGCCGTCGTGGCCCAGCGCGGGGAACAGATAGCGCGCGTATTCCGGGCGGTTGCCGGTTTCGGCGACGAACAGCGCATTGTCCGGGCGGGCGTAGCGCTCCAGTACCGTGGTGTAGGTACGGTACTCGGGCATGTAGATGTCCGGCGCCAGCAGGTCGATATGCGGGCCGGCGGCCTTCCACACATCCAGCACGTTGTCGGTGGGGCCGCCGCTGGCGTACTGGCCGGGCTGGCCGGGATTGAACGGGCCACGCAGTGCGGCGTTGACGTACATCGGCAGCGGGTATTCGGCCTTGCCGGCTTCGGCCACCTGGTCGATGTAGCGACCGATCGACCAGGCATGGAAGATCTCGTCCGCATCGGCACCGAACACCTGTGCCCAGCTGCCCGGCTGCTTGTTCAAGCGCTTGAGCAGCTCTTCCGGCACCGGGCCGTCGAACAGCTGCTGCGCCATCGGCGAGAAGTCGCGCACGCTGCCGTAGGTGCCCGGCTCGTTCTCGGGCTGGATCATGATCACGGTGTGCTGCGGATCGACCTGCTTGAGGTGCTGCATGAAGGCGACGAAGGCCTTGCGGTCGGCATCCAGGGTGGCCTGCGCATGCGGCGACAACGAGCCGATCGCCTTGCCCTCGCGCGTCACCACGCGCGGGAAGCGCTGGTTGTCGGTCTTGACCCAATGCGGCGCATACGCCGGGCCGTTGTTCTTCCAGGTCGCAAACCACAGCAGCACCAGCCGCACCTTGTGCTCGCGTGCCTGCGTGAGCAGCGTATCGACGAAGGAGAAATCGAACTTGCCTTCTTCCGGCTCGACCTGCTCCCAGGCGATCGGCACCTGCACGGTATTGGGGCCCAGCACCTGCATCGCCGGCCACACCTTGTCCATCACGCCGGGATAGTTGCTGGAGTTGTTGACCTGCGCGCCCAGGATCAGGAACGGCGCACCATCGACCATCAATGCGTGTTTGCCGTCCTTGCTGACGAACTGCGGCATCGGTGTCTGCGCAGCCGGCGCCGCTGCCGTGGCAGGCGCGGTCGCTGCGCTACCGGCAGTCGGTGCCACTGCGGCCGGTTTGGCTTTCTCTTCCTGCTCGCCGGATTGGCACGCTGCCAGGGCCAGCGTTAGCGCGGACAGCAGCAGCGGACGCAGGCAACGGCGTGCAGGGGAAGAAGTGATTAGACGTGCAACGGGGGAATGCATGGACATAGGACTCCGTGTCACCAGGTATCGGTGCGGAAGGGGGAAACGGGAAGCTGTTCGCGATTGACCAGGTTGGCGTCGTCCGGGTTTTCGCTCCAGCCGTAGCGCACCGCGACCGGTGCAGCCACCGCGTCGCTGCGCACGATCACGCGATCGCCCTCGATGCGCGCGGTGGCCGGATGGAAGTGTTTGTCGGCACCGGCGACGCGGAAACCCTGCACTTCGCCACCATTACGCACCTGCAACGCACTGCCTTGCAGATCGAAACTCAGCATTGCCTGACCATCGACAAAGCGCGCCTGCTTGAACACCGGCGCGCTGTACACCAGCGTTTGGCCGTACGCCACATGACGTGCAGCAAGCGCAAGGCGATGGCCGACATCGCGCTTGTTGGTGGGATGGATATCGGTGGGGTTGCCGATATCGATGATCACCGCCTGCCCGGTCGCCGGCAGCGCCAGCGTCTTGGACTGCGACTCGCGCAACAGTGCCCACGGACTCAGCTCGCCCTTGTCGCCGCCGGCCTTGAAGTTGGCCAGCTGCACCCACAGGAACGGCAGCGTTTTCGCGCCGCGTTCGGCGCGCCATTGCTGGATCATCGCGGCGAACTGTTCACGGTACTTCAGGGCGCCGGTGTCGCTGGCATTGGTTTCGCCCTGGTACCAGATCACGCCCTTGACCGGAAACGGCTGCAGCGGATGGATCATCTGGTTGTACAGCAGCGTGGGCAGCTGATTCTTGTTGTCGACCAGCGACACGCGCACGTCGGCGGGGCGGAACTTCCAGCCGCCCAACGCGCGTTTGGCACCGGCGCTGGTCTGCACGAAGCGCTGCTCGTCCGGGCCATGCATGCCGCCACCGCCGCTGAGATCTTCCACCCGCACCGCGATGTGGTTGACCCCTGCATGCAAGACCGAGGCCGGCACGGTGTAGACGCGCGGCAGGTTCCACTGCTTTTCGGTCGTGCCGACCTGCTGGCCATTGACGTAGGTGATGTCCGAGTCGTCGATCTGTCCCACGCCCAACCTGATGCCGGCCTTGGCTTCGGCAGCGCTCAGGGTGACCGTGGTGCGATACCAGGCGATTCCGTCCATGCCGTCATAGCCGCTGGATTCCCACTGCTGGGTGGTCGGAATGCTGTCCCAGTCGCTGTCGTCGAATGTCGCTTCGCGCCACTGCGGCATCTCGCCATCCACCTTGGGCCAGCGCGCGATGCGCTTGCCGGTGGCCGCCTGCGCAGCGGCATCGCGCTGCTTGATCGCCTCGATCGCGCCCTGGTTCTGCCCGGCATCCAGGCCCAGCGAGGTCGCATCCATCCACGCCTCGATCGCGCTGCCGCCCCAGGTGCTGTTGACGATGCCGATCGGTACGCCGGTGCTGGCGCGCAGCTCCTTGGCGAAGAAATAACCGACTGCGGTGAACTCGCCGGCGTTGTCCGGTGTGGCGGGCTTCCAGTCGCCGCCGGTCAGGCGCGCTTCCGGCTGCAGCGACCACGACTTGGGCACCTTGAAGTGCCGCAACTGCGGGTCGTTGGCCGCCGCCACCGCCTGCGGGCCATCGCTGGCCTGCGCCAGCGGCCACTCCATGTTCGATTGACCGCTGGCCAGCCACACATCGCCGACCAGCACATCGCGCACCTGCAACTCGCCGCCGTCGCCCTGCACGCTCAGCACATAGGGGCCGCCGGCCTTGTGTGCGGGCAGGCTGACCTTCCACTGACCCTTGGCATCGGCCTTGGCGGTGGCCCGCTTGCCGTCGAAGCCGACCGTGATGGCGGCATGGGGCGTGGCCCAGCCCCACACCGGCATCGCCTGGTCGCGCTGCAGCACCGCGCCATCGGCAAACAACAACGGCAGGCTCGGTTGCGCCAACGCAGCAGGGCTGGCCAGGACCAGGCCCAATAGGCAGCCACGACGGATGAGGGAAGCGGTCATGCAGTGATCTCCAGGGTCGGCGCGGCCACTCGGCGCGCAGCGATGCGACGGCGCATGCCGCCGTACACGGTAAGACAGCGCGATGACGCGCGCAGGGACGCAGCGCTCATCGTGGATCGCCGTAGAAGATGCCACGCCCACCGGTGGCGAAGTACACGCGCCCGGGGAGGCGCGGATCGCCGGTGACGCTGTAGGGCTTGCCGAACCGGTGCGCGTCGTCGTTGATGCGCAACCAGTGCGCGCCTTCATCGTCGGAGCGGAACACGCCGTCCACTCCATCCACGCGGCCGGCCAGATACAGCGCCGGCGGTGCGCCATCGCGCAGTGCCTTGCCAATGCCCAGCGAACGCGCCTCGTCCGGCCTGGACAAGGTCTGCAAACGCCCGTCCTGCCAGCGCATCACGCCCAGCGCGGGGCTGGCCAGATACACCACCCCTGCCCGCCACGGATCCGGGCGCAGCTGCGGGCGCGCCCGTTCGTCGCGCGCCGGATTGCCGGCCTGGGCACCGGTGTCGCGAAAGTTCACTGCACCATCGCGGCTCTCGTACAAGCGCCCGCTGGCGGTATCCACTGCATACCAGCGCCGCGCATCGACGCGATCGGCCACCGCCACCGCGGTCTCGGGCAGCCCCTGCACCCGCTGCCAGTGCTTGCCGAAATCGGCGGTGCGCCAGTTGCCGCCTTTCTCGGGCGCCCACACCACATGGGATGCATCGGCGGCGATGGCGATGTTGCCGGCGCCCTGCCCGGCTGGCGGCTCGCTGGCGAACGCCGTCCACTGCGTACCGCCATCGCGCGAATACAGCGCACGGATCTCGTTGTTGCGGCGATCGCGCACGGTGCCGCTGCGCACCACCCATTGTGCGGCCTGCCCGGCGGCATCGATGCTCTCGCCATTGGTCAGGCGCGGGCCGGCGTACTGCAGCTGCGCACGCTCCAGATCGTCATGCCGGAAGCCGTCGATATCGCCCAGCGCACTGAGCAGGTGCGCGCCCTGCATCGGGCTGAGCAGATCCAGCGGCACGGTCTCTTCCAGCCCACGATCCTGGAACCACCACTGCAACGGCCGCTGCTGCCTGGCGAAATCCTGCAGGTTGCGCGAAGCCCAGATGCCGTAGCCGGTGACGAACAGCGCGTGGTTGCTGTCGAACGGATCGATCGCCAGCGCGCCCATCCAGTGCGGCGTGGCCTGCGCGGTCCACGGCGCTGCGCTGTGATCGAACTGCGCGCCCGCCAGCAACGGAGTCCAGCTGCGCCCGCCGTCGACGCTGCGGAACAGCTCATCGCGCGGGCTACGACGGCGGAAGGTGCTGGCCAGCAGCACCTGCGGCTGTTGCGGATCCACCGCCACCGCGCCCCAGCCGAAACCATCGCCGCTGGCCGGCTGCGCGATCGGGCTGATCTCGCTCCAGCGCCCCTGCGCCGGGGTGTATTTCCACAGCGCGCCGCCGGCCATCAGGTCCGGCCCGGGCTGGTCGCCGTAGCTCAGATACCACTGCCCATCGCTGCCGCCGGCCATATGACTGGGACGCAGGCCCTTGGGCTGCCCGGCCACCGCCGACCAGCTGCGACCGGCGTCGTCGGAGACATACAGACTGGTCTGCGCGGTGGACACGCCGACATAGATGCGCGGGGTCGGACGGCCGGCACGGCCGCTGGCGGCATCGAAGACGACAAAGGCGATGCCCACCGCCTGCTCGCGTCCGACATGATTGCGCGCCGTCGCGCCCGCCATTGCCTCGGCGGGAAATGCATCCACCCGCGCCCAGTGCGCGCCGCGATCGTCGCTGCGCCACAGGCCTGCATCGCGTGAGCCCAGCAACAGCACACGGCCATCGTGCGGGTCCACCGCCAGCCGTTCGCCATTGGCACGGCCCAATTGATTGCCGCCGAGTTTGAACGGCAACTCGGCACGCTCGAAACTGCGGCCGCGATCAAACGAACGCAGCACCGCAGCATTGCCGGCGCGCTCGTGCATATAGGTGCCCGCAGCCAGATACAGCGCCTGCGGGTCGGCAGGATCGACCGCGAACGCATCGATCCCCATCAGGTTCCAGTCGTCGGCACCCAGCCAGTCGGTCAAAGCCACCCACTGCTGCGCGCGCGCATCCCAGCGGTACGCACCACCGACATCGGTACGTGCATACGCAAGGTCGCGCTCGGCGGGATGAAACAGCACACCGGTGACGAATCCGCCACCGCCGATGGCGACGCTGCGCCATTGGTAAGGCCCCTGCACCGCCGGGTCGGCGGCCTGCAGCGGCAGGATCGAAAGCGACAACAGCACCAGCAGTGCCAGCCATACACGGACCAGCCACATCGCTGCGGTAACGCGGCGCACAGTAGGCGGATCGATCACAGCGATCATTCCTCCGGCTCCTCTTGCGATCGACGGCCTGCCGTCGATAGGAAAAACACCGGCCCGACGGGCTGCCTGCACAGCTCGCCGGACCGGAGACGCACTTCCTACGGCGCGTTCTACAGGCTGGCCCGCAATGTCAGGCCATACCGACGATCGTTGATCACGAAGTCACGGTAGCGCGACTCGGTGCCCAGATAGCTTTCGCGGCGGGTATCGAGCAGATTCACGCCATCGAGCGAAATCGACCACACATCATTGATATTGAAACGCAGCGAGGCATCCAGCTGGCCGAAGCCCTTGTTGTAGACAGGCAGGTTGCCGGTGCCGTTGCCCGCGGTGGTCACCAGCCAGTCGCTGCGCCAGTTGTAGGCCACACGGCCCTGGAAGCGCGAGGTTTCGTAGCTGAGGATCGCGTTGTAGCTGTTCTTGGACAGGCCTTCCAGCGGCACGGTCAGCGCCTGGCCGTTGGTGTCGGTGGCGGTGGGGCTCGGCGCCTCGCTGTCGACATAGGTGTAGTTGGTCTGCAGGCCGAAGCCGCTCAGCCAGCCCGGCAGGAAGTCGAAGAACTGCGTATAGCCCAGTTCCGCACCGCGGATCTTGCCGGCATCGCCGTTGACCGGACGGGTGATCTGCCAGACCTGGCCGTCGTAGACCTCGTTGAAGACGGCATTGGCGATGAAGCCTTCGACCTTCTTGTAGAACAAGGTGCCGTACATCATCGAGCCCTGGCCGAAGTACCACTCCAGCGCGGTGTCGAACTGGTCGGCCTTGACCGCTTCCAGACTCGGGTTACCCGCGGTACCGGTGAAGGTCGAGGCACCATTGGAGGTGCCGGTGCTCAGGCTCAGGTTCGGGTTGAGCCGGTCGAAGGTGGGACGGGAGATGCCGCGCGAGGCCGCAAAACGCCACTGCAGCTGATCGCTCAGCATCCAGCGCAGGTTCAAGCTGGGCAGCACGTCGGTATAGGTCTGCTGCGCATCCACCGGGATCAGTCCGCCGCCTTCGCTGTCGGTTCCGGTGCGCACGCCCTGCGAGCCCACCTCGGTGCGCACCACGCGCACGCCGATGTTGCCGTCGAACGGAATCGAGTCGCTGTCCACGCCGAAGCGCAGCACGCCATAGGCCGCGTAGGTCTTCTCGTTCTGCGTATTGATGTTGTTGGGCGCAAATTCCAGCGGGCTGGCGCCGAAGGTAGCCAGGGTCTGCTCGTAGTTGGCCACTGCCGAGTCGGCAGCCGTCAGCGTGCGGCCGAAGGTGCTGCTCTCACCGCGGAAAAAGTCGGTGATCGGGTTGGTCACCAGACCGATGGTCGGGTACTGCGAGAACGGCGTGCCCGAGCAATCGTTGATGCACATGAAACGGTAGATATTGCCCTTGGTCTCGGCATCGCGGTCGGTGTAACGCACACCGGCCTTGAAGCTGCGCACGAAGTCGCTGTCGAAGGCCAGGTCCATGTCGGCGCGCCAGGCGAACTCGGTGCCCTTGTTGTCGTCCTTGTTGTCCAGGTGCCAGCGCCAGCCGTCGTAGTTGTTGGCATCGGCCAGATAGCCTTCCGCGCCGCTGGCATCGGTCACCGACAGGCGCGGCAGATCGCCACGGAAGTCGACGTTGAACTGCGGGCTGGTGTCCTGCCCGGTGGCGACGATGTAGCGCGTGCCCTTGGTGGTGGCATCGACGTACTGGAAGTCGGTGCTCAGGGTCAGCTTCTCGTTGACCGTCCACTTGGCGCCCAGCGAGTAATCGGTGGTCACCGAATGCCGCTCGGTCAGACTGGTGTTGGATTCGGTCGGCACGTTCTGGAACGAGCCATTGACGAACTCGTTGCGGTCGTTGACCTGGATGCCCGGCAAGCCCTGCATCGGGTTGGCGCCGGTCAGGGCGAAGAACGAATAGTCGTGCCAGCTGAAGTCGTAATCCGAACGCAGCACCTGCGTGTAGACCTCGACCGAATCGTTCGGACGCCACTGCATTGCGAACGCACCGGTCTTGCGCTCGCGCTCACCGATGGTGGTGTTGATGCCGGCGCCGTGCGGCACCGACACGCCCTGGCCTTCATAGCCCGGCAGATCGGTCTGCGTGTACCACGGCTCGATCGAGATGGTGTCCTGGCGGAACGGGCTCTTCTGCTGCGAGTAATTCACCAGCAGGCCGATCTCGCCGATGCCGGTCTGCCAGCGATCGCTGAACAGGCCCGAGAACGCCGGCTTGCCGTCGTCGGCCAGGTCGTAATAGTTGTACTGGACGCTGCCGGCGATCTTGCGGCCGTCGTAGTCGAACGGCAGGCGCGTGCGCAGGTCGACGGTGCCGCCCAGGCCACCTTCGATCATGTCGGCCGAGGGATTCTTGTACACGTTGACGCCGCCGAGCAGTTCGGCCGACACGTCCTCGAAGCTCAGGCCACGGCCATCGTTGGCGGTGAAGATGTCACGGCCATTGAGTTCGGTGCGCACCTGGGTCAGGCCGCGGATGGCGATCGAGCTGCCTTCGCCGTAGTTGCGCGAGATCTGGATACCGGAGATGCGCTGCAGCGCCTCGGCGACGTTGTTGTCGGGCAGCTTGCCGATGTCTTCGGCAACGATGGAATCGACGATCTGCTCGGCATTCTGCTTGACCAGCTGCGCCTTGGTGACGCTGCTGCGCGTGCCGGTGACCTGCACGGTGTCGAGCTGCTGGGTGGTGGCGTCCTGAGCCGGGGTGGCTGTGGTGGTCGCGTCCTGCGCGTAGGCCTGCGTGCTCAACAGCGTGGCCACACTGAGGGCCATCACGGAGCGGCGGAAATCACGGATCGAACGCTGACCCACAGTCCGGCCTGCCGGAATGTGGCGATGTTGCACTGACATGGTGCTCCCTCCCAGGACGCATGTACTTCTAATTTTTAGCGGGCCGGTGCGCGAACGCCCTGCCCGTCGTTGGTGCTGGCCCGCATCCGCCCACGACCGGAAGGCCGGGCGGTGCGATGCGTGGTAATCCTGACAAGGCTTACCTAGCGGCTGCGGCCGGAGCATAGGGCGGCGCTGTCGTGCCACACCAATGAAATATTCCTGGAAAGCTATTCGTAAAAACTATAGCAACGCCAACAAACCCGCCGGGTATGGCATTGCGGATCCGGACGGCCGGAGCGGCCAAAGCGGGCTCAAGTCTGCGAGCCCGCGCACGGCAGTTCCGTGATGGCCCGCGCTTACCAGTTCATGCGCAGCACCAGCGAATAGCGCCGGTCGTTGACGAACGAGGAGCGCGTATACAGACGCGGATCCACCTCGCCGCCTTCGTACGAGGTCGGCCCCATCAGCACCTTGGTCACCGTGTTGGTCAGGTTGTTGGCCTGCACGCCCAGTTGCAGGTGCTCGTTGAAGCGGTAGAAGAACGAGCCGTCGAGCTGGCCGTAGTCGTCGGCCCAGGTCGGCAGACGGGTGGACGCATCGCTGGTGGTCAGCAGGTAGCGCGAGCGCCAGTTGTAGGCCAGACGCAACGACAACGGGCCCTTCTCGTAGATACCAGCCAGGTTGTAGCTGCGCCGCGACAGGCCTTCCAGCGGTAGCTCCACACCGGTGACGGTGGTATTGGTGTACGGGTCGGTGGCGGTGTTGGCGCCGCCCTGGCTGTCGACGAAGGTGAAGTTGGCATTGACGCCGAACCCGCTCAGCCAGCCCGGCAGCTGATCGAAGAACTGGGTATAGCCCAGCTCCGCGCCGCGGATGGTGCCCTCGTCCATGTTGTACGGGCGTGTCACCAGCCAGGGGCGGTTGTCGTAGATCTCGCTGCGGGTCTGGGTGGAGAAGTAATCCTTGACCTTCTTGTAGAACAGCGTGGCGTACAGCATGTCGCTGGTGTCGAAATACCACTCCAGCGCGGTGTCGAACTGGTTGGCCACCATCGGCTTGAGGTTCGGGTTGCCGGCGGTGCCGACAAAATCGGTCGCCTGGCCGGCGTCGTTGGTTTCCACGTTGAGCAACACATACGGCTGCAGCTGGGTGTAGTCCGGGCGCGCCATCGCCTTGGAGGCGGCAAAGCGCCACTGCAGGCTGTCGGTGAAGCGCAGCCGCAGGTTCAGGCTGGGCAGCACGTTGGTATAGCTGCCCTGGGAGTTGTTCTCGAAGTACTGCCCGGTATAGCGCGCCTGCAGTTCCGGTGAGACATTGAGACCGGCCAGGTTCTGGAACTGGCCAAAGCCTTCGGCCTGGGTCTTGGTCTGCACCACGCGGATGCCGATGTTGCCGTCCACCGGCACGCCCCAGGCCTCGTCATTGCCGAAGTACAGCGCCGCGTAGGCGGCCTGGGTGCGTTCGTGCTGGCGGTTGGTGTCCTGCGGCTGATAGGTGTCCGGCGCCCAGCCGTAGCCGCGCAGCGCCACGATCTGCTGGATCATCTGCGAGGCGGAGCGGTAGTTGTTGACCAGGCTGCTGTTGGGCACCACCAGCGTGGTCGGCACGTTCACCCCGCCGCGGAAGAAGTCGGAGAAGGTGAACAACGACGACTGGTCGGTCATGAACTCGGACATATTCGCCAGGCCGTTGCTGGTGCCCGGAATGGCGGCCCAGTTGTCGGAGATCACGCCCCAGTTGTAGCCGGAATTCTTGTTGATCTGGTTGCGGTCGGTGGCGCGCATGCCGAAGCGCGCAAAGCGCAACCAGCTGCTGTCATCGAAGGTGTATTCCAGATCCACACGCGTGGACAGCTGCCGCCCGCGGTTCTTGCCCAGGTGATCCATCGCCGCCGCCCAGAAGTAGTTGGACGGGTCCTGGGTAAAGCCCGGATTGGCGATCTGCACGCTGGGATATTTGCCCGACACGTCGTACGACAGGCCCGGCAGATAGGTCGCACTGAACACGGTGAAATCCAGCTGCTCGTTCTCCGACTCCACCAACTGCATATCGCCCTTGATCTGCAGGTTGTCGTTGAAGAAATGGCTGAAGCCCACCGACATGTCGGTGGTGGTGGTGCGCTGTTCGGAATAGCGGTTATCGGTATTGAAGCGCACACCATCGCCGGTGAGCACCCCGCGCCACGAGCTGGATACCGGCGAGCCGCGCAGGAAGGCGCCGCGATCGTCGTAGTCGAAGGTGGTGCCCGGTGCCGGCGTGATGCTGTTGTTGCTGTCGTTGAAGAACGCGGCGCGCTCCTGCCAGTTCATCTCGTAGCGCGAGCGCAGGAACTGCGCATAGATCTCGGTGGCGTCGCTGGGCTTCCACTGGAACGCCGCCGCGATCCCGTCGCGCTTGCGCTCGAAATCCAGCTGACGCCAGTTCACCCCGCCCGGCACGAACACTTCGCTGCGCCCGCTTCCGGCCAGCACGGCCTCATCGGTCCGCCGCACGTACGGCTCCACCTGGATGCCGTCCGAGCGCGTGGCCAGCTCCGAATGCGCGACATCGATCATGAAGCCCATTTCGCCGATGCCGGTGTTCCAGCGGTCGCTGAACAGGAACGAGGCCGACGGCTTGTACTTCTTGCTCATGTCGCCGTAGTTGTAATCGACATTACCGCCGACGATCCGGCCCGGATTGTCGAACGGCATGCGCGTACGCAGATTGACCGTGCCGCCCAGCCCGCCTTCGATGATTTCCGCCGAGGGGTTCTTGTAGACGTCCACACCGGCCATCAACTCGGCCGGCACGTCTTCGAAGCTCAGCCCGCGGCCGCTGGCGGCGCTGAAGATGTCGCGCCCATTGAGTTCGCCGCGCACCTGGGTCAGGCCGCGGATCATCACGCCGCTGCCTTCGGCGGAGAAATGGTCCGGATCGCTGCGTGCGGCGAAGTGATCGATGGTCACGCCGCTGACGCGCTGCAGGGTTTCGGTGACGCTGCGGTCGGGCAAGGCGCCGATGTCTTCGGCACTGACCGAATCCACGATCTGGCTGGCATCGCGCTTGATCACCTGCGACTTGATCAGGCTGGCGCGCACGCCGCGCACTTCCACCGTGTCCAGATCCACCGCGCTGGTGCCGCCATTGGCGCTGGAGGCGGCCTGCGACGACTGCGCCTGTTGCGCATAGACGGGGGCGGCGAGCAGCAACCCGATGCTGACGGCCATGGCCGAATGACACAAACGCGGGGTACGACGTGCGTGCACGCCCGTCCCTGCCGAGGCATGGCTTGAAAACTTGTACATCTGAATCCCTCCCAGGACGCAAGACGACTGAAGACTGGTTGTCGCGGCGCCGCGACGCGGCCCGCGTGATCACGGCGGAGCCGGCACGGACGCCTGCCCCTCCCTCTATCTGACGGTTTGCCCGCCGATCACCTGCCCGACTTCACGTGCGCTTCAGCGTGCGATCTGGCTCACAGATATAGGCGCGTGGTCTAGCGCCAGCCAATGAAAAATTCACAGCCTGGTATTCCGTGCCGGAATACAAATGGAAGAGCCCGCTTAACCAGTGGATTCCGGCCCGCGCAGACCGGGGTACAAACGCCGCGCGGTGGTGCGCAGCGCCTGCAGAATGCGCTCGGCCCCGGGCGGCAGGATGTAATCGCGCCGCCGGATGATGCCGAACGACTCCATGCGGACGCCCAGCTCGATCGGCAGCACGGTCAGCAGCTTGGCCTGGATCAGCGGCGCCACCGACTCCACCGGCAAGGCGGTCAGCATGTCGGTGCCACGCAACAGCGTGGAGGTCACCGGCAGCGACGAGGTCTCGATCGCATTGGTCGGCGTCTGCACGCCGTGCTCCATGAACATCGAATCCAGCCGCGCGCGCAGCACGCTGTCGGCCGGCGGCAGGATCCAGCCATGCCGCACCAGATCCGCATGCTGCAGGCCGGTCCGACTGGCCAGCGGGTGGCCGGCACGCGCGATCACCGAATGCGGCTCGTCGGCCAGCGGCTCGAACTCCAGCTCGCCCACGCCTTCGGGCCCCAGGATGCGGCCGATCACGATGTCCAGCTGGCCATCCAGCAACTTGGCCACCAGCGGGCGGCTGTAATCCATTTCCACCCGCACCAGGATGTCGGGGAACTCGCGCTTGACCTCGGCGATCGCCTGCGGCACCAGGTTGGTGCCCGGATTGACCACCGTACCGATCGAGGCCTGGCCCATCCTCCCGGCGCGCAGCGCGGCGATCTCCTCCTGCGCCCGGCCGATCTCCGACATCGCCGCACGCGCACGCCGGATCAGCACATGGCCGTACCAGGTGGGCTCCACCCCGCGGGCATGCCGCTCGAACAGTTTCACCCCCAGCATGTCTTCCATTTCCGCCAGCAGCTTGGAGGCGGCCGGTTGGGTCATGCTGGCGGCCTCGGCCGCGCGCAGCACCGAGCGTTGTTCGTGCAGATGCAGCAGCAGCAGGAGCTGGCGCGTCTTGAGGCGGGCAGCGTTGAACCAGGGAGTGCCGGAATTTGCCATGGGGTATCGCCACGCAGCTGTATTCGTAGGAGGAATAGAATATGCCGAAAATTTCATTTGCAGCACATATCTCCCCGCGCGAGGCTATCGAACGCCGCAGCAGGAGCCCCTACCTCCCGGGCGCGGCCAGAACAGACGTGACCCATCTTCCACGAGATGGCAACACGCACGCCATGATTGCGGAGGTGGACGACGATGACGGCAACTTGCCGGCCAATTGCAGGCCGTTGGAGTGCGCACGCAAGTGCCGCAGCCAACTCGTCGCGGCTGCCTGCCGCCCTCCGCGCGCTGCTAGGCAGCGCTGCAACTTCCCCCGACGCTGGCGCCCATCCGGACGCCGACGGCCGCTTTCCGCTCTATCGCGAGTAACACGATGACCTCAGACACCACCGCCAGCCTGTTCGCCCTGCCGCTGATCGCCATCCTGCGTGGCATCACGCCGGAAGAAACGCTCGACCATGTCGGTGCACTGATCGACGCCGGCTTCGACGCGATCGAGATCCCGCTCAATTCGCCGCGCTGGGCCGAGAGCATCGCCCTGGCCCAGCAGACCTACGGCGAGCGCGCCTGGATCGGCGCCGGCACCGTGCTGCGCAACGACGATGTCGACACCCTGGCCGAGATCGGTGCGCGCTTCATCGTCACCCCGAATACGCGCCCGTCGCTGATCCGCCATGCGGTGTCGCGCGGGCTCACCGTGGTGGCCGGTTTCGCCACCGCCAGCGAGGCGTTCGACGCCATCGATGCCGGCGCCACGATCCTGAAGCTGTTCCCCGCAGCCACCTATGGCGCCGCGCATGTGCGCGCGCTGCGCTCGGTGCTGCCCAAGCACATTCCGGTCTACGTGGTCGGCGGCGTCAGCCCGCAGACCCTGGCCGGCTTCCTTGCCCAGGGCGCCGCCGGCGCCGGCATCGGTGGCGAACTGTACAAACCCGCGCAATCGCTCGAAACGACCCAGACGCATGCACGCGCCTTCGTGCAGGCCTACCAGGAACTGCAAGGATGAAGATCACCCGCCTCACCACCTACCACGCCGCACCGCGCTGGCTGTTCCTCAAGGTCGAAACCGACGAGGGCATCACCGGCTGGGGAGAGCCGGTCATCGAAGGCCGCGCGCGCTCGGTGGAAGCCGCCGTGCACGAACTGGCCGGCTACGTCGTCGGCAAGGATCCGGCGCGCATCAACGATCTGTGGCAGACCATGTACCGCGCCGGTTTCTACCGTGGCGGCGCCATCCTGATGAGCGCCATCGCCGGTATCGACCAGGCCTTGTGGGACATCAAGGGCAAGGCCCTGGGCGTGCCGGTGTACGAGCTGCTGGGCGGGCTGGTGCGCGACCGCATGAAGACCTATCGCTGGGTCGGCGGCGACCGCCCGGGCGCAATCATCCAGCAGATCACCGACTACCGTGCATTGGGCTTTGACACCTTCAAGTTCAACGGCACCGAGGAGATGAAGCTGATCGACAGCGCGCGCGCGGTCGATGCGGCGGTGGTCAAGGTCGCCGAGATCCGCGAGACCTTCGGCAACAGCATCGACTTCGGCATCGACTTCCACGGCCGCGTCGGCGCGCCGATGGCCAAGGCGCTGCTGCGCGAGCTGGAGCCGTTCAAGCCGCTGTTCGTCGAGGAACCGGTGCTGGCCGAGCAGGCCGAGTACTACCCGCGCTTGGCCGCGAGCACCTCGATTCCGCTGGCGGCCGGCGAGCGCATGTTCTCGCGCTTCGAATTCAAGAACGTGCTGTGCGCCGGCGGTATCGGCATGGTGCAGCCGGACCTGTCGCATGCCGGCGGCATCACCGAGTGCGTCAAGATCGCCGCGATGGCCGAAGCCTACGATGTCGGCTTCGCCCCGCACTGCCCGCTCGGGCCGATCGCGCTGGCCGCCTGCCTGCACGTGGACTTCGTTTCGCACAACGCGGTGCTGCAGGAACAGAGCATCGGCATCCACTACAACGAAGGCGCCGACCTGCTCGATTACGTCATCAATAAAGACGATTTTCAGTGTGTCGATGGCAGTATCGCCGCGCTGCCCAAACCCGGGCTCGGTGTGGAGATCGACGAAGACATGCTCAAGCGCGCAAACGAAAATCCGCCGGACTGGCGCAACCCGGTCTGGCGTCACAGCGATGGCAGCATCGCCGAATGGTGAGCACGCCCGAACACACCGCCGTGCTGGCGGTCGACAGCCGCTGCACGCATGGCGAAGGCGTGCTGTGGTGCGAGCAACGTGAAGCGCTGTACTGGGTGGACATCAGCGAGAAGCGGCTGTGGCGGCATCATCCGCACAGCGCACGCACGCAGTACTGGACGCTGCCGGACCGCCCCGGTTGCCTCGGCCTGATGGACGACGGCCGTCTGCTGATCGCGCTGGCCAAGTCGGTCTGCATCGCCGACCCGGACAACGCCGACGCCGACACGCTGCCGCTCGAGCACCTGGCCGATATCGAAGCCGACAACCCGCACACGCGCAGCAACGACGGCCGCGCCGACCGCAACGGCAACCTCGTGTTCGGCACCATGGACGAGCACGACCACAAGGCCGCACGCGGCGCGATGTACCAGTTTTCGCTGCGCCACGGCCTGCGTGCATTGCCGCTGCCGGGCGTGTCGATCCCCAACTCGATCTGCTTCAGCCCCGACGGCCGCACGCTGTATTACTGCGACTCGCTGCGCCCGCAGATCCTGTGCTGCGATTACGACGCCGACACTGCGCAGACCAGCAACGTGCGCGTGTTCACCACGCTGGATCGCGACGATGCCGAGCCGGACGGCTCCATCATCGACAGCGAAGGCCATCTGTGGAATGCGCAATGGCGCGCCTGGCGCGTGGTGCGTTACCGCCCCGACGGCAGCATCGAGCGCATCGTGCAGTTGCCGGTCAAGCACCCCACCTGCAGCGCCCTCGGCGGCGCCGCGCTGGACCGCCTGCACGTGATCAGCTCGCGCCTGGACCACAGCGCCGAAGAACTGGCGCGCACGCCGGAAGCCGGCGGTCTGTACGTCTGCGACGTGCCGATCAAGGGCCTGCCCGAGAGCCGGGTGGCCAGCGCATGATCGCCATCGACTGGGGCACCAGCAGCCTGCGCGGCTACCTGCTCGCTGCCGACGGCACGGTGCTGGAGCAACGCCGCGGCAGCGACGGCATCCTGGCCTGCCAGGGCCGCTTCGCCGAGGTGCTGAGCACGCTGATCGACGGCTGGGACGGCCCGCTGCTGCTGTCGGGCATGATCGGCAGCCGCAATGGTTGGGTCGAGCAGGCCTATCTGCCCTGCCCGGCCGATACCGCCGCCCTGGCGCAGGCGATGCGCAGCTACGCCGACCTGCTGCCCGGACGCACGCTGTGGTTCGTCCCCGGCGTAAGTACCGGCGAGCAGCACGGCGTGCCCGATGTCATGCGTGGCGAGGAAACCCAGCTGGTTGGCCTGATCGCCGCACTCGGCGATGGCGAACACGTCGCCTGCCTGCCCGGCACCCACAGCAAATGGGCGCAGATCGCGCACGGCCAGCTGACCGGTTTCGCCACCGTCATGACCGGCGAGCTGTATGCGGTGCTGCGCCAGCACAGCATCCTGGGCAAGTTGATGCAGGACGACCCTGCGGACCTGGACACCGATGCCTTCGCGCAAGGCGTCGACCGCAGCGCCGCGCCCGGTGGCCTCAGCCACCACCTGTTCGGCGCCCGCACGCTGGGCCTGTTCGACCGCCTCACCGCCACCGCGCTGCCGTCCTACCTCTCGGGCCTGCTGATCGGCCACGAACTGCGCGAGCAGCGCGGCACTCACGCCACCGTGCACCTGGTCGGCAGCCCCGGCCTGGCGCAGCGCTACGCGCTGGCGCTGGCGCAGTTGGGCGTGCGGACGCAGCTGCATCGGGAAGATCTGGCTGCCACGGGATTGTTCGCACTGGCCAGGCAGCGCGGGCTGGCCTGACCGGAGACGGTCAGAACCGCGCCGAGCGGCCAGGGCTGGAGGCCGACAAATCCCGGCCAACCCCACACCGGCCACCGGACTGCTTTAGAATTGACAGGCTAAACGCCGGATTCCGCCATGCCTTTTGTTGTCACCGAAAACTGCATCAAGTGCAAATACACCGACTGTGTCGAGGTCTGTCCGGTGGATTGCTTCCATGTCGGCCCGAATTTCCTGGTCATCGACCCGGATGAGTGCATCGACTGCACGCTGTGCGAGCCGGAATGCCCGGCCAATGCGATCTACCCGGAAGACGACGTCCCGGCAGGCCAGGAAGGCTTCGTCGCGCTCAACGCCGAGCTGGCCAAGGCCTGGCCGGTGCTGACCGTGCGCCAGGAACCGCTGCCCGATGCCGCCGAGTGGGACGGCAAGCCGAACAAGCTGCCACTGCTGCAACGCTGAAACGGCGCCTGGCAGCATCCAGCCGGCGACAACGCAGCGATAAAGCGATACCACGCACCAG
Source organism: Xanthomonas sp. LMG 8993 (assembly GCF_009835065.2). Classification (NCBI taxonomy): domain Bacteria; kingdom Pseudomonadati; phylum Pseudomonadota; class Gammaproteobacteria; order Lysobacterales; family Lysobacteraceae; genus Xanthomonas; species Xanthomonas sp. LMG 8993. The sequence goes on along the minus strand of NZ_QVIF02000006.1, from coordinate 7,586 downwards.
AACGCAAAACGGGCGCCCGAAGCGCCCGTTCTGCTGTCTGCAGTTGCTGCAGCGGCCTCAGCCGCCCAGCTTGCCCTTCAACGCCGTGATGACCGCCACCGGCGCTGCCGCAGTGGCCGGCATGCCGCGCGGATCCACCGCCGACACATAGCTGCCGGCTTCGACCTTCACCACGCGCACCAGGAAGCTGGAGCCTTCGTAGCTGACGTCGTAGGAACCGAGCATCTGCGCCTTGCTGGCGATGGTCAGGCCGGGAATGTCGGCCAGCGCCGCGCCAACCTTGGCGAACACCTCGTCGCGCTCGCCCGGCACGGTGAAACCGCTGTTGGCGCTGGCGGACGGTGGCGCCGAAGTGTTCTGCTGCGCGCTCGATGCCAGCGTCGGCACCTTCATCGCACCGGAGGTGTCGGGCAGGTTCAGATCCGGCGGCACTTCCAGCGGACGGGCTTCCGGGGCCAGCGCGTAGTCACCGCGTGCGCCCTTGTGGAACCAGCTGCAACCGCTCGTGGCGGCGACGGTGGCGGTCGCCAGCAACGCGAGCGAGAGCACGCGGACGGGGGAAACGGAATGACGCATCGATAAATCTCCTGGGTCAGGCCGCGAGCATTTCGCGGCTGGAAAGCGCTTCCAACGCAACAGCGTCGGCGGCAAGGCGGTCGGCGGCAGGCTGGTGCGCCGCAGAAAGGGGCAGTAACGGCAGGCGCAGGCCGTGCCCGATCCCGGCGCGCTGCAGCAGCGCCTTGACCGGGATGGGATTGGATTCGATCCCGCAGAAACTGTGGTACTCGCTCAGGCGTGCGTCCCACGTGGTGGCCGCCTCGCGCTGACCATCGCGGGCCAGATCGCACAGCCGCCGGTACGCCGACGGCAACGCGTTGGACGCCACCGAAATCAGCCCGTCGGCACCGGACAGCATCGCCTGCGCGGCGCTGCCATCGTCACCGCTGAGCACGACGAAGGACTCGCTGCGCAGCGCCACCAGCGCGGCGACGCGCTCCGGCTCGCTGCGCGCTTCCTTGATACCGACGATATTCGGATGGCCGACCAGTGCGGCAACCGTCTCCGGCAACAGATCGCATCCGGTGCGGCCGGGCACGTTGTACAGCACCACCGGCAGCCCGCCGTTGTCGGCAACCGCCTGGAAATGTGCCTGCAGCCCGGCCTGGGTCGGACGCACGTACGGCGGCGTCACCACCAGCGCGTACTGCGCACCCAGCGCCGCAGCGCGGCGCGTCTGCGCGATGGTCTTGGCGGTGCCCGACAGGCCGGTACCGGCCAGCACCGGCACACGGCCGGCCACCTGCGCGACGGCGGCACGCAACAAGGTGTCGTACTCCTCGTCGCTCAATGCCGCGGCCTCGCCGGTGGAACCGGCGACGACGATTCCCTGCACGCCGCCGTGCAGTTGCTGTTCCAGCAACCGCCGCCAGGCATCCAGTTCGAGTGCGCCGTCCGGACCGAAAGGGGTCGCCAGCGCGGTGATGATGCCGGAAAGGGACAAGATTCTGCTGCTCTTACGTGACAGGAAAGGCCCGCGCGCACGCGGGTTGTGGCCGCCTGCATGTTACTTGCGGCGCGAAACCACGGGCAAGTATGCTGGTCACCGCCAGGGCGCCTGCCCGGGCGGCCATTCAGCCTGATGCAATGCCGGAAGCCCCTTTGACCGACTCGACTCCCCGGCCTTCGCCGACCGAAAACCACCTCCTGATCAACGCCTATACGACGCATCCGGAGTCCCCCCTGTTGCCCGTCACCCGCCGCATCGCCGACAGCGGCTGCAATCTCGTGGACGCCCGCCTGGCCACGGTGGGGCGCGATGTCTCGGTCACCGCCCTGGCCACCGGCTCCTGGGATTCGGTCGCCAAGCTCGAAGCGATGCTGACCCGGCTCGAGCGCGAGGAAGGCCTGAAGCTGGTGTGGTACCGCACCGGCCCCAAGCAGACCCAGTCCAACCTGCTGCCCTACATCGTCGAAGTCATCGCCGCCGACAAGCCGGGCATCCTGTTCCAGCTGGCCGATTTTTTCGACCGCCAGGGCATCACCATCGAGAACCTGCAGAGCACGCGCTACCGCGCCATGCAGACCGGCGCGGAGATGTTCTCGGCGCAGGTGACCATCGGCGTGCCGGCCAACATGCACATCGCCGCGTTGCGCGATGATTTCCTGGAATTCTGTGATCACCTCAATCTCGACGCGATCATGGACCCGATGAAGTTCTGAGGCAGACGTTCCGATGGCCATTGCCCTTTCCGCCCTAAAACAGATGTTCGAGCACATCCGCTCCGAGACCGACTGGAATCTCGACGGGCCGTTGCGCTGGGAATATTTCTTCGCCGACCCGGCGCAGCAACCGCTGCAACACCTCGCCGAGCAACTGACCCGGGACGGCTATCGGGTCATCGACATCTTCCTGGGCGAACGCGACGAAGACGATGGCGACGACGAAGAGTCGTACTTCCTGCACGTGGACAAGCTGGAACAGCACACCATCGAGTCGCTGAATCAGCGCAATGCGCAGTTCGATGCGCTTGCCAAACGTTTCCATGTGGCTGCTTATGATGGGATGGACGTCGGCCCGGCTTGACCGCGCCGTACGCCCCTCCACTTAGGGCTGAGCAACGATGACCGACGCTGTATTCGAACTACCTGCTGCAAGCTTCGACCTGCCACTGTCGCTGTCCGGCGGCACCAACACCACGCTGCGCGGCTACGCCGGCAAATGGGTGGTGCTGTACTTCTACCCGAAGGACAGCACGCCCGGCTGCACCACCGAAGGCCTGGATTTCAACGCGCTGCTGCCGCAGTTCACCCAGGCCGGCGCGGTCGTGCTGGGCGTTTCGCGCGACTCGGTGAAGTCGCACGACAATTTCTGCGCCAAGCAGGGATTTACCTTCCCGCTGGTCAGCGATGGCGACGAGGCCCTGTGCCGCGCCTTCGACGTGATCAAGGAAAAGAACATGTACGGCAAGCAGGTGCTCGGCATCGAGCGCAGCACCTTCCTGCTGTCGCCCGAAGGGGTGGTGGTGCAGGCCTGGCGCAAGGTCAAGGTCCCCGGCCACGCCGATGCCGTGCTGGCCGCGTTGAAGGCGCACGCCAGACAGTGACGCCCCCTGGTTTCCCGTGTCCTCCATCACCCTGCCCTGCAGGCGTGATGGCTCGCCCCTGCTCCATCACTTGGAAGACCCAATGACCCGAGGCAAGCGCATCTACGTGCTGGACACCAACGTGCTGATGCACGATCCCACCGCGCTGTTCAAATTCGAGGAACACGATGTGTTCCTGCCGATGCAGGTGATCGAGGAACTCGACAACGCCAAGAAGGGCACGTCCGAAGTCAGCCGCAATGCGCGCCAGGTCAGCCGCTTCCTGGACGAACTGCTGGAGAACACGAATGCCGAGCAGATCCAGGCCGGCATCCTGCTCAGCCATCCGCAGGGTATCCAGCTCAAGGGCCAGGCGGCGATCGGCCGGCTGTATTTCCAGATCCATCCGATCGACCCGGGCCGCACCTTCGGCGCGATGATCCCGGACAACAAGATCCTGGCCTCGGTGCTGGCGCTGTGCGAAGAGCATCCGGACGTGCCGGTCATTCTGGTGTCCAAGGACATCAACCTGCGCATCAAGGCCTATATCAGCGGCCTGAACGCGGAGGACTACCAGAACGATCGCGCGCTGGACGATTTCAGCCTGCTGTTCACCGGCGCCATCGAGCTGCCGGACAACTTCTGGGAAAAGCACAATCAGGACCTGCGCAGCTGGAACGAGCGTGGCCGCACCCATTACGAGATCGTGCTGGCCGAGGACGAAGACTGGTATCCGAACCAGTACCTGTACCTGCCGGGCGAGGACGAAGTGGAGCTGCGCGTGGCCAAGGTCGGCGGCGGCAAGGCCACGCTGTGCCTGGTCGACGATTTCCGCAGCGGCCAACATGCGGTCTGGGGCATCGTGGCGCGCAACCGCGAGCAGAACTTCGCGCTCAATGCCTTGATGGACCCGGAAATCGACTTCGTCACCCTGCTCGGCACCGCCGGTACCGGCAAGACCCTGCTCGCCCTGGCCGCCGGCCTGGCGCAGACGATGGATCAGCAGCGTTACCGCGAAATCATCATGACCCGCGCCACCGTCAGCGTCGGCGAAGACATCGGCTTCCTGCCCGGCACCGAGGAAGAAAAGATGACGCCGTGGATGGGCGCACTGACCGACAACCTGGAAGTGCTCACCCACAACCAGGACGGCGGCGCCTGGGGGCGTGCGGCCACCAACGACCTGCTCGCCAGCCGCATCAAGATCCGCTCGATGAACTTCATGCGCGGGCGCACCTTCCTGTCGCGCTACCTGATCCTGGACGAGGCGCAGAACCTCACGCCCAAGCAGATGAAGACGCTGATCACCCGTGCCGGCCCCGGCACCAAGATCGTGTGCCTGGGCAACGTCGAACAGATCGACACGCCCTACCTCACCGAAACCACCTCCGGCCTGACCTATGCGGTGGATCGCTTCAAGGCCTGGCCGCACAGCGCGCATATCACACTGCGGCGCGGCGAGCGTTCGCGCCTGGCCGACTTCGCTTCGGAGGTGCTGTGATGCACAGGCTGCGCGGCGCGGCGGCACTCGCCGTGATGGCACTGGCCGGCTGCGCGACCACGCCGCCGCCAGCGAGCGTGCCGACCAACCTCAAGAACGGGCAGTCCTGGGTCATAACCCGCCAGGGCATCGCCGAGCAGGTGCTGGACACCTGCTCGCGCGACAGCCCGGCGCGGCATCCGGGCCAGATCACCGGCTACTGGACACCGAGCCAGCAGCAGATCGAACAGCTCGAATCCCGGCAGGACTCATTGACGCCGACCATCCCCGAGCCGCGCGATTTCGATCGCCAGTACGTGGGCGTGGTGGTCCAGGGCCAGCAGCTGATCTACATCAACGCCTTCAAACTCCCGAACGATCCGCCGGTGAAACCGGCCAAGGAAGCGATCCGGGTGTGCGATGGCGGTAGCGCCTTCTGGGGTGCGTTGTACGATCCGCAAACCGGCGCGTTCTCGCAGATCGCCGTCAACGGTACGCCCTGACCCGCGATGGGCCTGCTGCTGCCGCGCTGGGTCTGGATCGGCGCGGTAGCGTTATCGGGCGTGGCCGGCATGGTCAACGTGGTCGGCTACCTGGGCTCCGAGCATCAGGTGGTCAGCCACCTCACCGGCACCACCAGCCTGCTCGGCGTGGCCCTGGTGCAGAACAGCGCACCGGAGATCGGCTTTCTCTGGGGCATCCTGATCGCGTTCTGCGCAGGCGCCATGCTCAGCGGCCTGATCATCCAGGACGATGTCTTGCGGCTGGGACAGCGCTACGGTGCGGCACTGCTGCTCGAAGCGTTGCTGCTGCTGGCCGCAATCCCACTGTTCAAGCTGCACCATGTCGGCGGCGCGTTGGTCGCCGCAGGCGCCTGCGGCCTGCAGAACGCCATGGCCACCACCCTCAGCGGCGCCGCGGTCCGCACCACCCATCTGAGCGGCATGTTCACCGACCTGGGCATCGGCCTGGGGCATCTGCTGCGCGGGCGCCCGCTGCAGGTGCGCCGGCTCACGCTGAGCGGGCTGATCATCGGCGGCTTTCTCGGCGGCAGCATGCTCGGCACCTGGCTATTCCAGCGCTGGCACTACGACGCGCTCTACCTGCCGGCGGGCCTGACCGGAGTGACCGGTGCCGGCTACGTTGGCTACCTGCAGTGGCGTCGCTGGCGCACGCGCTGATCCGCACATCCGCCAGACAGCAGTGCAGAATCCACCCATGACCACGTCCAGCACGCTGTCCGCCCTGACCATCGCCGGCTCCGATTCCGGCGGTGGTGCCGGCATCCAGGCCGACCTCAAGACCTTTGCCGCGCACCGCGTGCACGGCTTGTCGGCGATCGCCGCATTGACCGCGCAGAACACCCGCGCCGTCACTGCCGTGCATATCCCCCCGGTCGCGTTTCTGCGGGCGCAGGTCGATGCCTGCTTTGAGGACTTCGAAATTCAGGCAGTCAAACTCGGCATGCTCGCCAACGCCGAGGTCATCCATTGCGTGGCCGATCTGCTCGAAACCCATCGCCCACCGTTCGTGGTGCTCGACCCGGTGATGGTGTCCACCAGTGGCGCCCGCCTGCTCGAAGACGCCGCGCTGGAGGCCCTGCGCGCGCGTCTACTGCCGCTGGCCACGCTGATCACACCGAATACGCCCGAAGCCGAGCTGCTGACCGGCCGCCGTATCGACGATGCCGATGGCGCCGAGCACGCCACCGCCGCCCTGCTCGAACTCGGCGCCAATGCGGTGCTGCTCAAAGGCGGTCACCTGCACGAAGGCACGCGGGTGATCGACCGCTTCGATGACGGTGTCACCCAGGACGTGTTCATGCATCCGCGCCTGCAGGTCGATGCGCATGGCACCGGTTGCAGCCTGTCGGCGGCCATTGCCGCGCAGCTGTGCCAAGGCCTTTCCCTGCTCAACGCCTGCGAAGCGGCCATCGACTATATCGCGCGCGCCATCCGCCTTGGCCACAGCCCCGGTCACAGCGAGGTGCTGGTGCTGGACCATTTCGGCGCCGCGCCTAGCCCATGAGCGTGCAGGCCAGCACGCTCGCCGTGACCGCAGCGGATGGACATGCCTGGCAGGTGCTGCGCCACGCACCGGCGCGGCCGATCGCCAGCCTGCTGTGGCTGCCGGCACTGGGCGTTGCCGCCCGGCACTACCAGCCGTTCGCGCACGCCTTGGCGAGCGCCGGCATTGCGGTCTATCTGCACGAGTGGCGCGGCAACGGCAGCAGCACCCTGCGCCCCTCGCGCGAGCACGACTGGGGCTATCGCACGCTGCTTGCCGACGATATCCCCGCCAGCCGCGCGCTGCTCGACCTGCATGACCCGCAACTGCCGTGCGTGCTGGGCGGTCATAGCCTGGGCGGCCAACTGGCTTGCTGCCATGCCGCGTTGCAGCCGGTACGGATTGCGCAGCTGTGGCTGGTCGCCAGCGGCTCGCCGTACTGGCGCAATTTTCCGGTGCCGATGCGCTACGGCCTGCCGCTGATCTTCCGGCTGCTGCCATGGCTGGCACGCACGCAAGGCGTGCTGCACGGGCGAACGCTCGGTTTCGGCGGCACCGAGGCGCGCAGCCTGATCGCCGATTGGGCGCAGGTCGGTCGCAGCAATCGCTATCGTGCGGCAGGCACGTCGTGGGATCTCGAGCAGGCGTTGGGCCAACTCGACATGCCGATCAGCGCAGTGACCTTCGCACGCGACCGCTTCGGCCCGCCCGGCGCCTTGCAGGCCTTGCTGCAGAAAATGCCGCAGGCACGTGCCGAACGTGTCGCCTTGGACGATGCGCAACTGGGCGCGCGCAGCGATCACTTCGCATGGATGAAGACGCCCGCCGCCGTGGCCGCCGCGCTGCGCCGGCGTCTTGGCGATGGGGGTAGCGACAATCGAATGTCACAAGGGGATTGACGAGGACTCCGGGCATCCGCATAATTCCGCTCCTGACGACGCGCCCGTAGCTCAGTTGGATAGAGTACCTGGCTACGAACCAGGCGGTCGGGAGTTCGAATCTCTCCGGGCGCACCA
>NZ_QVIF02000005.1:0-300561 GCF_009835065.2 Xanthomonas sp. LMG 8993 | reverse complement strand
GTGCGCGTCCAGACGCAACAGGCGACCACGCACCAGCGGGCCGGCGGCAAGATCGAATGGTACGGCAGCGGCCTCACAGGTGTGGGCGGCCACCGCCTCCGCGCGCTCATCGGCCGGCAGCAGCGACACATCGAACTCACGTAGCGCAAAGCCGCGATCGGCCGGATCGATCACCTGCTCGGGCTCGCCATCGCGCGCCAGGAAACGGGTGCGCAAGCTCTCATGCCGCGCCACCAGCGCATCGAGCGCGGTGCGTAATACTGCAACGTCAAGCTCGCCTTCCAGGCGCAGCGACACCGGCATGTGGTAAGCGGCCGAGGCGGTGGCGTCGAGTTGGCATAGGAACCACAGTCGGCGCTGGGCCAACGACAATGGCAGCTCCGCATCACGCGGCCTCGCAACGATCGCGTCGTCGTCCGCATCGCGCGTGCGCGTCGCACGGCGCGTGCGGTTAAGCAGGATTGCCTGCATAAGACGCTGGCGCTCGTCGAGGGACTCAGTCATCGATTGCTTCCTTGCTTAGTATCTCCCTGAGCTCATCCTCGCTGAGCCCATCCAGCTCGGCGAGCATCGACTGCATGTCCTGGCTCGCCAATGCCGCAGCCTGCGCCACGGCGACTCGTTCAGCCATGTATCTCAGTTCCGGGGCGTCGAACAACTCCGCCAGGGGCACCGTAACGCCGAACTCGCTTCGCAGGCGTGCAGTCAGTTGCATTGCCAGCAGCGAGTGACCGCCGAGATCAAAGAAATTGTCGTCGCGACCAATGCGGGAGACCCCCAGCAGTTCCCCCCAGATCTGAACAATCTGCTGTTCGATCTCGCCGGTGGGCGCGCGATAGGCGCGGTCGCTGGAAAATTCCGGTATCGGCAACGCGGCGCGATCGATCTTTCCATTTGGAGTCAGTGGCAGCCGCTCCAGCGGGACGAACCCCGCCGGCACCATGTGCGCCGGCAGCGACATGGCCAACGCGTCGCGCAACGAGTGCGGCGTCACGTGAACCTGCGGGCTCACGACAACATAGGCAACCAGCCGCTGGTTTCCGGTCGCATCGCCGCAGGCGACCACCACGGCGGCCTCGACGCCGTCGAGGCACAGCAGCGCCGTCTCGATCTCCCCGAGCTCGATCCGGAAGCCGCGAATCTTGACCTGGTGGTCGGTGCGGCCGCGGTACTCAATATTCCCGTCGGCAGTCCAGCAGCCGAGATCGCCAGTCCGATACCAGCGGCCGCCCTCGACAAAGGGATCGCTGCCGAAGCGCTCTTCCGTTAGATCGGGACGGCCGAGATAGCCGCGCGCCACGCCTGCGCCTCCGATATAGATCTCGCCCTGCACTCCAATCGGCAGCGCTTGTTCAGCGCGATCGACGATGTAAATCCGGGTGTTGTCGATCGGGCGTCCGATATGGGCTGCAAATGCGTCGCCGCGCCCGATCCGCACGCCCGTCGAATAGGTGGTGGTCTCGGTGGGTCCATACAGGTTATGCACCGTCTGCGCTGAGGAACCGGCAAAGATGCGCTCCACCAGTTCGGCACGCAGTGGCTCGCCGGCCACATTGACCCGCCGTACCGATGCCGGCACTGCTCGGGCGTGCAGCAGCGCCGACATCCCCGAGGGCACCGTATTGATCAAACTGACCGGGCCGCACGGCGCTTCGAGCACATCGCGGACGATCTCCAACGTACCGCCCGCTGCCAAGGTCGCGAAGATTTCATAGACCGCCAGATCAAAGCTGATCGAGGTCGCGAACAAGGTGTGCGCGAACGCGTCCGTTCCACCGTCGCGCAGTGCCCAGGCGATGAAGTTGCAAGCATTGGCATGTTCGATCATCACGCCCTTCGGCGTTCCAGTCGAACCGGAGGTATAGATGACGTACGCCAATCCATTGGGATGCACGTGCGGTAATGGCCACGGCACTTCCTGCGCTAATGTCGCATCGTCGATGTCCAGCGCTGCCAGGTTTGCCGGCAGCGCAGCGGCCAGCGCCGCAGTGACAATGCACACGCGTGCACCGCAGCTACCCAGGATGGCGGCTATACGCTCTTGCGGGTAGGTAGGGTCAAGCGGCACATAGGCAGCCCCCGCCTTCAGCGTCCCCAACACTGCAATAATCAGCCCAGGCCCACGGGGCAGCTGGATTGCGACACACTCCTGGGCACCCACTCCAATGCGTTGCAGGCGCGCAGCGACGGCGTCAGAGCGTCGGTCCAACTCGCTGTAGCTCAGGGTCTGCGCACCTGATCGCAAGGCGATCGCCTCAGGAAATGTGCGGGCGCTGCACTGGAACCAGCCATGCAAGGTCTCAGGGCCTTGCTGGTCGACGCGCGTTGCATTGAAGGCCTCCAGCACCTGGATGCGCTCGTCGGCGCTCAGCAACGGCAATGTCCGTACCTGTGCGCCCGGATCGGCGAGCATTGCCTGCAGCACAGTTTCGAAATTAGCCGTCATCCGCGCGATAGCGCCGGCATCGACGCGAGTCTCATCGTGTATGAAATCGCAGCGCACCCCATGTTCGAACTCGATCGCATGGACTGCCAGCGCCATCCTGTCCAGCGCAACACGTTGCTGGATCGGGAATGCACTCAGCGCAACCTCGCCCCACCGCGTGATTGTCTCGCCCTCTCGGCGAGGATTCCATAACTCGGTCAGCGGGCCTGATTCGCGCGCATTCTGGAAAACCAGACTGGCATCGAAGGGGGTTCCACCCAACTCGAGACGACGGATCAGGGTGGAGATTGGATAGTCCTGGTGACGTACGCTTCCGCGCACTGCCGCGCGCGCGCGCTCAACAACGTCTGCTACACGACTGTCATCGCCGAACCACGCACGCAACGTGACCATGTTGACGAAATCACCGACCACACCACGCCACGCAGCTCTACTGCGACAAGGCATCGGCGCGCCGACCGAAATCGTGGAATGGCCGCTATAGCGGTGCAACAGGATTTGCAACGCGGCCAGCAGCACACTGAACAGGCTGGCATCGTGATCGGCGGCGAAGCAGCGCAAGCGTTGGCACAGTTCGCGACTCAGCAATAGCGTGTGCGCCCGCTGCACACCGCCACCTCCACCGCCAACATCGGCTGCGGGCAATTCAAGAGGAGACTGCGGCCGACCCACTATGTCACGCCAATAGGCCAGTTGACGTTCGCACGCCGGACCTTGCAGCCATTGCTCCTGCCAGTTTACGTATGCGCTGTAATCGTGCTCGTCCGCACCTATCTTGCCGATCGTCTCGACGTCGGAGCCCAACGCAGCAGATAGCTCACCGAGTAGTCGCCAATATGACCAACCATCGCAGATGAGGTGATCCAGTGCCAACAGTAAAACCGCACCGCCCGCACGGCGGCGATAGAGGCAGGCACGCAGCAGCAATTGCTCATCTTCAAAAGCGCGCCAGGCATCCTCGCTCACACGCCGCTGCAGCGTTTCCAGATCCATCTCGCGCGCGTCGACTTCCTCCAGGATTTCTCCACGAGGCTCAGTGATTGTTTGCTCAACATGACCCTCCTGATCACTGCAAAAACGTGCGCGCAACATCGGATGACGCGCAACCAACGCATCGATCGCCGTCGCTAGCCGACCTGCGATCGTGTCGGTATCAAGCGCTACCACGAATACATTGTTGTGATCACCGCGCGAAACGGGATTCAACTGATACTGAAACCAGCGCGCCTGCTGACCTTGTGAAAGAGGGAAACGTCGAGACATCCTTGTATTCCTTTCACGCTGTAATCCCCGCCCGCCCCGACTCGGCCCTACCCGAGTCGCCCCATTGAACGTTGGCTCCGGCCGCAAACGGGAGCGGCTACATTTCAGTTCTCAGTCTCAGCCACTAGCGGATCTGATGTCCGTACATCCGGGCTGCCAATCATCATGCCGTCCCCCATCACCACGACTCGATCTGCACCGGTGAAGTAGCGATCGTCGTGCGAAATCACAACCACTGCCTTGCCGCGCGTCTTTAGTGATTGCAGAATCTTGCCATAGAACACCTGCTTGAAAGTCGGATCCTGGTCCGCTGCCCACTCGTCGAACACATACAGCGACGCATCCTCCAGAAAACCCACAAGTAATGCCAAACGCCGGCGCTGTCCATCAGAAAGAGAGAGCGTACTGAAACGACCCTCCGCAAACCGGACCTTGCCAGACAGGCCCAACAACTCAAGGTACTGCTCGATCTCAACCTTTGCGGCATCGCCATCAATTCCCAGCGGACGGTCGAACAGATAATAGTCTGAATAGATGGCGCAGATTCCATTGCGGAATCCGCTGACAGTATCAGCATCGACAACAACGTCGTCAAACAGCACCTCGCCAGAGGCGGCGCGGTAGTGCAAGCTCAACAGTTTGGCCAGCGTCGATTTTCCCGACCCATTACCGCCGACGATAAACACGATCTCGCCACGGTTGATTTCCAAGTCGATCGGGCCGATATGGAACCCAGGCTCTTCACCCCGCCCCGGATACCGATAAACCACCTGCCGCAGCCGCAGGTGCTGCCAGTCCCGGCGAGGTGCGCTTCCTTCTGCGGCGTCCTCGCGGGCAAGTTGCCCGAACAGCTCGTGGACCTTGCGTTGAGCGACCCTTGCCATGCTCAGCTGCGGCACGAAATTAAGCAAGGCAGCGACCGGGGCAGTAACGTACAGAAGGGCCATGATCACACCGGCCAGCGTGCCACTCCCGATAGCGTGATAATTGACGAATACGAATGCAATTGCGCCAATCACAAACAGCACGATCAGGTTGCCGTAATTCTGCGCCACGGCCATGACGCTCATGCCGGTCTTGGCGCTATTTCGAACCAGCCGTTCGTTCACTGCAAGCACATTCGCTGCATAGTCCTGACGTTTTGCGTGACTGAGCTTGAGTTCCTTGGCGCCGTGTACGAGACCCCGGATGCCTTCGTGGAGATGGTCAAGATGACCGCGTGCACGGACGAGATAACGGCGCGCAATCAACATCGGCAGCTGGTAGGTCAGCACACCCAGTGCGATGCAGCTGAGCACAAACCAGAACACGCTGGGGCTGAGAAACAGCAGGAAGCCAAGCACACCGGCCAATGTCACCGCGTTCGTCAACAGATCCGGCAGCAAGCGCGCGCCGGCGACAATGACCGGCACATCGGCAGTGATCGATGCCACTAGCCTGGCGAGGCCGACTCGCTCCAACTCGGCGATCGGCGCCTGCGAGATGCTTGTATACATGCGATTGCGCAAGTCAGTAGTCACATCCAGCGCTACGCGGGAGAGGATCACTTGCGACGCGGTGCGCGCGACCAAAATGAACACGCAATTGGCCACGAACAAGGCAGCAAATCGGTAATGCGACACCTGCCAACCGAAGAGCCTGACAGTTTCCGGCTCGGTCGTGGAAAATGCCGCCGGACCTTGATCGAGCACGGTCATCACCAACGGAATGACCATTGTGTATGCCATCCCGGCCAAGGTACCCAACACCATTGCGATGAACACCTTGTTGGGTGCACGCCGGGAAAATGAAGACAGGATGCTCATCGATCAATGCCCCGCCTTTTTTGCAGACTGCGCGGGTTCGAGCCAGAGTCGGCGGCGATCATCGCTCGTAGCGGTCATCGGGAGGTAGCGCACATCGCGAAACCCCTCGACCATGTCGTCGTAATGTGGGCTCATCGCGTTGGAGGACTGCCCGGTAGAATTCATTTGCAAGTGTGTAACAGCGGCAGGCGACAGCGAGAAGATCTGGCGGAAACCAGCACCAAACGTCTGCTCGTACCGACCGCTATCGCCCAAGGTGTAGTCGGCCACGTTGAGCGTATCGGGTGAACCACCGTTGGATATTCTCCGCTCGAACCAGACCTTGGCTACATTGACCGCACTAAAGGGCACGTGGCGATAGACCGTTTCATGGACGTCTCCCCATGCCCAGCCATCACTACTATCGCCGGCCATCTTGTGCAGCTCACTGAGCGCGTCGTCGAGTGCGGCGCCGGTGACATCAGCGCAGGGTACCGGCTTGCTGTCCTCCAGGTCGCGGCACCACTGGCCCGACTGTCCAGACAACATCGCGGCAACGGTATCTGGATCGATTCCGTCGATCATTCCCTGCAGCACGCGACTCTGCCGTGCACGGTTCCAATACCCCTGGAATGAGGCGCCGACCAGACGGCGCTTGAGCTGACGCAGCCAAGCATTGAATAGAGTAGCCGCGTGGCTGTCTCGATCCATGCGCCCGTTCCAGTCGCGTAGCGTGTCGTGGGCCCACCGCTGCGCTCTATCGCCCGGCGGATAATTCAACAGAACCTTGGAAAGCCGCACTGCGGAGGCGCTGTATTGATCGGCCTGCATGCGCTGCATCAACGCCACATCGACCGGTTTACCGGCGGAAACAGCACCAGTGATCATCTCTTCAATTCGCCTCTTTCGAGTCGGCGGCGCCCAGTCGTTGGAAATCAGCCAGCGATAAGAGGGAGGCGTAGGATCATCATTGGCCGAGGCCACGAAGCCTGACGGCGGATCGTAGACATGTGGCATCTCCTCATACGGGATGCGACCAGTCCAAACGTATTCATCGTTCCATCCAGGTACCGGCGCGCCGCCATCACCTGCCGCGCGTACCGGAATACGTCCTGCCGCCAGATGGCCGACATGACCGGCGCGGTCCGCATACACCATGTTCAAGGCGGGTGCGACCAAATACGCGAGCGATTTGTCGAACTCGCTCCAATCCTGTGCATAGCCGATCCGGTAGAAGGCTTCGTAAGAAGTATCGTCCTTGTCCAGAGCGGTCCAGCGCAGAGAGGCTGGCTGCTCAAACACCTGGAACATATCGTTGATGATCGGGCCGTGCCGCGTGGAACGTACGCTGATTCGCAGTGGTTTGATCGGAGCGTGCAGAAACGAAGGGAAACTCTCCCGAACCTTGATAAGCTCCTCACGTTGCAGGAACGGTACCCACTTCCCATTGGCGAGATAACGCGACGCATCGTCGGGCTTGGCTTGTTCCAGATAGATGTCCTGGCTATCTGCCATCAGGTTGGTGCCTCCCCACGCAATGCTGGCATTGCGTCCGAATACCACGACGGGCAAGCCGACCAATGTTGCGCCGGAAACATCGAGGTGATCGCCTTTGAGTGCGGCCATATACCAAAGCGATGGCATCTGCAAACCCAGATGCGGATCGTTGGCGAGCAGCGCCGAACCATTACCCGTCAGACGAGACGACACCGCCCATGCATTGCTGCCGACATAATGCCCCCCAAGTCCGGTGTTTTGTTCCAGCTTTGAGAAGAACTCGAGCATTTGCACGCAGCTCTCCACTGTCATTGGGTCGAACGCAGAGCTCGATGCGAGATCCGGCTTGTTTGCGATGCGCATCGGATCGTCGGCGGCGTCAGGGAACAGTGTCTGCAAGCGCTCGGTATCGAGCAGTTGGGCTGCGAGCATACGGTCGATTTCTCGACGGTAGTTGCCCCCCAAATCAAGCGCGAACACCTTTGACCAAGCTAGCGAGTCATAAACGGTCCAGGGGTCAGGCCGAATTCCCAGCGCAACGAACTCCACAGGAAGGGCCGTGCGTGCGTCGAGCCATGCGTTGATGCCGTCGGCATAGGCCTGCAAAGAATCGCGTGCCTCCGGGCTCAGCGCATCCCAGGCCTCGTGCGCCGAACGCATCAGTCCGAGCGTGCGAAACCAGATGTCCTGTTGCACTGCATCCTTGCCGAGCAACTCGCTCAAGCGGCCCTGCGCCATCCGCCGCTGCAGTTCCAACTGCCACATGCGGTCCTGCGCATGCAGATAGCCCACGGCGAAATAGGCGTCGCGATCATTGCGCGCTACCACGTTGGGCACTCCGTAACCGTCACGCTCAACGCTGACGGGGGCACGCAATCCTTCTACTTCAAGACGGCCCTGCTCGTTTGGAAGGCTTTCATGCAGGCGCCACCATCCGGCGGACACCGCGACTACAAGCGGACCTACGACAAAAAACAGGATACGAGAAAGCAGTGGGTGCTTTTTGAGCATCGAACATCCTGTCCTGTCTTAGCAAGGAAACGGTGAACTGGTGTAGATCGCTGCTAACGCCAACGCACGCGCGGCCCAGACCTAGAGGACCTTACATGGTGCGCTAGAAGCGTCCCCACTCGCTTCTTCATGCACGTGCGAAACCCCTGACAAGATCCTCAAAAAAAAAGAGGACGTCAAGCGTTTCACGCGTAGTTCCGAATACTGACTGGCCCGCGATCGCTCGAAGTATGAATTGTTAGAAATCGCCTAGGAGCACGGGCCTGAATTGGCAGTCTGTCACGGCTATGCCTCGTTCGGAGGTCCCGCGCATGACGATGCAAGGACCTCTTCCGTTCCGTTATTCAGAACGCAGCACCCTCCGCTGAACGCGCGTGATGCTCAATTCCGGACAGCATTGGAGATCATTCAGAGGACTTGATCGGCCCATTCCGTACCAGAAATGGTGTATCAGACACCCTCACCACTGGCCGCGACCCGGCTACGGCGTAACTTGCGCAGGCGTTCACGTACGCGTACGCGTTTGTGCAGCGCACGATCATGCAGCCACAGATAGATCGCAGGGGTACTAAGTAGTGTCAGCAATTGCGACACTATTAGCCCCCCGAGGATGGCGATACCCAAGGGGCGACGCATCTCTGAGCCAACACCAAACCCGATTACCAGGGGCAGCGCGGCTCCCATGGCCGCGAGCGTCGTCATCGTAATCGGACGAAAGCGCACCAGGGCGGCCTCCGTGATCGCAGCCACCGGATCGAGTCCGCGCTCGCGCTCGGCGACTAATGCGAAGTCGACCATCATGATGGCGTTCTTTTTGACAATGCCGATGAGCATGAGTACCGCAATCACGGACATCAGGGTCAGTTGGGTCTGCGTCACGAGCATTGCCAGAAATGCTCCCATGCCTGCCGCAGGCAGTGTCGACAGAATTACGAGTGGATGGAAGAGACTGTTGTAGAGCACGCCCAACAGCACGTACATGAGAACGATCACCGCAATCAACATGGTCGCGGCACCCACGACCGCTTCCATCAACTTTTGATTGGTGCCCGCGTAGTCGTCCTGGACGCCGGGGGGAAGGGGCGTCTTGGCGATCAGCTCGTCGACAACACGAATTCCTTCGATCTGGCTGACTCCAGGGGCCACGTTGTAGCTGATGCTCGATGACTCCAACTGGTTGTAATGCATGATACTGGAGGGGGTAATCGCGGGCTTGATCGTCGCGACCGCCGATAACGGAACCATTTGCCCGGTACCTGTGCGCAGGTAGGTTTGCAGCAACTGCTCGGGTCCCGAGGCACGCGCCTGTTCGGAGGTCAGCACGACGCGGTATTGATTGATGTGCGAATAGATCACCGATACCGGCCGCTGACCGAATGCGTTGTAGAGCGCGTCATCGACATCGGCCATCGAAACGCCCATCCTGGCCGCAGCCTGCCTGTCGACAACCACCGACTGCTGTTTGCCGACGCCATCAAAACTTGTTTCCACGGCACGCAGCTGCGGCATGGCCCGTAAGCGCTCGGCCAGCTTCAACGTTGTTTCCTGCAAGCTTACGCCTGCCGAACTGGTGAGCTGAAGCTGATACTGCCCTCCCCCGGAACGGGTATCGCCACCTCCGCCGAAAAACTGCACAGCATTCATGACTACCGCCACCTCCGGCAGGCGTATATATGTCTCGTTGAGACGGGCGATCACCTCGGCGACGCCAGCGTGTCTTTCACTGATCGGATAAAGCTCGACGTAAAGACTTGCGGAGCGACCTCCGCCTGCATCCAGCCCGCTGCCGTTAAGCACTGCGGTCACCTCGCGAACGGCTGGATCAGCCCGCATGATGGCAGCCACGCCACGTACATCTGCTGAGAAACGATCGGAGGCCACATTAGCGTCGCCGCGGACCATGGCTTGGATCATGCCCAGATCCTCTTCCGGCATGACTCCGCCACCTGCGGTCATCGCGACGGCGGCGCCCAGTACGCCGGTCAAGACAATCAAGCATATCGGCTGCCAGCGCATCAGCCGCCGATGGCGCATTGCCCAGCCCAGCGTTCGTCGATAGACGTTCAGAACGACGTCGTCCATTCTTTGCAGCGCTGCAACCAGGCGTGCGGTTGTCTGGCCACTGGCGGACTCTGCTTTCAGATCCAAGTACTTTCCGCACAACGCGGGCGTCACTGTTAGCGAAACTACCGCGCTTACAATGATGGCCGCTAGCAGGGTGACCGAGAACTCCCGCACCAATGTGACAAAAATGTTGTTGCCAAACACCATCGGCGCAAACACCGCGACGAGCGACAACGTAATTGAAACGATGGTAAACCCGATCTCTCGGGTACCGCTGAGTGAAGCCGCTAGCGGCGAATGCCCGAGCTCCATGTGCCGAACAATGTTTTCAATTACAACGATTGCATCGTCGACCACAAAACCGATCGCAAGCACAAGAGCAATCAGCGACAATGTGTTGAGCGAAAAATCCATGCACCACATCGCGATGAAGGCACCTGCCAGCGACAACGGCACGCTTGCCATCGCGATCAAGGTCGGACCGACCCTACGCAGAAACAACAGCATTACTGTGGCCACCATCAGAATGCTGAGCAGCAGAGTGAACTCAACCTCGTGCAGGCCACTTTTGGTGGTCTGGGTGAGGTCGAAGATCGGATGAACGGCGACATCAGCGGGCATGATGGAGCGCAACCCTGGCAGTGCCGCTCGAATCGCTTCCACGGTCGCCACCGAGTTGGCGTCCGCGCGCTTGCTTATTTGCATCACCACCGTGCGTTGGCCGTTGTACCAAGCCCCCTGAAACGCGTCCTCCTGGCCATCGTAGACACGGGCCACATCGCCCAGCTTGATGGGCGCGCGACCACGCACTGCGATGACAAGTCCGGCAAAGTCCGCCGCGCGCATCAACGCGGAGGTGGTGACCAGCAGCAACTGTCGCGGGCCCTGTTCCACCGCGCCCAGCGCCGACGAGGAATTAGCCGCAGCCAGGGCATTCTTGACCTCATTGGCAGTGATGCCCTTGGCCGCTAACGCATGGTTGTCCAGCTCGACGCGCACCGCACGCGGCGATCCGCCCGACAACTGGACTGTTGCCACGCCGTCAACACGCGCGACGGCAGGTTTGGCTAGATTGTCGGCTACGTCATAAAGCTGGTCAGGGGCCAGCGTTGGCGAGGTCAGTGCCACGAGCAGCACAGGCAATTGCGCAGTGTCAAACTTGAAATACTGCGGTGGCGTCGGCATGCCCGCAGGCAGATCGACCAACGAAGTGTTGATCGCCGCCTGCACCTCGCGGGCTGCCGAGTCGGCATTGATACCGAACTCGAACAGAATCTGTATCTGGACAGAGTTCTCGCCTGCGATGCCAACCATTTGCTTGACCCCTGGGATCCGGCCCAGATGGCGCTCCAAGGGGGTCATCACGGTATTGGCCATGGTCTCTGCACTGGCGCCAGACATCTGCGCAGCTACTGCCACCGCGGGGAGATCCAGCGAAGGCAATGCGGCCACACCAAGCAGGAAGTACGACCACAGACCCACCAGCACGAGGCCGACCCCCGCCAAGGAGGCGCCAATCGGGCGGCGGATGATCGGTGCGAACAAATTCATATGCCGGCACCGCGTTCAACGCGTGCGAGGGCTTGCATGCTGCGATGCGCATCCCTCTTCATGCGTGCACCACCGGGGCTTGCGTGCGCTGCTGTCGGCGCCGCCGCAGCCACGCCTGATAGCGCTCCATGTACAAATAGATCACCGGCGTGGTGTACAGGGTTACCAACTGCGACACCAACAGTCCCCCGACGATCGACAGACCCAGGGGACGGCGCAACTCGAAACCGATACCGGTGCCCAGTGC
The DNA here is from genome assembly GCF_009835065.2 of Xanthomonas sp. LMG 8993. Taxonomy (NCBI): domain Bacteria; kingdom Pseudomonadati; phylum Pseudomonadota; class Gammaproteobacteria; order Lysobacterales; family Lysobacteraceae; genus Xanthomonas; species Xanthomonas sp. LMG 8993. The sequence continues at coordinate 288,698 of NZ_QVIF02000005.1, read as the reverse complement.
CAGTGGCAACGCACCGAGCAGCGCTGCCAGGGTAGTCATCATGATCGGACGAAAACGCAACAGGCAGCTGCGGCGGATCGCTTCGTGCGGACTGGCGCCGGCACGCTGCGCCTCGATCGCAAAATCGACCATCATGATGCCGTTTTTTTTTACGATGCCGATCAACAACACGATGCCGACAATGCCGTCGACCGACAGGCTCAACCCGCAGACCATCAATGCCAACAATGCGCCGACCCCTGCTGGCGGCAGCGTCGAGATGATGGTGATTGGATGGATATAACTCTCATAGAGAATGCCGAGGACAATATAGATCACCACTAGCGATGCCAGCAGAAGCCAGATCACATCGGTCTGGCTCTGGGTAAACTCGGCCGCCTTGCCGACAAACTGGCCGTGTACCTGAGACGGCCAGGCCAACTGCTTGCGTACCTGTTTTACCGCACTGACCGCATCGGAGAGCGAATGGCCTGGAGCAACATTGAACAAGATCATCGCCGCCGGTAGCTGCTGCTGATGACTGACTACCAGAGGCGTGCTAGTAACTCTCGACTTGACCAGTGACGACAGCGGAATAGTGCCTCCAGCACCCACGGGGATACCGGTATCGCGGTTGCCGATACCGGTGGCCGTGGAGGAATTGCTGGAGGCAAGCTGGCCGAATGCGGTTGCATTGCTGCCGACCAAGGCGCCGGACCCGTTTGAAGCGACTGCAAGTTGCTGCAGCAACGCCTTCTGCGTGCGGAATTCAGGAGCCACCTCCAAGACCACGCGATACTGGTTGATCTCGGTGAAAATCGTCGAAATCTGCCGCTGTCCAAATGCGTTGTAGAGCGTATCGTTGATACTCTGCATCGGCACGCCGAGCAGGCTGGCATTTTCTCGGTCCACGCTCAGCTCTAGCGCGCCTCCCTGATTGGACAAATTATTGTCCACATCGGCGAGCTCAGGACGCGCGCGTAGCGCCTGGGTCATCCGCTCGGCCTCAACGGCCACTTCTTCCGCGTCCATGCCAGACAACGCGTATTGATACTCGGTTGGGGCCACTCGGGTATCAAGGGTGACATCCTGTACCGGCTTGAGATACAGAGCCACGCCCGCAACATCAGTGGTAGAGCGTTGAAGACGCGGCAGGATCTCGTCAAGGCTCTGGCGCTCGCCGCGCTCTTTGAGCACGATTGAGATCCGGCCCTGGTTGAGCGTCGGATTCATGCTTCCGGCTCCAACGAAGGCGGCAACTGCAGCGACGGCCGGGTCGCTTCGCAGTGCCTGGGCTACCGCCAGCGTTCGCTCGCGCATCTGTGCAAAGGCAATGCTCTGATCGGCTTGGACAACGCCCACGATCAGGCCCGTGTCCTGTTCGGGGAGCAGGCCTTTCGGTATCGCCACGTACAGCAACACCGTCAGTACAACCGCCATCCCTGCCGCACCCAGGGTCCACTGTGGATGCGCCAACACCCAATCGAGACTGCGCTCATAGGCTGCGACCATGCGGCTCCATACGCTGGAGCGATTGTCACGGCCGTCGCGCCCACGAGAAGCCTCGCTCTCCGGCAGCCCATCGGGCTTGAGCAGGTAAGCGCACATCATTGGCGTCAGCGTCAGGGACACCACCATCGATAGCACCACCGCAATGCTCAGCACCCAGGCGAACTCGTGGAACAGGCGTCCGGTCACCCCCGGCATCATCAACAAGGGCAAGAACACCGCGACCAGCGACACAGTGAGAGAAAGTACCGTAAAGCCTATCTGACGCGCGCCAATTTCAGCCGCTTCCTGCCCGCTCTTGCCCTGCTCTATGTAGCGCACGATGTTTTCGATCATCACGATTGCATCGTCGACAACAAAGCCGGTTGCCACCACCAATGCCATTAGCGACAAGTTATCCAACGACATGTCGGCAAACGCCATTACCGCAAAGGTGCCAGCCAGCGACAGCGGTACTGCAACTGATGGGATCAACGTTGCCCATAGACGGCGCAAAAAGGCAAAGATCACGGCCACTACCAGCCCAATGGTCAGCAGCAACGTAAACTGTACTTCGTGGACTGATGCGCGAATGGTCTCGGTTCGATCGGAGAATATCTCCAGTTGCACGTCGGCAGGCAGCAGGCTGCGCAATTCGGGGAGCAGATCCCGAATGCGCTCGACGGTCTGCACGATATTGGCGCCAGGCCGCCGGCGCACCTCCAACAACACGGCCTCCCTGCCGTCTGCCCATGCTGCGAGCTGGTCGTTCTCGATGCCGTCGATGACATTGGCAACGTCGGCAAGCCTGACCGGCGCGCCATTTTTGTAGGAGACGATGATCTCGCGGTAATCGGCGGCATCGACCAATTGGTCGTTTGTACTGATGCTGTAGGACTGGGTGGCCCCATTGAGTGAGCCCTTCGGCGCATTGACGTTGGCGCGAGTCAGGGCCGCACGCAGGTCTTCTAGCGTCAGCCCCATATTGGATAACTGAGCGGGATTGACCTGCACTCGCACCGCCGGCCGCACATTGCCGGCAATCAAAACCAAGCCAACGCCCTTTACCTGCGACAGCCGTTGGGCCAGGATTGAATCAGCGAAGTGACTGATCTCGCGTAGCGGTCGGGTGTCAGAACCCAGTTTCAGTGTGATGATCGCTACGTCAGCCGGATTGACCCGGTTATAGACCGGTTGGTAGGGCAATGAGGACGGCAGCGTGGCTTGGCGGATCGCTGCCTGCACGTCCTGTGCGGCGACATCAATGTCGCGATCCATGGAGAATCGCAGCGTCACCGTGGATAGACCGGCCGATGAATCGGAGGTCATTAGTTCCAATCCGGAGATCTGCCCAAACTGGCGTTCCAACGGAGTGGTTACCAGCGCGGCCATCGTCGTTGCATTGGCGCCGGGGTATTGGGTCGTCACAACCAGACTGGGGACATCAATTTCAGGTAGCGCTGCCACTGGCAACTGGCGATAGCCGAGAAAGCCCAGCATCAGTACGCCCGCCATCAACAGCACCGTGGCGACCGGACGGCGGATAAAGATCGACGAGAAGCTCATGGAAAACTCGTCCGAGGAAGCGTCAATGGCGATTCCGCCGGACTGGGGCACTGCCACCCCCCCTTTTTGCGGCGGAGGCCGTTGTGGCGACCTTGCGATCGGCGTTGAGCCGGAAGTGACCATCGACAGCGACGCGCTCATCCGCCTTCGGGCACGCGGCGGTCTGAATCTTGGCACTGTCGATCTCGACACCGGCGCGCACCGGCTGGCTGCTCGCCTCGATCGGGATGACTGGAACTGGAGCCCTGCTCTCGCCGGCGGCGTCCGTTGCGTTCTCAGTGCTGCCCTCCCCCGCCACGGCTAGTTTTACCGCAGCCACCACCACCACCGCCCCCGACAACAACGCCACCTTGGCCAGCCTGCGCATGTACAACTCCCTACCTTGAGCGAAGATTAGGCAAATCTCACCAGTCAGAGCAATGCACTAAAATCAAACTCGCCCACCGGCTGCAGGACCAGGGACGCAGGACAGTTATTCGACAGCGGGCAGTTGCCTTCGGAATGAGGCCTCGGCCCATGGTGCGATACAGTTATCTACCACACTGTTCATCGTAACCGACCCAGAAGACAGGGTGAAGCCGCCCCCCCCCCCCAGTCTTCGCGCCTCATGCGCTGTTAGAGCGCAACTGGAGTCCGACGCGCCAGCGCCGCAGCGGACACGTACGCTTCCTGTAGCAGGAAGCGCACTGGTACGACCGTCCCCCGCATCCAGTCCGGGCTCCAATGCTCGCTCAGCTGCAAACTCAGCTCCTTGTCGTTGGCATCGACCAAGCGCGCAGCGGAAAATTCCATGAAGCGTCTTGTCGATGGGTAAAGCGCCTTGAATAGCGCCTCCTTGGCCGAAAACAGCAGTGTCAGTGCTCGCTCCGGCGGCAGCGCGACCAGAAGTTCCAGCTCTGCCTGGCTTGCAATGAGGCGACAGATTTGCCCGGCCTGATCTGCATTGATCCAATGCTCCACGTCCAGGCCCAAGGCCGTCCCTGGAGCGCGAGCGACAACTGCAGCTGCTGCGATGCCATCTGCGTGACTGATTGAGCCGGTCCATCCGGGCGGCCAGATGGGGAGACGATCGCTTCCCCGCGGGAGCCAACAGCCAGCTTCAGCACCTGCGGCCGCTAGCGCGCGCTCGGCGCAATAACGTCCAGCCAGGTATTCAGTAATCCGCTTGGGACTAACCTGTCGCATGTCGGCCGGAAGACGATCGGCAAACGCTGCAAATGGCATTTCGCCCTCGAAGCCGACAGCATGCCAAAACATCGTGAAGCCTGCGCCTGACCTCAGCAGCGGGCTCAACTCACTTGCTGGGCGGTCGCGGTAGTATGAATGTATTTCCGTCCCCGCGATCGGCTCCGCTCCGACATCAAACGGCGCTGTCATTTTTTGTGAATGCTCTGATGAGATTCTGCTGCCGATTCAAAATTGACTGCTTTCCGGTCGCCATACTACCGATAAATCCTTGGAGCCTTCTAGTCCGCTTGCGTTCCTGATTGCCCGAAGAGATTAAGGCATGAGGCGAGCCATCTCGGCTGACCCAATCAGCGCAACCAGCAGGACGAAGAATCCTCGACACTTGGATGATGCCTACGGCGGCGAGCGCAACCTTGCAAGGTCAGTCATCGATCCAATGCAAGCCCTTCTGTTGTTGCCTTGAATACCATGCAGGACCAGCCGTCATGGCAGATGGCAATCGACGGTGTAGAACGGCCTCACCCAGGTTGCGGCGCCTGATTGGAGCACGTACGCCCAGGAGTGGAGATCGGACATCGGGGAATATTCAATCGACACTGCTTCCGAGCGTTTGCCTCGCCCGGCTCAACTGGCGATGGCAAACACCGAGCCTGAGTCTATGCACACGCCGGCCCCATCGATGAAGCTGGCCCGCTCCGAATACAGGAATACGACCAGCGAGGCCATTTCCTATGACCGACCGAGCCGCCTGAGCACGATCCCGGAGCGCTCATAGAACCATTCGATGTGGGAATCGAACTCGAGGAAGAGCCATGCCTCGTACTGACCAGGGCATAGCTCGACGCGTATGCCAGTCGCGGAGAATGGGCAATAAGGATATTGAAGCGATAGAACTCTGGTGAGCTCATCTCTCTTAAAGAGTACGCTTGCGCATCCCGACATCCTCCTGCAGCTCCGGCTTGAACGGCACATCCGGCGGCGGTCTGGCTGTTGCCGGTTGATCGTTGAGGTTCGGGTCGCTCAGGCCGCAGCCGCCGCCGAACTGCAGCAACGACACCACGCAACTGATCTTGGTGGTCGTTCCCGGGATCGGGATTTCGATCTTCTTCAGGCCGCGCCGCACCCATTCCTGCAGCAGCGACTGGTTCGGCATCCAGTACTTGTCCAGCGAGGTCGGTGTGTAGCCGTACGGCGGACGTTTGAGCCAGGTGCCGCCCTGGGCGATCTGGTCGCGGGTCCAGGTATCGGTTTCGCTGCCTGGCGGTCCGCGATCACCGGCGCCGTTGCCGGCATCGCCGGCTCCGGCGGCGACGTGAACGCTGCCGTCTGCATTGAACATGCCGTTGCGTGCTCCATTGGCGCCTGTGGTTTCGCCGGCGCGACGACGGTCGGATTTGCTCCAGTCGTCCGCGTTGGCCGCGACATCCCAGCCGCCGCTGCGGTCTGCTGGCGCCGGACCGGCATTGCTGGTCGCCGGCTTGGCTGCCGATGCGGCTGCCGCCGTGGTGCTGCTGGGTTGCGCCGATCGCGCCGAATTCGCCTGTGCCTGATTGGGCTGCGTGGGGGCCGCCGATGGCTGGGTTGCTGCAGCTACCGACGTCGACGATGTCGGCGCTGGAGTCGTCGGCGTCTGCTGGGCTGGCGCTGCCGGTGCCGGTTGGGGCGTCGGGTCCGGCACGCTTGGCAACTCGGCCGTTCGAATGGCCACCTCAGGCATGCGCACCGTCGGTGTGATCTCGCGGCTGCGCACCGACGGCGCAACGACCTGGGGCCGGTCCGGCACGACGATTTCCCGCTCGCGCACCGTCGGTGCGGTGGCAGTGCGCATCGCGACGGTCGAAGCGGGACGCTGCAATTCGCGTAGCTGCGGTTGCTCGGTCACGGTCTGGACATCGCGCTGACGCACCTCGATCTGCGGTGCGGCCGGCGCGACCGGACGCGGCGCCACCGTGATCGTCGGCGGTGGCGGCACGACAAAGTCGTTCGTGGCCACCAGTGTTTCGGTGACCTGTAGCGGCGATTCGATCGTCACCGGCGGCACCTGCACGGTCACGCGTGGTACCTCCGGCGCCACCGGTTCGCTGGCAGCGGCAGCCACCGGTTCCGGCGCGGTGTCCTGGGCCTGGGCTGTGCTTGAAGGAGGGTCGACGGACTCGACAGGCGCAGGCACCGACGGCGCTGCGCTTGGCTTGTCGGTCGCAGCGGATGCACTGGACTGCGGCGCCGAAGCCGCATCGCCCGAGGCGGCCTGCGCAGCGTCAGCGGGCTGCCCTTGCCCACCGCCCTGCTCTGCCGCACCGTCGCCGATGAAGGTCATGCGCACCCGTGATTCGTCGCCGGTCTGGGTGTCATCCGGCGCCCAGCGCACCGTGACGACCCAAATGAGCAGTGCGATGAAGCCAAGATGGATCAACAGGCTGCCGAGCAGCGCCAGCCAGTGCTGTGGTCGCTGGTCTTTTGGTCGCGGCTCCCAGTGCTGCCACCACAGGCTGCGAAATGCCTGAAACGGCGACAACAACGCCACGCCAGCGCCTGCAGGCGGTGCTGGCCGTGCCAGCAGCACGCCCAACACCTGGTCATCGTCGAACGCAGCCGCCGGCCCGAGGCGGCTGCTCATCCAGGTTGCCCAGCCGTAAGGCAAACCGGTGCGCCGATCCAGGATGAGCTTGCCCGGCATGCGCGCGCGCAGTGCCTGCAGCAGATCGGCGGCCGTGGTCACCGGTGGCGCGGAATCAGGCCGCGCTGTCGCGCGGGATATACGGTGCGTCGCCGGTGGCGTGGTCGGTCGCGTCGCGCACCGCAATCACGCCGGGCACGCGCCCCATCAGGGTCTTCTCGATGCCCTGCTTCAAGGTCACATCGGCCATGCCGCAGCCGTGGCAACCGCCGCCGAAGCGCAGCAGCACGACACCCTCTGCCGAGACCTCCTGCACCGCCACGCGGCCGCCATGCGATGCCAGCTGTGGGTTGATCTCGTTCTCCACCACCCAGCGCACGCGCTCCACCATCGATGCGGACTCGGCCGGCGCTTCGCCCTTGATCTTGGGTGCCTTGATGGTGAGCTGCTGGTTGCCGGTGGACTGGGTGACGTAGTCGATCTCGGCGCCATCCACCCAGGGCACGCTGGCGGCGACGATATATAAGGTGAAGCCGTCGCAGTCGATCGCCCATTCGTCGCCGCTCAGGTCCGCCGGTTCGGCGAACTCCAGCCGGGCGTCGGCGCGCGGGGTGCCCGCATCCACCGCGCTCAGGCGCACGCCCATGCCGGGCACGCCCTCGCGTTCGATGAGCTTGCGGAAATAGGTTTGGGCTTTGTCGGATATCTGGATCATGCGGGTTATTCTACCGCTCAATGCGCCTGCGCTCATGGAACACCGTGATCCTGAGTGAACGCGCTGTCCGCCACCCCTGCGAGACTGTCATGACCGATCTGATTCCCCTGGAACAGGCCCATTGCCTGCCGCGCAAGGGCAGCGACCACAAGCTTGGCGAAGCGCGTCTGGCTGAACTGCTGCCGCAGGTGCCGGGCTGGGAGCTGGCCGAAGTGGGCACGGCAATTACCCGCACCTTCCGCTTTGCCGACTATTACCGCACGCTGGCCTTCGTCAATGCGCTGGCCTGGATCGCCCACCGCGAAGACCACCACCCCGACCTGGGCGTGCATTACGACCGCGTGGTGGTGCGCTATTCCACCCACGACGTTGGCGGATTGAGCGAAAACGACTTCATCTGTGCGGCCAAGACCGCCCAGCTTTACGATCAAGGAGCCACCCCATGACCCTGTCTCGCGCTGCCCTCGCCGGCCTGTTCCTTGCCGTCGGCATCAGCGGGTGTGGCAAGTCGTCGCAGCAGCCCACCGCCCCGGCGGTGGCACCGACCGAACTGGCCGCCTTGAAGACCCCGCCGCCGGAATACTCCCCGCAGCTGGCCTGTGCCGGCATCGGTGGCACCTCGGTGCTTCGGGTCGTGGTCGGTGTCGAGGGCACCCCGACCGACGTCTCGGTATCGCAAAGCAGCGGTCAGCCGGTGCTGGACGAAGCCGCGCAAAAACGCGTGCGCGAATGGAAATTCCGGGCCGCCACGCGCAATGGCCAGGCAGTGCCGCAGACGATCCAGGTGCCGGTCGCGTTCAAGCCGCCGGTGCCGCGCCCGGACGAATGCTTCGCCATCGAAGAGCGTGCGCGTCGAGGCGGCTAAGCCGCCTTCGATGCCTTGCGCGTACGGCCGCGGCAACGCGCCGGCGCGCAGCGCGCAAGACTGAGCACGGCGAACGGCCTGCATCAGCTCCAGCTACCCACGGTGCGCGCCTGATGCCAGCGTGCACGCGTCGGGGTTATCGCGCCAGACACCACGCGTTCGTCATCCAGGCATGGCCATCCTGCAGCCGCAGTGTGGTCATGCGCAAAGTGCGCAGCAGCAGTCGCCACGCTCCCCGCCGAGTACGTTCTATTCCACGAGGTCGTGCGTCACATGCTCGAAGTGTCATCCCACAATGTCTGGACCGCATTTGCGGTCACGCTGGCCGCTGGCCTGGCGACCGGACTCGGCAGCCTGATGGTCGTGTTCTCCAAGAAGCCCAACCCGCGCCTGCTGGCATTCGGGCTGGCATTCGCCGGCGGTGCGATGGTGTATGTGTCGCTGTCGGAGATTCTCAACAAGTCGATCGCCTCGTTCTCCAACGCCTACAACGACAAGCTCGGCTTCACCTTCGGCACGCTGGCGTTTCTGGCCGGCATGCTGCTGATCATGGTGATCGACCGCCTGGTGCCCAACCCGCACCAGAGCCTGTCCAGCGACGATCCGCTGTTCCGCGACGACAACCGTGCCTATATCCGCCGGGTCGGCTTGATGACCGCCATCGCCATCACCGCGCACAATTTCCCCGAAGGCCTGGCGACCTTCTTCGCCACACTGGAAAGCCCCGCGGTCGGCATGCCGCTCGCGTTCGCCATCGCCATCCACAACATTCCCGAGGGCATCGCCATTGCGGTACCGGTGTACTTCGCCACCCGCAACAAGTTCTACGCCTTCGGCGCCAGCCTGCTCAGCGGACTGGCCGAGCCGATCGGCGCCGGCATCGGCTATCTGGCCTTGTCCAGCGTGCTGTCAGAAGCGGTGTTCGGCACGGTCTTCGGCCTGATTTCCGGGGTGATGGTGTTCCTGGCGCTGGACGAATTGTTGCCGGCGGCCAAGCGCTACGCGCAGGGCCACGAGACGGTCTACGGCCTGGTGGCCGGCATGGGCACACTGGCGATCAGCCTGGTGTTGTTCCGCTTCGCCACGCCTTAACACCCGGCCGAACCGCAGCCGCAGTGCCGGCACGACCATCGGCTCGACCGCCAGGACACATCGGCGACGCGCTGGCGGCCACGACCGGGACGGATGCGTCGCCGCGGCGCCTCAGCGCCCCAGCCGGTCCAATGCCTCGGCCAGTTCCGGCGCCAGCGGCGCGCTCAACACATAGGGCGTCTTGCCGGCATCCAGCGCAAATTCCAGCGAAGCAGCGTGCAGGAACAGGCGCTTCAGGCCGAGCTGGTCGCGCAGGCGCTTGTTGACCTCCGCTTCGCCGTACTTGTCGTCGCCGGCCACCGGGTGCCCCAGGTGCTGGGCGTGCACGCGGATCTGGTGGGTGCGGCCGGTTTCGATACGGACTTCGCAATAGGAGTGCCCGCCACGTCGCTCCAGCAGCTTGAAATGGCTCAGCGAGGGCTTGCCGATCGCATTGACCTGCACATGCCGCTCGCCGCCCTGGCGCAGCCCGATGTGCAGCGGCGCATCGACCGTCATCACCCCGTCCGGCATGCGGCCGACCAGCAAGGTCAGATAGCGCTTGGTGATGCCGCGCCCTTCGACACGGTCGTCCTCGCGCATCAAGGCCTGCAGCTCGGTCAGCGCCGAACGCTTCTTCGCCACGATCAGCAGGCCGGAGGTATCGCGGTCGAGCCGGTGCACCAGCTCCAGGGTCTGGTTCGGCCGCAGGGCGCGCAGGGTTTCGATGGCGCCGAAGCTGATCCCGCTGCCGCCATGGCTGGCGACCCCGGACGGCTTGTTGAGCGCCAGCAGGCGCGCGTCCTCGAACACGATCGCCGCTTCCAGCCGCGCCAGGAACGATGCCGGTGGCGCCGCTTTGTCGCCCTCCTCGGCCACGCGCACCGGCGGGATTCGCACTTCTTCACCACCCTCGAGCTTGCGCTCGGCCTTGGCCCGCCCGCCGTTCACGCGCACCTGTCCGCTGCGCACCAGCTTGTAGATCAGGCTGCGTGGCGCGCCCTTGAGCTGGCCGAGCAGGAAATTGTCCAGCCGCTGCCCAGCACGGTCTTCCGGAACTTTGAGAATGCGCACGCCCACACGGTCGGTGGGCGGCTTGGGGGTCTGGGGGTCGGTCATCCGGCTCTTTATTCTGTTACACTCGGCGAGCGAGATAAGGGTTTGATTTCGTTGGAAGTTGATTGGCCAGAAGCCTGCCTTCCGATGATTCCGGCACAGTGCGCGACCACCGCCCCCGGGGCGGCCATGTTAGCGGCTCACCGGCCTACCCGGCCATCGCCGGCGGTTTTTGACCGTCGCGCTGAACATGTCCCGTGCGCTGCCCCGGTTCGTCCGGACGCGGCTGCCGGCCCTGAAACACCTATAAAACTTAAGACAAGCGCTCCCGCGGCCTGCCGTGGTGTTGCAGCGCTGGAAACCCTGGTCAGGCCTGTCCGCGCGTTGCGCGAAGGGCCGACAAGCTGTTCCAGAGGCGAAACGTCACGGCGTTCCGCGCGGTAGAGCGCGAGAGGAACGCAACAATGAAGCGAATGCTGATCAACGCAACGCAGGCCGAAGAGCTGCGCGTGGCGATTGTGGACGGCCAGACCCTGTACGACATCGACATCGAACAGCCGTCCAAGGAACAAAAGAAGTCCAACATCTACAAGGGCCGTATCACCCGGCTCGAGCCCTCGCTGGAGGCGGCGTTCGTGGACTATGGCGCCGAGCGCCATGGCTTCCTGCCGCTGAAGGAAATCTCCCGCGACTATTTCCAGGCTGGTGTCGACCACAACAAGTCGACCATCCGCGAGTTGCTGCGTGAGGGCCAGGAAATCGTGGTGCAGGTCGACAAGGAAGAGCGTGGCAACAAGGGCGCCGCCCTGACCACGTTCATCTCGCTGGCCGGCCGCTACATGGTGCTGATGCCCAATTCGCCCAGCGCCGGTGGCGTCTCGCGCCGGATCGAGGGCGAAGACCGTGCCGCGCTGAAGGAAGCGCTGGACAAGCTCGACATCCCCGACGACATGGGTGTGATCATCCGCACCGCGGGTGTCGGCCGTGACGCCGAAGAGCTGCAGTGGGATCTGGACTACCTGCTGCAGACCTGGAAGGCGATCGCCGAGGCGGCGCTGAGCAAGCCGGCCGCGTTCCTGATCTACCAGGAATCGCGCCTGATCATCCGCGCCCTGCGCGACTACCTGCGCGCCGACATCGGCGAAATCCTGGTCGATACGCCGGAGCTGTATGCCGATGCCCAGGAGTTCATGCAGCAGGTGATGCCGCAGAGCCTGCGCAAGCTCAAGCACTACACCGACGACATTCCGCTGTTCAACCGCTTCCAGATCGAATCGCAGATCGAAGGCGCCTACGAGCGCAACGTGCGCCTGCCGTCGGGCGGCTCGATCGTGGTCGACCAGACCGAGGCACTGACCGCCGTCGACGTGAACTCCTCGCGCGCCACCAAGGGCAGCGACATCGAAGAAACCGCCTTCCAGACCAATCTGGAAGCGGCCGAGGAAGTGGCCCGCCAGTTGCGCCTGCGCGACCTGGGCGGCCTGGTGGTGATCGACTTCATCGACATGTCCTCGACCAAGCACCAGCGCGAAGTGGAAAACAAGCTGCAGAACGCGCTCAAGTACGACCGCGCACGCGTGCAGTTGGGCCGCATCTCGCGCTTCGGCCTGATGGAAATGAGCCGCCAGCGCCTGCGTCCGAGCCTGGGCGAATCCAGCCAGATCGTGTGTCCGCGCTGCGACGGCCATGGCCGCATGCGCAGCGTCGAGTCGCTGTCGCTGTCGATCATCCGCGTGGCCGAAGAGCACGCTATGAAGGAAAACACCGGACAGGTGCTGGTCCAGGCCCCGGTGGAGATCGCCAACTACCTGCTCAACGAAAAGCGCAGCGCGCTGCGCGAGATCGAGCAGCGCCACGAGTCGCCGATCATCATCGTCGCCGACGAACAGCTGCACACCCCGCACTACGAAGTCACGCGGTTGCGTGAGAACGAGCTGGGCGAAGACAGCGGCAAGCCGAGCTACCAGCGCGGCACCCCGCGCAAGCTGCCGGTGCATGCGCTGACCAAGGCACAGTTGAATATCCCGGCTGCGCCGGCAGTGACCTCGATCAAGCCGAGCCAGCCGGCTCCGCTACGTGAAGAGGCCCCTGCCCCGGTTGCCGCTGCACCTGCACCGGCTCCGGTCGCACCACTGCCGCTTCCCGCGCCGGTCACCGGTGTGGTCGGCTGGCTGAAGCGCATCTTCGGCGGCGTCGAGCCGGTCGCGCCTGCGCCCGAGTCGACCCAGCGTCCGCGTCAGAACGATGCCGGCCGCAGCAGCCGCAACGAGCGTGGCGATCGTGGCGGCCAGCGTCGCGACGGCCGCGATGCCCGCAATGGCGGCAACGGTGGCAATCAGCACCGCGGCAATGGCGGCAACGGCAATGGCGCCAACAAGGAGCGTCGTGACGAGCGTCGCCAGCCGGCCAACGGCCAGGCTGCGCAAAACGGCGGTCAGGCGCAGCAGGTGCAGGTGCCCAAGCCGCCGCGCAACGAGGCACAGCAACAGCCCAAGCAGCCGCAGCAGGCCCAGCAGCAGAAGCAGAAGCCGCAGAACCAGGCACCGCGCCCGCCGCGTGCAGCTGCGCAGCAGCAGGACGGCGCGCCGTCCGAGCGGCAGCAGCGCCCTGCGCGTCAGGAAGAAGGCACTGCCTCGGCGCAGACGCTGACCTCCACCGCTGCAACCGCAACGACTGCCACCGTGGTCGCGGCAATTGCCGACACCGCAGCACCGGCAACGCCGGCAGCGGCAGCTTCGGCCACCCCGGCGCACCCGGTCGAGGTCATCGTGACCGAGTCGCAGGCCGATCGCGGTACCGATGCAAATGCGGAGGGTCAGCCGCCGGAGGCAGCAGGCGATGATGCGGCAAATGGCGAGGGCGGCAGCCGTCGTCGTCGCGGTCGTCGCGGTGGCCGTCGTCGTCGTCGTGGCGCTGGCGCAAACGGTGAAGGCGGTACCGGCGTCGATGGTCTGGAGACGGACGATCTGGACGGCGATGCCGAAGGCGATCTCGATGGCGACAACGAGAGCGACGAAGCCGGTGCGCAGGTCCACACCTCGGCTGCCCCGCGCGCCGGTCAGCCGGAGTTCGACTTCGACGATGACGCGAGCACGCCCGCGGTATCGGTACGCGCCAAGCCGGAATCCAGCGTTCCGGCCGCAGTGAAGCCGCGTCCGGTTCCGAAGGAACGTGCGGAAGCACCGCTGGCGGCCGACACGACGTCGACCACGGCGCCGGTTTCCAATGCCACGCCGTCGTTCGAGCAGCAGGCTGCAACGCCGTCAATCACCGCAGCCGAGCAGGCACGTGGCGATGCATCGGCGGCCTCCGCGGCACCGGCTGCAACCGCCTCGGCCAGCAACACGGCGTCGGCTGCATCGGCACCGGCTGCGCAGGCTTCTGCCGTTGCATCGACGAGCCCGCAAGCGCCTCAGGCTTCGGTTGTTGCGCAGGAATCGGCGACCTCGCCGGCTCAGGCTCCGGTTGTCGCTTCGGCTCCGTCCGCTGCCTCGACGCAGGTTGACACCTCGGCTCCGGTCGCGACGCCAGCTGCGGCTCCTGCAGCTCAGCCGGTCGAGCGTGCGGCTCCTTCGGTCGTGCGTTCGCCCGAGCCGGCTGTGCAGTCAACGTCGGTGCCGTCGGCATCGTCGGCATCGTCGGCATCCGCCGACGCTGCAGCGCCTGCGGTTGCTCGGCAGGAACAGGCAGCACCGGCTGCAACTGCGGCAGCAACGCAAGCGGAGCCGGCGAAAACCGACGCAGCACCGGCAGCCGTCAGTGTGCCCAAGCCGGTCGCTGCTGCGCCTTCCAGCGCGCAGGCAGACGTCGTGACATCCAGGCCGCCGCATGCCGAGCCGTCAACGGCGGCAAGCCCGGCTGCCGATGTTGCTGCGACGTCCACCGCCACGGTGCCGCAGACCTCGCCGGCTGCCGATGCTGCGCCGGCACGCAAGCCGTACGCTCCGGTGCAGACCACGCTGCTTGACGCATTGGCTCCGGCCGACGCAACAGCAGCAGCGACCGCGACATCGACGCAGGCCGAAACGCCGGTGCCGTACAAGGCGCCTGAGCGGCCTGCAGCGGTCACGCCCGTGCTGTCTGCAGACGCCAACGAGCACACTGCCGACAAGCCGACGCCGACGGTCGTCGTGTCAGAGGCAGCAAAGCCGGCAGATGCAGCGCGCAATGGCGATGACGCGCAGGAGCAGCAGGACGACACCAACAAGCCGCGTGGCGATCACTGATCGTTTCCCAGCCGGTTGAAACCGCCTGCGTGAATCCAGGCGGGCAGTGTCAAACAAGGCGGCCTTCGGGCCGCCTTGTTTTTGCGTGCGGCAGTGTCATGCCGATAGTGGGTGACCAGGCCTTGCAGGAATCGCAACGAAACAGTTGCTGCGCTCGCAGTCGCGCTTGACCCGGGCACTGTTTCCCGCCGCATCAACGAGCGCCGGGGCGATTGCCGCCAAAATCAGGACTCAGGCAGAAGCCAGCGCCATCATGGCCCTGCGCCGTAACTGCATCCACGCCAGCAGACCGAAATGTCCGCTGCTGCGCATCGGCAACCGCTCGTCATCGAATGCAGCGGCGTTCAAACCGATTCAATCGCCCTGCTCCAATGGCGCGGCGCACTGCGCTGTAGCGACACGTCGTCATCGGCAGCCGTCGCAAGCGAAGCGCCTCTCGGGCAGTGAATGCCGACGTGAGCACGCGCGTTCGCTTGCACGCCGGAGTGCCGCTCCTGCGCAAAACAGCGTATGCCTGTTTTCATCGACGCGTTGTGCAGCAGCATCTGACGGCTATGTCTGCGAGCGCGAAAATCCGAAGGCGCGGTTTACAAGGTCCGCGCCGGATCGGTCAGGCCGTACTGATTGGCCAGACGCGCCAGGGCGATGTTGTCCTGGATGCCGACCTTCTCGAACAGGCGCGCCTTGTGCGTGTTGATGGTCTTGGCGCTGAGGTTCAAGCGCTTGGCGATGTCTTCCTGGCGCAGACCCTGGGTCAGCAACAGGGCGACCTCCAGTTCGCGCGGCGACAGTGCATCGAAGGGCGAGCCGCCCCCCTCCAGGTTGGACAGGGCCAGATTCTGCGCAATGGTATTGCCGAGATAGCGCCGGCCCAGGGCGACTTCGCGCACCGCGCGCAGCAGTTCCTGCGCATCGCCGCCCTTGCCGACATACCCCGATGCGCCGGCTTCGAGCAGACGCTTGGGCAATGGGCCATCTTCCAGCACCGAGACAATGATGACGCGGGTGCCGTAATCGCCCTTGACGATGCGCTCGGTGATTTCCAGGCCGCTGACACCGGGCAGGTGCAGATCGCACAGCACGATCTCGGGCTTGAGCTGACGAATTTGCGGCAAGGCCGCTTCCCCGCTCTCCGCTTCTCCCACCACATCGATGTCCACTTCCTTGGACAGGATCATCTTCATGCCGGTACGCACGAGTGCATGATCGTCGATCAGAAAAACTCTGATGGTCATCCTTGTTGTCCTCGCTGTGCGGCTGGCTGGTGCAGCCTATCTCCGTGAATAATTCAGGGCAAGCTCGATGCGACGTATTACGTTCGAGTCAGAACGCGAAGTACTCTGCCGCCGCGTGTCATGGTAGGCATTGCATGCACTATCGCGGCGTGATCGGATGATGCGAGCGGGCCCAATACGCGAACATCGGGCATTTCACTCGCGCTCGGTCAGATTTTTCCTGCTTCGGTGCTGCGCTCGGCATCCACCAATGGGCGCAATTGCGCATCGAGTGCAACGCGTTCGTCGAACACGAAGCAGCGGCCGTCATAGCCTTCGCCACCGACTTCTTCGAAATAGCCGAGGATGCCGCCTTCGAGCTGCAGTACGTTGTCCATGCCGTCGGCCTGCATCCACAACGCCGCCTTCTCGCAACGAATGCCGCCGGTGCAGAAGCTGACCACGGTGGCGTCGGCCAATGCAGCGCGATGCGCTTCCAGCGCCGCCGGCAGGTCGGTGAACTTGTCGATCGGCAACGTCAGCGCGCCCTGGAACGTGCCGTACGCCACTTCCTGGGCATTGCGCGTATCCAGCAGCACCAGCGGGCGGCCGCGATCGTCGCGCCCTGCCCGCATCCACTCGCGCAGCGTGGCGGGCGTCACCGCCGGCGCACGGCCCTGCAGCGGCGAGGCATCGTCGCGGCGAAAGCTGATGATCTCCAGCTTGACCTTCACCTTGAGCCGCGCGAACGGCTGCAACGCGCTCAGGCTGTACTTGATGCGCATCTGCGCAAAGCGCGCATCGGCCTGCAGCCACGCATAGAACGTGTCGATCTGCTCGGCTTCGCCGGCCAGAAACAGGTTGATCCCTTCTTCGGCCACCAGCACCGATCCCTTCAAGGCCTGCTGCCCGGCGTGTGCCAGGACGCTGTCGGCGAGCGACTGCGGGTCCTGGATGGTGACGAATTGGTAGGCAGCGGTATTGGTGATCATGCGGCCATTTTAAGCCGATGCGGCCGCAGGTGCGATCAGCCGCGCAACAGCAGGAACGGCAGCAGGACCAGCGAGGCGACAACCAGCATGCCGATCAACGTGGCGATCACGAACAACGGCCGCTTGCGCAGCAGCGCGCCGAAGGTTTCGGCCGTGCCGGCAGCGAGCGCATCCTGGCGCTGCGCACGCGCCACGGCGCCGCGCTGGGCCTGATACGCATCCATCAGCGCCTTGGCGCGCGGGTGATCGGCATCGTCACTGAGCCAGATGCCGCCGGCGGAGATGCCCCAGTTGCTGGGCCGGGTTTCGTAGATCTGCAACAGATGCTCGCGCATCAGTGCCCGTACCTCGTCGGCTTCGTCATCGGGAACATTGCGCAGATTGAGCAGCAGCTTGGCCATGGGCGCGATGATACCGGGAGCCAGGTGCGATAATGATGCACTCCCTTTGCTGGACCATCCCATGCGCCTTCTGTCGACGCTTTGTGCTGCCCTGCTGCTCGCGGGCTGTGCGCCTGCCCTGCCGCCGTCCGGCGGCACCATCGCCACGTTCGAGCGGATCGACCGCAACATAGGCACCGGTGCCGAAGCCACACCGGGCGCGCTGGTCACCGTGCACTACACCGGCTGGCTGTACGACGAAAAAGCCGCCGACAAGCATGGCAAGAAGTTCGACAGCTCGCTCGACCGCGCCGAGCCGTTCCAGTTCGTGCTGGGAGGCCATCAGGTGATTCGCGGCTGGGACGAGGGCGTGGCCGGCATGCGTGTGGGCGGCAAGCGCAGCTTGATGATTCCGCCCGCGTACGGCTATGGCGACAACGGCGCTGGCGGCGTGATCCCGCCCGGCGCATCGCTGGTGTTCGATGTGGAATTGCTCGGCGTGCAGCCGCGCTGAAGGGCTGAGCAATGACGGATGCGAGCAAGCGGCGGCTGGCCATCATCGGTGGTGGACCGGCCGGCCTGATGGCGGCAGAGGTGGCATGTGCGGCAGGCCTTGCGGTCGACCTGTACGAAGCCAAGGGTTCGGTCGGGCGCAAGTTCCTGATCGCCGGCAAGGGCGGCTTGAACCTCACCCACTCCGATCCGATGCCGTTGTTTGCGCAGCGCTATCGCGAGCGCAGCGAGGCCGTTGCATCGTGGTTGCAGCAGTTCGATGCGGACGCGCTGCGCGCCTGGGCGCGCGACCTGGGCGTGGAGACCTATGTCGGCACCTCGGGGCGCGTGTTCCCGATGGATCGCAAGGCCGCGCCGCTGCTGCGTGGCTGGGTACGTCGACTCAAGGAACAAGGCGTTGTGTTTCATGTGCAGCACCGTTGGCTTGGCTGGAGCGATGACGGTGGCTTGCGTTTCCACTCGCCCACCGGTGATGTCGAACGCACCGCAGATGCGGTGGTGCTGGCGCTTGGTGGCGGCAGCTGGCCGCAGCTCGGCTCCGATGGTCTCTGGCAAGGCGTGCTGCAGGATCGCGGCATTGCGGTGGCGCCGCTGGTGCCGGCCAACTGCGGCTTCGACATCGCCTGGAGCGCGCACTTTGTGCAGCGGCATGCCGGTGCGCCGCTCAAGCCCGTGGTCGCACACTGGCAGGATCGCAGCGGCACACCGCAGCAACTGCAGGGCGAGTGCGTTGCGACCTCCACCGGCATCGAGGGCAGCCTAATCTATGCGCTGGCTGCGGATCTGCGCGCGCAGATCGATGCCGATGGCGTCGCCGAGCTGGGCCTGGACCTGCTCCCGGGACGCTCGCTGGAACGCATCAGCGCCGAACTGGAAAAACCGCGCAAGGGACGCAGTTTCAGCGAGCATCTGCGCCGGCAGGTCGGCATCGACGGCGTCAAGGCCGCCTTGCTCTACGAACACCTGGGCAAACAGGCGGGCGACGATCTTGCGCTGGTGGCGCGTACGCTCAAACGCCTGCCGTTACGCCTGTTGCGAGCGCGTCCGCTTGCCGAGGCGATCAGCTCGGCCGGTGGCGTGCAGCTGGAGGCGCTGGATACGCAGCTGATGGCGCGCGCGCAGCCTGGCGTGTTCTGCGCCGGCGAGATGCTCGACTGGGAAGCACCGACCGGCGGCTATCTGCTGACTGCCTGCTTCGCCAGCGGATTACGTGCCGCGCATGGCGCGGTGCAATGGCTGCAGCAGACCGACCGCGCTACAGACGATCGCTGACCGCCTCGCGCGGCCACACTGATTTGACGTCGTAAATCACCGCACCCGGTTTGCCCAGTGCGGCAATACGCTGGGTGTCGTAGTCGCGGTATTGCGCATGCGCGACTGCCAGCACGACGGCGTCGTACGCACCCTCGTCCGCAAGCTCGCACAACTGCACGCCGGCGTGTTGCAGCGCTTCTGCGGGGTCGGCCCACGGGTCGCAGGTGTCGACCTGCACGCCCGCGGCTTGCAGCAGCTGCACCAGCTCCAGCGCGCGGCTGTTGCGCAGGTCCGGGCAGTTCTCCTTGAAGGTGGCGCCCAGCACCAGCACCCTCGCCTGCGCAAGCACCACGCCACGCGTGGCCAGCATGCCGCAGACGCGCTCGGCCACGTGCCGGCCGACGCGGTTGTTGACCTGGCGCGCGGTGTGGATCAGGTCCGGGTGATAGCCCACGCTTTCGGATTTGTGCATCAGGTAATACGGATCCACCCCGATGCAGTGACCACCCACCAGGCCGGGACGGAACGGCAGGAAATTCCACTTGGTTCCGGCGGCTTCCAGCACCTCCAACGTATCGATGCCCAGCTTGTCGAAGATCAAGGCCAGCTCGTTGACCAATGCGATATTGACGTCGCGCTGGATGTTTTCGACCACCTTGGCGGCCTCGGCCACGCGTATCGACGGCGCCCGCCAGGTGCCGGCAGTGATGATGCTGGCGTACAGCGCGTCGACCGCATCGGCGGCTTCTGCGGTGGAGCCGGAGGTGATCTTGCGGATATCGCGCAGACGCCGCTGGCGATCTCCCGGGTTGACGCGCTCGGGGCTGTAGCCACAGAAGAAGTCGTCATTGAAACGCAGCCCCGATGCGGCTTCGAGCAAGGGCACGCAGACTTCTTCGGTAGTGCCCGGGTAGACGGTGGATTCGTAGATCACCAGATCGCCGGGTTTGAGCGCAGCGGCGATCAAGCTGGTGGCACTGCGCAGCGGTTCCAGGTCGGGCTGCTCGAAGCTGTCGATCGGCGTCGGCACTGTGACGATGAAGATGCTGCACGTAGCCAGGTCCGCAGCATTCGCGGTGTAGCGCAACCGGGTGGCGGCAGCCAGCTCGGTGTCGTCCAGCTCCAGTGTGGCATCGTGGCCGTCGCGCAGCTGCGCGACCCGCTGCGCATCGATGTCGAAGCCCAACGTATCGCGTTGCTCGCCGAACGCGACGGCCAACGGCAGGCCGACATAGCCCAATCCAATCACCGCGATGCGGGCCTGCTGCGGAGCGAGTAGCGTGGTGCTGGACATGCGGTTCCTTCGATCGTGCGCAGCCGGTTGCTGCGCGCCTGCGCGGTGGGAGCATAGCGCAGGCAACCATCGGACCATGAGTGCGGCGAACTGGCGACGCGGCGATTCACAATCGGCGCGCAATCAGGCACGCTATCGCAATGCCCGGGTGGCGAAACTGGTAGACGCAAGGGACTTAAAATCCCTCAGCTGCAAGGCTATGCGGGTTCGATTCCCGCCCCGGGCACGCTCTAGTGGCACTGCAAAGTGCGCAACGCCATCGACGCGTCGACAAACCTTGCCTGCTGCGATGTCGCATCGCTCTCGCATTGAGCAGTCCAGCCTCTGCGTTGCGCTTATCAAGTGCATGACGCGCCCTCAGCCCGCTCCCCTGTCTCGGATATCACCGCAATCCTCAGCGCAGCGCAGGCTGAGGTGGAACAGCGCGAGCAGATTGGTGATCACGGCTGCGCTAGACGTGGACAGCGATGCCCGACGAGATGGAACGGCGCGCCATTGCATAGCATGCAGGCCGCAGTGCCCTCCCGTGCGCCTGGAGAGCACCAACCGCAGCATCTATGCAGCGCCACGCACAACGATGCGATCTTGTTTACGACAGAAGTCCTGGCGCCAGCGGAGCACCAGGCGCAATGCGCATCTGGCATCAAGCACGCCGCACTACGTCAGCGAGAAGAAGGCCAAGAGTTGCCCTCCTCAAGTGCTAGCCCGACCGGCATCGGCCAATAAAAAACCCCGTATATCGTTCGATATACGGGGTTTGAATTTGGAGCGGGAAACGAGACTCGAACTCGCGACCTCAACCTTGGCAAGGTTGCGCTCTACCAACTGAGCTATTCCCGCGTGGAGCAAAATTGTACAGCTTGTTACTTCGTTGCGCCAGTCCTGTCGTCGTTGCCGACGCATGAAACAACGCATGCAATGTGGAGGCCTGGGCCGGAATTGAACCGGCGTACGCGGATTTGCAGTCCGCTGCATAACCACTCTACCACCAGGCCGAAACATCAAACCCAAGGCATCCTGCCTTGAAACAACGAGACCTCCGGCAAGGGGCCTTGTCTACATCTGGAGCGGGAAACGAGACTCGAACTCGCGACCTCAACCTTGGCAAGGTTGCGCTCTACCAACTGAGCTATTCCCGCTTGGGAGGCGAAATTCTACAGCGAACAGCATCGCTGTCAACTATTGCTTTCGACTTTTTTCGGTTTGCTGGTGATCGCGGCTTTTTCGTCGGCGCGTAGGCTCGGCCAGGCGGCCTGCAGGTACTGGAATCCGGACCACAGCGTCAGCAATGCGGCGATCGCCAGCGTCCAGTATCCGGCGCGGAAAATCAGGTTGCCGAACCAGATTCCGTGCGTGGGCATCTGCCCCGGCGTCACCGAATACAGCAGACACAGCAGCGCGACCATCTGTGCGGTGGTCTTGACCTTGCCGATCACCGCCACACGTACCTTGGCGCGCTGGCCGATTTCGGCCATCCATTCCCGTAGGGCGGAGACTGCGATTTCGCGGCCGACGATGACCGCCGCCCAGAACGCCATCCATGGTGTGGGGTGGCCCTGCACGATCAGGAACAATGCCACTGCGACCATCAACTTGTCGGCCACCGGGTCCAGGAATGCGCCGAAGGCCGAATACTGGTGATAACGCCGCGCGACCCAGCCATCCAGCCAGTCGGTGATGGCGGCCAGCGCGAACACGCCGGCGGACGCGAAATTGGTCCAGGTGTACGGCAGGTAGAACACCACGACCAACACCGGGATCATCACGATCCTCAGCAGTGTCAGCCACGTGGGGATGGTCAACTTCATTACGGACTCGACTCGCCTGCCGCATCGGGAAGCGCCAGCCCGTGCAGGTTAGCGTAGATTCGCGCGGCAAGTGCGGCATTGACGCCCTCCACCCGCGCAATCTCGGCCTCGCCGGCGGCCTTGAGCCCGACCAGGCCACCGAAATGCTTGAGCAGGCTCGCGCGTCGGCGCGGACCGATGCCGGGGATATCCTCGAGTTTGCTGGTCATGCGCGCCTTCTGGCGGCGGCCGCGGTGACCGGTGATCGCAAAGCGGTGCGCCTCGTCGCGCACCTGCTGGATGAACTGCAGTGCCGGCGATGCCGCACCCGGCCGCAGCTCGCGGCCGTCGGCCATGATCAGCGCCTCGTGCCCTGCCCTGCGCTCCTCGCCCTTGGCCACGCCGACCAGCAGCACATTCTCGATGCCCAGATCGGCCAGCGCGCCCTTCGCCTGTGCGAGCTGACCGGCGCCACCGTCGATCAGCAGCACATCCGGCAGCACGCCGTTTTCTTCCACCGCGCGTCGAAAACGCCGTTCGATGGCCTGACGCATCGCCGCATAGTCGTCGCCTGGCGTGATTCCGGAAATATTGAAGCGCCGGTATTGGCCGCGCACCGGGCCGCTGGCATCGAACACCACGCACGAGGCCACCGTCGCCTCGCCCATGGTGTGACTGATGTCGAAGCACTCCACTCGCCTCACCTGCTCGGCCAGCCCCAGCATCTCGCGCAATGCCTCGCTGCGTGCATGCTGCGCGCTCTGGCTGGTGAGTTCGGTGACCAGGGTCAGCTGTGCGTTGCGTGTCGCCAGCAGCAGATAGCCGGCACGCTCGCCGCGCACGTTCCACTTCAACGTCACCTTGTATTCGGCGGCGGCGCTGAGTGCGGCCTCGATCAGCTCGGCATCGGGAATTTCTCGATCGAGCAGGATCTCGCGTGGCGGCGAATGTTCGGCGTAGTACTGCGACACGAACGCAGCCAGGATTTCGTCCGCGCTGTCTTCGCCGTTGGTCTTGGGAAAGAACGAGCGCGTGCCCAGGTTGCGGCCGTCGCGAAAACTCAGCAGCAGCACACAAGCTTGGCTGGCTTGCGTGGCGCAGGCCAGCACGTCCAGATCCGCCGCGCGGCCGTCCACGTACTGGCGGTTCTGCATGCTGCGCAGCGAGGACAGCAGATCGCGCAGGCGTGCGGCGCGCTCGAACTCCAGCGCCTCGCTGGCCTGCTGCATCGACTGCATGATCTCTTCGCCGAGCTGATCGCTCTTGCCCTCCAGAAACATGGTGGCGCGGCGTACCGATTCGGCGTAATCGGGCGCGGCGACCAGCTCCACGCAGGGCGCGCTGCAGCGACCGATCTGGTATTGCAGGCACGGCCGCGAGCGGTTGCGGAACACGCTGTCTTCGCAACTGCGCAGCTTGAACAGCTTGTGCATCAGGCTCAGCGTTTCGCGCACGCCGGTAACGCCGGTGTACGGGCCGAAGTAACGCCCCTGCACGGCACGCGGGCCACGATGCAGGGCGATGCGCGGCCACTGCTCGCGGGTCAGCAGCACGTAGGGATAACTCTTGTCGTCGCGCAGCGACACGTTGTAGCGCGGCGACAGCGACTTGATCAGCTGGTTTTCCAGCAGCAGCGCTTCGGCTTCGCTGCGGGTCACGGTGACGTCCATCCGCGCGACCTGCGACAGCATCGAGGTCAGCCGCGCATTTTTCGGCGTGCCGTTGAAATAGCTACCCACGCGCTTGCGCAATGCACCGGCCTTGCCGACATACAGCAAGGTGTCGTCGCCCGCGTACATGCGGTAGACGCCGGGCGCGGTGCTCAATTGCGCAGCAAACGCCTTTCCATCGAAATCGGATTGGGGCCTTGCGTTCATTCTTCTATCGAAACATCGCGCAGTTCGCCGCTCGCCAGGTCGTAGCGCAACACGGCATGGGCATCGGTCTCGGCAATCCACACCGCGCCGGCGGCGGCCGCCAGCCCGGCCGGGCCATGCAGGCGGCGTGGCAGCGCGACCGTGGTCAGTTCGCCGCCACCCAGACGCAGGCAGCGCAGGCGGCCGTTGCCGGTGTCGGCGATCCACAGCATCGGCGAATCGGCCGCCAGCGCGATGGCTTGCGGAAACTGCAGCCGCGCAGTGCCGCGCGGGCCGTCCTCGTCGCCGAACTGCCAGGTGCCCTGCCCGCCGACCAGGGTCTGCACCAGATCGCCACGCAATTGCATGGTGCGGATCGACGAGCCCAGCCCATCGCAGATGTAGGCCACCTGCTGCACCGCGGCCAGGCCGGCCGGCTGTGCGAATGCGGCCAGGTGCCCGCTGCCATCGCGAATCTCGAGCGCGCCGGTACCGGCGCGTGCGCTCAATGCGGCGCGGCCCAGGTCATAGCTCCAGATGCGGTTGTCGCCCGCCATGGCGATCAACACCTGATTGTCGGCAACGGCCAGGCCTTGCGGGTAGTTCAGCGCCGAGGCACCGGCGAACGCCAGCGGCCCCTCGACCGGCTCGCCGGAGCGCCCGGTGCCGCACAAGCTGTCGACCTGCCCACTGCGCAGGTTGATGCGACGCAGGGCGTGATTGCCGGTGTCGGCGACATACAGCTGGTCGCGCTCCAGCGCCAGGCCTTGCGGACGCCGGAACGCCGCCTCACCGACGCCTCCATCGATGAAGTCCGCATTACCGTGGCCGAACTGGCGCAGCACGCGGCCGCCGTGCGTGCATTCGAGCACGCGGTGATGGCCGGTGTCGGCGATGTACAGGCGGTCCTCGGTGGCGGCCAGACCGGTTGGAAACCGCAGCTCCAGGCGCGGCTCGGGATCGCGCTCGGCCACCCCATGCAGGTCGGCATCCGATGGCGGCTGCTGGCCTTCGCACAGGGCGACCAGCGCCTTGTCGAGATCGCCGGTCACGCCGACCAGACGCTGACGCTCGCGGCCGTAGGCATCGAGCAGCACCAGCGTCGGCCAGGAGTCGATGCCGAAACGGCGCCAGGTCTCCCAGTCCCTGTCGAGCAAAATGGGCGCACTGACACCATGGCCGCGCAGCTGCTTGAGCGCGCGTTGCGGCTCGCGTTCGCTGTCGAAGCGCGGCACCTGCACCACGATCACCTGCAGCCGGCCGGGGCTGCGCGCCTGGAACTGCGCCAGCTCGGCCAGGCGCTCGGCGCACCACACCGAGCTGGCATTGACGAATGCCAGCACCAGCGCCCGCCCGCGATGCTCCTGCAGGGTGGATGGCCTGGCATTGAGCCAGGTAGGAAATTCCGGCAATTCCTGGGTAAGCTGGGCAGTCATACCGTAATTATGCCCAAGCCCGATTAGCTGCGGGTGAGTCTGGCCACGGTCTGGCGCGCAGCGGTATCGACCAGTTGCCAGGCACGCTCGAAATCGTCCATGCCGCCGGTGTAGGGGTCGGGGATATCGTCACGCTCTTCCACACCGGCCCAGGGCAGCCAGAGCGCGACCTTGTCGCGCAGCGGCGCCGGGGCGAGGCGTTGCAGATCGCGCAGATTGCTGCCATCGGCGCACAGCAACCAGTCGAAGTGTTCGAAGTCGGCGCCGCGCACCTGGCGCGCGCGCAACCCGGAGATGTCCACGCCATGGCCGCGTGCGCAGCGAATCGCGCGTGGGTCCGGCGGATCGCCGGCATGCCAGTCGCCGGTGCCGGCGGAATCGACCTCGATCCGCCGCGACAGCCGCGCCTCGTCCAGCCGCGCACGCAGGGCGCCCTCGCCCATCGGCGAGCGGCAGATATTGCCCAGACACACGATCAGCACCCTCATGCCGCCGCCACGCGGGTTTGCGCGCGCGCCAGATCGTCCGGGGTATCGATGCCGGCCGGAAACTGCTCCGGCGTCAACGCCACCGCGATACGGTAGCCGGCCTCCATCACGCGCAATTGTTCCAGCGACTCGATGCGCTCCAGCATGCCGGGCGGCATTGCCGCGAAGCGCTGCAGAAATCCTGCGCGGTAGGCGTAGATCCCGATATGGCGCAGCCATTGCCCGTCACCGGGCAAGCTGTCGCGCTGACTGGCGAAGCTGTCGCGATGCCAGGGAATCGGCGCGCGACTGAAGTACAAGGCGTCGCCACCTGCGTTACGCACCAGCTTGACCACGTTCGGATCGAACAGTTCGTGCGCGCCGTCGACCTGTGCGGCCAGCGTGGCCATTTCGGCGCCGGAGTGCAGCAGCAGCTCGGCCACCGCACGGATGCCGGCGGCCGGCGCGAACGGCTCGTCGCCCTGCAGGTTCACCACGCAGGTCTCGGCTTCCCATCCGGCGATCCGCGCGCATTCGGCAAGCCGGTCGGTACCCGATGCGTGCGCGTCGCCGGTCATCGCCACATGCACGCCGGACAGGCCTTCGACCACCTCGGCAATGCGTGCATCGTCGGTGGCCACCCAGACCTCGCGCGCGCCGGCCAGCAGCGCCCGCTCGGCCACATGCTGGATCATCGGGCGATCGCCGATCAACTGCAGCGGCTTGCCCGGCAAGCGCGTGGAAGCGTAGCGTGCGGGAATGGCGACGACGAAATCTGCAGGCGTTGAGTTAGTCATGCGTGCGCGCTCTGGAAAACAGGAAGAGTGGAAGAAACGAGATAATCGAATCGCATGATGTCGTGGTGTGATTGAGCGAAGTCGCGGTGTTCAGTTGAGCAGCGATGCCCTACATCAGCACTACGCGCCGCTGCATGCACTGCTCGCACAGGCACACCGACATCTTGATTGGTCTTTGCCCACCCACCGTCGCGGGACCTTGATGTTCTTGCGGCGTGTCCCACGACGGTGAGTCGGCAAGGACCCTGCAACCAAGCCGCAGATCGCCCTGCCGGCGCAGCGTTCACACGCCCTGCCGGCTGGCCAACTTGTCCAGTCGATCCAGCAGGCTCACCCAGAACGCCGCCGGCAGCTCCGCCTTGAGCGGCACGCTGTACAGCCATTCGTCGGCAAATGGCCTGCATTTCACCGCATCCTTTTCGGTCATCAGCACTGGCAAACGGCTGCCGAAACTGAAATCCGCCGCGCGATACACGTGATGATCAGGGAAGGCATGCGGCACTACACCGATGCCGCGCGCACGCAGCATCGCGAAGAAGCGTTCCGGGTGCGCGATCCCGGCCACGGCATGCACGCGCTGGCCGGCCAGCCGGCTCAATGGCTGAGCGCGCTTGCCATCCATCGGCTGCACGCTGTCGATGCTCAGGCGCATCTGCCATTCGCCGAATCCGGTGTCATCAGGCGCGGGTGCGGTCGCTGCTGCGCTGGCCTGGCCCAGATTGACCACGCGGAAATCGCAGTCGCGTGCACGTGCAGCTGGCTCGCGCAGCGGCCCGGCCGGCAGCAGACGCCCATTGCCGTAGCGGCGCTGGCCATCGACCACTTCGATCTCGACATCGCGGGCCAGCCGGTAGTGCTGCAGCCCGTCGTCGCAGACGACGATGTCGCAGCCCGCTTCGACCAGGGCGCGCGCCGCAGCCAGGCGATCGCTGTCCACGCGTACGCGGGCACCGGTCTTCCAGGCGATCAGGACCGGCTCGTCGCCGCCGAGCGCGACCGGCGTGTCCGCCTCGACCCAGCGCGCCGTGCCCGATTCGTCACGGCCATACCCGCGGCTGGCCACGCCGGGCGTCCAGCCGGCCTCCTGCAACTTGGCGACCAGAGCAATCGTCAACGGCGTCTTGCCGGTGCCGCCGGCAGTGACGTTGCCCACCACGATCACCGGCACCGGCACGCCGTGGCGCTTGCGCCAGCCGCGGCGATACAGGGCGCGTCGCAGCGCGATGGCAGCGCCGTAGACCGGCGCCAGCAGGCGCGCCGACAGCGGGATCGGCGCATTGTCGTACCAGTAACCCGGCGTGCGGGTGCCGCGCTTGCTCATGCCTGACGTTCGCGGAACTGCATGCCGTGCAGGTGCGAGTACAAGCCGCCCTGCTCCAGCAATTGGTGATGGGTGCCGCGCTCGACGATACGGCCCTGGTCCATCACCAGCACCTGGTCGGCATGCTCGATGGTAGACAGGCGGTGCGCGATCACCAGCGTGGTGCGGTCCGGCATCAGCTTGTGCAAGGCGTCCTGCACCAGGCGTTCGGATTCGTTGTCCAGCGCCGCGGTGGCTTCGTCCAGGATCAGGATCGGCGCGTCCTTGAGCATTGCGCGCGCGATCGCCAGACGCTGGCGCTGGCCGCCGGACAGGCGCCCGCCCTTGGTGCCCACATGCGACTGCAGGCCTTCGGGCAGCTGCGCGACGAACTCCATCGCGTTGGCGCCCAGGATGGCGCGTTCCAGCTGGCCGGCATCGGCACTGCGCATTTCGCCGTAGGCGACGTTGTCGGCGATGCTGCCGTCGAACAGCATGACCTGCTGGCCGACCAGCGCGATCTGCCGCCTCAGATCGGCCAGCGCGTACGCCTGCACCGGGTGCCCGTCGAGCAGGATCTGCCCGGACTCTGCTTCGTAGAAGCGCGGGATCAACTTGATCAGGCTGGACTTGCCGCTGCCGGAACGCCCGACGATCGCCGTCACCGTGCCCGGTTGCGCCACGAAACTGACCTCGGCCAGGGCCGGGTTCACCTGGCCCGGATAGCGTGCAGTGACATTGCGGAATTCGATCAGGCCCTTGGCGCGCGTCAGCGGCACCGCGCCCTGGTCCGGCTCGTCGGGACTGTCGAGCACCGAGAACAGGCGCTCGGCCGAGGCCAGGCCGCGCTGCACCATGTTCTGCACATTGGTGAGCTGCTTGAGGCCCGGGATGATCGTCAGCATCGAGGTCATCAGCACCACGAAGTCGCCGGCGGTCAGCCGCCCGGCCAGTGCCTGGGCCCCGGCCACGAACAACAGCGCCGACAGGCCGATCGCACCGATCATCTGCACCGTGGCGGTGGAAATGCCCCGCGTGGATTCGACCTTCATTGCCAGACGCAGATTGCGGTCGGCCAGCGCGCCGTAGCGCTCCATTTCGGTCTGCTGGGCACCGTAGATCTTGACCTCCTGATGGCTGGACAAGGTCTGGTCGGCCGCCTGCAGCAGATGCGCGCCGCTTTCCTGGATGCTGTGGCTGATGCGCCGATAGCGCCGCGCCACCTTGTCCATCACCCAGGCCAGCACCGGCGCCAGCACCAGGATGGTCAGCGTGACCTGCCAGCTATGCCACAGCATCAGCGCCAGCGCACCGATCACCTGCAGTGACTGCTGGATCATCACCTTGACCGCATCCACCGCCGCCTGCGCCACCTGATCCGAGTCCGAGCCCAGGCGGATCAGCATCGACGGCACCGGTTCGGAGTCGAAGCGCGATCCCGGCAGGCGCAGATATTTGGACATCACCTTGACGCGCAGGTCGCGCGCGATGCTGCGTGCGGATTTGCCCATCGCCATATCGGTGATGTAGCCGGCGACGCCGCGCACCACGAACAACAGGATGATCTGCACCGGCAGCCAGCGACTGACTTCGGCATTCTTGTAGATGAAGGTCTCGTCGGTGATCGGCTTCATCAACGCCAGGAAGCCGGTCGTGCCGGCCGCCTCGATCAGCGCGGCAATCAGCGCGGCAACCAGCAACAGGCGATACGGCTTGGCGAAGGCCAGCAGGCGACGGTACGTGCGCCAGGACGAAACTGGCGCCGGGCGGTCGTTGGAGGTGGTCACTGGCGGGTTCCGTTAGTGCGGGTCTGGCCGGTCGTGGATGTCGCCCCGGCTTGAGGCGCTGTGGCGATCGCGATGCGGCGGAAGCCGAGTTGCCCCAATGCATCCTGCGCGGTCACCACCGCTTGATACGGCGTGCGTGCATCGGCGCGCAGCAACACCGTCTGCTCGCGGTCGTCGCCGGCGAGCTGGGCGATGGTCTGCTTGAGCGAGTCCACGTCCGAGCGCAGCACTTCCTGATCGTTGATGAAATAACGCCCATCGGCATTGACCAGCACGCTCAGCGAACGTGGCGGTGTGCTGCTGTGCTGGTCGCTGGCGGTCGGCAGCTGCAATTGCAGCGTGGAGCGTGCGTCGAAAGTCGTGGTCACCACGAAAAAGATGATGAGGACAAGGATGACGTCAATCAATGGCACCAGATCGATATGCGGCTCGTCCTGGCCTCGGTCACTGCCGATGCGCATCCGTCAGCCCTTTGCCATGACGGGTTTGCCAGCTGCCGCGACCGGCGCCGTGGCGGCTGGCACCACGCGGCCGTCCATCGTGTCCAGCAACAAGGTGGCTTCCTGCTCCATCTCGATGATGTAACCGGCGATGCGGCCCTTGAAGAAGCGATGCGCCATCAATGCCGGTACCGCGATGATCATGCCGGTGGCCGTGCACACCAGCGCCTTGCCGATGCCGCCGGCCAGCTGGTTCACATCGCCCACGCCGTGATCGAGGATGCCCAGGAACATCTGGATCATGCCGACCACCGTGCCCAGCAGTCCCAGCAGCGGCCCGGCCGAAGCGATCGTGCCCAAGGCATTCAGATAGCGCTCCATGCGGTGCACCACATGCCGGCCGGTGTCCTCGATACGCTCGCGAATCAATTCACGCGGACGACCGCGCACGTCCAGCGCTGCGGCCAGCAAGGCGCCCAGCGGCGAATTGCGCCGCAGCGACTCGATGTGGCTGGGATCCAGTTTGCCGCGCGCGGCCCAGTTGCGGACCTCCTCGCCCAGACCTGGCGGGGTCACCTCGTTGCGGCGCAGGCTCCACAGACGCTCTAGCACGATCGCCAGCGCAATCACGCCCAGCAACAGCAACGGCACCATCGGCCAACCGCCTGCCTTGACCAGCTCCAACACGATTCGATTCCTCCGGCAACGCGGCCGCCTATTCGCTGGTCGATAGGATAGCAGCCGACCGCCGCCGTTCCGCAGCATCCCAGAGCCGTGGCTGCCAGCGCCGCCGCTCGCGTACCTGCAGGCCGTCGGCGCCCAGCCAGACCCGGATTGCCCCGGCCCGGGCCGTGTCGAGCAACTCGGCGCCACTGCCCTGCCAGCGCTGCACCACCTCGGCACGCGGGTGACCGAAGCGATTGCCGTGCCCGGAGGACACCAGCGCCAGCCGCGCGCCGGTGGCGGCGATGAAAGCGGCATGCGAGCCGTCGGCGCTGCCGTGGTGCGGGACCACCACCAGATCGGCACGTAACTCCGCGGCATGTTCACGCAGCAGGCGGCGCTCG
This sequence comes from Xanthomonas sp. LMG 8993, assembly GCF_009835065.2. NCBI lineage: Bacteria > Pseudomonadati > Pseudomonadota > Gammaproteobacteria > Lysobacterales > Lysobacteraceae > Xanthomonas > Xanthomonas sp. LMG 8993. The sequence goes on along the minus strand of NZ_QVIF02000005.1, from coordinate 257,343 downwards.
ACGAGCTCGCCGATATCGCCCGGCAACAAGGCGCTTCCATATCGCGTCTCGATGCGCAGCACGCAACTGGACTGATTGCGCAGATACGGAAAGCCGGCGCTGGGGTGCAGGAAGCCAAAGCGCACCCCGTCCCATGCCCATTGCTGGCCGGCACGGCAGCGGGTGCTGACGTCCAGTGGCGCCTGTGGCGGTGCCGCAGTCATCGCCACGGGTAATCCCGCACGCACCGCTGCATAGCCGCCGGCATGGTCGGCGTCGGCGTGACTGAGCACGATGGCATCCAGGCGGCGCACCCCGAGCGCGCGCAAGGCCGGCAGCACTACCCGCTCGCCCGCATCGAAGCCATCGCGCACCGCCGGGCCGGTGTCGAACAGCAATGCATGCCGTTGCGTGCGTACCAGCACGGCCAGACCCTGCCCCACGTCCAGCACCTGCACGTCGGCTTCGCCGGCCGCGGGCAGCTCGCGGTCCGGCCACAGCAGCGGCAACCACAACAACAGCGCCATGGATTTGCCGGGCGCGCCGCGCGGCAGCAGCAACCAGAACGCGCCGAGCAAGGCCGCGACCAATGCGAGCGCATCGGACTCGGGTACCCACCACAACGCCACCGAGGTCTGTCCAAGCCAGACCAGGCCTGGCCAAGTCAGCTCGAAGCACCAACCAGCCAATCGCCATGCCCACACGCCCGCTCCCGGATGTACTGCTTCCAGCCCGGTGCCCAGCAAGGCGAGCGGCACTACTACAAAAGTCCACCAGGGAATGGCGAGCAGATTGGCCAATGGCCCCACCAGCGATGCCTGGCCGAACAGGCTGACGGTCAACGGCAGCAGGCCAACAGTGGCGACGGTCTGGGCGGACAGGAAGCCGCGCACGACCGCGCGATCGTCCGCTGGCAGGCACCACACCAGCCAGGCCACCCCGGCAAAGCTGAGCCAGAAGCCCGCCACCAGCACGCTGAGCGGGTCCCACAGCAGCACTGCCAACAAGGCCAGCGCGAGGATCTGCACGGTGCTGACGCGCCGCCGCAGCACCCGCGCCAGGGCGACCACGGCAATCATCAGCACGGTGCGCACCGTCGGCAGCGCCAGGCCCGCCAGCGCCGCATAGCCTGCGGCACCGAACAAGGCGGCGACCGCAGCTACATGGGACCGCGGAATCCGCGTTCCAAGCACCGGCCAGGCTCGCCAGAGTCCGGCGACCAGCAGGGCGACGAATGCAGCGACCAGCCCCACATGAAATCCCGAGATCGCAATCAGATGGCTGAGCCCGGTCGCACGCAGCGTGGCCCAGGCTGCGTCGTCCAGCCCGCGCGTGTCGCCCAGGGCGAGCGCGCGCAGGTAAGGCGCCGATGATCCAGGCACGCGGTCGGCAATGCGCTGCGACATCGCTTCGCGCCAGGCATCCACGCCGCGCGGTGCAGCGGTCTGCCGCGCCGCAATCGGCACCCGCACATAGCCGCTGGCGGCAATGCGCTGCGCCAGTGCCTGCCGCTCGGCATCGAAGCCACCAGGGTTGCGCAAGCCGCGCGGCGCACGCAGCTTGAGCCGCAGCTGCCAGGCGGCGCCCGCGCGCAGCGCGGCACGCGGCCCGATGCGCTCGGCACCGAAGTCGTCATACCAGGCCAGCTGCAGCAGCTTGCCGCGCAGTGCGGCAGGCTGTGCGGGATCGTCATCCACGCGCAGCTGAAAGCGCGTGCGTCGTGGCTCGGCGACCGGCAGTTCGACAACCTGCCCGCGCACGGTCAGTTCCCGCGCTTCATCCTGCGGGTGCAATTGTGCCTGCAGGACGCCGGTGACCTGCCAGCCCATCAGGCCGAAACCGAACACCGCGCTGGCCAGTGTCCCCACCAACACGATCCGCCGCGGACGCAGCCATGTGCCGAGGCCGATGCCCAGCACCGCTGCAGCAAGGCATGCCGCATAGACCGCACGCGACAGCAGCGCAGGCGACCACGCGCACACCACGATGCCCAGCAACAAGGCCGCTGCCGCGGTCATCGTCGGTATCCGCCGCGGTGTAGGCGGTGCCTGTGCTGACGCATCCATGCTGTCGGTCGCCATCCCGGCCGTGGTCCATCCACCGACTCAAGTTAGACCAGCGTCTGCGTCGGGCACAGCAGCGAGCGGCGCATTGCGCGGTAGGAATAAGACTGCGACTGCCGTGGTACATCCAGCCGGTGGAAGGTGCTGCCGCACGCGTGCGATGCGCCAGGCAGGACAGCGTCTGCAGGCCGCACAGCAACCGTATCAGACTGCATTCGCCTCGATTTCATGACTGCCGCGTTATGTTCGCCACTGTTTCTGAGGAGCTTCCCCCATGCGTAAAGGCACTGCACTGATTGTCGGCGTGACCGGCATTTCCGGTTACAACCTCGCCAATGTCCTGGTGGCCGATGGCTGGACCGTCTATGGCCTGGCACGGCGCCCGCTGCCTCAGGACGGCGTGATCCCGCTTGCGGCCGATCTGCTGGATGCCGACAGCACCAGCACCGCGCTGCGTGGCCTGCCGATCACCCACGTGTTCTTCTGCACCTGGACACGGCGCGACACCGAGCGCGAGAACGTCGAAGCCAACGGCGCGATGATGCGGCATCTGTGCGAAGCGCTGAGCGATGCGCCGCTGCAGCACATGGCGCTGGTCACCGGCACCAAGCATTACCTGGGCGCGTTCGAGAACTACGGCAGCGGCAAGGCGGAAACGCCGTTCCGCGAAAGCGAGCCGCGCCAGCCCGGTGAGAACTTCTACTACACGCTAGAAGACCTGTTGTTCGCACATGCCGAGCAGCATGGCTTCGGCTGGAGCGTGCATCGCTCGCACACCATGATCGGCATGGCCAATGGCAGCAATGCGATGAACATGGGCGTGACGCTGGCGGTGTATGCATCGCTGTGCAAGCACACCGGCCAGCCGTTCGTGTTTCCCGGCTCGCAGGCGCAGTGGAACAGCCTCACCGACCTGACCGATGCCGGCCTGCTCGGCAAGCAGTTGGCCTGGGCCGGCCTGAGCCCGGCCGCACGCAATCAGGCCTTCAACACCGTCAACGGCGACGTGTTCCGCTGGCGCTGGATGTGGAGCCAGATTGCCGACTTCTTCGGGCTCGACGCTGCGCCCTGCCCCGAGACCCCGCAGCCGCTGGAGGCACGCCTGAGCGAGACCGCGCCGGCAATATGGAGCGAGATCGCCAGCCAGCATGGCCTGGTGGAGGCCGACGTCAATCGATTGGCATCCTGGTGGCACACCGATGCCGACCTGGGCCGCGAGATCGAGTGCGTCAACGACATGACCAAGAGCCGCGAACTGGGCTTTACGGATTTCTACGACAGCCGTGCATCGTTCCTGGAACTGTTCACGCGCCTGCGCGCGCTGCGCATCATTCCCTGATGCGCTGGGTCGTCGCCACACCCGTGGCGGCGACCGTTCTTCCTGTCAACGCAATTCCTGTCGACGCGAGCATCGGCGCGTTGCTGCGCGCGGGCACTTTGTGCTGAGCGCGCATGCTGTGGCCACCGCCAGTCGATGCATCACGCGAATGCACCCGCAATCAGCCCCAGGATCTTCAATCTGAGACCGCGGGTTCACCGCCGCCCAGCCGCCAGGAATTCCGACGGCCAGGCAGTGCTTCTTACACCGCAGAAGGTGCCAGTTCGCGCAGCCTGCCCTGATGCAGCTCGAGCACGCGGTCCAGGCGTCGCGCCAGACTGCGATCGTGCGTCACCAGGACCAGACTGGTGCGCTGTGCACGGTTGAGCTCCAGCATCAGCTCGAACACGGTCTCGGCGGTCTTGTCGTCCAGGTTGCCGGTGGGCTCATCGCCCAGCACGCAGCCCGGCTTGTTCACCAGTGCGCGCGCCACCGCCGCACGCTGACGCTCGCCGCCGGACAATTCGCTGGGCTTGTGCTCGATGCGGTGTCCGAGCCCGACCGATTCCAGCAACTGCAAGGCCTGCGCCCGCGCCACTGACACTTCTTTCCCGGACAACAGTACCGGCATCATCACGTTTTCCAGCGCGGTGAATTCCGGCAGCAAATGATGGAACTGGTAGACGAAACCCAGGGCCTGATTGCGCAGCTTGCCGCGCTCGCCATCGGACAACGCTGACATGCGCCGGCCGGCCACGTACACCTCGCCCGAGGTCGGAATGTCCAAGCCGCCGAGCAGATGCAGCAGCGTGCTCTTGCCCGCCCCTGAGGCGCCGACAATGGCCACGGTTTCGCCTGTCGCCACGGTCAGATCCAGACCGTCGAACACCGGCGTGCGCATCTTGCCCTCGGCGTAGGTCTTGCCCAGACCCTCGGCGCGGATCACCGCCTCTGCATGGTTTGGCGTTTGCACGGCCGATTCCCTGATCTCATTCATAACGCAGCGCCTCCGCCGGCTGCGTGCGCGAGGCGCGCCATGCCGGATACAAGGTCGCCAGGAAACTCATCACCAGCGCGACGACGGTGATCACCACCACGTCCTGGGTCTGCATGTCGGTCGGCAAGCCGGTGATGTAATACACGTCCTCGGGCAGCAGCTTGACGCTGAAGATGGTCTCGATCACACCCAGGATGCGCTCCAGGTTGAGCGTCAGCACGATGCCGCCGATCACGCCCATGATCGTGCCCATGAAGCCGATCAACGAACCCTGCACCATGAACACCTGCATCACCCCAGCAGGCGACAGGCCCAGGGTGCGCAGGATGGCGATATCGGCCTGCTTGTCGGTGACCAGCATCACCTGCGAGGACACCAAGTTGAACGCGCCCATCGCCACGATCAGCGACAGCAGGATGCCCATCACGGTCTTTTCCATCTTCAACGAGTGGTAGAGATTGGCGTTCTCCTGGGTCCAGTCGCTGACCCGGTACGGGCCATGCAACTTCACCGCCAGATCGCGTGCCACCGGCCAGGCCTGATCCATGTCGTGCAGGCGCAGCCGCACGCCGGTGACGCCGTCCATGCGCAGCACGCGTGCCAGGTCCTGCATGTTGACCACGGCCAGGCCGCGGTCGATCTCGTTGTAGCCCGCCTCGAAGATTCCGCTGACGGTGAAGCGCTTGAGCCGCGGCATCGCGCCCAGCGGCGTGGCCTGGGTATCGCTGAGCAGCACCACGATGCTGTCGCCCATGTCCACGCCCAGCCAGATCGCCAGCTCCTTGCCGATGACGATGTTGTAGGAGCCCGGGGTCAGGCTGTCGACCGACCCCTGCTGCATCTTCTTGGCCAGCACCGATACCTTGCCCTCTTCGGCAGGAACGATGCCGCGCACGATCGCCGGCTGCTTGCGCGGGCCCTGCAGCAGCGATTCGGTTTCGATGTAGGGCGCGGCACCGGCGATGCGCGGATCGGCCATGGCGACCTCGACAGCATGCTGCCAGTCGTGCATCGGCGCGCCGTCCGCACTGACCGTGGCATGCGCGGCCATCTGCAGCAGGCGGTCGCGGATTTCCTTCTGGAAACCGCTCATCACCGCCAGCGTGGTGATCAGCACGGTCACGCCCAGGGCGATGCCCAGGATCGATGCCATCGAGATAAACGAGATGAAGCCATTGCGCCGCTTGGCACGCAGGTAGCGCAAGCCGATGGCAACCGGGATAGGTTTGAACATGCGGTTCAACCAGGAAAGGGACGCTATGGTGCCACTTGCGGCCGCCGGGACGAAATGGCGTGTGCCTGAGCGGCCAGACGCAGTTCACGTCGCTGCGCTGCGGGCAAGGTATCCGGCCAGAAAAGCAGGCGTTGGCGACGTGCATCCAGGCCAGTCCACGCCACCACCGCGATCGGCCCGCGCCACGCCACCTGCAGGCCCTGCACCTGCACACCGTCAACGCTGGCGGGCGTTTCGCTCCAGGGCACGATCACTTCCCGCGCTGGCGAGCGCAACAGCAGGCGCAGTGATCGTCCACCGGTCAACACCGTATAGACAGACAACAGCATCGCCAGCCATGGCGGCACCCCACTCCGCCAGAGTGCCCACAATGCGAGCGCGCTCAGCACGCCCAGCGCGCAGGCAAGCCCGCGCGAGGGTCGCCATTCAAGCCGGCATGGCGCGAATATCGGCGATGAGTGCGGCGTTGACGGCATCGGGGCAGGCCTCGTATCCCATGAACCAGCGCCACAACTTATCGTCTTCGCAATCCAGCAGCTGTAGGAAAACCGCGCGCTCGGATTCGGAAGCCTGCGCCCAGCGTTGATCCAGATAGCGCCCGAACAATTGATCGAGCTCGCGCATGCCGCGCCGGCAACGCCAGCGCAGTTTCTTCAACAGCGTTTCTTCATCCATCTCACTCTCCACCTCGCCTTGCCGGCACCGAAAACGACAGCGGCACCAGACCAAGGGCCGGTGCCGCTGTGAACCATCTCCCCGCCGAAGCGGGGCCGCATTGCCCTGCGATCAGGCGCGACGCGCCATCATCAGCTTCTTGATCTCGGCAATCGCCAGCGCCGGGTTCAGGCCCTTGGGGCAGGTCCGCGCGCAGTTCATGATGGTGTGGCAGCGATACAGCTTGAACGGATCTTCCAGGTCGTCCAGGCGCGCACCGGTGTCTTCGTCGCGCGAATCGATGATCCAGCGATACGCCTGCAGCAGGATCGCCGGGCCCAGATAGCGCTCGCCATTCCACCAGTAGCTCGGGCAGCTGGTCGAGCAGCAGGCGCACAGGATGCACTCGTACAACCCATCGAGCTTGCGGCGGTCTTCCGGCGACTGCAGGCGCTCGCGGTCCGGCGGCGGCGGGGTCTGGGTGCGGATCCACGGCTTGATCGACGCGTACTGCGCGTAGAAATGCGTCAGATCCGGCACCAGGTCCTTGATCACGCTCATGTGCGGCAGCGGATAGATCGGCACCTCGGCCTTGCCGCAGGCGGCAATCGCCTTGGTGCAGGCCAGCGTATTGGTGCCGTCGATGTTCATCGCGCACGAGCCGCAGATGCCCTCGCGGCAGGAGCGACGGAACGCCAGCGTCGGGTCGATCTCGTTCTTGATCTTGATCAGCGCGTCCAACACCATCGGACCGCACTTGTCGAGATCGATCTCATAGCTGTCGGTACGCGGGTTGGCTTCGCCATCCGGATCCCAGCGGTAGACCTTGAAGGTGCGCGTGTTCTTGGCGCCCTGTGCAGGGTAATGCTTGCCCTTGCCGATCTTTGAATTCTTGGGGAGGGTGAACTCTGCCATAGCTGCTCTCGTTGGCTCAGGCGATGCGCGGTGCGAACGACAACCGCACCGTGCGCATGAAGGTAAAGATGACGGATGCCACCGCCGCGGCGGTGGCGCAACCGCCGGCGGCTTGCCGGCGTTGCCCCTGCGTCATGAGGCGATCCGGCTGTCGCGGTGCACGGCTGCGGTACCCGGACAGGCCGGCCAGCAGAGGCAATGCGAAAGCGGATCGATCCATGCGCATCGATCAGTAAACGCGCGGCTTCGGCGGGACCACGTCCACGTCCTTGCTCAGCGTGTACATGTGCACCGGACGATATTCGAACTCGCACTTGCCCTTGTCGTCGACGGTGACCAGCGTGTGCTTCTGCCAGTTGACGTCGTCGCGGTCCGGAAAGTCTTCGTGCGAATGCGCGCCGCGGCTCTCATGCCGCTGTTCGGCCGAGTTGATCGTCGCCACTGCATTGAGCAGCAGGTTGTTCAACTCGTAGGTTTCGATCAGGTCCGAGTTCCACACCAGCGAGCGGTCCGAGACCTTGACGTCCTCGAAGCTGGCGAAGATCTCGGCCATCTTGTCGACGCCCTCTTTCAGCGTCTTGCTGGTACGGAACACTGCCGCGTCCGACTGCATGGTGCGCTGCATGTTGTCGCGGATCACCGAAGTCGGCGTGGAGCCGTTGGCGTAGCGCAGCTTGTCCAGCAGGCCCAGCGCCTTGTCGCAGGCATCGGACGGCAGCGTCTTGTGCGGCTGGTTGGGCTTGACCGTCTCGGCGCAGCGGTTTGCCACCGCACGGCCGAACACCACCAGATCCAGCAGCGAATTGGAACCCAGGCGGTTGGCACCGTGCACCGACACGCAGGCAGCTTCGCCGATCGCGTACAGGCCCGGCACGACTGCATCCGGGTTGTCGCCCTGCTTGCGCACGACTTCGCCATAGAAGTTGGTCGGAATGCCGCCCATGTTGTAGTGCACGGTCGGCAACACCGGAATCGGCTGCTTGGTCACGTCCACACCGGCAAAGATGTGCGCGCTCTCGGCGATGCCGGGCAGCTTTTCGTTGATGACTTCCGGGCCGAGGTGGGTCAGGTCGAGCAGGATGTGATCCTTGTGCTCGCCCACGCCACGGCCTTCGCGGATCTCCACTGTCATCGAACGCGATACCACGTCGCGCGATGCCAGATCCTTGTAATGCGGTGCGTAGCGCTCCATGAAGCGCTCGCCGTTGCTGTTGCGCAGGATGCCGCCTTCGCCACGCACGCCCTCGGTGATCAGGCAGCCCGCACCGTAGATACCGGTGGGATGGAACTGCACGAACTCCATGTCTTGCACCGGCAGGCCGGCACGCATCACCAGGCCGCCGCCGTCACCGGTACAGGTGTGGGCGGAGGTGGCGCTGAAGTAGGCACGGCCATAGCCGCCGGTGGCCAGCACCACGCCGTGGGCGCGGAACAGATGCAAGCTGCCATCGGCCATATCCAGCGCCAGCACGCCGCGGCAGACGCCTTCCTCGTCGAAGATCAGGTCGAGTGCGAAGTACTCGATCATGAAGCGTGCGTTGTGCGCCAGCGACTGCTGGTACAGCGTGTGCAACATCGCGTGACCGGTACGGTCGGCCGCCGCGCAGGTGCGCTGCGCGGACGGGCCTTCGCCGTACTTGGTGGTCATGCCGCCGAACGGGCGCTGGTAGATCTTGCCCTCTTCGGTCCGCGAGAACGGCACGCCGTAGTGCTCGAGCTCGATAATGGCCGGAATCGCCTCGCGGCACATGTACTCGATCGCGTCCTGGTCGCCCAGCCAGTCCGAGCCCTTGATGGTGTCGTAGAAGTGGTAGCGCCAGTCGTCTTCGCCCATGTTGCCCAGCGCGGCGGAAATGCCGCCCTGCGCCGCAACGGTATGCGAGCGGGTCGGGAAGACCTTGGTCAGGCAGACCGTCTGCAGGCCCTTCTGGGCCAGGCCGAACGTGGCGCGCAGGCCGGCGCCGCCGGCGCCCACCACGACCATGTCGTACTTGTGTTCTGTGATCTTGTAAGCGGACATCGAATTATGGATTCCTGTTTGGTCGCGGACGACTCAGCTGATGCCCAGCGCAATACGCGCCACGGCAAACACGCTGACGATGGCGCCCAGCACGGCGACGAAGCGCACGATGGTCTGCGCAGCAAGCGCGAGCAGCGAGTTGTGCACGTAATCTTCCAGCACCACCTGCATGCCCAGCTGCGCATGCCAGAACGAGGCGATCAGGAAGCCGACCAACAGGATCGCGTTCCAGGGCTTGGCCACGGCAGCGCTGGCCGCAGCGTGATCGGCACCGATCAGGCTCAGCACGAAGATCAGGAACCAGATCGACAGCGGCACCAGGGCGGTGGCGGTCAGGCGCTGCACCACGAAGTGCTCGGTGCCGGTCTTGGCGGCACCCAGGCCACGCACGTTCTTCAGCGGGGTACGGTAGCGGTTCATACGGCACCTCCGGCCAGCAGTACATATGCCCAGATCGCAGCGGTGAGCACGAAGCTCAGGATTAGCGACAACCAGCCAAGACTGACGAACGAGCGCACTGCATAGCCCTGTCCGAAGTCCTGCATGATGTGGCGCAGTCCACCGAACAGGTGGAACGCGAAGCACCAGGTCCAGCCGAACAGGAAAACCTGGCCGTACCAGGCGCCTGCGTGCTCGCGGAAACAATTCCAGTGGTCGGGGCCGAGCATCAATGTCAGCAAGGCGGCAGCAATCGCCAGGGCGCCGATGGACAGTACGATGCCAGTGGCTCGATTGAGAATCGAGGTCACCATCTGTATCTGCCAGCGGTACACCTGGAGATGCGGGGAAAGAGGACGTTCGCGGATCGCCATTCGCTGGGCTCGTTTTCTCGGCTGGGCGGCACTAGACCGCTGTGGCTAAAAGCTGCTCAAAAATCGATGCAGCGTCCATTTTTTTCCCAGTCGCCGTAGCGCGTTGGCTCGGGGCCGTCGCGTCCACCAATCTCCTTGGGCAGTGGCTGCTTCTCGGGAAGATGCTCCTGAGGAGAAGGCTGCGTCTCGGAATCCTGCGCTGGGGTGGGGGTTGGATGGCCTATCATAGTGGTCTCACAACATTGCGATTTTAGTCCTCCCCTTCCATGGCTGACAACCTGAATCTTATTCCACAGGGTTTTGGCTCCCTGCACGACATGCAATACGTCCGCTTGATCGGGACGGATGCAGTGGCGTTCGCGCATGCGCAATTTGCCAACGACGTACAGGCGCTGGCGATCGGGCAGTGGCAGTGGAATGCGTGGTTGACGGCAAAGGGGCGCGTGATCGCCATCTTCGCACTCCTGCGTGAGGACGACACCCACCTGCTGATGCTGTTGCCCGATGGCAATGCGGCCGAGATCGCAACGCAACTCGGCCGTTTTGTGTTCCGACGCAAGCTCAAGATCGGCGTGGCGGCGCTTTTGGCGTTTGGCGGCCTTGCCGCGCCCGCGCGCGCCCAGGGCGCGCAGGCCGATATCGGAACGCAGCGTATCGAATTGGACCTGGGCAGCCCTGCCCTGCCGCGCACGCTGATGTTGCTGACGAACGATGAGGCATTGGCCGCGCCTATCGAAGTACCGCGCATGGACGCCGAGTGGCGCCGTACGGACCTACAACTGGGGCTGGCGCGCCTGCCCGATGCGCAACGCGAGCAGTGGACGCCGCAGCAGCTGGCGCTGGATCGCCTGCAGGCCTTCAGCGTCAAGAAGGGCTGCTACCCGGGCCAGGAGATCGTGGCGCGTACGCATTTTCTAGGCAAGGCCAAGCGTGCGCTGCAGCTGCTGCAGGTCGATGCCGTTGGCAGCGATGCGCTGGCCGAGGCCGGCCAGGCCGTGCTGCTGGGCGATGCCACCGTCGGCACGCTGGTCAGCGTGGCGGGCGATCTTGCACTGGCGGTGCTGCCGCTGGAGCTGACCCTGGAGGCCGACGCCGTGCTGCAGGCGGGCGCGCATGCCGCCCGCCCGCTTGCATTCGTGCAGGGACTGGCGCGTTAGGCCAGCGCCAGCCGTTCGCCGCTGGCCGGGTCGAAGAAGTGCAGCGCCTCGCTGCGCAGTGCCAGGCGCAGTTGCTCCCCCACCGCCGGCAAGGCCTGCGGTGCGACCCGGATCACCAGCGGCTGGCCGCCACGGTCGAGGTTGAGGAAGATCTCGTTGCCGACCGGCTCGATCACATCGATACGCGCGTCAAAGCCCAGCGCGGCGTCGTTTGACGGCTGCAGGTGCTCCGGACGCACGCCGACGATCACCTCGCGACCGAACCAGCTGCGCTCGACCCGCGCCGCACCCAGCGGCACACGCCAGCCATCGGCCATGACCAGATGCAGGCCGTCCTGCTCATCCAGGCGCCCCTGCAGCACGTTCATCGCCGGGCTGCCGAGGAATCCGGCCACGAACAGATTGGCCGGGCGGTCGTACAGCGCCATCGGGCTGTCGATCTGTTGGATCACCCCATCCTTGAGCACCACGATGCGCTGGCCCAGCGTCATCGCCTCGACCTGATCGTGCGTGACGTAGATCATCGTGGTGCCGAGCTTGCGATGCAGCTGCGCGATCTCGGTACGCACGCTGTGGCGCAGCTTGGCATCCAGATTGGACAGCGGCTCGTCGAGCAGGAACACCGACGACTCGCGCACCATCGCCCGCCCCAGCGCCACGCGCTGACGCTGGCCGCCGGACATCGCCTTGGGCAGCTTGTCGAGCATCGGGGTCAGCCCCAGCAGCTCGGCGGCGTTGTTGACGCGCTCGGCGATGACCTGCTTGGGGTGGCCGCGCAGCTTGAGCCCGAAGGCCAGGTTCTCGGCCACGGTCATGTGCGGGTAGAGCGCATAGCTCTGGAACACCATGGCGATGTCGCGGTCCTTGGGGGCCACGTCGTTGACCACGCGCTCGCCGATCTTGAGCGTGCCGGCGCTGATGTCCTCGAGCCCGGCGATCATGCGCAACAGGGTCGACTTGCCGCAGCCGGACGGACCGACCAGCACCATCAGCTCGCCATCGGCGACCTCGAAGCTCGCACCCTGCACCGCGACCTGGCCGTTCTCGTAGACCTTGCGGACACCTTCCAACTGCACTTTCGCCATCTTCGGCCTCAACGTAAGTTGTGCGCCCTGCCCTCGGCCCTCCCGACGGCGGTGACGCCGCATGCGCCTGCAAGGAAATCCCCTGCAAACGAATGCATTGGTTTATTCTGACATGTAATCGTTTTCACATGGCAACATCGATCTCGGGAGGGACCATGCCGCCACCGACCCAAGCCGCTGTCTTAAGCGGTGCAGCCTACCTTGCGAGGCCCGCCATTCGGCCACGCATGTGCAGGTCAACCGCCGCGGCGCTAACCGCTGACGGCCACTTGCTGCAACAATCGGGGATTGGGCGTACGCGTCCATCCCCCGCTGCGCGCACACCAGTGTCGCTCAGGAACAGACATACCGACCGCCGGCTGTCCGGCGCCTTTCCGACCAGCTGCTGATCACGATGTCTCCAGAATCTGAAATTCGGTCCATGCACAACACCCTGATCCTGTTCGGCGCCACCGGCGATCTCGCCCAGCGCTATCTCTTCCCGTCCCTGCTGCGATTGTTCGTCGATGGCCTGCTGCCGGAGGATTTCCGTATCCGTGCGCTGGCATTGTCGCCGCACGACACCGAGGCGTTCCGCGAGGTCCTGCGCCCGCGCCTGGCTGCCGCGCTGCCGATCGCCACGCCCGAGCAGATCGAAACGCTGCTGCAGCGGGTCGACTATCGCTCGGTGGATCTGCGCGATGCCGAGTCGGTGGCCAATGCCGTACGCGAGCTGGCCAGCCGCCAGTGCGTGAGCTACCTGGCGATTCCGCCGGGCCTGTACATCAGCACCTGCCAGGGCCTGGCCCTGGGCGGTGCGCTGGCCGCGCCGCACCGGCTGATGCTGGAAAAGCCGATCGGCCACGACTCGGACAGCGCCCGCGAGATCCTGCAGTCGATCGGCGCGCTGATCGACGAAGACCGCGTGTTCCGCCTGGACCATTACCTGGGCAAGGCGGCGGTGCAGAACCTGATCGCGCTGCGCTTCGGCAATACCTTGCTGGAAGCGGTGTGGAACCGCACCTATATCGAGTCGGTGCAGATCCTGGTGGCCGAGAGCGAAGGCGTGGATGGGCGCGATGCCTACTACGCGCGCTCCGGCGCGCTGCGCGACATGGTGCAGAGTCACATCCTGCAGTTGTTGTGCCTGGTGGCGATGGAGCCGCCAGCCTCGCTGGAAGCCGATCGCATCCGCGACGAGAAGGTCAAGGTGCTGCGCGCGCTGCGCCCGATGACCGCCGAGCATGCCGCCCACGACAGCGTGCGTGGCCGCTACACCGCCGGCAGCATCAACGGCCAGCCGGCGCAGGCCTATCACCCGCCGGAAGGCAGCGACGTGGAAACCTTCGTCGCGGTGACCGCGCATATCGATAACTGGCGCTGGGCCGGGGTGCCGTTCCACCTGTGCACCGGCAAGCGCCTGGCCGAGCGCTCCACCCGTATCGTGGTCACGCTCAAGCCGGTGACGCATTGGCTGTTCGAGCGCCCGGACCGGCAGAACGCGGTGCCCAACCGCCTGACCTTCCAGCTGCAGCCGCAGGAAAACATCGAGCTCGGCCTGATGAGCAGCCTGGCCGGCCCGGAATGGGGTGCGATCGAACTGCAGCCGCTGGAACTGGAACTGTCGGTGCCGACCGGCCTGCACCGCCGCATCGCCTACGAGCGCCTGTTCGTGGATGCCTTCAACGGCAACCCGGCGCTGTTCGTGCGCGACGACGAGGTCAAGGCCGCCTGGTCGTGGATCGACAGCGTCAGCGATGCGTGGAAAGACGCGCAGCTGCCGCTGCAGCCCTACCCGGCCGGCAGTTGGGGCCCCGATGCCGCGGCGCCCTTCCTGCCCCCGGCCACCGACGCACAGGGACACACCGCATGACCGCTCCTTCCAAGCCGGTGCTGGTTGCCGATATCGGCGGAACCAATGCGCGCTTCGCGCTGGCCGACGTCGACGCCTCGGTGCCGCTGCTGGATGACACCTCGCGCGAATTTGCGGTGGTCGATTTCGGCTCGCTCGGCGAAGCCGCGCGTTATTACCTCGACCAGATCGGCGTGCAGGCCACCCAGGGCGTGTTCGCCGTGGCCGGCCGCGTGGACGGCGACGAGGCGCGCATCACCAACCATCCGTGGGTGATCTCGCGCTCGCGCACCGCGGCGATGCTGGGCTTCAGCACCCTGCACCTGATCAACGACTTCGCCGCGCAGGCCATGGCGATCAGCCTGCTGCGCCCGCAGGACGTGGTGCAGGTCGGCGGCGCCAGCTGGCGGCCGGCGCCGATCGATCAGCCGCGCAACTACGGCGTGATCGGCCCGGGCACCGGGCTGGGCGTGGGTGGGCTGATCATCCGCAACGGGCGTTGCTTTCCGCTGGAAACCGAAGGTGGCCACGTCAGCTTTCCGCCCGGCACGCCAGAGGAGATCCGCATCCTGGAGATCCTTTCCGAGCAGTTCGGCCGGGTCTCCAACGAGCGCCTGATCTGCGGCCCGGGCCTGGTCAACATCCATCGCGCGCTCAGCGAGATCGCCGGGGTCGACCCGGGCCCGCTGCAGCCCAAGGACATCACCGCGCGTGCGGCGGCGGGCGACCCGCGCTCGTCGCGCACCATCGATCTGTTCTGCGCCATCTTCGGTGCGATCGCCGGCGACATGGTGTTGATGCAGGGCGCATGGGACGGCGTATTCCTCACCGGCGGGCTGGTGCCCAAGGTGCTGGATTCGCTGCAGCATTCCGGCTTCCGCCAGCGCTTCGAACACAAGGGACGCTTCTCCGCGATCATGTCGCGGGTGCCATCGCTGGCGGTCATGCACCCGCATGCCGGCCTGCTCGGCGCCGCCGCCTATGCGGTGGATGCGCAGCGTCAGCATCCAGGGGAGCAGCGATGAACCTGCAGGACAATCCGCGCATCACACTGGTGCGTTACGAAGACCCGGCCGAATGGACCGAGGCGGTGGCCAGCGAAATGGCCGACCTGCTGGAACAGGAGATTTCGCGCCGCGGCCAGGCGCGCATGCTGCTGTCCGGCGGCACCACCCCGGCGCCGGTGTACGAATCGCTCGCCCACCGTCCGCTGGACTGGTCGCGGGTGGAAGTGGGCCTGGTCGATGAGCGCTGGCTCTCGCCGCAGGATCAGGACAGCAACGCCTGGCTGGTCAATCACAGCTTTCTGACTCACGCATCGGCGGCGACCTTCATCCCGCTGGTGCGCCCGGGCAAGCAGTTGCCCGAGTGCGTGCACACCGCGAACCTGCAGGCCAGGCACGCCGAGCCTGCGTGCCTGGCGGTGCTGGGCATGGGCGGCGACGGACACACCGCCTCCCTGTTTCCGGGCTCGACCGACCTGAGCAAGGCGCTGTCCAGCCCGCAGCCGTACGCGTCGCTGGATGCCACCGGCTGCCCCGGCTCGAATCAGTGGCCGCTGCGGATCACGCTGACACCGGCCGGACTGGCCGCCATCCCGACCCGCCTGCTGCTGTTGCGCGGCAAGCAGAAGCTGGACGTGCTGCAGGCTGCATTGGCCGGTGACGATGTCAGCGAGTATCCGATCCGCGTGGCGCTGCAGCCGCCGGGCCCGAAATTGCGGGTTCACTGGTGTGCTTAGGTGCGAGTCCCTCGCAAAAGCCGATTTTGTGCGAGTCCTTCGCAACAGCCCGCACATCCATGTGCGGGTATCAAGAAGAGCGTGCTTACTTTCTTCCCCCCCGTTTCTCATAGCCGGTAGCCAATGAGCCTGCATCCGAACATCCAAGCTGTCACCGACCGTATCCGCAAGCGCAGCGCGCCGTCGCGCGCGGCGTATCTGGCCGGTCTCGATGCCGCCCTGCGCGAGGGTCCGTTCCGTAGCCGTTTGAGCTGCGGCAACCTGGCGCATGGTTTCGCCGCGTCCGAGCCGACCGACAAGTCGCGCCTGCGCGGTGCGGCCACGCCCAACCTGGGCATCATCACCGCCTACAACGACATGCTGTCGGCACATCAGCCGTTCGAGCATTACCCGCAACTGATCCGCGACACCGCGCGTACGCTCGGTGCCACCGCGCAGGTGGCCGGCGGCGTGCCGGCGATGTGCGACGGCGTGACCCAGGGCCGCGCCGGCATGGAGCTGTCGCTGTTCTCGCGCGACAACATTGCCC
Organism: Xanthomonas sp. LMG 8993; assembly: GCF_009835065.2. Lineage (NCBI taxonomy): Bacteria > Pseudomonadati > Pseudomonadota > Gammaproteobacteria > Lysobacterales > Lysobacteraceae > Xanthomonas > Xanthomonas sp. LMG 8993. Next base: position 241,008 of record NZ_QVIF02000005.1, on the reverse strand, counting down.
AGGCCGCGGCGATCGGCCTCAGCCACGATATGTTCGACAGCGTGGTGTACCTGGGCGTGTGCGACAAGATCGTGCCGGGCCTGCTGATCGGCGCGCTGGCGTTCGGGCATCTGCCGGCGCTGTTCATGCCGGCCGGCCCGATGACGCCCGGCATTCCGAACAAGCAGAAGGCCGAAGTGCGCGAGCGCTACGCCGCCGGCGAAGCCACCCGCGCCGAACTGCTGGAAGCCGAGTCGTCCTCGTATCACTCGCCCGGCACCTGCACCTTCTACGGCACCGCCAACTCCAACCAGGTGTTGCTCGAGGCGATGGGCGTGCAGCTGCCCGGTGCCTCGTTCGTCAACCCGGAGCTGCAGTTGCGCGATGCGCTGACCCGTGAGGGCACCGCGCGTGCGCTGGCAATTTCTGCGCTGGGCCAGGACTTCCGTCCGTTCGGTCGCCTGATCGACGAGCGTGCCATCGTCAATGCCGTGGTCGCCCTGATGGCCACCGGTGGTTCGACCAATCACACCATCCACTGGATTGCGGTGGCGCGTGCGGCCGGCATCGTGCTGACCTGGGACGACATGGATCTGATCTCGCAGACCGTGCCGTTGCTGACCCGCATCTACCCCAACGGCGAAGCCGACGTGAACCGCTTCCAGGCCGCGGGCGGCACTGCCTTCGTGTTCCGCGAGCTGATGGACGCCGGGCTGATGCACGACGACCTGCCCACCGTGGTCGAAGGCGGCATGCGCGCCTACGCCAACGAGCCGCGCCTGCAGGACGGCAAGGTCGTCTACGTGCCCGGCACTGCAACCACCGCCGACGACAGCGTGGCGCGTCCGGTCAGCGCCGCATTCGAATCGCAGGGCGGCCTGCGCCTGCTGCGCGGCAACCTGGGCCGCTCGCTGGCCAAGTTGTCGGCGGTCAAGCCGCAGCACCGCACGATCGAAGCGCCGGCAGTGGTGATCGATACGCCGCAGGTGCTCAACAAGCTGCATGCCGCCGGCGTGCTGCCGCACGATTTCGTGGTGGTGCTGCGTTACCAGGGCCCGCGTGCCAACGGCATGCCGGAACTGCATTCGATGGCGCCGTTGCTGGGCCTGTTGCAGAACCAGGGCCGGCGTGTGGCCTTGGTCACCGACGGCCGTCTGTCCGGCGCCTCGGGCAAGTTCCCGGCGGCGATCCATATGACGCCCGAAGCCGCACGCGGCGGGCCGATCGGGCGTGTGCGCGAAGGCGACATCGTGCGCCTGGACGGCGAAGCCGGCACGCTGGAAGTGCTGGTCTCGGCCGAAGAATGGGCATCGCGCGAAGTCGCGCCCAACACCTCGGTGGCGGGCAACGACCTGGGGCGCAACCTGTTCGCCATCAACCGCCAGGTGGTTGGCCCGGCCGACCAGGGCGCCATCTCGATTTCCTGCGGCCCGACCCGCCCGGACGGCGCGCTGTGGAGCTACGACGCCGAGTACGAACTCGGTGCCGATGCAGCGGCCGCCGCCGCACCGCACGAGTCCAAGGACGCCTGATTCCCCTTCCCTCTGCGCGACCGCCCCGCGGTCGCCGTCTAACGGAGTTGCAATGACGATTGCCCAGACCCAGAACACCGCCGAACAGCTGCTGCGCGATGCCGGCATCCTGCCGGTGGTCACCGTGGACACGCTGGACCAGGCGCGCCGCGTGGCCGATGCGCTGCTCGAAGGCGGCCTGCCCGCGATCGAACTGACCCTGCGCACCCCGATTGCGATCGAAGCGCTGGCCATGCTCAAGCGTGAGCTGCCCAACATCGTGATCGGCGCCGGCACCGTGCTGAGCGAGCTGCAACTGCGTCAGTCGGTGGATGCCGGTGCCGACTTCCTGGTCACCCCCGGCACGCCGGCGCCGCTGGCGCGCCTGCTTGCCGATGCGCCGATCCCCGCCGTGCCCGGCGCGGCCACGCCGACCGAGCTGCTGACCCTGATGGGCCTGGGCTTCCGCGTGTGCAAGCTGTTCCCGGCCACCGCCGTGGGCGGCTTGCAGATGCTCAAGGGCCTGGCCGGCCCGCTGTCCGAACTCAAGCTCTGCCCCACCGGCGGCATCAGCGAGGCCAACGCGGCCGAGTTCCTGTCGCAGCCGAATGTGCTGTGCATCGGCGGCTCGTGGATGGTGCCAAAGGACTGGCTGGCACAGGGCCAGTGGGACAAGGTCAAGGAGAGCTCGGCCAAGGCGGCGGCGATCGTGCGGCAGGTGCGTGCGGCCTGATTCTCTGGCCGCTGTATCCAGCGGCTTGGAACCCAGGTTGCCGGGAAAGCTGGATGGCTGAGGACAGCTGATCAGTTGGCGCTTTGGTTTTGAATGAGGAAAGCCCGGTTTGCTGGCGCTTTCACTTTGGTTGAGGAAAGGCTGCTGGCAGGCGCCTTGTTTCATGCGTGCGAGCGGCCCGCGGGCGCCGGGCAGGACACGCCGTGAACCCATCCATGGGGGCTCTTACACGCGCCATGTCGTGTAAGGTCCTGCCCCGGCGCCCGCGGACCACTCTTCGAATGTTCCTGTGTTGGCGGAACGGAGAGCAGCCGCTGCCGCAGGGCATGCTCGACCTAGGTTTTGATCGTTGCCTCGGCTATTGGGGCAGAGGCCTCTTCGCATCCCTCTTGAAGGCAGCGGATTGAGAGCGCTGGAAACCGTGCACTTCTGAGTAGTTGGTATCTGGGCGGTGTGTCTGGGAGCTACGAAGTCGAAGGTTCAGAAGACGTGCAGCGACCTTGGCGGATGATTGGCACCAAAATCGACCACTGAATCGGCTGTCGTTTTTCGTCGCTCAACGTCACGGAAACGACTCGCCGAGGCGGCAGCGTGGCCGGGGATTGGCGGAGAGCGGCACAGGGATGTGCCGCGGCGGCGAGTCAGACAGGATGTCTGACCGAGCCGAGGAGCCAGTCCGCGGACGCGCTGTCGCCCTCACCAAAGCCAGCGAAACACAGCCGCGTGCTTGGCAGTGCCCCGGAAGAGAAACCGTACCCTCACCCCAACCCCGCTCCCGGCCCACGCTTGCGGCGCGGTAGATCCAAGGCACGCGCGTCCATGGCGCGTAAGCCGTGCCTTCTCGCCCCACCGGGAGAGTGGCTTGCGCCTTGTCACTCACGGCCTCAGTGCGCTGGTGAATGCCTTAGGCCGTGGAAACTTCAGCAGTGTTGGCGCTCACGATTCCAGCGCAACGCTTGCCGGCGGCGTCTTCGGCACGCCACGCGCACGTCGTACCAGCGCGGCTGCGCCGTTGCTCATGTCATCGAGAATTGCGTAGATCGTCGGCAGGAACAGCAGGCTCACCACCGTCGAGAACGCCAGTCCGCCGGCGATCGCGCGGGCCATCGGGAAGTACGGCGGGCCATCGCTGAACATCGTGGTGCTGGTCAGCGAGATCGGCACCATCGCCAGGATGGCGGTGCCCATCGTCATCATGATCGGCCGCAAGCGCTCGCGTGAGCCTTCGATCAAGGCCTGCGTGCGGCCCATGCCGCGGCGGCGCAGGTTGTTGATGTGCTCGATCATCACGATGCCGTTGTTCACCACCACGCCCATCAACACCAGGATGCCGATGAATGACATGATCCCGAACGAGGTGCCGGTGATCCAGAACAGCCAGAACACCCCGAAGATCGAAAACACCACGCCGCTCATGATCGCCGCAGGAAACAGCAGCGATTCGAATACCGCTGCCATCACTACATAGATCATCACCAGCGCGATCACCAGGTTGAACACCATCTGGCCCATCGCTTCGCCGTCGTTCTGGTAATCGCCGCCGTCGAAGGTATAGCTGTAACCGGCGGGGAAACTCATCGCCTTGAGCGGCTTTTCCATTGCCGCGCGTGCTTCCGGCACGGTGACCTTGCTGGCCAGATTGGCCTTGATGGTCAGCGTGGTCTGGCGATTGGTGCGGCCGATCTGGGTGGCGGCCGGGCGAATCTGCACATCGACCAGACTGAGCAACGGCACGCTGCGGCCATCCTTGGTGCGTACCGTGAAGCTGGCCAGGTCTTCCGGCTTGCTCTGTTCGGCGCCGGCAAAGCGCACCCACACCGGTACCTCGTTGTCGCCGCGGCGGAACTCGCGCAACGGCGTGCCACGCAACGCCAGACCGACGAAACTTGCTACCTGCTCGGCACTGAACCCGAAGGCTGCCGCACGCTCGCGATCGACCCGGATCGCCAACTCGCTGGTGCGGTCGCCGGTGTCCACGTGCACGTCGCGCAATTCCTTGCGCTGCGCCAGCAGCGGCATCACATCGTCGGCCAGGGCCTGCAAGGCCTGGGTCGAATCGCCGACCAACTGCACCTGCACGCCTTGATTGCCGCTGCCGCCATCGCCCTGGTTGCCGATGCTGTAGTCCGCACGTGCCGAGCGCGGCAAGGCCTTGCGGATCTGTTCCAGCAACGCCGGCAGCTCCTTGACCTTGCCCGCGTCGAAAGTCACGGTGGTGCTGCCGCCTTCCGCTTCGCTGAACCACGAATAGATCTGGGTGATGTGGTACTTGTCGCGATTGGCTTGCAGGTAACGCTCGACCCGCCCCACTTCCTCACCCATCTGCTCATGCGTGTACGAGCCTTTCCATTGATACTGGATGAAAGCCTCGTTGCCGCCATCGCCGCCGAACATGTCGACCTTGGTCAACTTCATCGGCACCAGGCTGATCGCACTGACCAACACGATGCCGGCCACGCTCCAGCCGCGATGGGCCAGCGTCCATGCCAGCACTTTGGCATAACGGCGCTGCAACCGCGCGATCACGCCGCGCTCGGAGCTCACCATCGGCGGTGTCTTCATACGCGCCGACAACATCGGAATCAGGCTGATCGCCACCAGCCACGAGGCCAGCAGCGACACCGAAATGGTGATTGCGATCTGCGCCATGAAGATGCTGATGTTGTTGGTCTCGCCGAACAGGTTCGGCACGAACACGATGCAATGGCACAAGGTGCCGGCGCTGAGCGCGATCGCCACGCTGCGCGTGCCGAGCAGGGCCGCCAGCTGCGGTTGACCGGGCATGCGCTCGCGTTCCTGGTAGATGCTTTCCACTACCACCACCGCGTTGTCGACCAGCATGCCGACCGCCAGCAGCAGGCCCATCATGGTCAGGATGTTGAGCGTGACGCCGACGAAGTACATGAAGCCCAGCGTGATCGCAAAGCAGATCGGAATCGCCAGCGTCACCATCAGCGTCGATGGCCAGTGGCGCAGGAAGAAGAACAGCACCGTGATCGACAACAACAGGCCCACCGCGCCGGCTTCTGCCAGTTCCGCCAGCGACGAGGTCACCGCCTTGCCCTGGTTGTCGATCACCTTGATCTGCACATCGCGCATCGCAGGTTCGGCGCGGATGTCCTCGACCTCCTTCAACGCCGCCTTGGACACATCCACCAGGTTGGCGCTGCGCTCCTTGTAGATGTCGAGCCCGATCGCCGGGCGCCCATCCAGGCGACGGCCGTAATTCATCCGCGTCGGCTTCAACCGCACCTGCGCGATATCGGCCAGCCGCAGCCCCTTGGCATTGAGCACCAGGTCGCGCAGTTCCTGCAGGTCGCGCAATTCGCCGATCGGCTGTACCCGAATGCGCTGGCCGTTGTCGTCGATCTGGCCTGCCGACACCGAAAAATTGAGCTTGCCCAGGCGCTCGCTCAAATCATTGAGGCTGAGGTCGTGCGCGGTGAGCCGATCCGGCGCGATGGCAATCTCCACTTCGTTCGGCGGTGCGCCGGAGATCTCCACCTTGGCCACGCCGGGAATCCGTTCGATGCGCCGCTTGAACTCGCGGTCGAGCATGTCGTACGCGCCGGTCAGATCGGTCTGGCTGGCCAGGCGCACCTTCAGCACCGGCTCGTCGCTGCTGGACCATTTGTAGATGTGGAAGCGCTGCAGATCTTCCGGAAAATCGTCGCGGATGGCATCCAGCCGCTCGCGCGCATCCGATGCGGCGATGGCGATGTCGCGGTCCCAGTCGGAGAACTCGATGAAGATGTTGGCGCCGTCGGCGGTGGCGGTCGAGCGCATGCGCTTGATGCCGGTCATCGTCGCCAGCGCCTCTTCGGCCGGCCGCACCAGGTTGCGTTCCACCTCGTCCGGGGTGGAACCGGTGTACGGCAGTTGCACGAACAGGAACGGTGCGGAAATGTCCGGCAGCGCTTCCAGCGGCAACCGGAACGCGGCAATCAGCCCCACCACCACCAGCGAGACGAAGCACATGATGGTGGTGACCGGCCGACGGATGCTGAAGGCGGCAACGCTCATAGCGCCTCCAGCCCGTCGGAGTTACCGGTCGCCTGCGCACGTTGGCCGGCCGTGCGCCGGCCACGCTCCAGGTAGTACGCATCGGCGCGACGGTCCAGCAGGTCGTACACCACCGGGATCACCAGCAGGGTCAGCAGCGTGGACACCAGCAACCCACCGATCACGGTGATCGCCATCGGCGCGCGCACCTCGGCGCCCTCGCCCATCGCCACCGCCAACGGCAGGAAGCCGAACAAGGTGCACAGCGTGGTCATCACGATCGGCCGCAAGCGCGAGCGCGCGCCCTCGATCAAGGCCTCGCGCTTGGGCACGCCTTCCTCGCGCAGCTGGTTGACCTTGTCGATCAGGATGATCGCGTTCTTGGTCACCAGCCCCACCAGCAGGATCAAGCCGATGAACACCACCACCGACACCGGCTTGCCGGTCATCAGCAAGGCCAGCACCGCGCCGACCATCGCCAACGGAATGGTGAACAGGATGACGAACGGATGCAGCAGCGATTCGAACTGCGAGGCCATCACCAGATAGACCAGAAAGATCGCCAGACCGAACGCGAACAATAGCGACTTCACCGATTGCGCCAGTTCCTCGCCCTGCCCGCCGATATGCATGCCCACGCCAGCGGCCAGCGGATCGTTGCGCACCATCGACTCGACCTCGCGCACCGCGCCGCCCAGATCCATGTCATGCAGGCTGGCCGAGACGATCGCCACGCGGGTCTGATCGGCGCGATGGATCTCGCTCGGCCCGGTCGTCGCCACTACCTCGGCCACCGCCGCCAGACGCACCGGCCGGCTGCTGCCCGGGTTGACGATCAGCTGCCGGATCGCATCCACACTGGCGCGGTCGCTGTGTTGCGCACGCACCAGCACATCGATCTTGCGATCGCGAAAGCTGTAGCGCGTGGCCACATCGCCGCGCACCTTCTTGACGATCACATCGGCGATCTGGCGGGTGGTCAGGCCCAACGCAGCGGCGCGTTCCTGATCGAAACGGATCTGGATTTCCGGGAAGCCCTCTTCCACCGTCGACTTGACGTCGGCGTAATGGCCATTGGCCCGCAGCATCGCCGCCAGCTTCTGCCCGGCACGTTCCAGCTCGCCCAGATCCTGCCCGCGCAGCTCCACTTCCAGCGGCGTGGAAAAACTGAACAATGCCGGCCGTGCAAAATCCACCTGCGCTCCCGGATGGTCCACCATGCTGCTACGCAGCCGCCTGGTGGCCGCCGCTTCCACTTCCGGGCTGCCGCCGCCGGCCATCACCACGGTGAGCTTGCCGATGTTCTCGCCGCTCTCGGTGGGGTTGGCGTCCAGCCGCGTACCGCTGCCGCTCACCCCATACAACGAGGCGATGCCCGGATCCTTGTCGTGCGCCAGCTGCAACTCGCGCACCAGGGCGTCGGTCTGCGCCAGCGGCGTGCCGGAAGGCAGTTTCACCGTCATTTCGAAGCGGTCCTGTGCCAGCTGCGGAATCAAATCCGCACCCAGCATCGGCACCAGCAACACGGTGCCGATAAACGCGGCGGCCGCCAGTCCCAGCACCAGGCCGGGCCGCCGCAATGCCGCCGGCAGCATCGCCAGATAACCACTCTCGGCGCGGGCATACGGCGCCATCGCCAGGTCGCTGGCCTTGCGCATCACCGGCGATACCACCCGTGCGATGCCGCGCCACAGCTTGACCACCGCCCACGCCACCGCGAAGAACGCGTAGCGCACGCTCGCGCCGGCCCCGCGCCGGCCGGCAGCCACCGGCTTGAGCCAGCGCTGCTGCGGCTGCCACTGCGGCTGGCTGGGCTCGTCCGGGAATGCCATCGGCGGCGCACCCTTGAGCGAACTCAGCATCGGGATCAGCGTCATCGACACCACCAGCGAGATCGCGATCGCGATCGCCACGGTCAGCGCCTGGTCGCGGAACAGCTGCCCGGCGATGCCCTCGACGAACACCAGCGGCAGGAACACCGCGATTGTGGTCAACGTGGACGCCATCACCGCCATGCTGACTTCACGGGTGCCGGCGATTGCCGCATCCAGCACGCTCAGGCCACGTTCGCGCGCCTTGGCGATGCTTTCCAGCACCACGATCGAGTCGTCCACCACCAGCCCGGTGGCCAGTGCCAGCCCGCCCAGCGACATCACGTTGAGGCTCAGGCCCAACTGGCCCATGAAGAAGAAGGTGGTGATGATCGACACCGGCAACGACAGGCTGATCACGAAGGTGCTCCAGCCATCGCGCAGGAACAGGAAGATGATCAGGATCGCCAGCACGCCGCCAATCACCGCATCCTTCTTGACGTCGCTGATCGCGTGCTCGATGAAGTGCGACTGGTCCTCGATGGTGGTGATCTCCACATCGCCGGGCACGGTCGCCTGCAACTGCTCCAGCCGCTTGCGCAGCGCCGCGGCGGTGGACACGGTATTGGCGTCGCCTTCCTTGTAGATCGCCAGCTCCACCGCTTCCTTGCCGCCCAGGCGGATGATCGCCTCGCGTTCCTTGTAGCCCTGGCGCACCTCGGCCACATCCTTCAATCGCACCGGCATGCCGCCGGCGATGCTGCTACTGGACGCCGACGAGGTGCTCTGCACTTCGGCCGCTGCGGCCAGCGCCGCCTGCGACCCGGTGGACGCGGCGATCGCATACATCTGCTGCATCGCCGCTTCCGCGGCGCTGCCGCTGCTGCTTTGCGTGGTCACCAGCATGTTGCGGATCTCGTCCAGATCCACGAACTGGTTGACCGTGCGCACCAGATACCGCTGCGAGCCTTCTTCCAGCCGGCCGCCGGAGATATTGACGTTCTCCTCCTTGAGCCGGGTGATCACGTTGTCGATCGGCAGGTTGAGCTGCGCCAGTTTCTGCTGATCGATATCGACCTGGATCTCGTCTTCCAGCCCGCCGCCGACCTTGACCGCGGCCACGCCGGCCACCGGTTCGAGCTTCTTCTTCAGGTCTTCGTCGGCGTAGCGACGCAGCCCGGTGAGCTGGCGGATCGCATCGTTGTCGGAGGCCGGCGCCTGTTTGGGCGACAGCGCCAGCCGCATGATCGGCTCGGTGGATGGATTGAAGCGCAGCAGCACCGGCGGCTTGGTTTCCAGCGGCAGCGACAGGGCTTCCATCTTGTCGCGCACTTCCAGGCTGGCCTGGTCCATGTTGGTGCCCCAGGCGAACTCCAGCACCACATCGCTCTGCCCGGTGCGCGAGATCGACTTGAGCTTGCGCAGGTTCTTGACCACGCCGACGGCTTCTTCCACCGGCTCGGTCACCAGCGTTTCGATTTCCGCCGGCGCCGCGCCGGTGTATTCGGTGCGCACGGTCAGCGTGGGGTAGCTCAGGTCCGGCAACAGGTTGACCTTGAGACTGCGCAACGCGATCAGCCCGAACAGCAGCATGGTCACGGTGATCATCGCGATGGTCACCCGCCGCCGCGTGGCGAAGGCCACCAGACCGCCGCCGCCGGGCAAGGGGGCATGCGGGTCGTGCACGGGTGCGTGCGGGTTGCCGTGCTCGCTCATGAGCGTTTCCCGTCGCTGCCGGCTGCCGGTGCCGCAGCGGCAACCGGCTTGCGGTCGGGCTGGCCGATGACCTGCACCGCAGTGCCATCACGCAGTGCCACCTTGCCGGCGGTCACCACCTGGTCGCCTTCCTTCAGCCCTTGCCGCACTTCCAGCCACGGGCCTTCGGCATAACCAAGTTTCACCGGCACCCGGCTGGCCTTGCCGTTACGCACCACGAACACCGCCGGCTCGCCATCGTCCAGCAGCGCCAGGCGCGGGATCACCAACGCGTCCTTGCGCTGGTCGTAGTCGATGCGGATGCGCCCGAACATGCCCGGCTGCAGCGCTTCGGCGCCCTGGCCGAACGCACAGATCACCCGGAAGGTACCGCTGCCCGAATCCACCACCGGCGCAATGCGGTCGACCTTGCCGATGAACTGCTGACCGGGCAAGGCATCGGCCAGCAAGGTCACCGGCTGGCCGGACTTGAGCGTGGCCAGTTCGCGCTCGGGCACGTTGAGCGTGGCTTCCAGCTGCGAATCGTCGACGATGCGGAAGATCGGCGTATTGATCTGCACGAAGTTGCCGGTCTTGATCGAGCGCGAGGCGATCACCCCGGAAATCGGCGCCTGCACCGTGGTGTAGGACAGCTCCAGCGATGCCAGGCGATGCTGCGCGCGGCTGTTTTCGACATCGAACTTGAGCTGGTCGACATCGGCGGCACTGACCAGCTGCTGCCCCACCAACTGGGTGGCACGGCGGTAACTGTTCTCCAGTTTGCGCAGCTGCGCTTCGCTTTGCGCCACCGCCAGATGCGCACGGTCCGGATCCAGGCGAACCAGGGCCTGACCCGCGGACACCTTCTGGCCCTCTTCCACCATCACCGCCAATGCAACGCCGGAGGTCTTGGCCACCACCTGCGCTTCGGCACGCGGCTCCAGGGCGGCGGTGCCGGTATAGCTGGCCGCCACCGCACGGCGTGCGGCCTTGGCAATTTCCACCGGCACCGCATCGACGGTTTTCTTCTCCTCGGCGGCCGTGGCCTCGCCATCTCCCGCCTTGCAGCCGCCCAGCAACAGGCTCGTGGTGATCAACAATGCAGCGGCGCAGGTTCCGCTGCGGCCGGGCAGGAAGGAGAGTGGCGACATCGTCGTGTCCTAGTGGATGCGTGAACAGGTGTTGTAGGCAAGTAGACCACCAGAACGATCATGTCGCCAATGCGCCAAAGGTCATGGTCTGTTCAAGTTCGCGTATTCACCCCGTTTGCGCCACGCCAAATCGCAGGCATACTCGGACCGGTTCCGCCACGCCCCCACGTGCGGACGTTCAATCAGTCTTCCGGATACGAAACCATGCGCCCGCAGCCGCTCGCCGCTTGTCTCGCTCTGGTCGTCTTCCTGCCGTTTGGGGGCGCATCAGCGACACCGTCAGTCACGCCAGCCGCACCCGCCACCCCTGCGCCCGCCGCGGCAGTGGCTACACCCGCAGCGCCCACCGGCAATCCGTCCAACGGCCGCTTGCTGGCCTACACCTGCCAGGGCTGCCATGGCGTCACCGGCTACAAGAACGCCTATCCCAGTTATCGCGTGCCCAAGATCGGCGGCCAGTCCAGCCAGTATCTGACCCAGGCGCTGACCGAGTACCGCCAGGGCAAACGCAAGCATCCCACCATGCAAGCGCAGGCGCAGAGCTTTTCCGAGCAGGACATCGCCGATATCTCCGCCTACCTGTCCACCCTCAAATAAGCGCCCACATGCCGAACGCCCTGCACGCTCCGCGTCTAGCCATCGCCCTGGTCGCTGCCCTGATGTTGGCGGCCTGCTCCCAATCCCAGGTCGAGTCCACCGACCATTCCGCCGGCGATGCCGGCCACGCCAGCGGCGAACATGGCTCCGGCTCGTCTGCCGGCCTGCCGACCGGGCGCGCCGACGCCGGCGACAAGCTGGCGCACGCGAAAGGCAAGGCCACCGGCCAGAGCTGCGTCGATTGCCACGGCGCCGACGGCAATGCCCCCATCGACCCCAGCTATCCCAAGCTCGGCGGCCAATACGGCGATTATCTTGCGCACGCCTTGCAGGCCTACCGCAGCGGCGATCGCCAGCACCCGTTGATGACGGCGCAGGCCACTGCCCTGAGCGATCAGGACATCGCCGACCTGGCCGCCTACTTCGGTGCTCGACAGACGCAGCTGCGCGACCTGCACGGCGTCAACTGAGTTGCCGATGCGCAGCGTGCCCCGCGCACGCTGCGTCTCATGCGAAATGAAAAAGCACTTGCGCGAACATTAACAGGCCGCTATCATTTCGTTCTCAGTTTCGTGGGGCCATAGCTCAGCTGGGAGAGCGCCTGCATGGCATGCAGGAGGTCGGCGGTTCGATCCCGCCTGGCTCCACCACTCCTGACTTAGGCCGTCAGGGTGACAACTCAGGTTTTGATACGCGTCCCCATCGTCTAGAGGCCTAGGACACCACCCTTTCACGGTGGACACCGGGGTTCGAATCCCCGTGGGGACGCCAATCATCTGAAAGCCCCGGCACTGCCGGGGCTTTTTTTTTGCGTGTTTTTCAGCATCGATTGCGTGCGCGGCTATCTGCACGCAGTGCTCGTGGTGTGGCGTGTCATCTGTCGATATCGATGATGCAACAGCTCCTCATCAACGTAGTGCGCCTTGGAGCTTTGCACCTCACCTGCTGCAGCTGCCGGCACGGCTACGCGTATGCCGGTGCAAGCAAACGCGGGATGTTGCGATGCGGATCGAATGTTGTGCGCAGACTGTTGCATATGACCGACGTGCAAAAACTGCCACGGCCACTGCATCGCCACACCTTACGCAATCAGACATCGTGCATGCAGACGACATCTAGGTCGATCAGTTTGCGACGCGCGCACTCATCAAGCGCTCGCAAAGGCACGCGCCACATTGGTCCCAGCCACTGGCGAATCGGTCGCGCAAACTTTTTTGCACACACCACTTCCCAAGTGTCATCGATGTCGCTATGATTGCCGGCTCGCAGCATCGTGGGGCCATAGCTCAGCTGGGAGAGCGCCTGCATGGCATGCAGGAGGTCGGCGGTTCGATCCCGCCTGGCTCCACCAAATTCCGGACATAGGCCGTCTGGAATCTACAACCAGGTTTTGATACGCGTCCCCATCGTCTAGAGGCCTAGGACACCACCCTTTCACGGTGGACACCGGGGTTCGAATCCCCGTGGGGACGCCAATCATCCGAAAGCCTCGGCACTGCCGGGGCTTTTTTTTGCATCTAACTCAGAGCGCCCTGTTCCACCGCATGCAGTCGGTGGCGGCACGATACGAGCGCATCGTGTCACTCCATCCACACTCACGCATACGCGGATCGACGGTGTAATGCACTCCGCGATGAAGCCCCTGCCGCACTCGCGCGTCGAACGAATCCGCACAACGACGGATCAGGTCTGGCCGGCATCCAGCGCCTTGCGGCCTTCGTGGGTGAGATCGATGTCGCCGTCTTCGGCCTGGGTCGCATAGCCGGCACGCACTGCCCAGTTGGCCTCTTCGTCGGCGACCGGCGTGGTGTCATGGATGTCGCGCAAGATGCGCAGTTGCTGCGAAGAATCGAAATCCATGGGAAGCCACCTGCTTGAAAAGAGCTTTCCAAGGTACGCATCGCGCGTGATGGCTGCGTGCCTGCAGACGCATGGTGGCAATTCATGCTCATCCCGGCGGAATTTTCAGCAACCATGCTTCATCGATAAGAGGCAATGGAACACGCCGCCATGCGGTGAAGAAAGGTGACGCCGCTGCATCAGCAGCTGCGCCACGTCCACGGCAAAATGCTCTATTTTTGACGGCATCCTCAGGCGCGACGATGCAGCAGCTGCCAACGTTCGCCGGTTCCGGCGACTATCGAGCGCACAAAAGAAAAGCCCCTCTGACCGTCGCCAGAAGGGCTTTGCTTGTACCGCTACATCCTGGTGCCGAAGGTGGGACTCGAACCCACACGCTTTTAAGGGCGGCGGATTTTGAATCCGCTGCGTCTACCGATTCCGCCACTTCGGCGTGGCCGCGCAGTATAGCGACTTACGCATGAAACGAACAGTGTCAGAACGCGCCTGACGAATTCAGCTGCAAGCAATGGCGTCAGCGCTGCGGTGGAGCAGTGTCGATATACTGGCCGACTTAGGTGAAGGAGTAAGCAATGTCGGTGTTGCGTGGAGTTCGGGTGCTGGTGGTCGAGAACGACCAGATGAATGCCATGCTGCTCGATCTGCAGCTCGTCCAGGCTGGCGCGGTGGTGCTGGGTCCGGTCGGGGAAGTTGCGCAAGCGCTGACCCTGATTCAGGCCGATGCGCCGGAGATCGCAGTGCTCGACTACCGCCTCGGCAATGGCGAGACCAGCGAGCCGGTCGCCCGGTTGCTGTCGGAGCTCGGGATTCCGTTCGTACTGGCGACCGGTGTTGCCAGTGGCACCATCCCCAGCGGCTTCGAGCGCGGCGTGATCCTGACCAAGCCCTATTTGTCAGACGAACTGATCAGCGCTTTGGCTAGGGCACGGCAGCTGAGCGGCGCCGCCAGCTGAAAGCTCCGACCAGCCCCTGGGTCGCCAGCATGCGGGCCCGGCCGATGCCCTCATTCATCGCCAGCCACACCTGCAGACCGCCCGCCTGCTGCGCTTAACGTAGGCTCATCGCGCGGTCGCGCCGGCTGCCACACCCCCTCGATCACGGCCCGCTTGCCACTAGAATCGTGCATCCAGGCATGATGGGCAGGTCACCAATGGATATCGCCGTGTCGCCGTTTGCCGGTCTGTTGCCGGAGACGTGCGAGACAGCCGGGCTGTTGCTGGCATCGTCCGCATGCGCCGCCGACCCGCTGCTACGCGACAGCCCAGCGCTGCGCACGACGCTTTCGCTGTGCCTGCATGCACAGGCGCCAATGTTGCTGGTCTGGGGCGAGCAGTCGCGCTGCATCTACAACGATGCCTGCGCCGCGCTGTTGGGTGAACGCCACCCGGCAGCATTCGGCCAACCCTTCGCGGAACTTGCAGACGGCGCTGAAGCCAACCACAGCGATGCCGATGCGCGTGCAGCATTGACGCTGTCGACGTGGTCCTGCAGCCCGGTGCTGCAGGCGGGCAAACCTCTGGGCATGCTGTATGTCGCCGGCACGCCCGCCCCTGCTGCAGGGCCGCCCCGTCGCGAGTCCGCGCCCGCAGCGGTGTCGCCTTCGCTCGACCAGGCGCCGGCCTTCATGGCGGTGCTGCGGGGACCCGGCTACATCATCGAAAGCGCGAACCAACGCTTCCACGAGCTGGTCGGCCAGCGACCGTTGCTCGGCCGTCCGTTGCTCGAGGCGATGCCGGAAGTCGCAGACCAGGGCTATCTCGAGCTGCTCGATGAGGTGCGGCGCAGCGGCCGCCCCTTCATCGGCGAGTCGATGTCCGCCTATCTGCAGCGCACGCCTGGCAATGTGCTCGATCAGACCTTCGTTGATTTCCTGTATCAGCCGATGCGCGAGCGCGACGGCCGTATTGACGCGATCCTGGTGCACGGATTCGATGTCACCCAGCAACGCAGCATGGCAAGTCGCGACAGTTTCCTGCTGATGCTCGAAGACGCGCTGCAAAACGTTTCCGATCCGCGTCAGATCATCGACACCAGCGTGCGCTTGCTGGGCGAGCATCTGCAGGTCAATCGCTGCGCGTTCGGCCTGGCGGCGGCCGACGGCAGAACCATGCACGTGATCAGCGACCATGTGCAGGACATGCCTAGCCTGCAGGGCGATTTTCCGCTGGAAGTGGCGCAGGGCCTGCGCGACGCCTTGCTGGAAAACCGCCCCTGGTTCACCACCGATGCGATGGCGCCCGGCGCACCGGACTACGTGGCGCAGCAGTACCGACGCTCCGGCCTGCGCGCGTCGCTGGCGATTCCGCTGCACAAACACGGCCGCCTGGTCGCGGCCATCGGCGTGCATCAGCGCGCACCGCGGCGCTGGCTGTCCGCCGAGATCGAGCTGGTCCGCCTGGTTGCGGCGCGCTGCTGGGAATCCATGCAACGCGCCAAGGCGCAGCAGCAACTGGCCGCCAACGAGGCGCGGCTACGCCGACTGGCCGATACGCTGCCACAGATCATCTTCATTGCCGACCCGGAGGGTGAGCCGCATTACTTCAACCGGCGCTGGTACGAATACACCGGACTGGATCCTGCCGACCACCAGACCGCCGCGTGGCATCAGGCACACACCGCCGATGGCCTGCAGCTGTCCGCGCAGGCCTGGGCGTTGGCCATCGAGGGCGAACGCGCCTACGAAATGGAGTGCGAGCTGCAACGCCACGATGGCCAGCGGCGCTGGCATCTGGCACGCGCCCTGCCCGTGCGCGGCGACGACGGCAGCATCAGCGAGTGGATCGGCACCTACACCGATATCCATGACCGCCGTGCGTTCGAGCAACAGCTGCGCGAAAGCGAAGTGCGCTTCCGCGCCTTGTGCGAGACGGTGCCGGCAATGATCTGGATGGCCGATGCGCAGGGCGACTGCGTGTACTGGAATCCGCGCTGGTACCACTTCACCGGGCAGGCCGAAGACCAGGCAATGGACCAGGGCTGGTGGGATGTGATGCATCCGGACGACGCCGAACGCGTGCGCCACGCGTTCGGCCAGGCCTTGGAGCAGCGAGGCGAGTTCCTGGCCGAGTACCGCGTATGTCGTCACGACGGGCAATACCGTTGGTGCATCGATACCGCGTCGCCGCATTTCGCCAGCGACGGACGCTTCCTCGGCCATATCGGCTCGCTGACCGATATCTCCGAACGCAAGCTGATCGAGGATGAAACCGCCTCCGATCGCGCCATCCTGAGCCTGATCACCACCGGCGCGCCGCTGCCGGTGGTGCTGGACGCCATCGCAGCGAGCGTGGAAGCGCGTGGCGAGATTGCGCTGTATTGCGCGGTGATGGTGCTGGATGACGTACGCAAGATGCTGAGCTTCGGCTCGGCGCCGCATTTTCCGGTCGAGTACCGCGGGCATTTCGAAGCCTCGCCGATTGGACCGAACGGGCCGCCCTGCGCGCGCTCGGCCTATCTCGGTCAGCAGGTGATCTGCGAGGACATCCAGGCCGACCCCAGCTTCAGCGACCACCACGCGATTTCGGCGGCGCTGGGCATCGTCGCCTGCTGCGTGACGCCCATCCTGGACAGCAACGGCCAGGTGCTGGGCACGCTCAACATCTACTACGACCGCGTCCACCTGCCCTCGCTGCGCGAACAGGCGATGGCGCGCTCTGCATCGCATCTGGCCGGCATCGTCATCGAGCGCACGCGCGTGGATGCCAAGCTCAAGCAATCGCTGCAGGCCGAGACTGTCGCACGCAGCCAGGCCGAGCATGCCAACCGGGTCAAGGACGAGTTCCTGGCCACGCTCAGCCACGAATTGCGCACGCCGCTCAATGCCATCCTGGGCTGGTCGAGGTTGATGCAGTCGGAGGTGTTCGAGCCGGCCAATCTGGGCAAGGGGCTGGTCATCATCGAACGCAGTGCGCGTGCGCAGACGCAGATCATCGACGACCTGCTCGACATGAGTGCGATCCTGTCCGGCAAGATCCGCCTGCAGGCAGAGCACTTCGATATCGCAGGACTGATGCGCAGTACGGTGGAGTTGATGCAGCCGTCTGCACTGGCGCGCGACATCGCGCTGGAACTGGATGCACCCGGCGAGGGCGAGCTGTGGTTCTTCGGCGATGCCGGGCGGCTGCAGCAGGTGCTGTCCAACCTGCTCAGCAATGCGCTCAAGTTCACCTCACCCGGCGGAACGGTGCGGGTGGCGCTGGACATCGAGGACGAACGGCTGCGACTGTGCGTGCAGGACACCGGCATCGGGATTGCGGCCGAGTTCCTGCCGCATGTGTTCGACCGCTTTCGGCAGGCCGATGCCGGCACCACGCGGCGCGTGGGCGGGCTGGGGCTGGGCTTGTCGATCTCGCGCCAGTTGGTCGATCTGCACGGCGGCAGCCTGGGTGCCTCCAGTGCGGGCGAAGGCAAGGGGTCGACCTTCACCATCGTGCTGCCGTTCCAGCACGGGGTCAGCGATCTGCGTCCCGCGTCGGCCGGGTCGCTGCAGGTCGGTCCGCTGCCGAGTGATTGTCTCGGGCGCCTGGATGGCGTGCGCCTGCTGCTGGTCGACGACGACCAGGATTCGCGCGAGGCGGTGGTGCAGTTTCTGATGCTTGCCGGCGCGCAGGTGCAGGCGGCCGGCTCGGTGGAAGCGGCCGAACAATGCCTGGCAGAGACGCCCTTCGATGTGCTGGTCAGCGATATCGCCATGCCGGTGCGCGACGGCTACGACTTGATCCGCACGGTGCGCTCCGGCCGCGCCGACCTGCCGCGGCACATCCCCGCGATCGCCCTCACCGCCTATGTGCGCGAAGAAGACCGCGACCGCGCTGTGGTCGCCGGATTCGATGCGCACATGGGCAAGCCGGTGGAACCACCCGGCCTGGTCGACCTGATCGAACGCCTGATCTTGCCGACGCGCGCGCTACGCAGCGAGGCGTGAGATCGCCTGGAAACGCAATAAAACAGCGTGGTCAACCACGTGCTGCTTGCAGCACACACACACAGACCATCCCAACAGGTCCTTGCCCGCCCACCGTCGCGGGACCTTACGCGGCATGGATGCCGCGTAAGAGCCTACAAGGACGTACTTGCGGCGTGTCCTGCGATGGTGGGCGGACAAGGGCCCTGCAGCAAGGCCTCAGACCAGCCGCCTTACGACTGATCGTATCTGCATAGGCGCACCGCGGTGGTCGGAGTGCACGGACCCGCAGCCAAGTTGCAGATCAGCCTGCCCAAGCGCGATCCAATCGCAGCCGGACCCGCCGCCTTGCGAGCGGGTTTATCTACACTGCCCGGCCACGCCAGGACAGCCGCCGGGCACGCTGGCTCAGCCGCGCTTGGCGCGCGCGAATGCCGCGGCCAGCGCGTTGTCGGCCGGCGGCGCAGTGGTGCGCGGCTTGCTGTTGCCCTGCGCCGGGCCACGCCCACCGCCACCCTCGCGCCGGCCCTGCCCCGCGCCGCCGTTGCCGCGCTGATCGCGCGATTGGGCTGCAGCATCGGCCGGCGGTGGCGTATCGGACAGACGGCAGGTCAGCGCGATGCGTTTGCGCGCCACGTCCACTTCCAGCACCTTGACCTTGACGATGTCGCCGGCCTTGACCACATCACGCGGATCCTTGACGAAGGTGTCCGACAACGCGGAGATGTGCACCAGGCCATCCTGATGCACGCCGATGTCGACGAACGCACCGAATGCGGCCACGTTGCTGACCACGCCTTCAAGCACCATGCCGGGCTTGAGGTGCTTGATGTCCTCGATGCCTTCGGCGAACTGTGCCGCCTTGAACTCGGGGCGCGGATCGCGGCCGGGTTTTTCCAGCTCCTTGAGGATGTCGCGCACGGTCGGTACACCGAACTGCTCGTCGGTGAACAGCTCCGGCTTGAGTCCACGCAGGAAGCTGCCATCGCCCAGCAGGGCCTTGATCGGCTTGCCGGTGCTGCCGACGATGCGCTCGACCACCGGATAGGCTTCCGGATGCACCGCCGACACGTCCAGCGGCTCGTCGCCATCGGCGATGCGCAGGAAACCGGCGCACTGTTCGAAGGTCTTGTCGCCCAGACGCGGCACCTTGAGCAGGTCCTTGCGGCGCTTGAACGGACCGTTGTCGTCGCGATGGCGCACGATGTTTTCCGCCACCGTGCTCGACAGCCCGGACACGCGCGACAGCAGCGCCGCCGACGCGGTATTGACGTACACGCCGACCGCATTGACGCAGTCTTCCACGCGCGCCTCCAGCGCCTTGGCCAGACGATATTGATCCACGTCGTGCTGGTACTGGCCCACGCCGATCGCCTTGGGCTCGATCTTGACCAGCTCGGCCAGCGGATCCTGCAGGCGCCGCGCAATCGACACCGCACCGCGCAGCGACACGTCCAGATTGGGGAACTCCTTGGCAGCAAACTCGGACGCCGAATACACCGACGCACCGGCTTCGCTGACCACGATCTTCTGCAGCTTGCTCGCCCCGCACAGCGCGATCGCCTCACCGGCGAGCTTGTCGGTCTCGCGGCTGGCGGTGCCATTGCCGATCGCGATCAGCTCCACGTTGTGCTGCATGCACAGCTTCTTGATCGTCTGCAGCGACTGCTCCCATTGCCGCTTGGGCTCGTGCGGGTAGATCGTCTCGGTGGCCACCAGCTTGCCGGTGGCATCGACCACGGCGATCTTGCAACCGGTGCGGATACCCGGGTCCAGCCCCAGCACCACGCGCGGGCCGGCCGGCGCGGCCAGCATCAGGTCCTTGAGGTTGTCGCCGAACACGGCGATCGCCTCGGCCTCGGCCTTCTCCCGCGCCTGGTTGAACAGGTCCAGCAGCAGATGCATGTGCAGCTTGGCGCGCCAGGTCAGCCGGCAGGCATCCAGCAACCAGCGATCGGCCGGACGGTTCTGGTTGGAGATGCCGGCATTGCGCGCCACACGGCCTTCGGCGTACTGATGGCCGGCCTCGGCATCGTTGCCCGGCTCCAGATCCAGGTACAGGAACTCCTCGCGGCGCGCACGAAACAGCGCCAGCAAGCGGTGCGAGGGAATCTTGGACAGCGACTCGGCATGATCGAAGTAATCGCGGTACTTGGCACCGGCCTCTTCCTTGCCCTCGGCAACGCGCGCGCGGATCACGCCGTTGTCGTTCAACCAGCTGCGCAGCTCGCCCACCAGGGCGGCGTCTTCGCCCCAGCGCTCCATCAGGATGGCGCGTGCGCCTTCCAGCGCTGCCTTGATATCGGCCACGCCCTTTTCTGCGTCAATGTACGCCGCAGCAGCGACTTCCGGCGCCTGGTTCGGGTCGGCCATCAGGCCATCGGCCAGCGGCTCCAGACCGGCTTCGCGCGCAATCTGCGCACGCGTACGGCGCTTGGGCTTGTAAGGCAGGTACAGGTCTTCCAGCCGCGACTTGCTGTCGGCCGCCACGATCTCGGCGCGCAATTCGTCGCTGAGTTTGCCCTGCTCGCCGATGCTGGACAGGATCGCCGCGCGGCGCTCTTCCAGCTCGCGCAGATAGGTCAGGCGCGTTTCCAGATTGCGTAGCTGGGTGTCGTCCAGCCCGCCGGTGACTTCCTTGCGGTAGCGCGCGATGAACGGAACGCTGGCGCCTTCGTCGAGAAGGGCAATGGCGGCGCGCGCCTGGGCGGGTTGGGCACCGATCTCGTCGGCGATGGTGCGAGCGATTTGCTGGGCAAGCTGGCTGTCGTGCATGGCGGCGCGGCCGGAGCCGCTTCACTGAAAAAAGCATTTTCGCAGTGCTGGCCCGCCGCGGGAACCCGTTGACAGGATCGCCATAACCCTATGCCGGCGCGCCCGTCGATGGCTGACAAGCGCTAGCGGGCGATCGTCAGGTGGTTACCGATGGTGCGGAAGCGCTGAAGTACCGTTGCGATACCTGCAGCAGTGGACACTTGGCGCCCACTGACGGTGGGCGCACTCGTCCGGTCGGCTGCGCTTAGCTGGCGCGACCTGCGTAATGCGTGGCCGCACGCTCGACCAGAATGCTTTCGTGCAGCGATTCCAGTGCCATCACGCGGATCTTGCCGACGTCCTTCAACGGCACCATGCGCTCGACATAGATCTCCGGGCCGGCGTCGGTCATCGCGCGCGACTTGCTGAACCCGTAAGGCACAACTCCCTTGTCGCCATCTTTGCTGCCACCGACATACAGAACGATCGACATGCCCACACCCTCATTAACAACTGTGACTACGTTAGTGGCGCGAGCATAACGACCGTGCCGTGAGGAGCTTTCCACGCACGTTAACGCCGGCTGTTTGCGGTTTGGTGACGGCGGGATCCCCTCGCCTGTCTGCACAACCGCTTCACCCGACCTGCCGGTCCAATTGCGCTCCTCCCGCACGTACGACACCGCATGGACCTCAAGAGTGGCTACCCGTTCTGGTCGATCCGCAACGGGTTGATGCGCGCCTATCCGCGTCTGGAGCGGGACACCGATTGCGAGGTGGCCATCATCGGCGGCGGGGTCACCGCCGCCCTGATCGCGCACGAACTGCTTAAGCACGGGCACGAGGTGGTGGTGGTCGAGCAGCGCGAGATCGGCTGGGGCAGTACCTCGGCCAGTACCGCCTTGCTGCAGTACGAAATCGACACACCGATGATCGAGTTGGCCAGGCATTACGGCATGCCGGCGGCAGCGTTGGCATACGCTGCGTGCGCGCAAGCCATCGTCGACCTGCAAGGCCTCTGCAATACGCTGGGCGGTTGCGACTTCAGCCGTCAGGACAGCCTGTACTACGCCAGCCGGTCGCGGGATCTCGACGACCTACGCAGCGAACTGCAGGTGCGAAAGACCCACACCCTTCCGGTCGAATGGATCGAGCGCGCGCCGTTGTGGCACAACTACGGCGTACGCTCCGAGGGCGCGATCCTCAGCCGCCTGGCCGCCAGCGTCGATCCGTATCGGCTGTGCTACCGCCTGTTTGCAGAAGGCGAGCACTACGGCGCGCGCATCTACGACCGCACCACGATTGCCACCCTCACACCCCACGACCGGCATGTCGCGTTGCGCACCCGCGACGGGGTCACGCTGCGCGCCCGGCACGTCATCATGGCCGCAGGCTACGCAAACCAGCAGTGGCTGTCGCAGCGCGTGGCACGTAACCGCAGCAGCTACGCATTCGTGACCGATCCGCTGCACGACGGCGAGATGGGCGCGCTCAAGCACACCATGATGTGGGAAACCGCGCGTCCCTATCTCTACCTGCGCAGCACGCCGGATGGACGCGTGGTGGCCGGCGGCGAAGACGACAACATCGATCTGCCCGCACGTCGCGACGCACGTGTCATGCGCAAGCTGAAGACGCTGCTGAAGAAGATCCACCAGACGATGCCGGACATCAGCCTGCGCCCGGTGTTCGCCTGGGGAGGCACCTTCGCCGAAACCGCCGATGGACTGCCATTCTTCGGCCCGCATCCGCAACATGGGCCGCGGGTGTCGTTCGCGATGGCATACGGCGGCAACGGCATCACCTATAGCGCGATCGGCGCAGGCTTATTGCGCGCGCAACTGGAAGGCAGGCCTCACCCGTTGTCGGACCTGTTCGGTTTCTCGCGGTTGCGCTGAGATCCCCACGGCCACCAGCCGTGGCCATGCAGAGCATATGCGTCGGCGGCCCGTTCCAGCGGATTGCGTACGTGGATGCCGCCGCACAGCAGATACACCGGCAAAAACAACGGTCCGAGCAGCATGTACTGGTAGACATGCGCACGTTCGTGGTCGCCCAGGCGCACCGGCGGGTGCTGACAATGCCCTGCCGCATGCGCATACGTGCTGCACTGCAGATCCAGTGAGGCGCCCTTGAGCAGGATCACATTGCCTAGCGTCATTGCCCCGCCCGGTCCCCATGGCCAGGCATGGAACACCACGGCCAGTTCCTGCCCGGACCAGCGCGGACGCGCGCCGAAACAGCTGCCGGCGGCACCGATGGCAAGGCCGAGCAAGGTATTGGGCAGGGTCCACAACGCGCCCAGCACCTGCACGGACGACCACCGGCGCCGGGCGGGCGTCAGTCGGCCTGGTTGGGGATCAGCAGCCACAGGATCAGATAGACCAGGATGCCGGGGAACGCGGCCGAGGCGATCGACACGATCACGAACAGCACCCGCAACAGCGTGGAGCTCCAGCCGAAGCGGCGGGCGATGCCGCCGACCACGCCGGCGATCATGCGGTCGTTGAGGGAACGGGACAATGCGGTGGTCGTGACCATGGAAGGCTCCTTCAAACGTGATGCCCAGTCTAAAAAGCGCAGCGGCTGCGCCTTGTGACGGCTGCGGCTGCTCGCTGTAGGCACAGCGCACCCCCAAGCCGCGTCACGCGTTGTCGCCACGCTCCTGCAACCAGCGGTGGATCGCCACCGGCACCTCGCGCTGCGCACGTCCGGAGACGTAGATGCCGATATGCCCGCCGCGGAAACTCAGCTCGGTGTAATCGTCGCTGCCGACCAGGCCGCGCAATGCACGCGAGGCGTCGGGCGGCACCAGGTGATCGTGTTCGGCGTAGATGTTGAGCACCGGCATGTCCACCGCCTGCAGGTCGACCACCTCCCCGCCGATGCGCACCTGCCCGGTCACCAGCCCATTGCGCTGATAGAACTGGGTGACGAACTCGCGGAAGGCCTCGCCGGCCAGATCGGGCGAATCGAAGATCCACTTTTCCATGCGCAGGAAATCTTCCAGCGCCTGCTTGTCGTCGAGGATGTCGAGCAAGCCGACGTATTTCTGCAGGTTCAGCCGGAACGGCTTGAGCATCAGGTAACTGGCGTTCATCAGATCCGCCGGCACGTTGCCCATGGTGTCCACGAACAGATCCACATCGACCATGCGCGCCCAGTTGGAGAGCATGTTGTCGGGGGTGTGGAAATCCACCGGCGTGACCATGGTGATCAGATTGCGCACCTTCGGCCGCTGCAGCGCCGCATAGCACAGCGCAAACGTGCCGCCCTGGCAGATGCCGAGCACATCGACTGCCTCCAGCCCCGACTGCGCGCGCAGGTGATCTACCGCGCCATCGATATAGCGCAGCAGATAGTCCTCCAGGGTGAGGTAACGCTCGGAGCGGTCCGGGTAGCCCCAATCCAGCACGTAGACGTCCTGGCCGTGGCCCAGCAAGCCCTTGACCAGCGAGCGGTCGGCCTGCAGATCGACCATGTAGGGGCGGTTGACCAGCGCGTAGACGATCAGCAGCGGCGTCCTGGCCACCGGCGCCTGCTCGCCGACAAAGCGGTACAGCACCACCTTGCCGTCGCGCCAGATTTCCTCGCGCTCGGTCACGCCGTAATCCACGTCTTCCACGCCGGGCAGCAGCTTGAGCCCCTCGCGCAGCTTGCGCTGCATCGACAGGGTTTCCTGCATCAGGTCTTCGGCGCTGAATCCCAACGGGCCTTTCATGTCTGCGCTCCACGTGGCTTGCGTGCGGTCGACTTACCGGAAGCTGTGCCGGCCGATGGCCTGGCGGCGCTTTTGGCCGCCTTCGTGTTCTTGGCTGGGGCGGTTTTCGCTGGCGGTTTCTTGGCCGGGCTGGTCGCCGCTGCCGGCTTGGGCGCAGTGTCCGCCCTGGATGCCGGCGCGCCCCTGGCCGTGGCCGGCGCAACCGGGTCAGCTGCCGCTGCAGCGGGCTTGCCGGCCGGGCTGGCCGCAGTGCGCAGCATGCGCCGCACCGCACGTTCCAGCTCGGCGATGCGGCGATGCGCGGCGTCCATCTCCGAACGCGTCGGCATCCCGAAACGCTCGCTCAACTGTTCCACTTCTTCCTGCAACGCGGCGCGCAGGCGCATATGCGCATTGGCAAAGCCGCCGTACACCTCGCGAAACTGGTCGGACAAGGCGACGTCGGCATACGACTCTTCGGCGGCCTCGATCCACAGATCGAACAAGGCACGCGCACTGGTCAGCTGACTGCCGCTGCTTTCGTGCTCACCCAGCTTGGAGGCGAACCGGCCGAACGCCTGCTCGATGGCCGACTTGAGTTGTTCGCCGTAGGCCTGCGATTGCGCCTGGTACTCCTGCTGCGCACGGGCCAGCGTCTGCAGGCGTGCCTGGTGATTGCGGCTCACGCCGAATGCCGGCATGTCCAGCCAGGGCGCGTTTTCTTCCCGCCACTTCGCCAGCGCCTGCGCGGCGTCCTGCAGCCACGGGTCGAAGCCGCCGGGGCTGCCGCCACGCAGCGAGCCCAGCGTCCACTGCATCAGCTGCTCGCCCTGCCCCTGCACGGCGCGTCGCCAGGCTTCGGAGACCTCATTGGCCGAGGTGTCGCGCCCGGCAAACTGCGCGGCCACCTGCTGCATGGTGCCGAACCAGTCGCCGGCCTGATGACGGAAGCGGTCGATGGCCTCCTGCGCCTGCGGTGCGGCCTGGGTGGGCAGCAGTTGCGACCACCAGTCCATCGCCTTGCGCCAATCCTGCGGTGCGTCGCTGCCCGGCCCCGCCCCGAGAACGGCGCCGGGCTGCGCAGCGGCGCCGGACTGGCCGTGGCGCATGGCATCTCCCCAGGCGCTCCAGTACTGGCGCGCCTTGTCTTCGAAGTTGCCGTTGTCCGAACCGCTGGTTGCCATGATCCCTTCCCGTGACTGTCCACCAGCCATCCTACCGCGTGTGCCCGGCCGTACCGGTCAGGGTTTGGGGATGCGCAGCGTCTTGCTGATCATCAACGAGCCGGACACCGCAAACAGCAGCACCAGCGGGTGGAATTGCCACGGCCCGAGCTGCCACTGGCCCCACCACAAGGTCTGGCCGATATGGCCGCTGCTGGCAGCCACCGCCAGCAGGATCACCAGCAGCAGGCTGGTGGGGATCGGGGTGCCTTCGAAGTACGGCACCTTGTCGGCCTCGCCGGCGATCTCTTCGGCAGTCACGTTGTAGCGAGCCAGCCGGCTCACGCCGCAGCAGACGAAATAGCTCAGCACCAACCAATCCCAGCCGCCGCGCATGCCGCAGGCATAGCCCAGCGCCGCCGGCGCCACCCCGAACGAGATCACGTCGGCCAGTGAGTCCAGCTCGCGGCCCAGGGTCGAGGACGCCTTGCGCCAGCGCGCCACATGCCCGTCCAGCGCATCGAACACGAACGCCAGCGGGATCAGCGCCATGCCCAGCAGCAGGTCGCCGCGATGGCCTTCCTGCAGGAAGCGCATCGACGCAAATACCGCGCCGGTGCCGCAGAAGGCGTTGGCCAGGGTGAACCAGTCCGCGAGTTGGAAATCGCGCAGCATCGAGAAATGGCGTTTCATGCGGAACCTGAGAAGAGCAAGGCGCAAAGGGTAACGCGCGCACGCCATGCAGGCGACCGTTTCGCGCTATCGGCTAGGCTGGCGATCAGCGTGGCCGCTCCGGCCGGGCACGATCGACGACGAGGACAGCATGAAGCGCAGCATCCTGATCACCGGCGCAGGCAGCGGCATCGGCGCCGGCATCGCCACCGAGCTGGCCGCCGGCGGCCACCATCTGATCGTCAGCGATATGGACCTGGCGGCAGCCGAACGCACCGCGCAGCGCCTGCGCGACGCCGGCGGCTCGACCGAAGCACTGGCGCTGGACGTGACCGATGACCACGGCATCGCGCAGGCCTTGGCGCGCGTGACGCGCGCGCCGCAGGTGCTGGTCAACAATGCCGGCCTGCAGCAGGTTGCCGCGCTGGAAGACTTTCCGATGCAGCGCTGGGCCTTGCTGGTGGATGTGATGCTGACCGGCGCCGCACGGCTCAGCCGCGCGCTCCTGCCCGGCATGCGTGCGGCCGGCTACGGGCGCATCGTCAACATCGGCAGCATCCACTCGCTGGTCGCCAGCCCCTACAAGAGCGCGTATGTCGCCGCCAAGCACGGCCTGGTCGGCCTGGCCAAGGTCATCGCCCTGGAAACCGCCGACTGCGACATCACCGTCAACACGCTGTGCCCGAGCTATGTGCGCACCCCGCTGGTGGAGCGCCAGATCGCCGACCAGGCGCGCACGCGCGGCATCGCCGAAGACGCAGTGATTCGCGATGTGATGCTCAAGCCGATGCCCAAGGGCGCCTTCATCGACTACGACGAACTCGCCGGCACGGTCGCGTTCCTGATGTCGCATGCCGCGCGCAACATCACCGGGCAGGCGATCGCCATCGACGGCGGCTGGACCGCGCAGTGAGCACGGCTGGCGAAATTTTCACCAGCTTCCGTGGCCGCCTTACGCCGCAAGGCGCGCGCGCAGTTGTCCACAGACTTGCGCAGGATTCATCCACAACCGGTGTGGAGAAGTGCGTGGAGGCGGAATGCAGGCTGCAGGTCGCCACAGCGTGCAGCGCCGGCTTGCGGTTGCGCTCGCCAGGTCGATCGCATGCGCATTGGCGCCAGCAGATCGAAGTCCATTAAGGACGGCGGAGGCTTAACTTCGGCACTGCGTTGACCGCGCCAGCCAGCAGTAACAGCCGCGCTCGCCTGGGCGGCGGCGCACTCCCTCAATCCCCGCTCAGATGCGCGAATACGTCCACGACTGCATGCGCCCGTCGCGATACGGCATCACGCCATGAAACGGACGCGGGTCGCCATCGAAGACCAGTGGCAGGAAATTGCGGTCGCCTTCCCACATCGGTACCTGGTCCATGCGGTCGATCGCCACCCATTCCAGCGTGCCTTCCGGGTTGGAAGCCTGCGGCTCGCCTTGGAAGCTGCGGATCAGGAACACGAAGCCCAGCCAGTCCTCGCCCTGCTTGCCGAAGCCCGGCCAGCTGATGGTGCCGCGCAGCTGCATGTCGCCGCACTCCACGCCGGCCTCTTCGCGGATCTCGCGGCGCATGCCGGCCAGTACGTCCTCGTCCGGCTCCACCTTGCCACCGAGCCCGTTGTATTTGCCCAGGTGCTGATCGCCGGGGCGGGCATTGCGATGGATCATCAACACCTGTGTGCCGTCGGGCGACAACAGGTAGCCGAGCGTGGCGACGATGGGGGTATAGGGCATGGCGGGCGAGCTGGAATCGAGCGCATCAGTATGACCGATGCTGTGCAAGCGGCGTGGCGCAGCCTCAGCCGACCGCAGCCTGCGAGCCCGGGCGCGGTGGCGCAACGTAGTCGGTATCCAGACGCAAGGTAGCCACGCCATGGCCGCGCTCGGCCAGATAGTCCAGCCACTTGCCCAGGAACGTATTCATCCGCATGCGGTGGCTGATCAGCTCGGCCGGCGGCGGGAACATGCCCATCACGTCCTGCCAGCGACGGCCGACGTAGCAATGGGTGGTCTCGGCCTGGCGCGCATCGCGGTACAGGCGCACGTAGGCCGACGGGTCAGGCTCGCCGGTGACGGGATCGCACAGGTCGTAGGTCAGCCGCAGCTCGACCGTGTAGCGGTGGCACTCGATCACGTCCAGACGCAGGTCCAGGCCATCGCCGATCGACGAGACATAGGAGCCGGGAGCGAGATCGGCCGGTGCGAACAGCCGGGTCAGATGCTGGAAGTTTTCTGCGTACAAGCCCATCAGCCAGCCGAACCGGCTCAACTTGGGGATGCGTTCGAGTTTACTCAGTGCTTGCGCCATGAACCGATCCTACACGCTGCGCTGCCGCACGGGCAGCATTGACGACCGGCCACCGGCAGGCCTACCTTGGCGGAGCCCTGCCCCGCCCGCTTGATTTGCTTGACGCTCGCCGACCGGCCGCGACACGTCACGGCAGCCTTAGATAGTGAATACGCTACGCGCGGCCCAATCCCCAATCCCGCCAACCAGCTCCTGCCTCAAAACATCTCGCGCTGCAGCCCCAGCGTGGACAACACCTTGCTGGAAATTTCCTCGATCGAGGTATTGGTGGTGCTCAAGGTCGGAATGCGCTCCATCTGGAACATGCGCTCGGCGGTGGCCACCTCACGCCGGCAGGTCTCTGCCGCGCTGTAGCGTGAATTGGCGCGCCGCTCCTGGCGGATCTGCTGCAACCGCTCCGGGTCGATGGTCAGGCCGAACAACTTGCTGCGGTAATTGCGCAGGCGTGGAGGCAGGCGCTCGTTTTCCAGATCTTCCTCGGTCAACGGGTAGTTGGCGGCACGGATGCCGTAATGCAATGCCAGGTAGATGCAGGTCGGCGTCTTGCCGGCGCGCGACACCGCCACCAGGATCACGTCGGCCTCGTCGTAATTGAGTGCGATACCGTCATCGTGGCTCAGCGCGAAGTTCATCGCGTTGATGCGGCGGTGATAGGTCTCGAAGTCCACCATGCCGTGCGCACGGCCCACGCGCGAATGCCGCGGCGCATTGAGTTCGCGTTCCAGCGGCTCGATGAAGGGCGCGAACACGTCCAGCATCAAAGCGCCGCTTTCGGCCAGGATCATGCTCAGCTGGGGATCGACGCAGGAATTGACCACCACCGGGCGCACCTGGTACCGCTCACCTGCCGCACGCACCCGCAGCGCCGCATCGCGCGCTTTTTCTGCATCATCAATGAACGACATGCGGTCGGTGACGAAGTTGAATCCACTGAACTGCGTGAGCAGGCTATGCCCAATCGTTTCAGCGGTGATACCGGTTCCATCGGAGACGTAGAACACCGGTCGAATTGTTGACATCAAGACCACCTCTTTGAACTGGTGTCCAAAACTTACGGGTTCATGCTTGTGCAGATTCCGCTGTGCACTGCATCATAGCGGCTTCTTCCTACGGACGCGGCCATCCAGCCCGCTCGGGCGATGGCCATACGGAGCATCGCGCTTGAACGAGAATATCCTGTGGTTGCATGAGCTACGCCTGGCCGATCTGGCCCGCGTAGGTGGTAAGAATTCCTCGCTCGGCGAGATGATCGGCAACCTGGCCGGGCTTGGCGTTTCGGTTCCCGGTGGATATGCGACCACTGCCGAGGCTTTCAAGGACTTCATCGCGCATAACGATCTGTCCAAGCGCATCTTCGACAAGTTGGCGACGCTGGATGTCGAAGACGTGGCTGCCCTCACCGTTGCCGGCAAGGAAATCCGCGGCTGGGTGATCGATGCTCCGCTGCAGCCGGAACTGGACCGCGATATCCGCACCGCGTACGCACAGCTGTGTGCGGAAAACGGCGGTGGCGAAGTGGCCGTGGCGGTGCGTTCGTCGGCCACTGCCGAAGATCTGCCCGATGCCTCGTTCGCCGGCCAGCAGGAGACCTTCCTCAACGTGACCGGTGCCGACGATGTCGTGCACAAGGTCAAGGAAGTGTTCGCCAGCCTCTACAACGATCGCGCAATCGCCTACCGCGTGCATCATGGCTTCAAGCACGAAGACGTGTTCCTGTCGGCCGGCGTGCAGTTGATGGTGCGCTCGGGCGTCGGTGCGGCCGGCGTGCTGTTCACGCTGGACACCGAATCGGGCTTCCGCGACGTGGTGTTCGTCACCTCCAGCTTCGGTCTGGGCGAGATGGTCGTGCAAGGCGCGGTCAACCCGGACGAGTTCTACGTCTACAAGCCCACGCTGACCGCAGGCAAGCCGGCGATCCTGCGCCGCTCGCTCGGCAGCAAGGCGATCCGCATGGTCTACTCGGATGTGCCCGGCGAACGCGTGCGCACCGAAGACACGCCGGTGGAACTGCGCAGCACCTTCTCGATCAGCGATGAAGACGTGCAGGAGCTTTCCAAGCAGGCGCTGGTGATCGAAAAGCATTACGGCCGCCCGATGGACATCGAGTGGGCCAAGGACGGTGTCAGCGGCAAGCTGTTCATCGTGCAGGCGCGTCCGGAAACCGTGAAGTCGCGCAGCCACGCCACCCAGATCGAGCGTTTCTCGCTGGAAGCCAAGGACGCCAAGATCCTGGTCGAAGGCCGTGCGGTGGGCGCCAAGATCGGCAGCGGCGTGGCACGCGTGGTGCGCTCGCTGGACGACATGAATCGCGTGCAGGCCGGCGACGTCTTGATCGCCGACATGACCGATCCTGATTGGGAGCCGGTGATGAAGCGTGCATCGGCCATCGTCACCAATCGCGGCGGCCGCACCTGCCATGCGGCGATCATCGCGCGCGAACTCGGCGTGCCGGCCGTGGTCGGCTCGGGCAACGCCACCGATGTGATCAGCGACGGTCAGGAAGTGACGGTGAGCTGCGCCGAAGGCGACACCGGTTTCATCTACGACGGCCTGCTGCCGTTCGAGCGCACCACCACCGATCTGGGCAACATGCCGCCTGCCCCGCTCAAGATCATGATGAACGTGGCCAACCCGGAGCGCGCGTTCGACTTCGGCCAGTTGCCCAACGCCGGCATCGGCCTGGCGCGTCTGGAAATGATCATTGCCGCGCACATCGGCATCCATCCCAACGCGCTGCTGGAATACGACAAGCAGGACGCTGACGTCCGCAAGAAGATCGACGCCAAGACCGCCGGTTACGGCGACCCGGTGAGCTTCTACGTCAATCGCCTGGCCGAGGGCATCGCAACGCTGACCGCCTCGGTGGCACCGAACACGGTGATCGTGCGCCTGTCGGACTTCAAGTCCAACGAGTACGCCAACCTGATCGGCGGCTCGCGTTACGAACCGCATGAAGAGAACCCGATGATCGGCTTCCGTGGCGCCAGCCGCTACGTCGATCCGTCCTTCACCAAGGCCTTCGCGCTGGAGTGCAAGGCGGTGCTGAAGGTGCGCAACGAGATGGGCCTGGACAACCTCTGGGTGATGATCCCGTTCGTGCGCACGCTGGAAGAGGGCCGCAAGGTGATCGAGGTGCTGGAGCAGAACGGGCTCAAGCAGGGCGAGAACGGCCTGAAGATCATCATGATGTGCGAGCTGCCGTCCAATGCGCTGCTGGCCGACGAGTTCCTGGACATCTTCGACGGTTTCTCGATCGGCTCCAACGACCTGACCCAGCTGACCCTGGGCCTGGACCGCGACTCGTCGATCGTGGCGCATCTGTTCGACGAGCGGAACCCGGCGGTCAAGAAGCTGCTGTCGATGGCGATCAAGTCGGCGCGCGCCAAGGGCAAGTATGTGGGCATCTGCGGCCAGGGGCCGTCGGATCATCCGGAGCTGGCCGAGTGGTTGATGCAGGAAGGGATCGAGTCGGTATCGCTGAATCCTGACACCGTGGTCGACACCTGGCTGCGTCTGGCCAAGTTGAAGAGCGAGAGCTGATGGGCATGTTGGGTGCGGTGTTGGCGGCGGCTGCGGGAGCAGTCGCCGCAAGGCCGGTGGCGGCCAGGACGGTGGAGCCGGCGTTCAACTGGGCCAATATCCCGTGGGCGCAATACGCGCTCAACTGGGGGCTGGCCCTGCTGATCGTGGTGGTCGGCATGTGGCTGGCCAAGCAGCTCAGCCAGTGGCTGCACCGTGCGCTGACCCGCGCGCGCGTCGAGATCACGCTGACCAACTTCCTGCGCAACGTGCTGTACGCGTTGCTGCTGGTGCTGGTCTTCGTCAGCGCGCTGAGCAAGATCGGCGTGCCGCCGACCTCGCTGATCGCGGTGCTGGGTGCGGCCGGCCTGGCGGTTGGTCTGGCGTTGAAGGACTCGCTGTCCAATATCGCTGCAGGCGTGATGCTGATCGTGCTGCGGCCGATGCGCGATGGCGACCATGTGGTGATTGCCGGCCAGGAAGGCATCGTCGACGAGATCCGGATCTTCCAGACCCGGATCCGCTCGTTCGACGAGCGCATGATCACCCTGCCCAACAGCACCATCACCACCTCGCCGATCGTCAACTACAGCACCCTGCCCAACCGGCGCCTGGAAGTGACCGTGGGCGTGGGCTACGGCGACGATCTGAAGAAAGCCCAGCAGCTGTTGCTGCAGATCGCCAAGGACAATCCGAACCTCCTGGAGTCGCCGGCACCGTTCGTGCAGGTCACCAATCTGGGCGAAAGCACGGTGGATCTGATGTTGTTCGCGTATGCGACCAACGGCAATTTCGGCGCGGCCAAGAGCACCACGCTGGAACAGATCCGCAACCAGTTGCTGGAAAACGGGCTCAACATCCCGTATCCGCAGCGCGACCTGCACGTGTATCACCACGATGCCGACGGCAAGCCGATCTCCGACCTGCTGCTAAAAGGCATCGCCGACGACGGCGACCTGAGCAAGGGTCCGCCGCTGGCGCGCTGATGCATTGAATCGCTTGATGGAAAAGCAAAAGGCCGCATCGAACGATGCGGCCTTTTTATTGGATGCGTTGCAACTATGTGGCTTTTTGCCTGCCTGACCGGCAGCAAACGTTACCGGACATACACCTGCGCGTGATCCGCAACTGGGCGCCGTCAATCAACACGCCAACAGCGCGCAACGCCGCCGTCGCCAGCGCTCAGGCCGGCACGTCGGCCTGGGAATCGCCGCCCAGCGCGCCCATGAACTGGCGGTAGTGGCGCAGCTCGTCGATCGAATCGCGCACATCGCTCAACGCGGTGTGGGCCGAGCTCTTGGCAAAGCCATTGGCCACCGTCGGCGCCCAACGCCGTGCCAGCTCCTTGATGGTGGACACGTCCAGGTTGCGGTAGTGGAAGTAGCGCTCCAGGCGCGACATCTGGCGGTGCAGGAAGCGCCGGTCCTGGCAGATCGAATTGCCGCACATCGGCGAGGCGCCGGCGCGGATCCATTCACTCAGGAAGGCCACCGTCTGCGCCTCGGCCTGGGCATGGGTGACCTGGCTGTCGAGCACGCGCTGCCACAGCCCCGAACGGCGGTGCTGATTGCGGTTCCACTCGTCCATGGCTTCCAGCGTCGCCAGCGGGTGGGCGATGGCCAGCTCCGGCCCTTCGGCAAGCACGTTCAACTGCGCATCGGTCACGATGGTGGCGATCTCGATGATGGAATCGCGATCGGTATCCAGGCCGGTCATTTCCAGATCGATCCAGATCAGTCGGTCGTTGCCTGCAAGGGTGTCTGCCATATCGCCGTCCTGTGGAGGGCCGTCGCCGGCCGGATGCTGAAGGGCGCGCATCATACCGCGGCCGCGCCGCTCAGGGCGCGAGGGGCGGCTTGCCGCGCTTGGCCCTGAAGTAATTGGTCAGGCGCAGGCCGGCCTCGGCGGCCAGCACGCCACCGCTGACCTGCACGCGGTGGTTATGGCGCGGGTCGGCGGGCAGATCGAACACGCTGCCGCAGGCGCCGGTCTTGGGGTCGCTGGCGGCGAATACCACCCGCGCGATGCGCGCGTGGATCATCGCCATCGCGCACATCGCGCACGGCTCCAGCGTGACATACAGCGTGCAGCCGATCAGCCGGTGGTTGGCCAGGCGGCGGCCGCCTTCGCGCAGGGCCATGATCTCGGCATGCGCGCTGGGATCGTGGCTGGCGATATTGAAGTTCCAGCCCTCGCCCAGCACGGTGCCCCCGGCATCGATCAGCAGCGCGCCGACCGGGATCTCGTCAAAGTCGCGTTCGGCACGCTCGGCCAGTTGCAGGGCGCGTTGCATCCACTGCTGGTCGATCAGCGTCTGCGCCGCGTCTACCGACGTTTCCACCGGCATGCTCACGCGGCGCTGCCGCCCTGGCGATCCAGGAAGGCGGCGAACGCGGCCACGGTGGCTTCGCTGACATGGTGCTCGATGCCTTCGGCGTCACGGCGCGCGGTGGCCTCGTCGATGCCCAGGGCGAGCAGGAAACGTTCGACGATCTGATGGCGCTGCCGGCTGGACGCGGCCAGCGCCTCGCCGGCCGGGGTCAGGAACACACCGCGATACGGGCGCTGCACCACCCAGCCGTCGCGCACCAGCCGCTTGAGCATCTTGGCCACGGTCGGCTGCGCCACGCCCAGGCGCGCGGCAATATCGACCTGACGCGCTTCGCCACCGTCGACCAGCAGATCGGAGATCAGCTCTACATAGTCCTCGACCAGCTCGGCGCGGCGCGCTTCGCGCACCTGACGGAAGCTTTCCATATGCACCTGCGCGTCGATCAGCGCCGGCGCGGCTGCTTCCAGCTTTTCGCTCTTGCCCACCCTCATCCCCGTCATCACGTCCGGCGCCAGTGCCGGGACGCGTAGTTTGAAGCACGCAGCCGATCATTACGATTTAAATTGCCAATGCTCAATAGCATAGCCCTTGCTATATCATCGGGGTGACTCCCAGCCTGCCTGCTCCGCATGTCCGTCGATCTCCGTCCTCAACCAGCCTCGCCCCTCCCCCTGCCTGCCGCGGCCAATGGCGGGTTGGGCGATCACCACGCCAGTGTCGCCGTACCCAAGGGCGGCCACTGGTGGTTCCGGCTGCTGGCATTCCTGGGCCCGGGCTATATGGTGTCGGTCGGGTACATGGACCCGGGCAACTGGGCCACCGACCTGGCCGGCGGCTCGCAGTTCGGCTATCTGCTGCTGTCGGTGATCCTGCTGTCCAACCTGATGGCGATCGTGCTGCAGAGCCTGTCGGCACGGCTGGGCATCGCGACCGGACTGGACCTGGCGCAGGCCTGCCGGGCGCGCTACCCGCGCGGAGTGAACCTGGCGCTGTGGGGCATCTGCGAACTGGCGATCATCGCCTGCGATCTGGCCGAGGTGATCGGCACCGCCATTGCGTTGAAGCTGTTGTTCGGCATTCCGCTGACCGTGGGCGCCATCATCACCGCGGTGGATGTGGTGCTGGTGCTGTTGCTGATGAACCGCGGTTTCCGCGCGCTGGAAGCGTTCGTGATCGCGCTGCTGTTGATCATCTTCGTCTGCTTCGGCATCCAGATCGCGCTGGCGGCACCGCCGATCGCCGCCGTGCTGGGCGGATTCATTCCGCATGCGCAGGTGGTCACCGACCCGCGCGCGCTGTATCTGGCGATCGGCATCATCGGTGCGACGGTGATGCCGCACAACCTGTACCTGCATTCGTCGATCGTGCAGACACGTGCGTATCCGCGCACCGATGCGGGCCGCAAGTCGGCGCTGCGCTGGGCGGTGACCGACAGCACCGTGGCGTTGATGTTCGCGCTGTTCATCAACGCCTCGATCCTGATCCTGGCGGCGGCGGTGTTCCATGCGCAGGGCCGCACCGATGTGCAGGAAATCGAACAGGCTCACGCCCTGCTCGCGCCGATGCTGGGCGTGGGTCTGGCCTCGACGCTGTTCGCAGTGGCGTTGCTGGCCTCCGGCGTCAATTCCACCGTCACCGCCACGCTGGCCGGGCAGATCGTGATGGAAGGCTTCCTGCAACTGCGCTTGCCGCCGTGGCTGCGCCGCCTGCTGACACGTGGCATCGCCATCGTGCCGGTGGTGATCGTGACCTGGTTGTATGGCGAGGCCGGTACCGCGCGGCTCCTGGTGCTCAGCCAGGTGGTGCTGTCGATGCAGCTGCCGTTTGCGGTGATCCCGCTGGTGCGCTTCGTATCGGATCGTGAGTTGATGGGCGCGCTGGTGGCACCGCCGTGGCTGGTGCGCATCGCCTGGGTCATTGCGGCGGTGATCGTCGGCTTGAACCTGAAGCTGCTGTGGGACACCGCGCTGCAGTGAGTGGCGAGCACAACCGGCGTGGTCGATGCGATGCGGCAGCTGCGTGCGCTGCAGAGCCAGGCAGCGATGCACGGAGGGGCGTTGATCGGCACTGCATTGCGTCGTGCGAGCTGGATGCCCGGATGATCCATCACGGCGCATCGACTGCAGCGAACGAGCTGATCCGCAACGCTGGGGATAACCGCTGTAGAGCGCACGCAGATGCAATCTGCGCTGCGACGCAGGCGGTCTACTGCTCGCATGCACCGGCACGCCCGTGGCCTGCGTCGCACCGCGTGGCGCGGGCCCATGCAAGCACGATGCGTATCGCATCGTGCCATCGCCGGGCTGCATGCCCCTCGCCCCAGGAGTGTTTATGGATCCGTTAGAGGCGCATCCGGCCGATGCCGGACGCCGCAGCTTTCTCATCACCGGCACGGTCGCCGTAGCAGCGTTGTCGCTGCCCGCGTTCGCCACTGCCGCACCTCCCGCACGCGCCCGCGCCACCACCCCACCCCACTCGTCCACTCACGGAGTCAACCCGATGTCCAATTTCGTCAAACGCCCCGACGGCGCCAATATCTTCTACAAGGATTGGGGCAAGGGCCAGCCGGTCGTCTTCGCACATGGTTGGCCGCTCAGCGGCGATGCCTGGGACCCGCAAATGCTGTTCATGGGCCAGCACGGCTACCGCGTGATCGCACACGATCGCCGCAGCCATGGCCGCTCGTCGCAGACCTGGGACGGTAACGACATGGACACCTATGCGGACGATCTGGCTGCAGTGATCGACGCGCTGGACCTGAAGGACGCGATCCTGGTCGGCCATTCCACCGGCGGTGGCGAAGTGGCGCATTACGTTGGCCGCCATGGCAGCAAGCGAGTGGCCAAGGTGGTACTGGTCGGCGCGGTGCCGCCGCAGATGGTCAAGAGCCCAACCAATCCGGGCGGCCTGCCGATGAGCGTGTTCGACGGCATCCGCGATGGCGTTGCCAAGGACCGTTCGCAGTTCTATCAGGACCTGACCACGCCGTTCTTCGGTGCCAACCGTGACGGCAACAAGGTCACCCAGGGCATGCGCGATGCGTTCTGGCTGCAGGGCATGCTGGGCGGTCACAAGGGTCAGTACGACTGCATCAAGGAATTCTCCGAGGTCGATTACACCGCCGACCTGAAGAAGATCGACGTGCCGGCGCTGGTGGTGCATGGCGACGACGACCAGATCGTGCCGATCGATGCATCGGGCAAGTTGTCGGCCAAGATCATCAGCAACGCCGAACTGAAGATCTACCCCGGCGCGCCGCACGGGTTGACCATTACCCATGCCGATCAGTTCAACAAGGATCTGCTGGCCTTCGCCAAGCGCTGATTCTTGCTTCACTGCGTAAGACAAAGGCCGGCTCGTGAGAGCCGGTCTTTTTTTGGTGCGCGTTGCTTTGCTGCGCGCAGATCCGTTGTGATCAGGCTGGCGGCCTCAGCGTCGATAGGCCTGTTGCCAGTGGCGCCCCAATGCGCCCCCTGCAGGCGAGCTTGCGGACCCAAGACGTGCGCGCAAAGATGCCGAAACAGCAAGCGGGATGGCGACGGTGCAACTTCGCAGCGTGGTCGCAACACCGCGCAACGGACCAGCTTCGGGCATGGACCGGCCAGCCACAGGTGAGCACAGCAACCAGTGCCCGCAAGAAACCGCCACGCAGCACGACCACCGGCAACGCGATGCTCAGCCATGGCGGTGCCAGCAATGGCAGGTCAGGCAGTCGCAGCCAATGTCGATCGGCAGCGCGAGCGATACGCCGACCGCTGAAGGACACGTGCGCTGCCCTGGCTGACCGTATGGCCGATCGGGCGCAGCCAGCAGGCGGGTTGCGCCCGCTCCGCTTGGCCAAAAGGCGCTCCGGCCCTGGGTCTGCGCAGGCCGGTTACCAGCGCCGGCAACCGGCCTCACGCACGGCAGGCGCAGCCGACCTGGCAGCAGAAAGCGACATCGATTTCAGCGCCGGGCCGATCGGGAGCGTCGTGCTGATGAAGTTCTCAGATATCGGCATGGGCGTGCGGCGGCACCGCCACACCCCCGCCACCGACGAAGTGGCGGACCACCGGCGCGCGCTCGCCTTGATGCAGGGCGCGGATCTGCTCCTGCAGCTGGCGGTCGTCGCCGGTGACGCGCTCGTGCTGACGCAGATGTTCCAGCCACGAAGCGACGATGAAGTATTCCAGTTGCACGCCGGGTGTTGCCGCGTCTTCGGCGATACCCCAGACCACCGCACCATCACGACGCCGCGCGTTGCCCAGTTGCGTCATCAGCTGCAGGAAAGTTACGCGCGCATCGGCAGCGATGCGGTATTCGACCGTCACCAGCACCGGGCCGCGATCGTGTTCGACCGCATCCGATTGCGCCGGCACAGGCCAATGTCCGCCAGGGGCGAGGTCCAGCTGTTCGGTGCCGGCAATGCGCGCGCGCTTGACCAGCAGCGCCGCGATCACCGCGCCAACGGCGGCAATCTGCAGGGCTGTCGCGATCGAGGTGCGTTGCGCCAACGCGCCCCAGACCAGCGAGCCGGCCGCCATACCCGCAGAAAACACCACGATGTACAGCGACAATGCGCGTGCGCGCACCCAGGCAGGCACCGCCGTTTGCGCGGCGATCTGCAAGGACGACAGCACGGTGATCCAGGCCAGGCCGTTGACCACCATCACCACGCACAGCACTCCGATCTGACGCGACAATGCCAGCCCCAGCAATGAGGCTGCGCACACGATGGTGGCCACGAACACCAGTAGGTCGCGGTCGTAGCGCGCACGCAGGCGTGGCAACAGCAGCGCGCCACTGATCGCACCGATGCCGATGCAGCCCAGCAACACGCCATAACTGCCGGCACCCAACTGCATGTCGCGACGGACCACCAACGGCAGCAATGCGGTCAACGCGCTGGCGAACAGGAAGAACCCGGCGGCCTTGATCAGCACCGCCTGCAAGCGCCCGGCGCGTGCGGCGTAGCGCAGACCGGCACGCAGGCCCGCGCCGAAGCTCTCCGGCGGCAATGCAGAGACATGCGCATCGCGACGCCAACACCACAACACCAGGAGCATCAGCCCGAAGGTCACGCCATTGAGCAAAAATGCCCACGGCGGCCCGAATTGCGCCACGATCAAACCGCCAACCGCTGGGCCGATCGAGCGGGCGATGTTCATGCCGATCGAATTGAGCGCTACCGCCGAGGCCAGCATCGGCCGCGGCACCAGCTCCGACACGATTGCCGCCTGCGCAGGCATCGCCATTGCCGCGCCCATGCCCATTGCAAAGGTCAGTGCCACCAGTACCCACGGGGTTAGCAACTGCAGATGCGATAGCAAGGCCAAGGCTGCGGCCACCAGCAACATCCAGCCCTGGGTAAGCATCAGGTAGCGGCGGCGGTCGACGATGTCCGCCAGCGTGCCGGCCACCAGTGCGAACAACACCACCGGCAAGGTGGTGGCCGACTGCACCGCCGCCACCATCAACGGCGAGCCCGTCCGTTCGGCCATCACCCAGGACGCGGCGACATCGTTGATCCAGGTGCCGATGTTGCTGCCTAAGATGGCCAGCCATAAGGCACGAAAGATCGGCTCGCGCAGCGGCGCCCAGGCACCGCTATCGGCGGGTGCGGCAGAAGAAGTCATCGCGGCAAGGCTCCAGTGGACGGGGTGAGACAAACAAGGTGACGGGCCTGGATGCGCCGGCAGGCGCATCGCTGTGGTGCCGATCTCAGAACGCGAAACACGCGCAACCCAATGCGCCCCAGAAGCCGCGCAGGTCATCGCTGGGCGCAGCATGCTGCGCTGCATGTCCATGCGGCCCGTGCGCGCGACAGCCATGGCCATGCGTGTGCGTGGTGCTGGCAAGCCCGCTGACCGCACCACCCACGTGATAGCCGCCGAACCGGTTGACCGGCGACCAGTCCGGCATCGCCGGCGGCAAGGTGGGCGCCAGTGCGGCGAAGTCGCCGTCGCCATGGACGACGCGCCCACCCAGCACGGTCAGCACGCTGGTGATGTCGGCAATGGCGGCATCGTCGACGCGGAAGTAATCGTCGGACAACACGATGAAATCGGCCAGTTGCCCCGCCGCCAGCGTGCCCTTGTGGCCCTCATCGCCGGAGAACCACGCGCTGCCCTGCGTCCACAGCCGCAACGCCTGCTCACGGTCGAGCAGGTTCTCTTCGCCGTACAACGCCAGACCGCCCACTGTGCGTCCGGTGACCAGCCACGACAGCGCCACCCACGGGTTGTAACTGGCCACGCGCGTCGCATCGGTACCGGCGCCCACCGGCACGCCGGCGGCCAACATGCGACGCACCGGTGGCGTGTGCCGCGCAGCCTGTACGCCGTAGCGCTCGACAAACGCTTCGCCCTGATACGCCATGCGGTGCTGCACGGCGATGCCGCCGTTCAAGGCGCGAATGCGGTCGATATTGCGTGGCGTGATGGTTTCGGCGTGATCGACGAACCAATGCAGGCCATCGAACGGAATGTCGGCATTGACCTTTTCGTACACATCGAGAATGCGTCCGATGCTTTCGTCGTAGGTGGCATGGATACGGAATGGCCAACGCTTTTCGACCAGCAACCTCACCACCTGCTCCAGCTCGGGCTCCAGTTCCGGCGGCAGCTCCGGGCGCGGCTCGCTGAACTGCTCGAAATCCGCCGCCGAAAACACCAGCATTTCGCCGGCGCCGTTGTGCCGCAGCAGATCGTCGCCCTTGCGCACCGGCAGCATCTCGGTCCAGCCGCGGAAGTCGTCGACTTCCTTGCCCTTGTTCTGGGTGAACAGGTTGTAGGCGATGCGCACGCTCAACTGGTCGGCCGCGTGCAACTGTTCGATGACTTGGTAGTCCTCCGGATAATTCTGGAAACCGCCGCCGGCATCGATCACCGAGGTGATCCCCAGCCGGTTGAGTTCGCGCATGAAATGGCGTGTGGAATTGGCCTGATACTCCAACGGCAGTCGCGGGCCCTTGGCCAGGCTGGTGTAGAGAATCAGGGCATTGGGCTTGGCCAGCAGCAAGCCTGTGGGATTACCCAGCTTGTCGCGCTCGATGCGCCCGCCGGGCGGATCGGCAGTGGCCTTGTCGTAGCCACAGGCGCGCAAGGCCGCGCGGTTCAGCAGGGCGCGGTCGTACAGATGCAGCAAAAATACCGGTGTATCCGGTGCGATGGCATTGATCTCGTCCAGGGTCGGCAAGCGTTTTTCGACGAACTGATGCGCGGTGAATCCGCCGACCACACGCACCCATTGCGGCGCTGGGGTGCGGTCGACCTGCGCCTTCAACATCGCCATCGCCTCGGCAAGCGAGCGCACGCTATCCCAGCGCAGCTCCAGGTTGTAGTTGAGCCCGCCGCGAATCAGATGGGTGTGGCTGTCATTGAGGCCGGGCAACAGGCGTCGGCCTTGCGCATCGATGCTGCGGGCGCCAGCTGCCAGCGCCATGATCTGCGCATCGTCGCCCACCGCCACGATGCGTCCATCGGTCACTGCAATGGCGGTGGCGCTGGGCTGACGTGGATCGAGGGTAGTGATGCGTGCGTTGCGAACGACCAGATCGACCATCGGAGACTTCCCTGAAGCAGACCAGGCGCCGGGCAAGGCGCCCAACGCAAGACCGGCGGCGGCGGCCTGCATCCACAGGCGCCGCCCGGCATGGTGATCATTCGGTACGCCGCTCATGCCGCACCACGCCTGCGCAGCCCATCCAGCGACCATGCGCCACCGCCAGCGGCAACCAGCCCCAGCAATACCAGCAGCCACATCAGCGGGTATTCCATCCCGCCGTGCATCCAGAACCAGCCCTTGGGCACGCCCACCACGACGGTGGTGGCGATGAACACCGCCGCCAGTGCAGCACTGACGCGCGTCCACAGACCCAGTAACACCGCCAGCCCAGAGAGCGTCTGCACCGAGGCCAGCAGCAACGGCAACGGTTGCGCAGACGGAAAGCCGAATTGCTGTAATTCAGCGGCAAATCCAGCCAGCCCCGGCCCACCAAACCATCCCAGCAACTTGCCCAGGCCATGCGGCAACAGGAAACCGCCGCCGGCAATGCGCAGCATCAGCAATGCCGCTGCAAGGCCGGCGTTGCCACGTGGTGCCGATGCGTTCAATGCCCGCCTTCCTGCGCGCCGAACATGGTTTTGGCGTACTGAATGCCGATGCCGTAGCCGCCCGCATGCGCACGCGCGATGCCGGTGGTGAGGTCGTAGGTGTCGCTGCGTGCCCAGTCGCGC
Organism: Xanthomonas sp. LMG 8993; assembly: GCF_009835065.2. Lineage (NCBI taxonomy): Bacteria > Pseudomonadati > Pseudomonadota > Gammaproteobacteria > Lysobacterales > Lysobacteraceae > Xanthomonas > Xanthomonas sp. LMG 8993. Next base: position 198,114 of record NZ_QVIF02000005.1, on the reverse strand, counting down.
TGCAGTTCCAGCAGGTACTGCACGCTGGTGATGGGCGCGGCGCCGGCCTGCACCATCCGCGTCACCGCGCGCTCGTGCGCTTCGTCGCTGACATCGCCGCAGGCATCGGTGATGACGTAGACCTCGAATCCCTGCTCGACCGCCGACAGCGTCGGGCCGACGATGCAGACGCTGGTCCACAGCCCGGCAATCACCAGACGCTGCTTGCCGATGGCGTTGACGCGATCGATCACACCCTGGTCTTCCCAGGCATTCATGCTGGTGCGATCAAGCACCGGTTCGCCGGCAAAGATCTCCGGCAGCTCGGGAAACAGCGGGCCGGAGAACGACTTCTCTGCAACGGTGGTCAAGATCACCGGCACCTTGAAGCCTTTGGCGCCCTTGGCAATCAGCGACACGTTGTTGCGCAGCGCCGAGATGTCGATGGTATGCGTGGCGAACGCCATCTGCGATTGATGGTCGATCAGGATCAGCGCGTGATCACCGGGCGACAACAGGGATTTACCGGGGACGGCGGTGGCGGTGGTCATGCGTGATGCTCCAGGGAGGATGAAAAAGAACCAGCGATGTGCCGATGCGCACGCGGCTGGGGGCGCGCGGCGCAGGGATCGTTCGCCACTTGCGCGGCAAAGCGCGCCGGCGTGCAGCCGGTGGCGTTGCGGAAGCTGCGGACGAAATGGCTTTGATCGAAGAAGCACAGATCGGTGGCGATCTGGCTGATGGTGTGGCCGCCCTCGCGCAGCATGGCCTGGGCGCGCTCGAGGCGACGACGACGCAGATACTCCATCGGGCTGGCGCCCAGCGCATCGCGAAACACGCGCGCAAAATGGAAGCGGCTCATGCAGGCGGCGCCAGCCAGTTGCGTCACGCCGATGGGCTCATACAGATGCGTGTCGATGTACTGCAGCGCTCTGGCCACGGCACGTGCGCGCGGGGCGTACAGTGCGTTGGTGTTGCCTGCATGCAGATCGGGGCGACCGGCGGCGGTCAGACGTGCCATGTGGCGTCTCCGGCGGGGAATGGCGCCATGGTGGGGCGAACCTGCCGATCGCCCCACCCCTGATGGTGAGGCCGATCGCTCACTCTTTCGGGTGAGCGACACGCGTGCTGCCACAAGCACGCATGGGATCGCATGGGTGCATCGCCATGGCATGCACCGCGCATGCACGCCGATGCAGCGGCGATACCGCGCCGTTGTTTCTGTCGCGCTTTGCAGTGTCCAAGCCGACACCCGCACCACACGCAAACCAAGCGGACGCCAGCGCACGAATGGCACGCTACAAGGCGGCGCTATTACTGCTGCAGCCAACCGATGGCATCCAGCTCGGCGCACACTGCATTGCAGCGACACGCACGCACCCCACGCAACATGCCGGTCCATGCGTAGCCGATTTCCTGCCCGACCTGCCTCCCCCGAAAGAGGTGGTGGTGCTTGGCCCCGATCTCGCCCGACAATGCTGCAATGCCGCGCGAGCCCCCCATCCGATTCCACCTGCTCTGGCGCCTGTGCGCGGCGGTGATCGTTGTGATGTGCAGTTGCGGGTGGCCGTGCAATCCCGTGTACGCCCAAGGCATCGCCGCAACGCGTGCGGGGCTGCTGCAATTCCACCACACCGCCTGGAGCACCGAGCGCGGCGCACCGGCCGATATCTGGGATATCCAGCAAGCCGAGGCCGGGCCATTGTGGCTGGCGACCGGATTTGGCCTGTTTCAGTTCGATGGCGACCGTTTCGCGCGGCAGGCGGCGCCGGATGGCGAGGCCTATGCGTCGCACAACATGACCACGCTTGCGCTGGCGCCGGACGATACCGCCTGGATCGGCTACTTCAACGCCGGCATCGACCGCGTTGCCGACGGTCACCTGACGCACTTCAGCCCGGGCAAGGACGTGCCCGCCGGCATGGTGTTCCGCATTGAGCACGACGGCAGTGGGCGCTGGTGGGCCGCCATCGATGGCGGTTTGTGCTGGTTCGACGGGCAACGCTGGCAGCGTGCAGGCGCCGACTGGGGCTACACCGCCGAGCGCGCGCATTGGCTGCTGCGCGATGTGCGCGGCACGCTCTGGGTCAGCGACGGTACCCAGATTCTGTCGTTGCGGCCTGGCGCCAAACGCTTCGAACCCAGCGGCCAGCAGGTGGGTCTCTACGTCACCATGGCCGAAAGTCCGGGCGGAGCGATCTGGGTCGCAGACCCGTACCGCGGCGTGTTTGCGTTGACCGATGCGCAGGGCCACGTGCTGCCCGCCACGGCCCGTGCCCGGCTGCAATTTCCCGGGCTGTTCGCGCGGCGCATCCGGTTCATGCGCGATGGCGCGCTATGGGGCAGCGACTACGCGGCGCATGGCCTGTTCCGGATCGCCCTGCCCACATCGCCCACGCCGGTGCTGGAACGCTTCGGAACCGTACAAGGCCTGACCTCGGCCACTGCCGGCCCCTTGCTCGAGGACCGCGAAGGCAATCTGTGGGCCGGCACCAATCTGGGCCTCAACCGGTTCCGACATCGCGCGTTGCTGCCGTTGGCGTCCTTGCTGCCGGGCCAGGCGATGGCCGTGGCGACCTTCAATCCCGCCCCGGGCACCGCCGCACGCCCGCTCCTGGCCAGCCTGCGCGATGGCCGGCTGCTGGCCTTGAGCCGCGATCGCGTGGAAGGTTTGCAGCGTGGTGCGTCCCATCACATCCTGGATGTGCCGGCGACCGCCAATGGCTGGGTGCTTGGCGAGCACGCCTTGCTACGTCTGCAGGTCGGCCGCGTGCAACCGGTGGCGCTGCCGCTCGGCCTGGCGACCGGCGCCATCCGCGCCTTCGTCGTGGACAACCGCAACCATCCCTGGATCTGCCCGGATGCCGGCGGCCCCTACGCTTTCGACGGCAACGCCTGGCAGCCGCTGCCCGATCTGCAGGATAGCCCGTGCACGGTGCTCGCCAATACGCGCGATGGCGGCCTGTGGGTGGGCACCATCAAGGGCGATGCGCGCCTGCTGCAGGGCCGGCAGGTGACGCGCTACAGCGCAGAAAATGGCCTGTCGGTGGGGCCGATCACCGCCATCTGGCAAGGCCCGTCGCTCACGCTGGTCGCCGGCGAAACCGGGCTGGCAGCGCTGGGCGCCGACGGCCGGTTCCGGCAAGTGGCCGATCAGACCAATCCGCTCCTGCAGGGCATCACCGGCATCGTGCAGGACCGGCACGGCACGCTGTGGTTGAACGGCAACCGCGGCGTGGTGCAGATCGCTCAACGTGCGCTGCTACAGAGCGTGCAATCGGGCTTGGTCAGCCCGGCGCTGCGCCTGTACGACATCATGGACGGGTTGCCCGGTGTCGCCCAGCAGGCCACACCGGTCCCCACGGCCATCGCCGCCGACGACGGCCTGTTGTGGTTCACCACCAACCAGGGCCTGGCCTGGCTGGACCCGGAACAGACCTACCGCAACCCCACCGCGCCGGAGGTCTTCATCAACGACGTGGTCGCCGACGACCGTCCCTACCCGCGCACCGCCGGGCTGCGCCTGCCCAAGTGGACGCACCGCCTGCGCATCGGCTACGACGCTGTGAGCCTGACCCGGCCCGAACGCGTGCGCTTCCGCTACCGGCTGGAGGGCGTGGACGCGCAATGGCAGGACGCCGGCAACCGTAACGAGGCGTTCTATACCAACCTCGCGCCCGGCCGTTACCGCTTCCGCATTGCCGCCGCCAACAACGATGGCGTGTGGAACGCGCGCGGCGACACGCTGGATTTCGTCATCGAAGCGGCCTTCGTGCAAACCTGGCAATTCAAGATGTGCGTTGCGATCGCCCTGCTGCTGACGCTTGCGATGCTGTGGCGCATGCGCACCCGGCGTATTGCCGGACGCCTGCGTGCACGCCTGGAAGAGCGCTACCGCGAACGCGAACGCATCGCGCGCGAGTTACACGACACCTTGTTGCAGGGCACGCAAGGCCTGATCCTGCGGCTACATGCCGCCAGCCGCTCGTTGCCGCAGGACGACCCGCGGCGGCTGGAGCTCGAACAGGCGGTCGACCTGGCCGAGAATGCGCTGGTCGAAGGCCGCGACCGCGTCAACGGCCTGCGCGACAGTTATTCGCTGCGCCAGGATCTGGCCGCCGCACTGCAGCGCGCACGCGAGGCCACCATGCCACCGCCGTCTGCCGAACTGCAGGTGTCGGTCGAAGGACGCCCGGTGGCGCTGCGTCCGATGGTGGCCGACGAAGTGTTCCAGCTTGGCCGCGAAGCATTGGCCAATGCCGATCGCCATGCAGGCGCCGCGCGCATCGCGCTGGAACTGCGTTACGGTTCACGTGACTTCGTGCTGCGCATCCGCGACGATGGCTGCGGCCTGGATCCGGACGTGCTGCATGGGCATGCACGCACCGGCCACTGGGGGCTGACCGGCATGCAGGAACGCGCCAAACGCATCGGCGCCAAGATGCAGTTGTGGTCGCGTCCAGGCAGCGGCACCGCAATCCAGATCACGCTTCCGGCCCGCACCGCCTATGCGACGCCACCGCGCTGGTGGTGGCGATTTCGACCTGCACGATCCACGGAGAGCTCCAATGGCTGAGATGGTCAAACCGACCGACGTGCTGGTGGTAGACGATCATCCGCTGCTGCGCGACGGTCTCAGTGCCATGCTCGCCGCCGAGCACGACATGCGTGTGGTCGGCGAAGCCGAAGACGGCGAACAGGCCGTGGCCTGCTACGCCAGCCTGCGCCCGGACGTGGTGCTGATGGATCTGCAGATGCCGCGCGTGGATGGCGTCGAAGCCATCCAGCGCATCCGCCGTGTCGACCCCGCCGCCAAGGTCATCGTGTTGACCACCTATACGGGCGATGTGCGTGCGGTGCGCGCACTGCAGGCCGGCGCCTGCGGCTATCTGCTCAAGAGCGCGCTGCGCCGCGAGCTGGTCGACACCATTCGCGACGTGCGCCGCGGCCAGCGGCGGCATGTTCCTGCGTCGGTGGCCGAAAACATCGCCGCCCACGTGCTCGACGACGCGCTATCCGCCCGCGAGACGGAGGTACTGAGCCTGGTGGCCACTGGATGCTCCAACAAGCAGATCGGCAATGCCTTGAGCATTTCCGAAGAGACGGTCAAGGCGCATATGAAGAACATCCTGGCCAAGCTCGGCGTGCGCGATCGCACCCATGCGGTCACCGTTGCCCTGCGCCGGGGAATCCTGTCGCTGGAAACCTGAGCCGCCTGCGACCAGGCAGATCGCAAGCGCAGGTCGCTCTTCAAACACCGCTGCATCCGGTCATCGCGGTAGCGCGGCAACGGCAGGCGCGACACCAAGACGCCACCGCGCGCATCGGCCGGCTCACCGACGGCACCGCGATGGATCGCCCCTGGAGGGCTAGCCCATCTTGCCGCCCACCGCGCCCGCCAGCCCGAACTCTGTAACCCGATCCATCATTCTTGAACGCAAGGCGCACAATGCGATCGACGCGCACTGTCAAATCGATCGGCTTGAGCTATCGTATGCACCGCCAGCGGCGTGGGGGCCGCTTCAGCATCATGCGCAACAGCCGATAACGGCTAGGTCCGACCGCTGCCGGGGGGCTGCGACGGCGTTCGATCCAATCACTAAACGCGTTCAGGGGAATTGCGATGCTTCGTCACTCTTTGCGGGTGCGCCTGCTGTTGCCGGTGCTGGCCTTGGTGCTGGTCGTGGTGGTGGCACTGACGGTCATTCTGGCCATTACCGAAGCGAACCGGGTCAAGTTCGAGACCGGCGACGCGATCGAGCGCCAGTCGGTGTCCTTGCAGACCCTGTTCTCGGTCACCCGCGCGATGATGCTCGATCGCGTCAATTCCTCCATGCGCCAGCTGCGCAAGGAAGCCAACGCACACGGCGCCGCCAGCGTCGGCAACGAAGTGCGCGTGGGCGAGCGCAGCGCCAACGACCTGCTGCTGGGCCAGAAGGCGCAGGCCAACGTCTTCGACATGCTCGACGATGTCACCGCCATCCACGAAGGCACCGCCACGCTGTTCTCGCGTACCGGCGATGACTTCGTGCGCATCTCCACCAACGTCAAGAAGGACGACGGCAGCCGCGCCATCGGCACCGTGCTCGATCCCAACGGCCAGGCCGCCGCCAAGCTGCGCAACGGCGAAAGCTTCTACGGCGTGGTCGACATCCTCGGCAATCCGTACGTCACCGGCTACGAGCCGATCTTCGCCGGCAACGACAAGCGCGTGATCGGTGCCTGGTACGTCGGCTACAAGGCCGACACCCAGGCGCTGGAAAACGTGGTCAGCAGCCGTCGCGTGCTCGACTCCGGCTTCATCGCCGTGTTCGACAGCAAGAACAAGCTGCGCTTCCAGTCCACCACCGGTGCCACCACCGACACCGCCACCATCGAGCGGATCGTCAAGGAAACGCCCAACGACTGGGTCGTCACCAAGCAGGAAGTGCCCGATTGGGGCTTCACCCTGGTTTCGGCTTATCCCAAGAGCGACGTCAATGGCGTGATCGTGCGCCAGTCGCTGTGGATCGCCGGCATCGGCCTGCTGGTGTGTGCGCTGTTGCTCGGCCTGCAGTGGGCGTTGATCTGGAGCCGCGTGTTGCGCCCGATCCAGCACCTGACCACCGTGGCCGAAGAGCTGAGCCTGGGCAAGTGGAACCACACCATCGACGAGGTCAACCTCAAGGATGAAATTGGTACCCTGGCGCGCGCCATCTCCCGCCTGTCCAACAGTGTCCGGCTGGCCATGGAGCGGCTCAGCAAACGCTGAGCTGCGCGCACCCACTCCGTACCAGATGATGCAAGGAAGACGCCATGTCCACTGAATTCCGTCCGCTGATCGAGGTCCTGCGCGAACTCAAGGCGCTGGCACTGAAGAAGGCGTCCGGCTTTCTGTTCATCGTCACCGAGGAGAACCACTCCTGCATCATCCGCCTCAACGCCGGGCAGATCGAGGAAGTGGTGTTCCGCATGCTGCGCAATGACGAGGCGGTGCAACGCCTCACCATGGTCAATGCGGCCAAGGCCCGCTTCCAGGCCGACCCCGGCGCCGGCATGGGCAAGCCCTCGCTGCTGAGCGATGATTCGCGGCAATGGTTGATGGGCGGTTTCGAACAGGATCTGGGTGGTGCACCGGCACCGCCGCGGGCAGCGGTTGCAGCGGTTGCAGCGGCTCCGGCACCGGCCGCCGCAACGCCGGTCGCCGCACCGAACGCAGCACCTGCAGGCGCTGGCTCCCCACCCGACGAGCGCGTCCGCGATGCACTGGAAAAAGTCGCGCTGAATTATCTCGGCCCGATCGCGGGTATGCTCTGCGACGAAGCCTGGGACGCATCGAGCGACATCGAACAAGTGCTAAATCAGCTGGGCGCCAACCTCTCCACGCCGCAGGAAACACAGAAGTTCATGGCCGATGCGCGCGTGGCGCTGGCCAAGCTGCGCTGACAGGCAACTGCAGTGGATCCAGGATCAAACCGCGCATTGCGCGGTTTTTTTCGCGCCCACTCGTGCGGAGATAGCGGAATTATCGCTGGCTAATCCAGACTTTTCACGCTTATGCCATTCAAGAACAAGTCGACGAAATGCCCGATACGCGATTTCGATGATTGGTCATTTTCGACTGCAAGGGAGATGGCAGTCACCACGCAGATGAAGTCCTCATACGTGACGTCGCCACGGATCGCACCCGCGTCCTGCCCGCGCTGAAGCAGCCGGCGCCCTTCCGCGGTGATCGCATGACAGCCGGGCGTCCCGCATTGGATAACAGCTCCGATCGAAGCAGCAAGACTCTGATAAATGCTCGTGTTCCTGGCAAGTTCTTCCAGGTACGCGCGTACCGCCTCGCCTGGAGCAAGGTCTCGGTCGCGCGCACGGCTGGCTTGCGCCAGCGACAGGAAACGCTCGTTGCTGGTCGCGGCTAACAGTGCCTCGCGCGTGGGAAAGCGACGATAAAGCGTACCGATGCCGACACCTGCGCGCCTGGCAACTTCCTCGAGCGGGACACCAGCTCCTTTTTCCAGAAAAAGCGCTTCAGCTGCAGAAAGGATGAGTTCCCGATTTTTCTGCGCGTCAGCCCGAAGGGCAGGTTCGTCACTCACACGTTTCCTCCCTCTCTTGTCAACTGGAGGTTACCTCCATATCATAAGTGGAGCAATCCTCCATATTTGAAGAAGGCACCGGAAGATGACGAACCGTTTCGAAGACAAAGTGGTGGTGATCACCGGGGGCAGCGACGGCATCGGCCTGGCAACGGCGAAGCTGTTCGCAATGGAAGGCGCGCACGTGTACATCACCGGGCGTCGGCAGGACGCACTTACCGAGGCCGTGAAGGAGATCGGCCACGAAGCAGTCGGTGTGCAAGGCGATGTCACCAACTCCGGCGACGTCGCTCGGCTTTACGAGCAGATCCAACGCGATCACCACAAGGTCGATGTCGTGTTCGCCAATGCGGGCATCTACGAGGTCGTCTCCCTCGATGCGATCGACGCTACGCATTTCGACACGACCTTCGACGTCAATGTGAAAGGCATGGTGTTCACCGTGCAAAAAGCGCTACCGCTGATGACTGCGGGCAGCGCTATCGTCCTCAACGGCTCCATCGCCGGCAGCAAGGGCCTGCCAGGCCAGTCTCTTTACAACGCCAGCAAGGCCGCGGTGCGCTCGTTTGCCCGAAGCTGGACCACCGACCTCAAGGAGCGAGGCATCCGCGTAAACGTCGTCTCGCCTGGTGGCACGCAGACGCGCCTGATACGCAGCTACCTCGATTCGCAGCCCGAAGTTGAAGAGGCGCTGAGCAAGAGTGTTCCGCTCGGGCGGTTGGCCGAACCGAACGAGGTAGCACGGGCAGTCCTCTTCCTGGCATCCAGCGAGAGCAGCTTTGTCGCCGGCCATGAGCTTTTCGTCGACGGTGGTGTCGCTGCAGTTTAGGCATTGGGCGAGGCGCGTGCGGTGCATGGCGATCCTGCTTGTCGAAGCCGTGCGGATCGTGCAGGCATGACTGCGGCTCTGGTCGAAACGCTTCGTCGAGCGCAGGGTATCCCGCTATGTGGTCTTGTTTGACGCAGAGACCTGACGCAGCCCGCGCGTCTAGGGCACGGTCCTGTCATCCAGCAACAGCACGAGCGCAGGCCAGCATCCCATCATCCGCGAAGGTCGAACGTACCTAAGTGCAGCACGCCTCACCCTCCCCCGCCAACGGCGGGGTCCGGGCGCATGCGCACCCGGACTATTTCACCATCATCGATACTTGCGTCATCTTTTCGACGACTGGCGACAGTCACCGAAAACCTGATGTCACTCCCACTCGATCGTCGCCGGCGGCTTGCCGGAGATGTCGTAGACCACGCGCGAGACGCCGCGCAGTTCGTTGATGATGCGGTTGCTCACCGTGCCTAGGAAATCGTACGGCAGGTGCGCCCAGTGCGCGGTCATGAAGTCGATGGTCTCCACCGCGCGCAGTGCGATCACCCATTCGTAGGCGCGTGCATCGCCGACCACACCGACCGACTTGACCGGCAGGAACACCGCAAACGCCTGGCTGGTCTTGTCGTACAGATCGGCCTTGCGCAGTTCGTCGATGAAGATCGCATCGGCCTTGGCCAGCAGCTCGGCGTACTCGCGCTTCACTTCGCCCAGGATGCGCACGCCCAGGCCGGGGCCCGGGAACGGATGGCGGTACACCATCGTGCGCGGCAAGCCGAGTTCGACACCGAGGCGGCGCACTTCGTCCTTGAACAATTCGCGCAACGGCTCGACCAGGCCCAGCTTCATGTGCTCGGGCAGGCCACCGACGTTGTGGTGGCTCTTGATCACGTGCGCTTTGCCGGTCTTGCTGCCGGCCGACTCGATCACGTCCGGGTAGATCGTGCCCTGCGCCAGCCACTTGGCATTGGCCAGCTTGTTGGATTCCTCGTCGAAGATGTCCACGAACAGGTTGCCGATGATCTTGCGCTTGGCTTCCGGGTCGCTGACGCCTTCGAGCTTGGCAAAGTAACGATCGGCCGCATTGACGCGGATCACCTTCACGCCCATGTGCTCGGCGAACATCGCCATCACCTGGTCGCCTTCCTGCCAGCGCAGCAGGCCGGTATCGACAAACACGCAGGTCAGCTTGTCGCCGATCGCCTTGTGCAACAGCGCGGCGACCACCGACGAATCGACGCCGCCGGATAGGCCCAGGATCACTTCGTCATCGCCCACCTGCTCGCGCACGCGCGCGATCTGGTCGTCGATGATGTTGGCCGCCGTCCACAGCGTCTGGCAGCCGCAGACATCGACCACGAAGCGGCGCAGCAAGGTCTGGCCCTGCAACGTGTGGGTGACCTCGGGATGGAACTGCACGCCGTACCAGCGCTTGTCCTCGTTGGACATCGCCGCCACCGGGATGCGGTCGGTCACCGCGGTGACGGTGAAGCCCGGCGGCACCTGCGACACGTGGTCGCCGTGGCTCATCCACACATTGAGACGCGATGCGCCGGCATGATCGGTCAGCCCTGCGAACAAGGCATCGGCGGCCACCACATCGACTTCGGCATGACCGAATTCGCGCTGGTCCGCCGCCTCGGTCGCGCCGCCCAGCTGCGCTGCCAGCGTCTGCATGCCGTAGCAGATGCCGAACACCGGCAAGCCGCTGTCGAACACTTCCTGCGGCGCGACCGGCGCACCCGGCAAGGTGGTCGACTCTGGACCACCGGACAGGATGATGCCCTTGGCGCCGAAACTGGCGATCTCCGACGGGTCATGATCCCAGGCCCAGATCTCGCAATACACCCCGATCTCACGGATACGCCGCGCAATCAGCTGGGTGTACTGCGCGCCGAAATCGAGGATGAGGATCTTGTCGCTGTGGATGTTGGTCATTGGCGCCGGGAATCGGGAACGGGGAATCGGGAATGGGCAAAGCGGCGCAGACGCTGGTTCATCGATTCCCGACTCCCGATTCCCCATTCACGCAGAGGCATCAGCCCATGCGGTAATTCGGCGGTTCCTTGGTGATCTGCACGTCGTGGACATGGCTTTCGCGCTGGCCGGCACCGGTGATGGTGACGAACTTCGGCTTGGTGCGCATTTCCTCGATGGTCGCGCAGCCCACATAGCCCATCGTGGCGCGCAGGCCGCCGATCAGCTGATGGACGATGCCACCGACCGGGCCGCGGTACGGCACGCGCCCTTCGATGCCTTCCGGCACCAGCTTGTCGGCATCGCTGGAATCCTGGAAATAGCGGTCCTTGGACCCCTTCTCCATCGCGCCCAGGCTGCCCATGCCGCGGTAGCTCTTGTAGCTGCGGCCCTGGAACAGCTCGACCTCGCCCGGGGCTTCCTCGGTGCCGGCGAACAGGCCGCCGACCATCACCGTGGAGGCGCCGGCGACCAGCGCCTTGCCGATGTCGCCCGAATAGCGGATGCCGCCATCGGCGATCAGCGGAATGCGGTCCTGCAGCGCCTCGGCGACCATGTCCACCGCGGTGATCTGCGGCACGCCGACACCGGCGACCACGCGCGTGGTGCAGATCGACCCGGGGCCCACGCCGACCTTGACCGCATCGGCACCGGCGTCCATCAGTGCCAGCGCGGCATCGCCGGTGACGATGTTGCCGCCGATCACCTGCAGCTGCGGATACGCCTTCTTGACCCAGGCCACGCGATCGATCACGCCCTGCGAATGGCCGTGCGCGGTATCGACGATGACCACGTCCACGCCGGCCGCCGCCAGCAGTTCGATGCGCTGCTCGGTGTCGCCGCCCACGCCGACCGCCGCGCCGACCAGCAGGCGCGTGGAACCGTCCTTGGCCGCGTTGGGGTTGTCGGTCTTCTTCTGGATGTCCTTGACCGTGATCAGGCCGCGCAGCTCGAAGCTGTCGTTGACCACCAGGATCTTTTCGATGCGGTTGCGATGCAGCAGCTCCAGCACTTCCTCGTCACTGGCGCCTTCGCGCACGGTGATCAGGCGATCCTTCTTGGTCATGATGTGGCGGACCGGATCGTCGAGCTTCTTCTCGAAGCGCATGTCGCGGCTGGTGACGATGCCGACCAGTTCGCTGCCATCCACCACCGGCACGCCGGAGATGTTGCGCGCGCGGGTCAGCTTGAGCACCTCGCCGATGGTCGTGTCCGGGCTCACCGTGAACGGCTCGGTGATCACGCCGGATTCGAATTTCTTGACCCGGGCCACTTCGCCGGCCTGCTGCGCAGGGGTCAGATTCTTGTGGATGATGCCGATGCCGCCCAGCTGGGCCATGGCCACCGCCAGGCGGTGCTCGGTCACTGTGTCCATCGCGGCCGAGAGAATCGGCAGCTTCAGGCGCAGATCGCGGGTCAGCCGGGTTTCCAGGCTGACGTCCTTGGGCAGGACGATCGAATGAGCGGGGACGAGGGAAACGTCGTCGTAGGTGAGAGCTTCAGCCTGGATGCGGAGCATCGGCGGACCCGAGTTTGGGGAAGCGCGGCATTTTACCCTGAAAGCCTTCACGAAGACACAACGCGACTGCAATGCAGCGTTACGCGCGCCTCAGCCAGCCGCGTCGGCCGCTTCCAGCGTGTTCTGCATCAGCGTGGCGACCGTCATCGGCCCGACTCCACCCGGCACCGGCGTGATCCAGGCCGCACGTTGCACCGCTGCGTCGAAACCGACATCGCCGACCAGGCGGCCGTCGTCCAGCCGATTGATGCCGACATCGATCACCACTGCGCCCGGCTTGACCCATTCGCCCGGAATCAGGCCCGGGCGACCGACCGCCACCACCAGGATGTCGGCATTGCGAACGCTGGCTTCCAGCACCTCGGGCGGGGTGAACTTGTGGCAGCTGGTGACCGTGCAACCGGCGATCAGCAGCTCCAGGCCCATCGGCCGGCCGACGTGATTGCTCACGCCCACGATGGTCGCGTTGCGGCCGCGCACCGGCTGATCGGTGTGCCCCAGCAAGGTCACGATGCCGCGCGGCGTGCACGGACGCAGGCCGAACTCGCGCAGCGCCAGGTGCCCGACATTCTGCGGATGGAAGCCGTCGACGTCCTTGCGCGGATCAATGCGCTGGATCAGGCGATTGGCATCGGGGATGCCCGGCAACGGCAGCTGGATCAGGATGCCGTGGATCTTGGAATCGGCATTGAGCTGGTCGATCAGCCGCGCCAACTCCGCCTCGCTGGTGCCCTGCGGCAAGTCGTAATCGAAGGCCTCGATGCCAACCTTTTCCGCGGCACGCCGCTTGTTGCGCACATACACCGACGAGGCCGGGTCGCCGCCGACCAGCACCACCGCCAGCCCGGGGCGCGTCTTGCCGGCGGCCAGGCGCGCATCCACGCGCAGCTTCAGCCCGTCGAGCAGTTCCTCGGCGATGCGGCGACCATCGAGAAGGCGGGCCGGAGCAGAGGCAGCTGGCGCGGAAACGGTCATGGGGCGTCAGGTGTAGAGTCGAAGGCCGTCTATTGTCCCCGATTCCGTCATGACCGACACCACCTCGACACCCGATTCCATCACCACGTCCATCGAAGCGGCCGCATTTCGCCGTCTGTTGCAGCATCTCAACCAGCAGCGCCCGGATGTGCAGAACATCGATCTGATGATCCTGGCCGGCTTCTGCCGCAACTGCCTGGGCGACTGGTACCGCGAAGCCGCCGAAGCGCACGGCCAGCCGATGAGCAAGGAGCAGGCACGCGAAGCGGTCTACGGTATGCCGTTTGCCGACTGGAAACAGCAGCACCAGAAAGACGCCACGCCCGAGCAACTGGAAGCCTTCGCGGCCGCTCAACGCCGGCACGGCTGAGCCGGTCGACTTGTCAGCTCAGGCCGGCAGCTTGGTGCTGGCCGCTCTATCACCCCAGGTTTTTTCTCGACCAGCCGAGGCAATCCCAGCGCCGAACCCGCTGCGGTGCTCGCCAGCCACACACGACTCAGTCGCGGGTCACGGCTTCGGGCTGAGTGGCCTGCGGTACCGCATCGGGATTGAGCGTGCGGCTCTCCCGCCGCGGCGGGGTGAACGGCGTGGGCTTGGGCACGGTGGGCGTGAGATTGCCGTACATCAGCCCTGCCACCGCACCGGCACGCGTATTGCCGGCTGCAATCTCCAGTTCGAACCGCTCGGCATCGCGACGCCGGATCGCGCGCGCGATGGTGACCGCCTCGTCCTCGTCCACGCCCAGCTCGACCAGGGCCGCCTGCCCGAACGCCACCGCCGACTCGAAGGTCTCGCGAATCTGGTAGTCCACCCCGGCAGCGACCAACTGCAATGAATGCTCACGGTCGAACGAGCGCACCAGCAACCTGGCGTGCGGGAACTCGCGCCTTGCCAGCTCGACGATGCGATTGGCCGCCTCGCGGTTGTCGATGCATATCGCGATCGCGCGTGCGCTGTGCGCACCGGAGGCATGCAGCACATCGAGCCGGGTGCCGTCGCCGTAGTAGATCTTGAAGCCGAACTGTTCCGCGCTCTGGATCATCTCGATGTCGTTATCGATGATGGTCACATCCACATCGCGCGCCAGCAGCGACTGGCTGGCAACCTGCCCGAAGCGCCCGAACCCGATGATCAGTACGCTGCCGGTCTGGCCACTGACGGCTTCCACGCCTTCCAGCGACGGCTGGGCGGCCGGCGTCAGCCGTCGCTGCAACAGCACGAACAGCGGCGTCAGCGCCATCGACAACACCACGATCGCGGTCAGGCTGGCGTTGACCTGCGCGTCGATGACGCCGGACGCCGATGCTGCCGCGAACAGCACGAAGGCGAACTCGCCGCCCTGCGCCATCAGCACGCCACGATCCAGCGCCTGGCGATGGTCGCTGCGCATCAGCCGCGCCACCACGTAGATGCACACGCCCTTGCCGAGCATGAGCGCCAGCACACCGGCAACGATCAGCCGCCAGTCTGCCGCAACCACACGCAGGTCCAGGCTCATGCCGACGCCCAGGAAGAACAGCCCCAGCAGGATGCCGCGGAACGGCTCGATATCCGCCTCGATCTGATGCCGGAAAGTGGATTCGGACAGCAGCACACCGGCCAGAAACGCGCCCATCGCCATCGACAGCCCACCGACCTGCATCAACAGCGCCGCGCCCAGCACCACCAGCAAGGCCGCCGCCGTCATCACCTCGCGCGCCTTGGACGCGGCCAGGATGCGGAACAAGGGATTGAGCAGCCAGCGCCCCGCCACCACCAGGCCGACGATGCAGGCCAGACCGATGCCGATGTCATGCCAGCGCTGCGTCGCCGCCTGCGGGTCGCCGCTGGCGCCCATCCAGGCCACGATCGCCAGCAGCGGCACGATCAACAAGTCCTCGAACACCAGGATCGCCACGATCTTCTGACCCGGCGGCAAGGCGACATCGCCCCGCTCTGCCAGCAACTGCATCACCACCGCCGTGGAGGTCAGCACGAAGCCGGATGCGGCCACGAATGCCACCGGCGGCGCGAAGCCGAGCAACAGGCCGATGCCGGTCAGCACCAGCGCGCACACTGCGATCTGCAGCGTCCCCAGGCCGAAGATCTCCTTGCGCAGGCTCCACAGGTGGGACGGCCGCATTTCCAGCCCGATCACGAACAGGAACATCACCACGCCCAACTCGGCCACGTGCAGGATCGCCTGCGGGTCATCGAACAGGCCGAGGCCGAACGGACCGATCGCCAGACCCGCGGCCAGATAACCCAGTACCGAACCCAGGCCCAGACGTCGGAACACCGGGATGGCGACCACGGCAGCGCCCAGCAAGGCCACCACGTTGATCAGTTCGCTGGATTCGGTAGGCTGGCTCATGCCGAGGATTCTAGCCGCAGGCGCGTACCACGGACTTGCACCAGCGTGCCACGCTAGCAAAGCCGCCTGACGTGTCGATCAGCCAGTGGTACGGCGTTCTCGCCCAGCGAGGCCCCAAACAACGAACGACGCCGGATGGCGTCGTTCGTGGATGCAGGCGATGGCCAGGCAATCAGCCGCGCGCGTCGGCCTCGGCCAATGCGGTGCGCAGGATTTCCTTGGCCGGCCCGCCATGCTTTTCGTGCTCGAGCGCGAAATGCACGGTGGCCTCGATCAGGCCGATATGCGCGCCGCAATCGAAACGACGGCCCTCGAAGCGGTAGGCGTCGACGGTTTCCTGCTGCAGCAGTCCGGCAATCGCATCGGTCAGCTGGATTTCGCCACCGGCACCGGCGCCGGTCTCTTCGAGCAGTTCGAAGATCTTCGGGTTGAGCACATACCGGCCGACCACGGCCAGATTGCTCGGTGCCACTTCCGGCTTGGGCTTTTCGACGATGGCGTTGATGCGCCCCTTGCGACCATCGAACGCATCGGTGGCCACGATGCCGTAGCTGGCGGTCTTGTCGTGCGGCACATCCTCCACGGCGATGACGCTGCCGCCCGAGGCTTCTGCCACATCGGCCATCTGGGTCAGCGCACCGGCGCCCCGGTTCCAGATCAGGTCGTCCGGCAGCAACACCGCAAACGGCTCGTCACCGACCACGGCCTTGGCACACAGCACGGCGTGACCCAAACCGAGCGCTTCGGCCTGCGTCACGAAAATGGCGCGCACGCCTTCCGGCAAGGCATGTCGCACCAGCTCCAGCTGTTCGAGCTTGCCGGCGCGCTCGAGCTTTTGCTCCAGCTCGTAGGCTTTGTCGAAGTAGTCGGCGATCGAGTGCTTGTAGCGATTGGTCACGAAGATCAGCGTGTCGCAACCGGCCTGGATGGCCTCGTCGACGGCGTACTGGATCAAAGGTTTGTCGATGATTGGCAGCATTTCCTTCGGCACCGTCTTGGTTGCCGGAAGAAAGCGGGTCCCAAGACCTGCGACGGGGAATACGGCCTTGCGAATACGCTTGCTCATTAAAGTCTTCTGACCTCACGTGCGGGGAATGGAACGACCGTATCAGATCGCGCGTCGACTTTCCGTCGAGCAGCCGCAAAATCCGGCATCAGACTGCCCAGCACAGTCTCCATCGCCTTGATGTCATAGCGGTTAACCGCCTCACGCAAGCGCGTCACCAGCTGCAACACCTGCTCGTGCGAGAACTCGCGCACACCGGCTTCCAGAATCTTGGGATGCGCGGTGGGGCGATAGTCTTCGTCGGAATAGAACAGGGTTTCGTGCAGCTTCTCGCCCGGACGCAGACCGGTATAGAGGATCGCCACATCCTTGCCGGGTTGCTTGCCGGCAAGACGGATCATCTGCTCGGCGAGCAGGCGGATCGGCACCGGCTCACCCATGTCCAGCGTATAGATCGCACCATGCGAGGCAGAGGCCGCGGCCTGCACCACCAGCTGGCAGGCTTCTGGAATGGTCATGAAGTAACGCGTCACATCCGGATGGGTCACCGTGACCGGGCCGCCCTGGCGGATCTGCTCACGGAACAACGGCACCACACTGCCGGCCGAATCCAGCACGTTGCCGAAACGCACGGTGATGAAGCGCGTTGGCGCATCGCGCGCGTCCAGGCTCTGGCAGATCATCTCCGCATAGCGCTTGCTCGCGCCCAGCACGTTGACCGGCTCGACCGCCTTGTCGGTGGAGATGAAGACAAAGGTCTCGATGCGTGCGCGCTGGCAAGCGCGCGCCACGTTTTCGGTGGCCAGCACGTTGTTGCGTACCGCCTCGCGCAACTGTTCTTCCAGCAGCGGCACCTGCTTGTAGGCGGCGGCATGAAAGACGGCATCCGGCAGCGCGGTGTTCAAGGCATGCGCGACCACCGCCGGATCGCCGCAATCGCCAAGCACGCGCACCACCTCGATATCGGGGAACAACCGACGCAGGTCCGAATCGACGGTCAGCAACGCCAGCTCATCGATCTCCAGCAGCACGATGCGGCGCGCACCGTGCCGGGCGCACTGGCGGCAGACCTCCGAGCCGATCGAACCACCCGCGCCGGTCACCATCACCGTCTTGTTGGTCAACCAGTCGCGAATCAGGCGCCAATCCGGGGTAACCGGCTTGCGGTTGAGCAGGTCCTCGATCGCGACTTCTTTCAGTTCGCCAGGCAGCGAGCGCCCTTCCAGCACGTTGATCAGCTTGGGCACCATGCGGAACGGCAGCCCGGTACTTTCGCAGATGGCCACCACGCGCTGCATGCCCGAGGCATCCAGCGACGGGATCGCGATGACCAGCAGTTTGGCCGCCGTCTCCTTGGCGATGGCTGCAGCCTGGTCCAGGTTGCCCAGCACATTCAGGCCCTGGATCTTGGCGCCATGCAGATTGTTGGCATCGTCCAGATAGCCGACCGGCACGAATGCGCCGGTGCGGCGCAGATCACGGACCAGACCTTCGGCGGCACGGCCTGCGCCAAGGATCAAGACGCGTTGCGCAGCATCGCCGGAGTGCGCGATCTGGTAATCCTTCCAGGCGCGATACAGCAGCCGCGGCGTGCCCAGCAGCGCGGACAAGGCAAAGGGATAGACGACCAGCACCGACAGCGGCACTCCGTCCAGGCGGTCATAGGACAGCGCCAGCACAATCGCGACCAAGCCGAGAAAACTCGACTTGAAGATGTTCCACAGGTCCGGCACCGAGGCGAATCGCCACAGCCCGCGATACAGGCCCATCTTCCAGAACACCAGGCCTTGCGCGACCAGGACCACCGCGGTGCGCCAATCCCATAACGGCAGATCGGGAGCCTCGCGCAGCATGGAGTAGCGGCCTGCATGCAGCAACTGCCAGCACACCCACACCATCAACAGGTCATGCAGCACCACCGCTGCTTGCGGCAGGGCCTTGGTCAAACGATCACGCCAGGAAATCATAAAAGTCCGTTACTCAGGAATTGCGCAATCCATCGCGCAGGAAATGCCAGATTGCGGTGGCACCCAGTCCCCATACCAGGGCTCCGGATACCTGCAGCCAAGTTGCATCATGACGAAGTAACACATACAAGCAGACGACGGCGACGCTGAAAGCGAAATAAATACCGGTTACCGGAACGTGCGTCTCAAGCCTGCGTGCCAGACGCTGATAGAGATGTTGGGCGTGTGGCTCCCACCACCGTTGCCCGGCGAGCATGCGAGACAGCAGCGTGAAGCCGGCGTCTACAAGAAATGCTGTCAATGGCAACCAACTGATCCACCAACTTACCTGCCCGCTCGCTACCGTGAGTGCGAGCAATGCAGCCAGCACATATCCCAACGCGCCACTGCCGCCATCACCCAGAAAGATGCGCGCACGCGGAAAGTTGAACGGCAAAAATCCCAGGCAGGACGCGGCGACGGCAAGACCGGCCCAGGCCCAGGCACCAGGCGAGACCGCAGCAAACGCCAGCGCGGCCAGGGCCGCCTGGCTGCTGGCCAGGCCGTTGATGCCGTCCATGAAGTTCCAGACGTTGATCAACACTACCGACGCCATGGCGGTGAGCACGCCATCCCAGAGCCTGCCGGTGTAATGGCTGACCAGCCAGCCCAGCATGACCGACGCCAATAGGTGGATCGCAAAACGCAGCCTGGCCGAGAGCGGACGATGGTCGTCCCACCAACCCACGCCAGCCACCAGCACCAGCCCGGCCGCGAACCAACCAAGAATCGGGCCTGCAGCCGGCCAGATCACGCCGGCTGCCACGCACCCGGACAGCAGCGCCGCCACGATTGCCATGCCACCGCCACGTGGGGTCGCGACCACATGGCTGCGGCGTTCACCCGGATGATCGAGCAGCCGCCGATGCAGCGCGTAACGTCGCAACAACCAGGTTCCCAGTGCCGCGACCGTCAGGTGCAACAGACACCACCACAGCCAGACCTGCGGCATCAGACCACCGCGTAGTTCAACAGCGGCTTGACCGTGCCCCATTCCTTGCAACTCGGGCATTGCCAGTGATGGGTCTTGGCGCCGAAGCCGCAGCGGGTGCAGCGGTAACTCGGGTTGCGCACCAGCAACTGGTCGGTGATGTGCTTGAGGTCCTGCAAGGTGCCGACCGGGTCGCTGCCTTCGGCCAGGGTCAGGTCGATCAACGCCGATTCGCCGCGGACCGAGGGCCGGTCCTTGAGCTGGCGGCCCAGGTAGGCCAACGCAGGTGCCACACCGTCCTGGGCTTCCATCAACTGGGTCAATGCCAGCACCGGGGCGATGCCGCGATAGTGCTCGGTCATCTCGGACAGGAAATTACGTGCGCCGGCGATATCGCCGACCCGGCGATAGGCCGCCATCAATGCGGGAATGATCTCCGGCAGGTATTCCGGATCGTGCCGCGCAGCGCGCTCGAACGCGCGCACTGCCGCTTCGTCGTGTCCGCGCTCGGCTTCGATGCGTCCCTCCAGAATGCCGGCGCGCACCGAGGTGCCATCGGCCTGGTAGGCGCGCGCGATCGCCTGCAATGCTTCGTCGGGCTTGCTCAGGCCACGATAGCGGTCGGCCAGCTCGCACTCGAATTGCGAAATCAGCTTGCCCATCGGCTCGCCGGTGACTTCTTCGTAACGGGTGGCGTTGTCGATCGCCTTTTCCCAGTCGCGCTCGGCCTGATAGATGCCGATCAGGTGACGCAGCGCCTGCGGCGCACGCTGATCCAGTTGCGCCAGTTCGGTGAACACGGTCTCGGCGCGATCCAGCAGGCCGGACTTCATGTAGTCCTCGCCCAGCGCCAGCAAGGCCTGCACCCGCTGCTGATCGGTCAGGTCGGCGCGTTGCACCAGGCCCTGATGCAGCCGGATCGCGCGGTCGACCTCACCGCGACGGCGGAACAAATGCCCCAACGCGACCTGGGTCTCGAAGGTTTCCTTGTCCAGTTCGGCGATATGCAGAAACAGCTCGATCGCCTTGTCCGGCTGCTCGTTGAGCAGATAGTTCAGGCCACGAAAGTAGGTGCTGGACAGGCGACTGACCTGGGTATCGCCGTGGCGTTGACCACCGCGGCGGCCAACGACCCAGCCCCCCAGCGCTGCCAACGGCACGAACAGGAAGAACCAGATCCACTCGGTCAGAAAGTCCATACGCGCTTACAGTCCATCAAAGGGGCGCGGCTCGACTGCGGCAGGCGCAATGGGCCTGGCGTCGGCGCGACTGACTGCAACCGCCTTGTTGGCCTGGCGCAGTTTGGAATAGAGGGGAATGACCACACTGACCAGCACCATGCCGGCGCCGATCAACACACCAACCAGCAGCGCGACGATGATCGCGATTCCGGAGGTCGTGTGCACACTAGAGAAAAGGAAGTCGAGAGTGACGTCCTGGGAATTGACCGCACCGATAATCAGACCGACCAGCAGGAAGGCCAACATCACCAGCAAGCGAAACACCTTCATGGCCAGACTCCGTCGAAAGAGGCTTAGCTTAACCGAGCCGACATAAACGCAGCGGCAGAATGACCTCAGTCAGCCGCATCCAGCAGATCGACCGGGACCACGGAGCTGACACGCTCGCGCAATTCCTTGCCAGGCTTGAAATGCGGAACATGCTTGCCCGGCAACGCGACCGACTCGCCGGTCTTCGGATTACGGCCAAGACGTGGCGGGCGGTAATGCAGCGAGAAGCTGCCGAACCCGCGGATTTCGATCCGATCACCATCGGAGAGCGCCTGCCCCATCATTTCCAGCAGCGATTTGACTGCCAGATCCACGTCGTCCGCCTTCAGATGCGCTTGACGTCGCGCCAGGATTTCAATCAATTCGGACTTGGTCATGGGAAGACTTGCTTTTTTCGACTGACACATCGGAATCGGCCCGGGCAAGCCCGGGCCGATCCATCACGCTCTTGCGAGCGCTACGCGCTTACTCGGACTTGTTGCTGTTCAACTGTGCACGCAGCAGCGCGCCCAGCTGGGTCATGCCACCGGATGCGGCCGAAGACTGATATTCCTCCAGCGTTTCGCGCATTTCGGCATCGTCCTTGGCCTTGATCGACAGCTGCAGGGTGCGGCCCTTGCGGTCCATGCCCACGAACTTGGCTTCGATCTTGTCGCCGACCTTCAGGTGCTGGGTCGCGTCGTCCACACGCTCGTTGGCGATGTCGCGTGCAGCGACGTAGCCTTCGATGCCGTCGGCCAGGTCGATCGTGGCGCCCTTGGCATCCACTTCACGCACCACGCCTTCGACCTTCGAACCCTTCGGGTTGGACGCCATGTACTGGCCGAACGGATCCTGCTCCAGCTGCTTGACGCCCAGGCTGATGCGCTCACGTTCCGGATCGACTGCCAGCACAACGGCTTCCAGCGTGTCGCCCTTCTTGTAGTTGCGCACGACATCTTCGCCGGTGGTGTTCCAGCTGATGTCGGACAGGTGGACCAGACCGTCGATGCCGCCGTCCAGACCGATGAAGATGCCGAAGTCGGTGATCGACTTGATCTGACCGGACACCTTGTCGTTCTTCTTGTGGGTGGCAGCGAAGGTTTCCCACGGATTGGCGGCAACCTGCTTCATGCCCAGCGAGATGCGGCGACGCTCCTCGTCGACATCCAGCACCATCACTTCGACTTCGTCACCCACCTGCACAACCTTGGACGGGTTGACGTTCTTGTTGGTCCAATCCATCTCGGAGACGTGCACCAGACCTTCGACGCCCGGCTCGATCTCGACGAATGCGCCGTAATCGGTGACATTGGAGACCTTGCCGAACACGCGGCTGTTGGCCGGGTAACGACGTGCGATGTTGTCCCACGGATCTTCGCCCAGCTGCTTCAGGCCGAGGCTGACGCGGTTACGCTCGCGATCGAACTTCAGCACGCGCACGTCCAGCTCGTCGCCGACGTTGACGACTTCGGACGGATGGCGCACGCGCTTCCAGGCCATGTCGGTGATGTGCAGCAGGCCGTCGATACCGCCCAGGTCCACGAACGCGCCGTAATCGGTCAGGTTCTTGACGACACCCTTCAGGATCGCGCCTTCCTGCAGCTTGTCCATCAGCTGCTCGCGCTCTTCCGAGTGCTCGCTCTCGACCACGGCACGACGCGAGACCACCACGTTGTTGCGCTTGCGGTCCAGCTTGATCAGCTTGAACTCGAGTTCCTTGCCTTCCAGGTAGGCCGGGTCGCGCACCGGGCGCACATCCACCAGCGAACCAGGCAGGAACGCGCGGACATCCTTGATGTCCACGGTGAAACCACCCTTGACCTTGCCACTGATGCGGCCGGTGATGGTTTCGTTCTTTTCCAACGCCTCTTCCAGCTCGTCCCACACCATTGCGCGCTTGGCCTTCTCGCGCGACAGCACGGTCTCACCGAAGCCGTTCTCGATGGAATCGAGGGCAACCTTGACCTGGTCGCCTACGCCGACATCGATCTCGCCAGCGTCATTACGGAACTGCTCGATCGGCACGATGCCTTCGGACTTCAGGCCAGCGTTGATCACCACCACGTCGCCGCGCACTTCCACGACGGTACCGGTGACAATGGAGCCCGGCTTCAGCTTCGCCAGATTGGCTTGACTGGCTTCGAACAGTTCAGCAAAAGATTCTGTCATTTGAATTTTACTCAGTTGAACACACGGGCGTTGATCGTCGAATGCGACAGATGCCAAGCGCCCAGCCTGTTGGTCGACTCCGGACAGCGAGTCGGTTAAGTAGTAGTAGAACCGCCACACGGGATGTGCGACGGAGCCTTGGAACGCCTTACGGTCGGCGGGACATGCCCGCTTGCGGAACGCTTACGACGACGTGCGAACGGTCAACAACCCGACCACACGCTGGACGACATCCTCGATCCCCATTCCGCTGGTATCGATCAGCACGGCGTCTTCGGCCGGCCGCAATGGCGCCACCACCCGCTGCGCATCACGGGCATCTCGAGCCATGATCTCGCGCAGCAGGTCGTCGAAGATAACCGAAACACCCTTTTCCATCAACTGTTTATGGCGACGGCCCGCACGTTCTTCGGCACTGGCGGTCAGAAACACCTTGAAGGCAGCATCGGGGAAGATCACCGTGCCCATGTCGCGCCCGTCCGCGACCAGGCCGGGGGCCTGCCTGAATGCGCGTTGGCGTTCCTTCAACGCGCTGCGCACCTCGGGAATGGCCGCAATCGCCGAGGCCAGCGCGCCGGTGGTCTCCAGGCGCAGTTCGCCGGTGGCGTCCACGCCATTGACCAGCACCCGCAGCCCTGCCTCGCCGGCATCGTCGAACTCCACCCTGGTGTCGAAGGTGCAGCGCACCAGCGCGGCCGGATCGGAGACATCCAGATCGGCCCAGCTCGCTGCCACGCCCACCGCGCGATACAGTGCGCCCGAATCGAGGTAATGCCAGCCCAGCCGGGCGGCCACGATCCGGCTCACGGTGCCCTTGCCGGCGCCGGAGGGACCATCGATGGTAAGGACGGGCGAAAGGTCGGTCATTCAGGTTTCCGGAAGGTCATCAGGCGGTAGTGTAGCGCCGCTCGCGGGGATTGCGATGCAACCACTTGAAAGCACGACGAAAAGCCGGTTAGAATTGCCGGCTTAATTCCGGGTGCACCCTCGATTGCGGGCACTCTTCCATCGAATCCAACCGTTTACGCCGAGGTGTGCCATGAAAGTCCTGTCCTCCCTGAAGTCTGCGAAGACCCGTCACCGCGACTGCAAGGTGGTCCGCCGCCGCGGCAAGGTCTTCGTGATCTGCAAGTCGAACCCGCGTTTCAAGGCGCGTCAGCGCTAAGCTTTCGCCGCGCGTGCAAGACCCGAGAAAGCCGCCTCCGGGCGGCTTTTTCTTGGCCGATCCTTCACGCCGACGATTGCCTGATGCAGGCTGAACTGCGCGGATGCCCGGCCGGCTCCGCGTGACGGGTGCGCTGGCAGGCAATACGCCGCAGCGTTGTGTACCACCGATCGGCAAGCACGCTGGCCCTGGTTTTGCTGTAATCACCATCCGAATCTTGTCCACTGGGGAGTAGATGACATGCGCAACCGTTTGTTTGTCCTGCCGCTGATCGCGCTGATGGGGATCAGTGCCGCTGCGTCGGCCGATACGCTGCTGATCGACCGCGCACAGCAGAAGCCTGCCGCTGCCCTGCCCTTGCGCGGCGACAGCATGAGCCAGGTCGAAGGCCGTTATGGCGCGCCGCAGGAAAAGCTGGCGCCGCGCGGTGGCCAGAAGCGCCAGTGGCCGACGATCCATCGCTGGGTATATCCGGCCTTCACCGTGTACTTCGAAAAGAGCCGGGTGATCGACGTGGTGGCCAACCAGGCCGATGCCAACGAGATCGGGCCCAAGCCGCCGATCAAATGATCGCGGGTTGTTCGGGTTCCATCGGAGGGTGACTGCAACAGTGATTTGATCCAATGGTGTGCGGGAAGCGATCACTGCGAGTCGGTAAGGCGAGTCCTTCGCAAGAGCCGATTCAACGCGAGTCCCTCGCAAGAGCCGACTTGAGGCGAGTCCCTCGCAAGAGCCAACTTAAGGCGAGTCCCTCGCAAGAGCCCGCACATCCATGTGCGGGGATTTGAATTAACAGCCTGGGCTCGCCTGGGCATTGATGGGTAATTTTTGGGTATGACCGATAGCGTTCGCTTTCCTGCCGAGTGGGAATCTCAGTCCGCCGTGTTGATTGCGTGGCCGCATGCGGGTACCGATTGGGCCGAGCGTCTTGCCGAGGTGGAAGACACCTATATCGCGCTGGTCACGGCGATTTCCCGCTTCGAGCCGGTGATCGTGTGCGTGGCCGATGACGACCTGCAGATCTACGCGGAAGCGCGGCTGCGCTCGGCACGGGTGGACATGGCGCAGGTGCGCTTCGTGGTTGCGGCCTACAACGACACCTGGCTGCGCGATTCGGGCCCGATCACACTGCGCCAGGACGGCGGTTTCCGCCTGATGGATTTCCGCTTCACCGGCTGGGGCGGCAAGTTCGAGGCCAGCCTGGACGATCAGCTGGTCACCTCGCTGGATGCGGCGCAGGTATTCGTGCCCTCGCAGGTGCAGACGGTGGACTTTGCGCTGGAAGGCGGCGCGATCGAGACCGATGGTGCGGGCACCTTGCTGACCACCTGGAAGTGCCTGCACGAGCGGCATCCGCAGCGCACACGCGATTCGCTGAGTGCCGATCTTGCCGCGTGGCTGGCGCAGGACCGCGTGCTGTGGCTGGATCACGGCTATCTGGAAGGCGACGACACCGACGCGCATATCGATACGCTGGCACGCTTCGCCGGCCCGGATGCGATCGTCTACCAGGGCTGCGATGTGGCCAGCGATTCGCATTACACCGAACTGCAGGCGATGGGCGCCGAACTGGCTGCGTTGCGCAAGGCCGATGGGCAGCCGTATCGGCTGTTCGTGTTGCCGTGGGCCGAGCCGATCCTGGACCAGGGCCGGCGTCTGGCCGCCTCGTACGCCAACTTCCTGATCGTCAACGGGGCGGTGCTGATGCCGGCTTACGGCGACAAGGCCGATGCGCGCGCGCAGGCGGTGCTGGCCGAGGCGTTTCCGCAGCACGTCATCGTGCCGGTGCCGTGCCGCCCATTGATCTGGCAGAACGGCAGCCTGCATTGTCTGACCATGCAGCTGCCCGCCGGTCTGCTGGCTGCCTGAGTCACTCCTGTTCCGGCCGGCAGGCCGGTGTTACACCATCGCGCGCTACCTTAGTGCGCCACTTCGCTGGACGAATCGCCATGACCCGTCATCTCCTTCCCGTAGCGCTAATCCAGGAGCGCAACCACGGCGACGCCGCGGCCAATCTGGCCATCATCGAATCGCGCGTGGCCGAAGCCGCCGCTCAGGGCGCCAAGCTGGTGCTGCTGCAGGAACTGCACAACGGTGCGTATTTCTGCCAGCACGAGTCGGTGGACGAATTCGAGCTGGCCGAGCCGATCCCCGGCCCCAGCACCGAGCGGCTGGGCGCGCTGGCCAAGCAGCACGGCGTGGTGCTGGTGGCCTCGTTGTTCGAGCGCCGCGCGGCCGGGCTGTATCACAACACCGCGGTCGTGTTCGAAAAGGACGGCCGCCTGCTCGGCAAGTACCGCAAGATGCATATCCCGGACGATCCGGGCTTCTACGAGAAGTTCTATTTCACGCCGGGCGATCTGGGCTTTGCGCCGATCGATACCTCGGTCGGCCGCCTCGGCGTGCTGGTGTGCTGGGACCAGTGGTACCCCGAAGCGGCGCGCCTGATGGCGCTGGCCGGTGCGGAGCTGCTGCTCTACCCCACCGCGATCGGCTGGGATCCGGATGACCAGCAACCCGAGCAGGAGCGCCAGCGCGATGCCTGGGTGCTCAGCCATCGCGGCCATGCGGTCGCCAACGGGGTGCCGGTGCTGTCGTGCAACCGCGTCGGCCATGAGCCCTCGCCGTTGGGCACGTCGGGCATCCAGTTCTGGGGCAACAGCCATGTGCTGGGGCCGCAGGGCGAGTTCATCGCCGAAGCCGGACAGGACCCGACCGTGCTGGTCTGCGACGTCGACCTGCAGCGCAGCGAACACGTGCGCCGCATCTGGCCGTTCCTGCGCGATCGCCGCATCGATGCGTATGGCGATCTGCTCAAGCGCTACATCGACTGACCGCATGCCAGTGGAGTTGCGCGAAGTCCGCGACGCGGACATCCCGGCCATCACCGCGATCTACGCGGAGCAGATTGCCGGGGTCAACAGCTACGAATACAGCGCACCATCGCGGGATGAGATGGGTGCACGGGTGCGCGCGAGCGTGGATGCCGGCTACCCCTATCTTGTTGCCGAACGCGATGGCGTGGTGGTGGGCTATGCCTACGTCGGCGCCTATCGCGCACGCGCCGGCTACCGCTGGACCGTCGAGAATTCGATCTATCTCGCCAGCGGCGCGCAGGGCCACGGCATCGGCAAGGCCTTGCTCGGCGAGCTGATCGCACGCTGCCAACAGCGCGGCTATCGACAGATGATTACGGTGATCGGCGATGCCGACAACCTGGCATCGCGACGGCTACATGAACGTTTTGGTTTTCGCACGGTCGGAGTGTTCACCGGTATCGGCCGCAAGCATGGTCGCTGGCTGGACGGCGTGCAGATGCAACGCGCGCTCGGCTCCGGTGACACCGCCCCTCCTTCTGATGAATGACCCCATGACTGAGCAAACCACCCACGTTCTGGACGATGCGCTGTCCGGCCAGCCGCATCGCATCGTTGAACGCGATGGCGTGCGCTATACCCTGCTCGGCACCGCGCATGTCTCGTTGGCCAGCGTGGCTGCGGTGCAGCGGGCGATCGGCAGCGGCCGCTACGATGCGGTGGCGGTGGAACTGGACGCGCAGCGCCTGCAGGCGCTCAGCGACCCCGATGCCCTCGCCCGCCTGGACCTGGTGCAGGTGATTCGCAAGGGCCGGGTGGCCTTGTTTGCGGCCAACCTCGCCCTGGCCGCCTACCAGCGCCGCCTGGCCAAGCAGCTCGGTATCGAGCCGGGCGCGGAATTGAAGGAAGCGGTGAATCTGGCGCGCGCGCAAGGCCTGCCGGTGCACCTGATCGATCGCGAGGTCGGCCTGACCTTCAAGCGCGCGTCCGGGCGGCTGGGATTCTTCGGCAAGATGAAACTGGCCGGCGGCCTGCTCGGCGGCCTGTTCGCGGCTGACGAGGTGGGCGAAGAGGAAATCGAAAAGCTCAAGCAGGGCGACATGCTGAAGGCGAGCTTCGGCGACTTTGCCAGCGAAAGCCCGGAGCTATACGAGACCGTGATTGCCGAGCGCGACCAGTACATGGCCACGCGCCTGCGCGAGGAAGCCACCACCGATCAGCGCGAGATCCTGGCGGTGGTCGGTGCAGGACATCTGGCCGGGCTTGCACGCCACCTGGAGCAGGACACCGCCGCACCCGGCCCGTTGCGCGAGTCGCTGGAATTCGTGCAGCAGCGCAAGCGCATTCCGTGGATCACGCTGGGCATCCTGGCGGTCATCATCACCGGCATTGGCATCGGCTTCTGGCGCGGCGGCCTGAGCATGGGCGCGGACCTGTTGTTGCAGTGGGCGATGTATACCGGCGGACTGGCCGCGCTGGGCTGCCTGCTGGCCGGCAGCCACCCGTTGAGCATCCTCACCGCGGCGGTGGTGGCGCCGTTCAAGCCGTTCCGCCTGAGCGTGCCGACCGGTGCGTTCGCCGCCCTGGTCGAAGTGCATATGCGCAAGCCGGCCTATGGCGACTTCCTGTCGCTGCGCGACGATGCGCAGACCTTGCGCGGCTGGTACCGCAATCGCGTCTCGCGCGTGGTGCTGACCTTCCTGCTGACCAACGTCGGCAGCATGGCCGGCGTGTGGCTGGCCGGTTTGCAGATCTTCAATCGCCTGCATGGGTGAGCGTGGCGGGGCTGCAATCTGTTGCTCGTAGGAGCGCACCCGCGCGCGATGGGGCGTTACCGGTAATGCCCCATCGCGCCCGGGTGCGCTCCTACGACATTCGGTCGCTTGCGCGCGGCTACGGCGCGGACTGCGCCTGTGGCGCGAGCTGCAGGCGCACCCAGACGCCGTAGTGATCCGAGGCCCAGCGCCCTTCGGCATACGGGGTGTCGAACAGGATGCGCGCTTCGCGGGCCAGCAGGCGATTCTGCTGGAAGAACACGTGGTCGATCCGCGCCGGCGTGTCGAAGACATGCAGGTTCAAGGTGCTGACGGTGGCGTCGCTGTTGCGATGCACGCTGCCGTAGCTGTCGCCGTAGCCCTTGCGTAGCGCTTCCAGATCCAGGGCATCGGCGGCGGTGTTGAAATCGCCGGCGATCACGACCGGTGCCTGCTCGCTGTTGGAGGCAATGAAGTCCAGCAGGTCGGCGACCTGACGCGTGCGTGTGGCGGTGCCACGCGCATCGGCACGTTCGTTGAGGTGGGTGACGTAGACATTGATCGGCTGGCCGTCGACATCGACTTGCAGATGCGCGGCAACGCGGTAGTCGTCCAGCGGCTGCAGCAGGCGCTGATGCCGGGCCAGCACCGTGCGCCGGCTCAGCAACGCGTTGCCGTAGCGCTTGGGCGCGCCGACCGGATCTGCAGAGGCGAAGGTGTAGTCGTAATCCAGCTTGCGCGCCAACCAGGCGGCCTGGTTCTCCACGCTGCCGCGGCGCTCGATCACTTCCTGTAGCGCGATCACGTCCGGCGCCAGTTGCTTGAGCTGTCTGGCGATATAGGCGCGACGCGCCGGCCAGTCTTCGCGGTCGTGATGCAGGTTGAGCGTGACCAGGGTCATCTCGCGCTGCGCCGCGCCCGGCGACTGCACTGCCGGGGATGCGTGTGCTGCCTGATCGGTCTGCTCGAGTTGTGCGGGTTGCGCGGCCTGCGTGGCGTGTACAGCGACAAAGCACAGTAGCAGCGCCAGCCACGCGACCGGCCACCCGCCGCCGCGCCGCACCGGCGCTGCCCGGGTCGGTCGAGCCGCGTCGTTCATTGCGAGGCGCGCTCGGCCCGCCGCACCGCGCTGGGCACATCGATCTGCACGTTGGCCGGCAGCTGTTGAATCCGCAGTTCGCCGTTCTGCCATTCGGCAGATTCACCGTTGATGCTGGCCTTGCCCGGCGTGCCCTGGTACGGCCACGGCAACACCACGCCGCCCGGCGGCAGGATCAGGCCCGGCTGCAGTTGCAGCACCAGCTGCTTGTCGGTGCGCTGCAAGGTGTAATTGAGGCGCCCGTACGGTGTGCGCAGCTCGGCAATGCCGATGCCCTTGCCCTCGAACCAACGCGTCGGCGTGCCGGCAGCGATGACCAGGCTGGCGTCGGATTCGCGTCCGTAGGCGAACATGTCCAGCACCGAGCGCACGAAATCCGAGGCAACCCAGGCATGCGGCAGGTCGCCGACGAAGAACGGCGTACGCGGCGTGCGCGAGACCACTTCCGCCCATTGGTTCCAGGGTTGTGGCGCACGGTCCTTGAAGAAGAACGCGGTGGCGTCCCAGGCGCGGTCGCGCCAGCCCAGGCGCACGAACGCGGCCACGTTGCGCCATTCGTAGGGCGTGTAGTCCTTCCATGCGCGCTTGCCGTCGCGGCGGTCGGAAAACTCCTTCCAGTAGCGCTCGAAGGTATTGGTCAGCAGGTCCTGCGGCAGGCGTTGCTGCTCGCCGCCCGGGGCCAGCGCGATGGTGGTCGAGGTCGCATCGAAGTCGCCCAGCTCGGCCGAGCCGGGCAGGAAATCGAGACTGTGCTGGCGCACCGCCGCCCCCAGCGAGGCGACCAGGTCGCCACTGAATTCGTCGCGTGCGGCGCTGAAGCGGGCGACCTCGTCGGGCTTGTCGAGTGCGCCGGCCAGCATCGCCGCATCCTTGTAGCCGCGCAGCGCCCAGAAGTTGTCCCAGTACGAATGCACCGGCTTGGCCGAATAGCCTTCGTGGCTGATCGACACCGGCATCATTCCGTAGAAGGCCGGATTGCGCATGAAGTTGTCTTCGGTGCGTTCGCTGGCGCGCAGCTTTTCCATGTAGTCGTAGGCGCCGGTCACGTGCGGCCACATCTTTTCCAGGAACGCCTTGTCGCCGGTGTAGCGGTAGTACTCGGCGATGTTGAAGATCAGCTCGCCATGGCTGTCGTTCTCGGGCACCGGGTCGCTGCCGCGGTCGTCCACGCAGCACGGCACCATGCCGTCGGCGAACTGATACGGGGCGAACCAGTCGACGTACTCGCGCACCACGTCTTCGCGGCCGAGCCGCAGCAGGCCTTCGGAAATCATCGCGCCGTCGCGGATCCAGCTGCGCGAATACGAGCGCGTGCCCGGCTGCAGGCGCGGGCCGATGCGCGAGATCAACATGTGCGCCAGCGCGGTGCGCAGGGTGTCGACCACCGGCTTGCCTTCGGCCGGCACGCTGATGCGCACGCGATCGAGCTTGCTGCGCCACTGCTGGGCCACCTGCTGCTGCGCCTTGTCGGCATCGAAGCCGGCCGGCAGTTGCGCGGTGCCGGTCTGCGGAATCACCAGCGCCACCTCGCGCTGTTGGCCGGGCTCCAGCTTCCAGCGATACAGCAGCACGCCCGAAGCCAGGCCGGTGTCGTCCTTGACCTGGGTGATCGTCGGCGGCGTGGCGGCGGTGAGATGGCTGACATCCATGCCGCTGTCGAAGGCGCTGGCAAAGCCGGCATCCGGACGTTGTGCGGCGAATACCCGCGGCTTGCCGTTGACGCTGACCTGCGCGCCCTCCACCGCCAGTTGTTCGATCCGGCTCACGCCGCCCAGGGTATTGAGGAACTGCGCCGGCGGGTTGACCTGGAACGGCCGCACAGCCAACGCCAGGGTGAAGTCGCGCGCCTCCTTGCCGGTGTTGTGCAGCTGATAGCGTGCAACCAGTTGCGCCTTATCCGGGGTGCCCTGCACGAATGCGGTCACGCGCAGGTTCATCAGGTCGTGGTGCCAGTCGACGCTGGGAATCGGCAAGTAATCGTCCTGCAGGCTCTGTTCGCTGCTGACGTCGGACCAGTGCAGCAGCTTGCCGCCGGTGACCACGAAGGGCTCGATGCTGAAGCCGCCCTTGCCCACTTCCACCGCGCCGTCCTCGCCGATCAGGCCCTGCTCGGTGCCGCCGTCCAGACCCAGGATGGTCCAGTACGGCTGCTCGCCGGAGAAACCGCGCGGATAGCTGCCGCGCGGCATCTGCGCGGCCAGCGACTTGATGAAGTCGTTCGGGGTCGCCGCAAACGCCAGCGGCTGCAGCTGCACTTCCTTGATGCCATAGCGCCAGTTAGGACCGTCCTTGAGATCGAAGCGCAGATAACGCGCCTCGGTGTCCGGCAGCGCCAGCCAATCGGTGCCGCCGGCACCGGCCGTGACGGTGCGCAGGTCGCGCCAGCCGCGCCCGTCGCTGGACGCGCGCACCACGTATTGCGAGGCCTGCAGGCCGGGGACCCACTGCACCACCGCGCCGCCGAATTCGCGCACCTTGCCCAGGTCCAGCGTGACGGTCTGTTGCTTGACCGCGCCGCTGAGCCAGAAGGTCTCCGGCTTGCCGTCGGCCAGGCGTTGTTCCAGTGCGGGCGCGGTATCGGTGATCGCCTCGGCCTTCAACGGCGAGGTGTCTTCCGGCGGCAGCGGCGTGAGCGTCAGGCGGTCGAAGCACACCGTGCCCTTGCCGCCGACCTTGTTGTAGATGGTGAACTCGACATCCGCACTGCTGAGCAGCTGCTTGTCCTGGCCCGGGCCCCAGGCCTTTTCGATGTTGCGCTTGCGATAGCCGACGGTGGTCCAGTTCTTCGGGAAGTTGAAGCCGGGCCGGTTGACCCACCACACGTTGTCGCCGCTGGCATCGATCAGCTTGACCTGCAGATCGTTGGACGGCGAGTCGCCGCGCAGCGCAAAACCGATGCGGTAATTGTCCGGATAGTCGATCGGCAGGTTGCGACGGATGCCGACATAGCCGGACACGCCGTTGAAGTTGTAGTCCAGGCACAGCGCATGCCCGCCGGCACTGGTGGCGACCGGCCGCAGCGAGCCGCTGACCTGGTTGGACACCACCAGGCGCCAGGCGCCGATGTCGTTGAAGCCGTCGAGCACGCGTTCCTGCGCCTGCGCCGTGACCGCAGAGGTGGCAACAGCGGTCATGGCAAACAATCGCAGGAACATTGGCTTCACCCCTTCACACTCCCCAGCAGAAGACCTTGGATGTAGTAGCGCTGCAGCGCGACGAACAATAGCAGCACCGGAATCACCGTCACCACTGCGCCGGCCATCATCAGCTCCACGTCCATGATGTGCTCGCGCGACAGTGCGGCCAGCGCCACCGGCAAGGTGTACTGCTCCTGGTCGGTCAGCACGATCAGCGGCCACATGAAATCGTTCCACGAGCCCATGAAGGTGAAGATGGTCAGGGTGACCAGCACCGGCTTGAGCATCGGCAGCACGATCTGGAAGAAGATCCGCATTTCGCTGGCGCCGTCGATGCGCGCGGCCTCGATCAGTTCATCGGGAATGCTGCGCGCGTACTGGCGCACCAGGAAGATACCGAACACCGTCGCCAGCGCCGGCACCACCACCCCGCCGATGTTGTTGACCAGATGCAGCTGCTTCATCAACAGGAACAGCGGCAGCATCGCCACCTGCGCCGGGATCACCAGCGCCGCCATCAGGATCTTGAAGATGCGCTCGCGGCCGACGAACTGCAGCTTGGCGAACGCATAGCCGGCCATGGTGTTGATCAGCAGCGAGCCGAGCGTGATCAGCCCGGACACCATCAGGCTGTTGGCGAAGTTGCGCGCCATGCCGGTACGCGCGAACAGCTCGTGGTAGTTGGCGGTGGTGAACGCCGAGGGCAGCATCGGCGGCGGGAAGCGGCTGGCCTCGCCGGTGGGCATGAACGACACCGACAGCATCCACAACAGCGGCGCCAGGCTGACCAGCGCCAGCAGCAGCAGGCCACCGTTGATCAGCACGCCATTCCAGCGCGATTGGCCGACATCACGACTCATATCAAATCCCTCTTGCGGCCGAAGCGCAGCATTACGGTGGTCACCGCCAGGATGATCAGGAACAGCAGGAACGCCACCGCCGACGCGCGGCCGAGGTTCCACCACTTGAAGCCTTCCTCGAACATGAAATACAGCACGCTCACGGTGCTTTGCAGTGGGTCGCCGCGGGTCATCACGTAGGGCTCGGCGAACAGCTGGAAATAGCCGGAGATGGTGATCACCCCGACCACCATCAGCACCGGGCCGAGCATCGGCAGGGTGATATGCAGGAACTGCTTCCAGCGCGAGGCGCCATCGATGCGCGCGGCCTCGTACAGGTCCTGCGGGATCGCCTGCAGCCCGGCCAGGAAGATCACCATGTTGTAGCCGAAGTTCTTCCATACCGCGAACAGCATGATGGTCGGCATCGCCCAGCGCGGGTCGCCCAGCCAGTCGATCGGGGCGATGCCCAGATGGCTCAGACCGAAGTTCACCAGGCCGTACTTGATGTGGAACAGATAGCGCCAGATCACCGCCACCGCCACCAGCGTGGTCACCACCGGGGCGAACAAGGCGGTACGGAACAACGCCTTGAAGCGCGAGGCCTTGGCATTGAGCAGCAATGCCGCGCCCAGCGACACGCCGATCGACATCGGCACGCCCAGCAGCACGAAATACGTGGTGTTCCACAACGACTTCCAGAACAGCGGCGTCTGCAGCAGGTCGATGTAGTTGCCCAGGCCGACGAAGCGCAGATGGCCGCTTTCGGCCAGTGCGTACAGATCGAAGTCGGTGACGCTGAGCACCAGCGCGGCGAACACCGGCACGCCGAAGAACATGCCCAGCACCAGGATCGACGGCGCGGCGAACACCCAGCCGGCGACGGAATTACGCTTCATCATCGCGCCGCCCCCTCGCCCGCTGCAGGCGCTGCGGCAGGTGTCGCCGCAGGCGTTGCCGATGCACCGGCCGGACCGACATGCCCGCCCTCCTGTTCGAAGATCCAGCGGCGCTTGGCCAGAATCTCGTCCACGCGTTTATCCAGTTCCTGCACGGCGGCCTCATGTGATTGGCCGCCACGCACCACGCGCTCGGTCACCAGGCGCATTTCCTGCACGATGCGCTCCCACTCCAGCACCTTGGGCGTGGCCTTGACCCGCTCCAGCTGGTCGCCGAAGGCATGCGCCAGTTCGTCGTTGGCCAGCGAGGGCAACTTCCAGGTGCTGCGACGCGGCGGCAGGTCGCCGATGATGGCGTGAAAGCGCGCCTGCACCTGCGGCTGCGACAGGTATTCGATCAGCTTCCAGCTGGCGTCCTTGTGCTGCGACGACTTGAAGATCACCAGGCTGGAACCGCCGGCAATGCCCGCGCCCAGGCCGTTGGGCCCCGGCAGCGGCGCAGTGCCCCACTTGCCTTCCATGCCCGGCGGCTGGCGCAGCTTGAACTCGCGCACGTTCCACGGGCCGGACAGATAGAACGCGTAATAGCCGTTGAAGAACTCGTACCAGACGTTGGAGACCTGGGTCTCGGAGACCTTCGGCGCCCAGCCTTTCTGATACATGGTGTCGTAGAAGCCGAGCGCCTTGCGGAAGCCCTCGCCGCGAAAGTTGCCGTAGTTGTCGTGGTCGCGCAGCAGGCGGTCGTCCTGCTGCAGCGCGAACGACAGCTGCTGCTCGAACTCGTTGAGCGGCATCAGGATGGCGTAGCGGTCCGGGCCGACCTTGCGCTTGATCGCCGCCATCACCTGTTCCATCTCGGCCCAGGTCTTGGGCATCTCGCTATAGCCGGCCTCGCGCAGCAGGTCCTTGCGATAGAACAGCAGCCGGGTGTCCACATACCACGGCACGCCATACAGGGTGCCGTCGACCAGATTGGTGTCCCACACGCCGGGAAAATAATCCTGCGGGTCGACGATCCTGGAACGCGCCACATACGGCTGCATCGGTTCCAGCGTGTCCAGCAGGGCGAACTCCGGCAGCCAGGTGTTGCCGAGCTGGCACACGTCCGGCAAGCCATCGGCGGCAAAGGCGGTCAGCAGTTTTTCGTGCGCCGCCGTCATCGGGATGTTCTGCACATCCACGTGGATATCGGGGTTCTGCTTCTCGAAGTCGGTCACCAGCTCGGCGACCACTTCGGCCTCCTTGCCCATGGCCCAGAAGCGCACGGTGGTCTTGCCGGGGTCGGAGCGTTCGCATCCCGCCACACCCAGACACAGTGCGGCGGAGATCATCAACAGTTTCAAAAGGCGCACGGATTACTCGGGTTTTTGGCGTTGCGAGGGGTCTTGCTGGGCCTGGGCGGCGGCGGCACGCGACTCGGCCATGCCCAGCGCACGGGCGGCGGCCTTCTGCTCGTCCTTCTGCGGCGCCGGCTGCGGCTCGCCTTCGGGGGTGAGCCAGCCGCCGGTGAAGCCGGCGCGTTCCAGACCGGCCCGGATGTACGGGTTCTTCTTCATCACGGTCCAGACGAATTCGTTCTGGTAGTTGGCGATCATCGCCAGGATCGGGCCCTGGTCGATGGCGATGTAGTCGCTGGCCACCCAGCCACGGTCCGGCACCATGCGCCCGGTCTTGAGCGGGATGTCGTAGTTGAAGCTGGGATTGAACGAGTCCAGAAAGCCGTAGCTGGAATACAGGAAGTCGCCGTAGCGCTTGTGCATTTCCTCGGTGGCCGGGATCACCACTTCCGGGGCGAACACGATCGAGGAGATCGCCGCCGACGGCACGATGGTGCCGTCGTCGAAGTTCTCGCGCAGGCCGGCGCCGCGCGAGGAGTAGTGGCGGAACTGGCGCTGCTCGCCACGGTATTCCTGGCTGGTGTTCTGCGGGCCGTCGCCGGCGGTCAGGCCCCAGACGTTCTCGCCGTAGTCCTTCCACTTCATCGGGTTGTCGATGGCGTAGTCGCGCTGGGCCAGGGTGGCGCGGCGGCTGTTGAGGAAATAGTCGATGCCGCGTTCGCGCATGTACTGGTCCTGGATATCGCGGAAATCGATCCAGACATGGCTGTACTGGTGACCGAACAGCGGACCGAAGGACAGGTATTCCTGGCCCTGGTAGACGCCCCAGTCGTTGTTGTAGGTGCGGGTCCAACTGGTCCAGGCATCCACGTCCACGCCGTGGGTCGGCGAGCCCAGCGCGAGGATGTACAGCATCATCGCCTCGTTGTAGCCCATCCAGTCGTGGTCGATGAAGCCGCTCTCGGGGAACCAGCCCATCGAGATCAGCGGTGCGCGCTGCTGCAGCCAGCGCCAGTCCACGCGCTTGTACAGCGCATCGGCGATCTGCCGGATCTCCTTTTCGCGCGGGTCGTCGCCGTCGTAATACGACTGGGTGAACAACACGCCCATCATCAGCAGCGCGGTATCCACGCTCGACAGCTCGACCCAGCTGTCGTAACGGTTGCCCTGCTGCATGTCCAGAAAGTGGTAGTAGAAGCCCTTGTACCCGGCCCTACCGGTCCGCTGCGGCCCCATTGGCGCATCGCGGAAGAATTTGAGTGTGGTCAGGGTGCGGTCGATCGCCTGATTGCGACTGACCCAGCCGTTCTCGATGCCGATCGGGTACGCGGTCAGCGCGAACCCCACCGAGGCGATGCTGGCGAACGGACGTGACGGAAACCGGTCCGGCGACAGCCCATTGAGTTCGTTGGTGGTGTCCCAGAAAAACTGGAAGGTGCGGCGCTCGATGTCCGAGAACAGCGGTGGCAGCGCGGGTTTGACCGGCTTGGGTGGCAGCTGCGCTTCCACCAGGATGACTTTCACCGGCGCCTTCTTTTCAGCCACCTTGGGCTCCTCGGCCTGCTTGCAGGACGCCAGCACCAGCGCGCCCAGCAATAGTGGAATCTTCAACCAATACGAAGTCCTGCCCCTGTTCATCCGCCCCCCACTTGTGTAATCGATTACATCTCGCACGCCAACCTACCCTATCCAAGCGCCGAGTTCGACCGCCCCGGCAACTGCCGGGGCGGTCGAATACCTCACCAGTTCAGGCCGAAGGCCAGCCGGAAGGTACGCATCGGCGACGCCAGCACACCGGTCGGGGTGCCGTAAGCCGTGTTCAAGTCTCCGAGTGTCCCGGTCTCGCCGTTAAAGTTGGCGTAGTTCACCCAATTGAACACGTTGAGGATATCCGCACGCACGTTGAATTTGACACCTGCGCCGGTATCCCACTCTTTATTGGCGGCGATGCTGAACTCCTTGTAGCCCAGCGTGCCGTCCGGCTTGAACTGCACGATGTAGCACTGGTCGTTGCCGGCCAGGCAGTTCTGCCCGTAACGCGCGGTCTGGCTGGCCAGCGACAGCTTGCCGGACAGCTTGATCTCGTACGGCAGCTCGTAGATGCCGGTGACCACCAGGCGATTCTTCGGAATGCCGCCGGCCTCGCGCCAGCCGTAGTCCTCGATGCGTTCGCGATCCAGGGCGTAATGCTCGCCAAACTGGCGGTTCTCCTTGGCATCGGAATAGGTGTAGGCCACCGTCAGGCCCCAGCCGGACTCCTCGTCGAACGGCTTTTCGACCTGCAGGGCGAGCTGGTTGTTGCGGGTTTCCACGCCGTTGGTCCCCAGCACGATGGCGCTATAGCCATCCGGGCCGTCGGTCGGCGAGCCGGAGGTGGTACCCGGCTGGAAGAACGACCCGTCCGGCAGACGGTTGCCGCGCACGAACGCGAAACCGTCATGGCTTTCGATGCGGCTCAGGGTCACGTCGGTGAACCAGTCCTGGCCCCACAGCGGCACCATGTTGCGCATGCCGATGCTGAATTGATCGGAGTACGGGGTCTTGATGTTGTTGTCGATCAGGTAGACCTCGCGACCGCCGCCGCCACTGCTGCTGGCTGTCAGCGTGTTCAGGCCCTCCTGGGTGTTGTAGGCCGGATTCCATGCGGTGCACGGATCGCCCAGGCAGGCTGGATTGTTGGCGCTGGTGAAGTAGTAGCTATAGGAGTTGAACGAGTTGTTGAGCTGCTCGAGCGCCAGGTAATCGAAGATGTTGCGGTCGTAGGCACGGCCGGCACCGCCATAGATCACATGCGCCTGATCGCCGAACAGGTCATAGGAGGCGCCCAGGCGCGGCTGCCAGGCATTCTTGAATGCCTTGCGATTGTTGCCGGTGCTGATGAAGTTGTTGATGTCGTAGTTGGCGTTGCGCAGGTTGGTCCAGTTCTGCAGCGCACCGGCGACATCGGACGGGGTCACGAAGTCCAGGAACGCCGGGGTTTCTTCGTAGTCGTAGCGCACGCCCAGGTTCAGGGTCCAATGCTCGTTGACCTCCCAGTCGTCCTGCAGGTAGATGCCGTACTGCTTGTTCTCGGACACCACCGAACCGCCACCTTCGACCAGCGGCGCACCGAAGCGCACCCGGTACGGCGTTTCGACATCGCTGAGGATGTTGTAGTAGTACTGCGGGTTGGCCGGGTTGAACTGGGTGGAATCCAGATCGATGCTCTTGAACTTCACGCCCATCTTGACGGTGTGCGCGCCGTGCCATTCCAGGCTGTTCAGGGTCAAATCGTCCTGGAAGGTCCAGCCCTTCTGACCCTTGCGCTGGAAGCTGCTGCCGGCGCCTGCGGCAAGCACGTCGGTCTCGTTACCGCGGTT
This sequence comes from Xanthomonas sp. LMG 8993, assembly GCF_009835065.2. Taxonomy (NCBI): domain Bacteria; kingdom Pseudomonadati; phylum Pseudomonadota; class Gammaproteobacteria; order Lysobacterales; family Lysobacteraceae; genus Xanthomonas; species Xanthomonas sp. LMG 8993. Next base: position 158,399 of record NZ_QVIF02000005.1, on the reverse strand, counting down.
GGGCGTGTAGCTGAGGATGTAGCCGTTGCCGTTGTTGATCGGCGCCTGGTTCCAGAACGCGCTCTCGTAGCTGAGGTTGGCTTCGTTGAGGAAGTTGGCGCCGCTGTACTGCCAGCGCAGGTTGGCGCGCTTTTCTTCCTGGCCGTTGATGCTGCCGTGCTCGAGGGTCGAGGTGCCGCCGACGTCGTTGAGCTCGTCTTCCTTGCGGTACTTGCCGCTCAGCTCGAACAGGCTGTTGTCGCCGATGGTCCAGTCGATCTTGGCGAAGTACAGGTCTTCCTTGAACGGCGTGCTGTAGGTGGCGACCAGCGGCTGCAACTGCGTGGGCAGCTGATCGACGCGGTCCGAATAGATCGAACCGGGGATCACCACGTTCGGGGTGGTGTATTCCTTGGCTTCATAGGCGACGAAGAAGTGCGCCTTGTCCTTGAGGATCGGGCCGCTGAAGGTGGCGCCGTACTGGGTTTCCTCGAAGTCGTCACGCACGCCGGCGCGCTTTTCCAGCGGGCTTTCTTCGCGCCAGCTGTCGTTGCTGGTATCCCAGAAGAAGCTGCCGTGGAAATCGTTGGTACCGGACTTGGACGAGGCCACGATGGCCGCGCCGCTGACCTGGTCGAACTCGGCCTTGTAGTTGGAGGTGATGACCTTGTATTCGCCGATCGCCGACTGCGGGAACGGGTTGCCGCGGCTGGAATCCTGGCCGCTGACGCCGCCGGTCAGCACGTAGTTCTTCTGGCTCACGCCGTCGATGTAGACGTTGGTGCCTTCGGCCGAGGTAGCGCCCGAGCGCACCTTGGTGGTGCCGTTGGCCTCGCGGGTGAACTGCACGTTCGGCACGGTGTCGGCCAGTTCCAGGAAGTTGCGCGTGGCACGCGGCAGGTTCTGGATCTGCACGTTGGAGATATAGGTGGCGTTCTCGGAGGTACGGGTTTCCACCAGTACCGGCGGGGCCTTGACCTGCACCGCGTCCAGCGTGGTGGCGTTACCACCGTCAGCCGTGGCCGGTTCGCCGCCGACGCCCAGGTTCAGGGTCGCGGTCTGGCCGACCTGCACGGTGACGTTCTGCGAGGTGGTCTGGCCGTTGGCGGTGACGTCCAGGCGGTACGAACCCGGCGGCAGGCCGCCGAGCGAGTAGCCGCCGTTGCTGACCTGCACGGTGCGGGTCAGGCCGGTGGCGAGATTGGTCGCGGTGACCTGGGCCTGGCTGGCAGGCGCCGAGTCGACGGTGACCTGGCCGCGGATGGTCGCCGCAGCACTCTGCGCAAAGGCCGGTGCGGCACCAAGCAACAGGCAACTGGCCAGGGCGCAGCTGAGCAGCTTGCGCGCCGGACTGGCGGAATGGGGGTAGTGGTGGCGCATTGGTCCCTCCAGGGATCGGTACAGATTGTTGTTGTGGCGTTGCGACTTGCAGGAACGACCGCTGCGGGGGGCAGCGGGAGCGGACAGAACGTCCGCGAAAAGGGTCAGCGGGCAGGAAACCTCAGGGGCCGGGCTCGCCGGCGCCGCAGGAGGCGCGGATCACCAGCTCGGGCGTGAGCAATTGGCGGATGCCGTCGTCGCGGCCGGGCTGGTCCACCAGCCGCATCAGCCGGGACATCGCCTGCTCGCCCAGGCGCGCGATGCTGACCCGCATCGTGGTCAGCGCCGGATGGACGAAACGGGCCAGCGGAATATCGTCGAAACCGGCCAGTGCCACATCGCCGGGCACCGAGACATCGGCCTGGACAAACGCGTACAGGCAGCCCAGCGCGGTCATGTCGTTGGCGGCGAATACCGCGTCGGGCAGCGTGCCGCCGGCCAGCATCGCCTGGCCGGCGCGGTGGCCTGAGGCCTCGTCGAAGTCGCCGGTGAATTCGATGCACTGCGCGCTATCGCCGTGGGCGGCGATCGCATCGCGGAAGCCACGCAGGCGTTCGCGCGCATCGAAATTCAGCGCCGGCCCGCCGATGAAGGCGATGCGCCGATGTCCGGCCGACAACAGATGTTCGGTCATCGCCATCGCGCCGGCATGGTCGTCGATGCTCAGCACCGGATAGGCGTCGCCGGGGAGATGCGCGTTGATCAATACCGTGGGCAGCGCCTGCGGCAGGTTGTCGGTGAGGAACCCGGGCTGCTCGGCGTACGGCGACAGCACCAGCAGACCATCCACGCGCCCGCGCATGGACTGCAGTGCCCTGCCCTGCGCTTCCGGGTCGCCGTGGTAACTGGACACCAGCAGATGCTGGCCGGCGGCACGCGCCGCACCATCGATTCCACGGATCAGCTCGGAAAAGAATTCGCCATACAGATCGGGCAGCACCACGCCCAGGGTCTGGGTGCGTCGGCTGCTGAGGCTGCGTGCTGCCGCATGCGGGCTGTAGCGCAGCCGCGCGGCCACGTCCTGCACCAGCTGGCGCACCGGTCCGGCGACGTTGTCATGCCCATTGAGCGCACGCGACACCGTTGCAACGGAGACCTGTGCTTCCCTGGCGACATCTTTGATGGTGACCGCACCCTTGGCCATTCGTGTCGCCCTCCGCGACCGAGTTCCCAAAACTGGCGCGGACTGTAAGCGTTTTCATACGAGGGCGTAAACCCCTGTCTTCACGCCCGTGAAAACGCTTACAGATCAAGCATCTGCAAGTGATGAATGCGTGAAGCGATGTGTTGCGACGCAACAAATACCGCTCATGTGTCCACGGATGAAGGTCGACGGCGATCACGGTTGGGCGGTTTGGCGCTCCGGAGGGAACGGTCCCCCGCGTAGGAGCGCACCCGGGCGCGACAGGCCTTACCGATAAATCCGTCGCGTCCGGGTGCGCTCCTACGACGGCGGCTTGAGTGGCCTGTTAGCCCGCCTCGCCGGGCGCGATCGCCTCGATCGACAGCGCGTGGATATCGGTCTGCATCATCTCGCCCACCGCGGCATAGACCGCGCGGTGCCGCGCCAGCGGCGGCTTGCCGGCAAAGGCGGCGCTGACCACGCGCACATTGAAATGCCCACGCCCGTCGCGCGCGCCGGCATGCCCAGCATGGCGATGGCTGTCGTCCACCACGTCCAGTTCGGTCGGCGCCAGCGCCGCCTGCAGCGCGGTGCGGATACGCTCGACCCGGCTCATGGCAGCACCCGGCGGAACGGACGCACCTCGGTGCGCACGTAGACGCCCGCCTCGACATACGGATCGGCATCGGCCCAGGCGCGGGCGTCATCCAGCGCGTCGAATTCGGCGATGACCACGCTGCCACTGAAACCGGCCGGGCCCGGATCCTCGGCATCGATCGCCGGACATGGCCCGGCCACCAGCAGGCGCCCTGCCGCCGCCAGCGCCTGCAAACGCGCCAGATGCGCCGGTCGCGCCTGCTGCCGGGCCGCCAGTGCGTCGGCCCGGTCATACCCTTCGATTACGTACCACATAGGCCACCTCGCCCAAGACGTGAAGAACAGCCCCGGGATTCTAGCCGCCTCGGCGCTGGACACCGCCCCCGCGCACGCATTACCCTTGCCACCACTGCACACGCAATCGGACGCAGCGGCCCGTCGGCCCAGGCCCCACGCCTCCTCGACGACCGATTCGCTGCCCACCGCCGACCCGCGTAGACGACCTCCTCGCTGTTCCGTCGCCGCATGCCACGCGGCGCACGTTGTATGTGGATTTGTAGGATCGTGCCGGCACGGGCACGACATTGATCGCAATAACTCAAGGCAAAGCCCTGCAGGCGCGGCTCCGACCGTGGCCGGCGACCGTAAGACCCGATGTCGACCTGATGAATTCCGAACTCGCGCACGACGCGAATCCGCCAGCCACGAGCGCGCCGCCACAGCAGCAGGAAATGCGGCTGGCGGTGGTGCATGGGCAAGCGGTGCTGCAGATCCCGCAGGATCTGTATATTCCGCCGGACGCGCTGGAAGTCATCCTGGATGCCTTCGAAGGTCCGCTGGACCTGCTGCTGTATCTGATCCGCCGCCAGAATCTGGACATCCTGGATATCCCCGTCGCCGAGATCACCCGGCAGTACGTGGATTACATCAACGTGATGCAGGAGCTGCGCTTCGAACTGGCGGCGGAATATCTGGTGATGGCCGCGATCCTGGCCGAGATCAAGTCGCGCATGCTGTTGCCGCGCCCGCCCAGCGAGGAAGGCGAAGAAAACGATCCGCGCGCCGAGCTGGTGCGCCGGCTGCAGGAATACGAACGCTTCAAGCAGGCTGCCGAGGATCTGGACACGCTGCCGCGCATGGGCCGCGACAGCGCGCCGGTACAGGCGCATCTGCCCGAGCGCGCCGCGGTCAAGCTGCCGCCGCCGGTGGAACTGAAAGAAATGCTGATGGCGCTGTACGACGTGCTCAAACGCGCCGAACTGTTCACCGGCCATGCGATCAAGCGCGAGGCGCTGAGCGTGCGCCAGCGTATGGGCGATGTGCTGAGCCGCCTGGACGATGGCAGGTTCTACCGTTTCGAATCGCTGTTCACGGCCGAAGAAGGCAAGCTCGGCGTGCTGGTCACCTTCCTGGCGCTGCTCGAACTGGCCAAGGAGCAGTTGCTGGACATCGTGCAGGAGGCGCCGCTGGCGCCGATCTACGTGAAGTCGCTGGCCTTGGGCAATACCAATGCGCCGCTGCAATTCTCCAGCGAATTCGACGACAGCGATGCCGCCAACGAACCCCTCTGAAGCCGATCACCGAATGGATCAAGCGCTGATCACCCGCATTATCGAAGCCGCCCTGCTAGCGAGCAGCCAGCCGCTGACGCTGGCGCAGCTGCAGGGCGTGTTTCCGGAAGAAGAACCGGCGCCGCCCGGCAGCGTCGAGCGCGCGCTGGAACTGCTGCGCGACGGCTGCGCCGAGCGCGGCGTGGAGCTGGTCGAGGTGGCCTCCGGGTTCCGCTTCCAGGTCAAGGCGGACGTGCATGGCTGGGTCGCCCGGCTGTGGACCGAGCGCCGCACCAAGTACACCCGCGCCACGCTGGAAACCCTGGCGCTGATCGCCTACCGCCAGCCGATCACCCGCGGCGAGATCGAGCAGGTGCGCGGCGTGGCGGTCAGCAGCAACATCATCCAGGCGCTGGAAGAACGCGAGTGGATCCGCGTGGTCGGCCACCGCGACGTGCCCGGCAAGCCGGCCCTGTTCGGCACTACCAAGGGCTTCCTGGATTACTTCGGGCTCAAGCGATTGGACGAGCTGCCGCCATTGTCTGAGTTGAAGGACATTGCCGAGCTGGAACCGCAGCTGCCGCTGGACCGCGACGGCCAACTGGACGGCGCGGTGCCGGCGTCGGCGGCGATGGGTGCGGAGCATGCTGAAGCGGGTCCGGATACGGATCCACACCCGGATAGGGCGGATGCAGATGGCGCCGGCGCCGATGCGGCGATTGCCGCCCGGACTGACGCGGCGTCGGATGCAGGTGCTGACGTGGATGCCGACCCGGGCGACGCCGCGCAGGAACAGCGCGATGCCGAGGAGGTGCTGCCGGCATCGGACAGCACCACCGATGCAACCAGCGACAGCGACGACGCAACGCACGCCGATGTCGATGTAGACGACAGCGACCAGATCGCCAGCCCAGGCACTGCAGTCGACGACGAACACGAACACCACGCCGACGCGGTCGATGACCACGCCAGCGCCGATGAATCGAGTGACGACACACCGCAACACCCCGAGCATGCCTCGGCGCAGGACCCGAATCCGTTGAACCCAGATGACGCCCGTGAGGGCGACCCCGACACCGCGCCGGGAACGCGCGCGGACGCAGTGAACGAAGACGAAGACAACGCCGTCGCGACGACGACCGTGGCTGTTGACGAAGCCGATTCCGAACCAGAGGCCGACCCAGAACGCGTCGGCCGGAGCCAGACACATGAGTGACACCCCCCGCAAGCTGTCGTTGAACAAGCTTTCCCTCAAGCGCGACAGCGCGCCCGAAGCGCCCAAGCTGGAAGAGCGCCTGCACAAGGTGCTGGCCCAAGCCGGACTGGGGTCGCGCCGCGCGCTGGAACAGCGCATTGCCGATGGCCTGATCAAGGTCAATGGCGCCGTCGCGCAGACCGGCATGTCGGTGCGCAGCGGCGACAAGATCGAGCTGGATGGCCGCAGTTTCGTGGCCAGCGCGCTGACAGAGCCCTCGCGCGTGCTGATCTACAACAAGCCCGAAGGCGAAGTGACCACCCGCGAAGACCCCGAAGGCCGCCCGACCGTGTTCGAGTCGCTGCCGGCATTGAAGGGCTCGCGCTGGATCGCCATCGGCCGCCTGGACATCAACACCACCGGCCTGCTGCTGCTGACCACCGACGGTGAGCTGGCCAACGCGATGATGCATCCCTCCTACGAGGTCGAGCGCGAATACGTGGTGCGCGTACGCGCCCCGGAAGGCGAGGACAAGGTCTCCGACGCCATCATCGAGCGCCTGTCGCGCGGTGTGCTGCTGGAAGACGGCGGCGCCAAGTTCGACGAGATCGAACGCATCGGCGGCACCGACTCGCACGACTGGTTCCGCGTGGTGGTCAAGGAAGGCCGCAACCGCGAAGTGCGTCGCCTGTGGGAGTCGCAGGGCTGCCAGGTCAGTCGCCTCAAGCGCAGCCGCTACGGCAAGATCTCGCTGCCGCGCGAACTGCTGCGTGGGCAGTCCATCGAAGTGGCGCAGGACAAGGTCGACAGCCTGCGTGCCGAACTCAAGCTGGAAGAAGGCGCGCCGTCGGCGCTGACGCTGCAGCCGGTGATCGGCCAGCGCCGCGCCGCCAAGTCCACCGTGCACGTCTCGCGCGATGGCCGCAGCAATGCCTACGTCAACGGCCAGACCTCCGGCGCCGACGAAGGACGCGAACTGCGCCGCTTCGACAACCCGCGCGAAGATCGCGGCGGCCGTGGCCGTGGCAAGCCGGGCGGTTTCCGCGGCGGCCTCACCGTCAGCGGCGAAGCGGCAGCCAAGCAGTCGCAGCAGCGCCCATTCAAGCAACGCGCCCCCGCCAAGGGCGACCGCGGCCTTCCGGACGGCAACCCGGCCGCGTTCCGCAGCTGGTACGTGCCCGATGGCGTGAGCACCGGCCCGAGCGGCCACCGCAATGCCGGCCCCGGTGGCCCTGGCACCGGCCAGGCGCGCCCGTACGCGAAGAAGGGTCCGGGCGGTGCACGCCCAGGTGGCGGCGCGGGCAATGCACGCCCTGGCGCAGGCGGCACGGGACGTGGCGGCGCCGGTGGCGGACAGGGCCAGTCGCAGGGCCAGGGTCAGCGCAAGCACCCGTACGGTCATCCGGGCAATGCGCCGAGCTTTCCGTCCGATCACGCCAATCCGGGTTTCAGCCCGTATGGCGCGGCACGTCCGGCGGCCGGTCGCCCGACCGGCGCACGCGCGGGTGGCCCCGGTGGCAACCGTGGTCCGGGCGGCAATCGCGGTCCGGGTGGTCCGGGCGGCGCGCCGCGTGGACCGGGTGGTCGCCCGCCGGGTGGCGGCAATCGTCGTCCGCCAGGCGGTGGTAATCGCGGTCGCTAAGCTGCGGCACGCGCAATAAAAAACGGCCCTGCAAAGGGCCGTTTTTTATTGGTGTTTCCGTTCGCGCCCGGCATCACAGTTGCTGGAAACAGCAGCGACACCGAGTTCGTACAGCAACAGCGCAGAGCCCAATGTTTGGGGGCGCTGCGCGTTCACGCAGGCGTCGACCATTGGCGACGCTTGCGCTGCATGCACAGCGTCTTACTTGCGACGCTCGATGACGAAGTTGCCCACCGCCACGCCCAGATCGACGCCCTCACCCGTGCCGGCCAGGGCCAGCGAAATGTCGCCCTTGGTGACCACCTGTGCCGTGCTGGACTTGACCACGCCGGCATGCGCTTCGGCCGCCGCGTAGGTGCCGAACAGATCATTGAGGCTGTAGGCGCCGGAGAAGGTGCCGCGGCCGCCGACAATCTTGGACTTGCCGACGGTCAGGCCGCCGCCCTTGCTGGAGATCTTGACCGGGATCACCGCGCCGTTGTCGCACTTGATGGTGCCGGTACCGCTGGCGGTCTTGTAGAACACCGACCAGCCCGACAGGTTGAACGACAGCTGGCAGTCGATGTTGCCGGCGGCCTGCGCCTGCGGTGCAAGCGTTGCGGCGCCCAGCAGCGCGAAGAGGGAAAGGGACTTGATCATGCGGGCATTCCGGTTGGTGAACGTGGCGCCGAGCCTAGCAGCGCCGATGTGGCAGCCGCGACAACATGCCGGCACCACGCATGCGGCCGTTCAGCGAATCATTATTTCGCCGGCCGGCGGCCTGCGCAGCCACAGTCTGCGATGGCGGCATGGGATGATTGCGGCATGCCACGCACCGCCTACAGCCTGCTCTTCGCCGCCCTGCTGCTGCCCACCCTCGCCCACTGCGGCGAGACCATCCCGACCCAGGGCTATACCGTCGTGCGCACCTATCCGCACGACACCGCCGCCTTTACCGAAGGCCTGTTCTATCTCGACGGCTACCTGTACGAGAGCACCGGCGAACTGGGCCAGTCCAGCGTGCGCAAGGTCGAGCTGGCGACCGGCCGCGTCCTGCAGCAGGCCACGACACCAGCGCCGTTTTTCGGCGAAGGCATCGTGGCCTGGCACGACCGCCTGATCCAGCTGACCTGGCGCAACCAGCGCGGGTTTGTCTACGACCTGGCCACGCTGACGCCGCGCACGCAGTTCAGTTATTCCGGCGAGGGCTGGGCGCTGACCCGTGACGACAGCAGCCTGTACATGAGCGATGGCACTGCCCGCATTCGACGGCTGGATCCGCAGACGCTGCAGCAGGTCGGCAGCATCAAGGTCACTGCCGGCGGCAGGGCGCTGGACAATCTCAACGAGCTGGAATGGGTCAACGGCGAGCTGTTGGCGAACGTCTGGCTGACCACCCGCATCGCACGCATCGACCCGGCCAGCGGCAAGGTCATCGCCTGGATCGACTTGAAGGCGCTAGTGCCGGACGCCGACACCCTGAGCGACCCTAGCAACGATGTGCTCAACGGCATCGCCTACGACGCCGAGCACGATCGCCTGTTCGTCACCGGCAAGCGGTGGCCGAAAATCTACGAGATCAAGTTGGGTGAGTAGCCGGGATTGGGGATTGGGGATTCGGGATTCGCAACAGCGGGCAAACGGATAGCTGTGCCTTGCCTGCTTGCACCAATCCCCAATCCCTAATCCCTAATCACAAATTCATCCGCATCCAGCATCGCCGGGAAGCGTGCGCGGTGTTCGGCCAGGGCGGCAGCGCTGAGGGTGGTGGTGACCACCTGTGGCTGCTCGCGGATTTCCACCTGCGGCTGGCCGAGGAAATCGATCACGGCGCTGTCGCCGGCGTAGTGCAGCTGATTACCGTCGACGCCGACGCGGTTGACCGCTGCCACAAAGCACAGGTTCTCGATCGCGCGTGCGCGCAGCAACGTCTTCCAGGCATAGGCGCGCGCGGACGGCCAGTTGGCGACGAACAGTTGCAGATCGAAATCCAGCTGGCCCGGCCGCTCGACATCGAAGCGATTGCGGCAGAACACCGGAAAGCGCAGGTCGTAGCAGACCTGCGGATTGATCCGCCAGCCCTTCCACTCCACCGTCAGGCGATCGCGCCCGGCCGCGTAGCGCAGGTGCTCGTTGCCGAAGCGGAACAGATGGCGCTTGTCGTAATACTGCAGCGCCCCGTCCGGCGTGGCCCACAGCAGCCGGTTGAACACGCCTTCGGGCGTGCGCAATTGCACGCTACCGGTGACGGCAGCATCCAGCCGCGCCGCCTGCGCACGCACCCAGGCCACGGTCGGCCCGTGCATGTCCTCGGCCTTGTCGATGGCGTCGTTGGAGAACCCGCTGGTGAAGGTCTCCGGCAGGATCACCAGATCGGTCTGCCCGGCCAACGGCTCCAGCAACGCACCGTAATAGTCGCGATTGCCGGCCGGGTCATGCCAGCGGGTGTCGCCTTGGATCAGGGAGATGCGCAGGTCGTGCATTAAAGGCTCGGGATTCGGGAGTGGGGATTTGGGATTCGAACGGCGGGTTTCGGGTGGCTTCCTGTCATCGGCATTCTGCGAACTCGTCAACAAACGACCAACCGCCGTTACGATTCCCCAATCCCGATTCCCGATTCCCAGCTCTTCAGAGCTGCTGCAACCGCGCGATCGCCGCATCCAGGGTTGCATCGTTCTTGGCGAAGCACAGCCGCGCCAGTCGTTGCCCTTGCGGCGCGGTCTCGTAGAACGGCGACAGCGGAATCGCGGCCACGCCCTTTTCCACCGTCAGCCACTTCACGAACTCGGTGTCGGGCAGGTCGCTGATGGCCGAATAGTCGACCAGCTGGAAATAGCCGCCGGGCACTGGCAACGGCTTCAGGCGCGTGGTCAGCAACTGTTCGCGGAAACGGTCGCGCTTGGCCTGGTAGAACGCGCCGAGGTGTTCGTCGTGTTCGGGTTCGTCGCGAATCATCGCGGCGAATGCGTGCTGGGCCGGACCGAAGCTGGTGAAGGTGTTGTACTGGTGCACCTTGCGGAACTCGGCGCTCAGTGCCGGCGGCGCGATGGCGTAGCCGATCTTCCATCCGGTGCAGTGATAGGTCTTGCCGAAGCTGGAAATCACAAACGCGCGCTCGCGCAGTTCCGGCCAGCGCAACACCGATTCGTGGCGGCGGCCGTCGAACACGATGTGTTCGTACACCTCGTCCGAGAGCAGGAAGATGTCGCTGCCGCGCAGCAGCTCGGTCAAGCGCTGCATGTCATCGGCAGACAGCATCGCGCCGGAGGGATTGTGCGGCGAGTTGATCATCAGCAGGCGCGTCTTCGGCGTGATCGCTGCGCGCAGCGCCGGCCAATCGATGGCGAAGGTCTGCGGGTCCAGCGCCACGTGCACGGCGCGCGCGCCGGCCAGGTCGATCGCCGGCTCGTAGCAGTCGTAGGCCGGGTCCAGCACGATGACCTCCTCGCCTGCGCGCACCACCGCGTGGATGGCGTTGAAGATCGCCTCGGTGGCACCGCTGGTGACGGTGATCTCGCTGTCGGCATCGACCTGCGCGCCGTAACAGCGCTGCGCCTTGCCGGCGATGGCCTGGCGCAAGGCCGCAACGCCGGTCATCGGCGGGTACTGGTTGTGGCCGGCCGCCATGGCCTTGGCCAGTTCATCGACCAGCCGCTGCGGCACCGCGAAATCGGGAAAACCCTGGCCCAGATTCACCGCGCCGTGTTCGGCCGCCAGCTGCGACATGACGGTGAAGATGGTGGTGCCCACCTTGGGCAGCTTGGTCGTGAGGGGCATCGGGCCTGTCCGGGCAACAAACGGGGGGACCGCGAGTGTACGCAAAGCCGCCAGGCGGTTGCGCCCGGGCGATGCAAAACAGCGTTCCCGGACACATCACGCCGCCGAACGCGCCCCCGGCAGCGCGCCATCGTCGCTACAATGCGCGCCCTGCCTCGCCCACCCCATGCCGTCCTGCGACGGGAGCCCGCTGCGCCGATGATCGAACCGCTGCACACTGCGCCACCGCTGCTGGCGGCGCGCGCGCTGGCTTTCAGCCGCAACGAGGAGCCCGTGTTCGGCCCGCTGGATTTCCATGTCGATGCCGGCGAGGCGCTGCTGGTGCAAGGCGACAACGGCGCCGGCAAGACCACGCTACTGCGGGTACTGGCCGGACTGCTGCATGTGGAGCGCGGGCAGATCCAGATCGACGGCAAGACCGCGCGGCGCGGCGACCGCAGCCGCTTCATGGCCTATCTGGGCCATTTGCCGGGGCTGAAGGCCGATCTCAGCACGCTGGAGAACCTGCACTTCCTGTGCGGCCTGCATGGCCGCCGCGCCAAACAGATGCCCGGCAGTGCGCTTGCCATCGTCGGCCTGGCCGGCTACGAGGATGCGTTGGTGCGGCAGCTGTCGGCCGGCCAGCGCAAGCGCCTGGCGCTGGCGCGGCTGTGGTTGTCGCCGGCCCCGCTGTGGCTGCTGGACGAGCCCTACGCCAACCTGGACCTGGACGGCATCACCCTGGTCAACCGGATGATCTCCGCGCACCTGCGCGGCGGTGGCGCGGCGCTGGTCACCACCCACGGCGCCTATGCGGCGCCGCCGGTACGCACGCGCATGCTCACGCTGGAGGCGGCGGCATGAGCCTGCATTCGCCACAACCCTCGCTGTGGCAGGCCGCGCGCGCGCTGCTCAGCCGCGACCTGCAGCTGCTGTGGCGCCGTCGCAGCGATGCCTTGCAGCCGGCGCTGTTCACCCTGCTGATCGTGGTGTTGTTCGCGCTGGGCCTGGGCGGTCGCCCGGACCTGCTGGCGCAGGCCGCACCGGCGGTGCTGTGGCTGTCGGTGCTGCTGGCCGGCCTGCTGTCGCTGGATGCGCTGTTCCGCAGCGACGTGGAAGACGGCTCGATGGAGCAATGGTTGCTGGCGCCGGTGCCGTTGGCGTGGCTGATCGCGGTGCGCGTGCTACTGCACTGGGCGACCAGCGCGCTGCCGTTGATCGCGGTGACGCCGCTGCTGGGCGAATTGCTGCACCTGCCACATGACCAACTACCGGTGCTGCTGGCATCGTTGGCGCTGGGCACACCGCTTCTGAGTCTGCTTGGTGCCGTGGTTGCGGCGCTGACGGTGACGATGAAACGCTCTGGTATTCTCGTGGCGTTGCTGGCGTTGCCGTTGTACGTGCCGGTGCTGGTGTTCGGTGCCGGCAGTGTCGCGGCCAGCGGACAAGGGCAGGATGCGGTGGGTGCGTTGTTGTTGCTGGGCGCCGGATTGGTGATCGGCGTGGTGCTGGCACCGCTGGCTGCGGCTGCCGCAATCCGGATTTCCTTGAGTTGAGCCCTGCGGTCGATGCGCTGTCGGCAAGACGCTCCACTCATTGCGTTGTTGCTGTTTCGAGAGCCAATGCCATTCCAAAGGCTGCTGCCATCGCATGAACGTCGTCGCCCGCTGGTTCCACCAACTCGCCTCGCCTCCGATCTTCGACCGTTTCACTGCGCGCTGGGCGCCGTGGTGCTACGCGCTGGCCGCGGTGTTGCTGGGCGTGGGCATCTGGCAGGCCTTGTTTGCGGTCCCGGCCGACTACCAGCAGGGCGATAGCTTCCGCATTCTGTATATCCATGTGCCGAGCGCGTGGATGAGCCTGTTCGTGTTCGGGCTGATGGCGGTGTACGCGGCGATCGCGCTGATCTGGCGCATCAAGATCTGCGAAATCCTGGCCATGGCCTGCGCGCCGATCGGCGCGGCGTTCACCGTGATCACCCTGCTGACCGGCAGCATCTGGGGCAAGCCGATGTGGGGCGCCTGGTGGGATTGGGACCCGCGCCTGACGACCGAGCTGATCCTGCTGTTCCTGTATCTGGGCGTGATCGGTCTGTACCAGGCCATCGACGATCGCCGTCAGGCCGCGCGCGCGGCCGCCTTGCTGGCGATCGTCGGCGTGGCGCTGCTGCCGGTGATCCGCTATTCGGTGGTGTGGTGGAATTCGCTGCATCAGGGCCAGAGCATTCGCCTGCTCGGCCCCTCCAGCATCGATGCCAGCATGCTGCTGCCGCTGTGGCTGATGGTGATCGGCACCAAGTTCTGGTTCGCCGGTTCGCTGCTGACGCGTGCGCGCGCCGACAACCTGCGCCGCGAGGCCGGCAAGGCCTGGATCGTGCACGATGCGCCGGAGGGCGCGGCATGAGCTACCTGCCCTACGTCATCGCCGCCTACGCGGTATTCGTGCTGGTGCTGCTGTGGGACCTGATTGCCGGCCGCTGGCAGCTGCGCCGCGCATTGAAGATCGCGCAGGCGCGGCGTCTGCGCGAGCGCAAGCGCGCGGTGCCCAGCGATGCGGAGCTGATCCGGTGAACCTGCAACGGCGCCGCCGGATCTGGCTGGTGATCGCGCTGGTGCTGGCCGGTGGCCTGGCGACCGCGCTGGTGGCGATGGCACTGCAGCGCAATGTGGCCTACCTGTACACACCGTCGGAAGTGCTGCGCGGCGACGCCGGCGAGCATGCGCGCTTCCGGCTCGGCGGCATGGTGGAGAAAGGCTCGTTCCAACGTGCGTCCGGTTCGCTGGAAGCGCAGTTCCGCGTCACCGATGGCGATGCACAGTTGCCGGTGCGTTACGACCGCATCCTGCCGGACCTGTTTCGCGAAGGCCAGGCCGTGGTGGCGACCGGGCGCATGCAGAACGGCGTCTTCGTTGCCGAAGATGTGCTGGCCAAGCACGACGAGACCTACATGCCGAAGGAAGTCGCCGACAAGATGGGCAGCGCGCACCGCAAGCACGATGTGCCGGCGGCCGCAGACCAGGCCGGAGCGCTGCGTTGATGGCAGGGGTCAAAACCTTCGCCTTGCTGCGCTGTGATCGCTTGCAGCTTGCCTGCGTGGCCGACGATGTCGCGATGCCTGGGCAGGCGCATGCAGACGCTGCCCGGATGCCGCCCCTGCATTGCGCCGGCAAGCGTCGCACCACTGCCTGCCCGCCAACGCGCCAACCCGATGCTGCCTGAGCTCGGCACCTTCCTGCTGATTCTGGCCTTGCTGGTGGCCCTGGTGCAGGCCGCGCTACCGCTGGCCGGTGCGCAGCGTGGGCGCAGCAGCTGGATGGCGGTCGCGCGGCCGGCCGCGTTGCTGCAGCTGGGCCTGATCGCAGCGGCCTTCGCGCTGCTGACGCATGCCTTCCTGGTGCAGGATTTTTCGGTGCGCTATGTCGCCGAGAATTCCAACAGCCTGCTGCCGGTGATGTATCGCTACTCGGCGGTATGGGGTGCGCACGAAGGCTCATTATTGCTGTGGACGCTGGTGCTGGCGCTGTGGACCGGGGCGGTGGCGCTGTGGTCGCGGCAGTTGCCCGCGCAGGTGGTGGCGCGCGTGCTGGGGGTAATGGCGCTGGTCAGCATCGGCTTCCTGGCGTTTTTGCTGTTCACCTCCAATCCGTTCGCGCGCTTGTTGCCGGTGCCGCTGGAAGGCGCCGACCTGAATCCGCTATTGCAGGACCCGGGGCTGATCATCCATCCGCCGATGCTGTATTGCGGCTATGTCGGTTTCGCGGTGCCGTTCGCCTTCGCCATCGCCGCGTTGCTGGAAGGCCGCATGGATGCGCGCTGGCTGCGCTGGACGCGGCCATGGACCAATGTGGCCTGGGCCATGCTCACCGTCGGCATCGCACTTGGCAGCTGGTGGGCGTATTACGAGCTGGGCTGGGGCGGCTGGTGGTTCTGGGACCCGGTGGAAAACGCCAGTTTCATGCCGTGGCTGGTGGGCACCGCCTTGCTGCATTCGCAGGCGGTCACCGAAAAGCGCGGCAGCTTCGCCAGCTGGACCTTGCTGCTGGCGATCGCCGCCTTTTCGCTGTCGTTGCTGGGCACCTTCCTGGTGCGCTCGGGCGTGCTGACCAGCGTGCATGCGTTTGCGGCCGACCCGTCGCGCGGCCTGTTCATCCTGGTGTTCCTGCTGGCGGTGGTCGGTGGTTCGCTGCTGCTGTACGCACTGCGTGCGCCGCGCCTGTCGCTGCTCGATGACCCGCGCCGCGCGTTCGCCGGCAGCTCGCGCGAAACCTTGCTGCTGTTGAACAACCTGCTGCTCGCCTGCGCCTGCGCAATGGTGTTGCTGGGCACGCTGTATCCGCTGCTGGCCGACGCCTTGGGCCTGGGCAAGCTGTCGGTGGGGCCGCCCTACTTCGGCACCTTGTTCCTGGTGCTGATGGCGCCGTTGGTGGCGCTGTTGCCGTTCGGCCCGCTGACCCGCTGGCAGCGCGAGCAGGCCTCGCGTCCGCTGGCGATGCTCGCACCATGGGCAGGCCTGGCGGTTGCCGCAGGCGTGCTGGCCTGGTTCGCCGCGCCGCAGGGCCAGTGGAAGGCGGCACTCGGCGTGGCCGGCGCGGCCTGGGTACTGCTGGGCACGCTGCGTTTCCTGTGGACGCGGCGCGCGGCCAAGGGCCGCAAGCTCACTGCCGAAATGCTGGGCATGCTGCTGGCGCACCTGGGCGTGGCGGTGTTTTTGGCTGGTGCGTTGCTGGTGGAATCACTGAGCCTGCAGCGCGAGGTCGCACTGGCGCCCGGGCAGCAGATGCAGATCGGCCGCTACGCGCTGCACTTCGATAATGTCGAAGAACTGCGCGGGCCCAATTACGTCTCCGACCGTGCCAATCTGCAGGTGTTCAAGGACGATGCGCCGGTCGGCCTGCTGCATGCGGAAAAACGCCGCTACGCCAGCGGCGGGCAGACCTTGACCGAGGCGGCGATCCGTCCCGGCCCGTTCGGCGACCTGTATGTCGCGCTTGGCGAACCCCTGGGCAATCAGGCCTGGGCGGTCCGCGTCCACCTCAAACCGTTCGTCCGCTGGATCTGGCTGGGGGCGCTGCTGATGGCGCTTGGCGGCCTGGTCACCGCGGCCGACCGGCGTTTTCGTCGTTCTCCGGAGATCCAAGATGGTTGAGTCACGTTCACCCCGCCTGCCTACTGCGGTTCTGGTAGGTGCCATCGTGCTGCTGCTCGCGCTGGCAGCGCTGCTGGTCTATGCGGTGGTGCGCTCCGGTCAGGACGATCGCGATGCTTTGCCTTCTGCGCTGATCGGCAAGCCGGCGCCGGAGTTCGCGCTGCCGCTGCTGCACGACCCCAGCATCGTGGTGCATGCGCGCGAACTGCGCGGCGCGCCGTACATCATCAACGTGTGGGGCAGCTGGTGCCCGGCCTGCCGCGAGGAGCACCCGGTGCTGAGCCGCTTTGCGCTGACCAAGCGCGTGCGCGTGATCGGCTACAACTGGAAGGACGAGCGCAACGATGCGCTACGCTGGCTCGAACAGCTGGGCAACCCCTACCTGCTGGTGGTCGCCGACAAAGACGGCCGTACCGCGATCGACTTCGGCATCGCTGCGGCACCGGAGACCTTTCTGGTCGACGGGCGCGGCGTGGTGCGCTGGAAGTACAGCGGCATGCTCACCCAATCCATCATCGACACGCAGCTGATTCCGGTGCTGAGCAAGATCGAGCGCTCGCCCAGTGCCGCTCCGGACCTGCACGCCAAGCAATGATGCGCGCATGGCTGCTGACGCTGCTGCTGTTGCCCTGGCTGGCGCTGGCCCAGCCGGTCGGCGACCCGGCGCCGCTGCGCTACGCCTCGGCCGAAGAAGAAGCGCGCTTCCATGCGCTCACCGCCGAGCTGCGCTGCGTGCAGTGCCAGAACCAGTCGCTGGCCGATTCCAATGCGCAGATCGCCCAGGACCTGCGCCGCGAAGTACTGGCGCTGATGCACGAAGGCCGCAGCGATGCGCAGATCCGCCAGTTCCTGGTCGCGCGCTATGGCGAGTTCGTGCTGTACCGCCCGCGCGTGGAATCGCGCACCTGGCTGCTGTGGTTCGGCCCGCTGCTGGTGTTGCTGCTGGGTGCTGGCGCCATTGTGTTGCTGGTGCGCCGACGCAGCGTGGCTGCGCCCGCCCTGCCCGCCGATGAGCAGGACTGGTGATGGTCGGCTTCGTCAGTGCGGTGGTGCTGCTGACCCTGCTTGTCTTCGGCGTGGCGCTGCGGCCGCTGTGGCGCGAGGCGCGCGGGCTGACCGCCAGCATCGCGGTGTTGCTGCTGGCGGCGAGCACGGCGCTGTACTGGCTGGTCGGCACGCCGAGCGCGATTCAGGCGCCGGCCGAGCGGCCGGCCACGCCACGCTCGCTGGATGAGGCCATCGTGCAACTGCGCGCCGCACTGGCGCGCAATCCCGCTCAGGCCGAAGGCTGGGTATTGCTGGGGCGCTCGCTGTCCAGCCAACAGAAATTCGCCGAAGCGCGCGATGCGTTTGCGCGCGCGGCCGCGCTGCGCCCGGACGAGCCGGATGTGCTGGTGGCTGCCGCGCAGTCGCGCATGCTCGCCGACGACAGCGGGCACCCTGATCCGCAGGCCATGCGCCTGCTGGAACATGCGCTGGCGGTGCAACCGGACCATCAACGCGCACGCTGGTTCCTGGGCGTGGTGCAGCGCCAGGCCGGTGAACCGGCCAAGGCCAGCGAGACCTGGGAGCCGTTGTTGCGCGTGGTGGATGCCTCTACCCGCCCCGGCCTGCTGGCACAGATCAACGCCGCGCGCCAGGAAGCCAGGCTGGCGCCGATCCAGGCACCGGCTACGCCTGCCGCCGATGCAGCCAGCGGCAAACGCATCCAGGTACGCGTGACGCTGGATGCCGAGTTCGCCAAACGCGCCGGGTTGCCGGGCAACACCAGCGTCTTCGTGATTGCGCGCGCGGCCGACACGCCGATGCCGGTGGCGGTGGAAAAACACGCGCTGCGCGAGCTGCCGTTGACCATCACCCTGGACGACGGCGACAGCCCGATGCCGACGCGCCGGCTGTCGTCGCTGGACACCGTGCAGGTGCTGGCACGGCTATCGCGCAGCGGCAATGCGATGCGCCAAGCCGATGACGTCGAGAGCGTGCCGGTGATGGTGGAACTGCCCACTGCCGCGCCGGTGGAGCTGGTAATCGGTCGCTGATTGCCCGCCACGTGTCGACGCGACGCAATCAATGATGACGCCGCACCGGAGTGAGTCGGCCGCGGTGTTAAAAACCATGCACACCCAACATCTCCACTGGTCCTTGCCCGCCCATCGTCGCGGGACCTTACGCGGCATGGATGCCGCGTAAGAGCCTACAAGGACGTACTTGCGGCGTGTCCTGCGACGGTGGGCGGGCAAAGGCCCTGCAACCAAACCGCAGATCCGCCGCTCTGCAGAGTGGCATCACACAGAGCAACGACTCAAACCGATTCCCAATTCCCGAATCCCCAATCCCGAATCCCATCCTGCCCCCGGCACCTGCCATGGCAGATAGAATTGCCGCATGACCGAATTCATTCCCCCCGGCACGCTGTTCCACGCGCTGCCCTCGCCGTTTCCGATGAAGCGCGGTGGTGTGCTGCTGCAGGCGCGTGTCGCCTACGAAACCTGGGGCACGCTGGCAGCCGATCGCAGCAATGCGGTGTTGATCGTCACCGGTCTGTCGCCGAATGCGCATGCCGCGGCAAATCCGGCCAATCCCGAGCCGGGCTGGTGGGAAGCAATGCTCGGGCCTGGCAAGCCGATCGATACCGAACGCTGGTTCGTGGTCTGCGTCAATTCGTTGGGCAGCTGCAAGGGCTCGACCGGCCCGGCGTCGATCGACCCTGCCACCGGCACGCGGTATCGCCTGGGTTTCCCGGAACTGTCGATCGAAGATGTGGCCGATGCCGCAGCCGACGTGGTGCGCGCGTTGGGCATCGAACAACTGGCCTGCCTGATCGGCAACTCGATGGGCGGCATGACCGCACTGGCGTTGTTGCTGCGCCACCCCGGCATCGCGCGCAGCCATATCAATATCTCCGGCAGTGCGCAGGCGCTGCCGTTCTCGATCGCGATCCGCTCGCTGCAGCGCGAAGCCATCCGCCTGGATCCGCACTGGAACGGCGGCCATTACGACGACACGCATTACCCGGAATCGGGCATGCGCATGGCGCGCAAACTCGGCGTGATCACCTACCGCTCGGCACTGGAATGGGACGGCCGCTTCGGCCGCGTGCGGCTGGATTCCGAACAGGCCGCCGACGATCCGTTCGGCCTGGAATTCCAGGTCGAAAGTTATCTGGAAGGCCATGCGCGCCGCTTCGTGCGCTTCTTCGATCCCAACTGCTATCTGTATCTGAGCCGCTCGATGGATTGGTTCGATCTGGCCGAGTATGTCGACAACAGCCCGTCCATCGACGCGCGGGTCGATGGCACGCAAGCCGACAACGCTGCGGTCGCCGCCAGGCCGGATACAGGCATCTCGACCGACGCCACGGTGCTGGCCGGACTGGCGCAGATCCGCATCGCGCGTGCGCTGGCGATCGGTGCCAACACCGACATCCTGTTCCCGGTGCAGCAACAGGAACAGATCGCCGAAGGCCTGCGCGCCGGCGGTGCCGAGGCACACTTCATCGGGCTGGATTCGCCACAAGGCCACGATGCCTTCCTGGTCGATTTCGCACGCTTCGGGCCGGCGGTACGCAACTTCCTGGACGCTTGCTGATTTCCAGACCTGCGCAACGGCGTCGCGGCACGTCCCAGCAGCAGAGCCTGCCGCGCAAGACGCTCGCCCTGCTGTTCCTGATCGGCATGACTGCCATGGTGGTTGCAGGCCGCCTGCCGGCGCTGCTGGCGCTGTGGTACGCGGCTGCAAGCTTGCTGGCGATGCTGGTCTACCGGCTCGACAAGAGCGCAGCCCAACGCGGCCGGCAACGCACACCGGAAGCCACCCTGCACCTCATCGCACTGCTCGGCGGCTGGCCGGGCGCGTTGCTGGCGCAGGCGCTGTTCCGGCATAAATCCAGCAAGGCGGCCTTCCAGCTGCGGTTCTGGATCACTGTCGTAGCGAACGTCGCCGCCTTGTATTGGGCATGCCGCCAACCTGCGCTGCTGGCAGCACTCCACGCATTGCTGGGGTAAGCGGCGCATGCGTGATACATGCGCGCAACCGGTCAGTGCGAACCGGCAACAGCATCCTCAGGCCAACGGCTCCAGCGCACCGGCCCGCAGGCGATAACGTCGCTGCACCACGCCATCGGGCACGCTGTCGTGGGTGATCATCACAAGGCTGCGCTCGCCCAGCGCGGCAGCTAGATCCAGCAGCAAGGCGTGTGCGGTATCCACATCCAGGCCGTCGGTGGGTTCGTCCAGCAGCAGGATCGGCGCCTCGCGCAGCAAGGCGCGCGCCAGCGCCAGCCGGCGCGCCTGGCCGGCCGAGAGCGTGGCGCCGTTTTCGCCGACCCAGGTGTCCAGACCGTTCTGCGCGGTGGCCCAGGCGCGCAGGCGCACCTGGTCCAGCGCGTTCCACATGGCCGCATCGCCTGCGCCGGCATCGCCGATGCGCAGGTTGTCGCGCACCGTGCCGGCAAACACCGGGGCATTCTGCGGCAGCCAGGCGATGCGTTGATGCCATTGCGCCTGCGCGAAGTGGCGCAGGTCGATATCGGCGTAGCTCACCTGCCCGGCCTGCGGGTCCCACAGCCGCAACAGCACTGCGGACAAGCTGCTCTTGCCGCTGCCGCTGTCACCGCTGATGGCGATGCGCTCGCCAGGCGCCAGGCTCAGATCGAGCGCCTGCAGCAGCGGGCGTCCACTGCCCGGCCACGCAAAACTGACCTGTTGCAGGCGCAGCGTGCCGCTGCGTGGCGCATCCACTGGCTGCGACGGATCGACGACCGACGGCGCCTGATCGACGATGGACTGCAAGCGCCTGGCCGCAACGCGCGCGCTCTGCAGCGCCTGCAAGGCGAGCCCGGCGCCGGCCCAGACCTCCAGCAATGCCATGGTCAGGAACACTAGCCCAGCCGCCATTTCCGCAGCAATCAATCCACGTTCTGCCGCGCTCAACCCAAGCCACAACATGCCGGCCAGACCGATACCGCCGCAGACCGCATGCAGCAGGTTGCCGCCGATCAGGCGACGGCGCTGCAGGCGATCGCCATCGACCACCGCCGCCGCCGTTGCATCGACCTGATGCAGCCAGGCACCTTGCGCATCCACCGCAGCGAGATCGGCCGCACCTTCCAGGCCCTCGAACGCCTGCGTGCGCAAGGCGGTGCGTTGCCGGGCGCGCAGCTGTTCGCGCTGCGCACCGCCGCGCGCCACCTGCCACGGCACCACACCGCCGATGACCACGCCCAGCACCACCAGCAACACGCCAGCCGGCGGATAGATCAGCGCCGCTGCCACCACGCCGGCCACCCAGATGCCGAGCAATGCGCTCAACGGCGCCAACGCGCGCACGCTCACGCCATCGACCTCGCCGATGTCGGACATCAGCCGCGCCAGCAGATCGCCGGTACGCGTGGCCGACAGGCGGCCCGGCGCCAGCGGCAACGCGCGGCGGAAGAACCACACGCGCAGATCGCGGGCGATGCGCAGCGTGGCGTCGTGGCCGATCAATTTTTCGCCATAACGCGAGACGATACGCGCGAAGGTCAGCGCGCGAATGCCGGCCGAGGGCGAAAAGAAATTGAAGCCGCTGCCCATGCCGGCGACACCGGCCAAAGCAGCGGCGGTCAGGAAACTGCCGGACACGCCGAGCAAGCCCACGCCGGCCAGCATGGTGACAAGGACCAACAGCGCCGACAGCAGCAGGCGCCAGGCATGCCGGCGAAACACATCGCGCAGACGGTCGGGCTGTGTGTCGTTCATGGCAGCTCCGCTGTGACGGTGCCGCCGCGCAGGTCGATCACCGTGTCGGCCCAGCGCATCACCGCGGCGCTGTGCGTGGCCAGCACCACCGCGCGGCCGCGTGCGAACACACCCAGGGTGCGCAGCAACTCCGCTTCGGTGTCCGGATCGAGGAAGGCAGTGGGTTCGTCCAGCAGCAACAGGTCCGGCTCGCGCAGCAACAACCGCGCCAGGGCCACGCGCCGCGCTTCGCCACCGGACAACCCGAAGCCGCGCTCGCCGATCTGCGTGTCCAGGCCCGCAGGCAGCTGCGCGGCAAAGCGCAGCACCTGCGCGGCGTCGGCCACCGCGTGCAGGCGCGCAGCGCCGGCCTGCGGATCGGCCAGGCGCAGGTTGTCGGCGATGCTGCCGTGAAACAGATACGGCCGCTGCGTGGCATAGCCGATGCGGGTCCCCGGCCGCAGCACCACGCTGCCGGCCTCCGGCGCCAGCCAGCCGGCCAGGCCCTCCAGCAAGGTGCTCTTGCCGCTGCCGCTGGCACCGATCACCGCCACACGCTGCCCGGGCTGCAAGGTCAGCGAAAAATGCGCGACCACCGTGTGCGGTGCGCCCGGCGGCCGTAGCGCGAGATCGCGCGCCTGCAGCAGCGGGGCGTGTGCCTGCGCCGGTTCCAGTGCGCGCAAGGCAGGCACCGTCACCGGTAGCGCTGCCGATGACGGCGCGAAACCTTCCAGCAGGCGCTCGGCTTCGGCCACCGCCGCCAGCGCATTGGCACGGTCGTGGTAATGCGCCGCCAGCCGCCGCAACGGCGCAAAGAATTCCGGCGCCAGCAGCAGGCAGAACATGCCCGCGCCCAGCGTCGGCAAGCCGTGCAGATCCAGCATGCCCAGATAGGTCAGGCCGAAGTACAGCGCCACGATCGCCACGCTCACCGAGGCGAAGAATTCCAGCACCGTGGACGACAGGAAGGCGATGCGCAGCACCTTGAGCGAACGCTCGCGCACGCCTTCGGCCGCCGCGGCAATGCCGCTCAACTCGGCCTCGCCGCGGCCATACACGCGCAACAGGCCCAGGCCCTTGAGGCGATCGGCAAAGTGCCCGCCCATCCGCGCCAGCTCGCTCAGCTGGTCGCGCCCGGCGGCTTCG
The DNA here is from genome assembly GCF_009835065.2 of Xanthomonas sp. LMG 8993. Classification (NCBI taxonomy): domain Bacteria; kingdom Pseudomonadati; phylum Pseudomonadota; class Gammaproteobacteria; order Lysobacterales; family Lysobacteraceae; genus Xanthomonas; species Xanthomonas sp. LMG 8993. The sequence goes on along the minus strand of NZ_QVIF02000005.1, from coordinate 135,189 downwards.
GCGCCCCAGCCCACCAGCATCATGAAGAACGGAATCAGCGGTGCGGTCAGCAGCAGCACCAGGCCCACCACCCAATCGACCGAAAACACCGCGACCAGGATCAGCGGCGGCACCAGCAGCATCTCGGTGCGTGCGAGCTGGTAGCCGACGAAGTAGCCCTCCAGCGCATCGGTATGCGCCAGGCTCAATTCGCCCAGTTCGCCGCTGCGCTGCCGGCGCAGCCACACCGGCCCATGCTGCACCAGGCGGCGCGCGATGCGGGCACGCAGTTCGCGCCTGGCCACATCGGCCACCTCGCCGGTCAGCGACTGCGCCCAGGCATTGAGCAGCGCGCGTCCTACCAGTGCACAGACCAGCCCCGCCCCCACGTCGCGCAATTGCGCCAGCGCCAGATGCTGCACCAGCACCGCCTGCAGCAACCACGCGATCGCCGCCGCCTGCGCCAGCAGCAGCACGCCCGCCACCGCCACCGCCACGCCGGCCAGGCGCCGCGCACGCGTGGCCGGGGCCGCCAGTGCATCCAGCCATTGGCCGCGTTGACGGCGCTGGGCTGGCGTTTCGCTGGCTCGCACGCTGGGCTGGCTCACATCGCTCTCAAGGAAGACATCGTGTTGCAAGCGATTGTAAGTCGCCACTTCCCGCTACGGGCTGCGCATTGTGCCGCACCCGCCCGCCTCGGCATTGATCTGGATCAACGCGCGTGTCGCGGCAAGCGCAGATGATCGGCTGCATTCCTTCATCGACACCCAACCAGGCCCACCCGCCATGATCGACTCGACAGTTGTTGAACTGTCGCGGCTGCAGTTCGCAGTCACCGCGATGTACCACTTCATCTTTCCGCCGCTGACCATGGGCCTGTCGTTCCTGCTCGGCATCATGGAAAGCGTCTATGTGATGACCGGCAAGGACATCTGGCGGCGCATGACCATGTTCTGGGGCGTGCTGTTCGGCATCAACTTCGCCATGGGCGTGGGCACCGGCATCGTGATGGAATTCGAGTTCGGCATGAACTGGTCGTACTACAGCCATTACGTCGGCGACATCTTCGGTGCGCCGCTGGCGATCGAAGGCCTGATGGCGTTCTTTCTGGAGGCGACCTTCCTGGGCCTGTTCTTTCTCGGCTGGAACCGGCTGAGCAAGGTGCAGCATCTGGCCACCACCTGGCTAGTGGCGCTGGGCAGCAACTTCTCGGCACTGTGGATCCTGATCGCCAACGGCTGGATGCAGAACCCGACCGGCGCGGTGTTCAACCCCGACACCATGCGCATGGAAGTGGTCGATTTCATGGCGGTGCTGTTCAACCCGGTGGCACAGGCCAAGTTCGTGCACACCGTCAGCGCCGGCTACGTGCTCGGCGCGGTGTTCGTGATGGCGATCAGCGCGTTCTATCTGCTGCGCGGCACCCATGTGGAGATGGCGCGGCGTTCGTTCGCAGTGGCTGCCGCGTTCGGCCTGTTGTCCTCGCTGTCGGTGGTGGTGCTCGGCGACGAGAGCGGCTACGCCGCCAACGAACACCAGAAGATGAAGCTGGCGGCGATCGAGGCGATGTGGGAAACCGAGGCCGCGCCGGCCGACTTCACCGCATTCGGCATTCCCAACCAGCAGACCCATCGCAACGACTACGCGGTCAAGATTCCATACCTGATGGGCTTGATCGCCACACGTTCGCTGGACCAGCCGATCCCCGGCATCCTGGAGCTGGTCGGCCGTGCCGAACATCGCATCCGCGGCGGCCAGATCGCCTACGGCGCGCTGCAACGCATCCGCGCCAACAAGGACGATGCCGAAGCACGCAAGGTCTTCGAGGCACATTGGCAGGATCTGGGCCACGGCCTGCTGCTCAAGCGCTATCGCGACGATATCGGCAATGCCACGCCGCAGCAGATCGCCCAGGCCGCGATGGACACCGTGCCGCGGGTGCTGCCGCTGTTCTGGACCTTCCGCATCATGGCCGCCATCGGCATCTACCTGATCGCCTTCTTCGCCATCGCGTTCTGGTTCGCCTGCAAGCACAACTTCCAGGAAAAACGCTGGTTCCTGACCCTGGCGCTGTGGAGCCTGCCGCTGCCGTGGATCGCGATCGAGTGCGGCTGGTTCGTGGCCGAGTACGGCCGCCAGCCGTGGGCGGTGGAAGGCGTGCTGCCGACCTTCTATGCCGCCTCGGGACTGGATCTGTACGAAATCGTGTTGACCCTGGTCGGCTTCACCGCGCTGTACACCACGCTGTTGGTGATCGCGATCAAGCTGTCGCTGAAGACCATCCGCAAGGGCCCGGATGCGCTATTTCCACCGAGCCAACGCCCCCCGTCGCCGCACGGCAGCTCGCCCCACGCGTCCTCACCCGACGCCCCATTGAGCACCGGCGCGCTGGCCGGCGGCGCACCGTAAGCCAGGAGAGACAACCATGGATTTCATCTTGCTCGACTACACCACATTGCGCGTGATCTGGTGGCTGTTGCTCGGCGTATTGCTGTCCGGCTACGCGGTGATGGGCGGCTTCGATCTGGGCGTCAGCACCCTGCTGCCGCTGGTGGCCCGCAACGATGCCGAACGCCGGCTGGTGATCAACACCATCGGCCCGGTCTGGGAAGGCAGCCAGGTCTGGTTGATCCTGGGCGGCGGCGCGATCTTCGCCGCATTCCCGCCGTTGTATGCGGTGAGTTTTTCCGGGTTCTATCTGGCGATGTTCCTGATCCTGTTCGCACTGATCCTGCGCCCGGTCGGGTTCAAGTTCCGCGGCAAGCTGGCCGACCAGCGCTGGCGCAGCAACTGGGACTGGGCGTTGTTCGTCGGCGGCTGCATTCCGGCGCTGATCATGGGCGTGGCGGTCGGCAATGTGCTGCTCGGCGTGCCGTTCCACTTCGACGCCAGCATGCGCATTTTCTACACCGGCAATCTGTTCGGGCTGCTGACGCCGTTCGCGCTGCTCGCCGGCCTGCTCAGCGTGGCGATGTTGATGGCGCACGGCGCGGCGATGCTGGTACTCAAGACCGACGGACCGGTGGCCGAGCGTGCGGCGCGTTTCGGCAGCATCGCCGCGCTCTGCGCGGTGGCGCTGTTTGCCGCCGCCGGTGCATGGGTGGCGCTGGGTCTGCCGGGCTATGCAGTGACTTCGCTCCTGGCCACCGATGCGCCGACCAATCCGCTCGGCAAGACCGCCGCACTCACCGCGGCCGGCGGCTGGCTGCACAACTACAGCAGCATGCCGGCCACATTGATGGCACCGCTGATCGGCCTGGTCGGGCTGGCGATGAATGCGCTGCTGTTGCGTGTGCGTCGCGGCGGCCTGGCGTTCATCGCCTCGGGTTGCGCCATCGTCGGCATCGTCTTTACCGTCGGCTTTGCGTTGTTCCCGTTCCTGTTGCCCTCGTCCACCGCACCGAGCGCAAGCCTGACGCTGTGGGATGCCTCCAGCAGCCGCCTGACGCTGTGGATCATGCTGCTGGCGACCACGCTGTTCATGCCGATCGTGCTGGCCTACACAAGCTGGGTCTATCGCGTGCTCAAGGGCAAGGTCACTACCGACGAACTCTCGGCCAATCCAAACGCCTATTGAGCATGCCCGCTGCGCGTTGCGATGCACAGCTGCATCGCGCTCGCAGCAGGCCTCAACCTCGCACCTGTTTCAACGACTCAAGGAGAACGACAATGTGGTACTTCGCCTGGATCCTCGGCACCGGTCTGGCCGCACTGGCGGCCGTGCTCAACGGCATGTGGTTCGAAGCACGCGAGCCGGAGCGTGGCCAACCGCATCAGTAAAATTATTTTCGCTAGATGCTTGCCGATTCCGCATTCCCTATGTAACATACGCGGCTCCTTCGGGGTGTAGCTCAGTCTGGTAGAGCGCTACGTTCGGGACGTAGAGGTCGCAGGTTCGAATCCTGTCTCCCCGACCAGTTTCAAAACACAAAACCGGCCTTGTGCCGGTTTTGTGTTTTCAGGCGCTGGCGCATGCATGCGCGCAGTGCGGATGGTCTGTCATGTCTGTTGTCATTGCCGCTGCCTCCCCGTCCGCCCGGTTGCGTGGTCGCGGCTTGGTGCTGGCTGCCATTTTGTTGTCCGCCTTCAACTTGCGTACCGCGGTGACGTCGTTGACGCCGCTGCTGGAACGCATTGCCGACGAGTACGCATTCGGCGCGCCCACGATGGGTGCGCTCGGCATGTTGCCGACGGCTGCATTCGCACTGACCGGTGTGGCCACACCGGCCTTGCTGCGCCGCTTCGGCCTGCTGCGCACGGCGCTGCTATCGATGGCATTGGCCACTGTCGGCCTGGTGCTGCGCCCGCTGCTGCCGGGCACTGCCGGACTGCTGATCGGTTCGCTGGTGGCACTGGCCGGCATGGGCATGGGCAATGTGGTGTTGCCGCCGCTGGTGAAGCGCTATTTCGGCGATCGCGTCGGCGGCGTCAGCACGCTCTACATCACCGTGCTGCAGGTCGGCACCCTGCTGCCGGCACTGCTGGCGGTACCGGTGGCCGATGCGCTGGGCTGGCGCAGCTCGATGGTGGTGTGGGTGTTGCCGGCACTGCTGGCATTGGCGGCCTGGGCCATGGTGCACACCAGCCACCGCCGCATCCGCGCGACCGGGCCGGCACCGGTCACACCCACGCCCGAGGCCGAGGGCCGCGTGGCACGCACCGCCCTGGGCTGGAGCATGGCGGTGACCTTCGGCATGACCTCGCTGGTCACCTATTCGATGTTCACCTGGTTGCCGACGCTGCTGCGCGAAGCCGGCGCCTCGCCCGCGTTCGGCGGCACCATGGTGGCGCTGTTCGCGGCACTGGGCATGGTCGGCGCCTTGACCATGCCGGCGCTGGCGGTGCGCATGCGCAACCCGTTTCCGATCGTGCTGCTGTGCGCGGCCTGCCACCTGGTCGCGTTTGTCGGGCTGTGGTGGGCGCCGCTGGCTGCGCCGATCCTGTGGGTGACCCTGCTCGGCCTGGGGCCGAGCACGTTCCCGCTGGCATTGGTGCTGGTCAATCAACGCAGCCGCACCGCAGCCGGTTCGGCGGCCCTGTCCGGGTTCTCGCAGGGCATGGGCTATGCGGTGAGCTGCCTCGGGCCATTCCTGTTCGGCTGGCTGCATGCGCACCACGGCGGCTGGACCTCGCCGTTCGTCTTCCTGGTGATCTGCATCCTGGTGCAGCTGGCCGCCGCCTGGGTGGCCTGCCGTCCGCAGTTGCTGGAAGACGTCTGGGCGCCGCCGCCACGCGGCGCCCGCGCGGTCAACGTACCGGCAGACTGATGTAGCTGGGCTGCTCGGGGCTCACATAGACGCGCTGGGTGGCCTTTCGATAATCGCCGGGCTTGGCGAAGAAGATGTTGTCCACGTAGGTCTGCGGATTGCGGTCGTACAGCGGAAACAGGCTGGACTGCACCTGCACCATCACCCGGTGGCCCGGCTGGAAGGTGTGGTTGGCGGTCGGCAGGCCGAACTGGAACGCCAGCGGCTGATTGGATGCCAGCGGCTTGGGCGTGCTGAAACTCTCGCGATAGCGGCCGCGGAAGATCGCCAGCGACACCGGCAACTCGTAGCCGCCCATCTTGGGACTGGACGCCATCTCGTCCGGATACACGTCGATCAGTTTCACCACCCAGTCGCTGTCGCTGCCGCTGGTGGAGGCCTGCAGATGCACTTCCGGTGCACCGGCGATCTGCAGGGGTTCGGTCAGCGGCTCGGTGACGAAGGTCAGCACGTCCGGGCGGCCGTCGACGAAGCGCTGGTCCTGCACCAGCCAGGTGGTCCACATGCTGCGATCACCGAAGTCCACCGGGCGCGGCACGAACGGTACCGGCTTGGCCGGGTCGGCCACGTATTCCTCGAAACCCGGCTGCCCCGCCGCCGGCTGCTGGAACGACAGCTTGCCGCCGGCCTGCAGGTACAGCGGTTTGCTGCTCGACGCACAGCCCTTGGCGCAGCTGCGCGGCCAAGCCTGCAGGCGGTCCCAGTGATTCTCTCCGGTGTTGTAGATGAACACCGGTGGCGTGCTCGCCTTGGGCGCGCCATCGACCAGGTATTGATCGAAGAACGGGCGCAGCACGTCGTGGCGGAACTGGCGCGCGGTATCACCGTCGAAATTCAATGCGCCCAACGCGCTGCCGTCGTAGTTGACCTGGCTGTGCCGCCACGGCCCCATCACCAGGTAGTTGAGCGTATTGCTGCGGTCGCGTGGCTCCATCGCCGCGTAGCTATGGATGGCACCCCACATGTCCTCCTGGTCCCACAGCCCCTGCAACCACATGGTCGGCACCTTGAGCGGGGTGCGCGCCATCACCTTGTCCAGCGCCTGCTCCTGCCAGAACGTATCGTAGGCGGCGTGTTCGGTGAGCTTGTGCCACCACGGCAGCTGTTCCAGGCCGGCGGCCCTGGCGAAATCGCCGGCCGAGCCGGCGCGCAGCAGGTTGCTGTAGTCGTCATGGCCCTGGCGCGCGATGCCGCTGCCCTTGCCGCGCTGGGTGAGCTGGCCGGTGAAATAGTCGAAGTTGACCTGGCGGAACGCGCCGTAGTTGAACCAGTCGTCGCCCATCCAGCCGTCGATCATCGGGCTTTCCGGTACCGCGACCTTGAGCGCCGGGTGCGGGTTGGTCAACGCCATCACCACGGTGAAGCCTTCGTAGGACGAGCCGATCATGCCAACCTTGCCGTTGGATTCCTTGACGTTTTTCACCAGCCAGTCGATGGTGTCCCAGGCATCGGTGGCATGGTCGACCTCGCTGGGATTGAGCGCACCACGCAGCGGCCGGGTCATCACGTAATCGCCTTCGGAGCCGTACTTGCCGCGCACGTCCTGGATCACGCGGATATAGCCGCCTTCCACGAACACGTCGTCGCCCTGTGCGAGCAGGTCCTTCATATGCGGTGAGGCCATGCGCTCGGTGCGGCCGCTGGCGTTGTACGGCGTGCGCGTCAGCACCATCGGCGCATTGCGCGCGCCCTTGGGCAGCACGATCACCGTATGCAGCTTGACCCCGTCGCGCATCGGAATCATCACCTCGCGCTTGATGTAGTCGTTGGCGGCATCACCTGCCACGAACGGCTTGCCGGTGATGTCCGGCGTCATCGGCGAGGTTTGCGCCAGCGCGCTGCCGGTGGCGGCGGCAATGGCGGTGGCGAGCAGGCAGGCGGCAAAACGGCGCATCGACGACTCCGGAACGTGCGGGGGCAGTCGTCGACTGTAGGCAGAGCGCGGCCTGCCGGGGGAGTGTCAAAGGTCGTGGTTGCCGGGTAGGTCGTGATTGCCGGGTGGCTGGCCTGCGTATCGCCGATCAGTGCCGTATCTGGCCCTGGCCCCGCACCACGAAGCGCTCCACGGTCAGCGCCTCCAGGCCCATCGGGCCGTAGGAATGCAGGCGCGTGGTGGAGATGCCGATCTCCGCGCCCAGGCCAAGCTCGCCGCCATCGGAGAAACGCGAGGAGGCGTTGACCATCACCACCGCCGAGCGCAGCGACTGCACGAAGTTCTCCGCGTCGGCGGCGTCCTGGGTGGCGATCACCTCGGTGTGGTCCGAGCCGTACTGGCGGATATGCGCCAGCGCGGTGTCCAGATCCGGCACCACGCGGATGGCCAGGATCAGGTCGAGGAATTCGGCGGCGTAGTCGTCGTCGCTGGCAGCTGCGACGTCGGGCAACAGTGCGCGCGTGGCCGCATCGCCACGCAGCTCCACCTTGCGCTCGCGCAGGGCTTGCGCGGCCAGCGGCAGAAAGCGCGCCGCGATATCGGCATGCACCAGCAAGGTCTCCAGCGCATTGCAGGCCGACGGCCGGCTGGCCTTGCCATCGACCAATAGACGCACCGCCAGGTCCACGTCCGCCGATGCATCCACGAACAGATGGCACACGCCCTTGTAATGCTTGATCACCGGCACGCGCGCATGCTCGGCGACGAAGCGGATCAGCCCTTCGCCGCCACGCGGAATCGCCAGATCGACGATGTCGCTGAGTTGCAGCAGCTCCAGCATGGTCTCGCGGCGCAGATCCTCGACCAGGGTCAACGCCGCCTCCGGCACGCCGGCCTCGCGCAGGGCGCGCTGCAGGGCGCGCGCAATCGCGGTGTTGGAGTGGATTGCTTCCGAGCCGCCACGCAGGATCACGCCATTGCCGGCCTTGATGCACAGTGCTGCCGCATCGGCGGTCACATTCGGGCGCGCTTCGTAGATCATCGCGATCACCCCCAGCGGCACGCGCACCTTCTGCACGACGATGCCATTGGGGCGAACGTCCTCGCGCGTGACCTGCCCGACCGGATCGGGCAGCTGCGCCACCTCGCGCAGCGCGGCGGCGATGCCGTCCAGGCGCTTTGTGTCCAGCGCCAGACGATCGAGCATCGCAGCACCAACCCCCTTCTCACGCGCCGCCTCCAGATCGCGCGCATTCGCCGCCAGGATCACCGCCGCATCCTGTTCCAGCGCGGCCGCCATCGCCTCCAGCAAGGCCTGCTTGGCAGACGCGGACAGTTGCGACAGCACTTGCGCGGCATCACGGCATTGCAGGGCTAGGGTTTTGATGGTCATTGGAGGGCCGGGATTGGGGAGTCGGGATTGGGGATTGGCAAAAGCGGCAATACCGTTTTATCACCACAGGGAATCAGTCGTCGGGACACGGAGGCAACGTTGGGCAGACGCGGTGCATACGCGTTTGCAAATCCCCAATCCCGACTCCCCAATCCCCGCTACAAAAGCACCAAATCATCGCGATGCACCACATTCTCGCCGTAGCTGTAACCGAGCACGGGCTCGATCTCGCGCGAGTGGCGGCGGGCGATGCGGCGGATATCCACCGCCGAATACTGGCTGACGCCGCGTGCCAGGCAGCGCTCGCCGGCGTCGTCGCGCAGGTGGATCTCCACCATGTCGCCACGCCGGAAGTCGCCCCGCGCACCGGCCACGCCGCCCGGCAGCAGCGAGGCGCCCTTGTCGGTCAGTGCGGCGGCGGCACCGGCATCGATCAGGATCGCGCCCGCTTCCACCGGCGCATGCCGCAGCCAGTACTTGCGGGCGGCGATGCGCGTGCGTGCGGCGTGGATACGCGTGCCGTGCAGGCGATCCTGCGCCAGGGCACGCACCACATCGCCATTGCGGCCGTTGAACAGATAGGTTTCGATGCCGGCCGCGCCGGCCTTTGCGGCGGCTTCCAGCTTGGTGCGCATGCCGCCGGTGCCCACGCTGCTGCCGCTGCCGCCGGCCATCGCCAGCACCTCGGCGGTGAGTTCGGTCACCTCGTCGAGCGGCCGCGCCAGCGGATTGCTGCGCGGGTCGGCGCTGTACAACCCGTCGATATCGGTGGCGATGAACAAGCCATCGGCATCGACCAAGGCGGCGACGATCGCGGCCAGGTTGTCGTTGTCGCCCAGCTTGAGCTCGTCCACCGACACGGTGTCGTTTTCGTTGATCACCGGCAACGCGCCCAGCCGCAACAACTCGCCCATGGTGGCGCGTGCGTTGAGATAGCGGCGGCGGTTACGCAGGTCGTCGTGGGTGAGCAACACCTGCGCCACCGGGCGCTCGAAAAAGCGCTGCCAGAGCGCGATCAACTGTGCCTGCCCCAGCGCAGCCAGCGCCTGGCGCGCGGCGATCGGCGCACCGGCCTCGGCAGCCTTCGGCAGGATCGCGCGGCCGGCGGCCACCGCACCCGACGACACGATCACCAGCTCGCGCCCGGCCATCAGGTTGGCCGAGACGAACTGCGCCAGCCCCAGCGCAAAACGCGGCGATAGGCCACCGCCATCGGCGGCGAGCAGGCTGCTGCCGACCTTGAGCACTGCGCGTCGCCACGGCGGCAGCGCCTGCTCGGTAAATGACGCAGCAGTGGCGATCGGCGTGCTCATGGCGACAACCTGCTCAGTGCGTGTTCCACTCATGGACGGTCAGCGTGGAGGCATTGCGCAGCGCCAATGGGTCGCGCGCGACGATCTGCTGTGCGTCTTCCAGGCTGGCGACGTTGATCAATACGTATGCGCCACCGCTGCCATCGCTGAAGCCGCCGGTCAGTTCCAGCTGCCCGGCCGCCCGCAGCGTGTCGAGAAATGCACGGTGCGGCTGCACCACATCGGCCGGAAAATCCGGCTTGCGCATCGCCAGCACCAGATAGCGTGTCGCCATCAGCCTGCCTCCTTGTCGGGTGTTGCCTCGCTACGGCCGAACGGCGTGGAAATCACCAGAAAGCGCGCTTCCATCTCGGACAGGTTGTGCATCTGATGGGTGGAACCGGGCGGCACATGCAGACCCTGCCCGACCCCGAGCACGTGCTGCTCACCATCCAGCTGCAGCATCACCTCGCCGGCCAGCACATAGAAGAAATGCCGTGCGCGGCTATGCCGGTGACGCAGCTCGGCCGCGCCGGGCGGCATGTGCTCTTCGAGCACGCTCAGGTTGGGGTCGCGCAACAGGTGCCAGCCGTCGCTGGCTTCGCCCCAGGGGTAATGCTCGGCGGTGTCGGTGCTGATCACGGCCATCAGACCAGCGCCTGCCAGCGGGCACGCAGGACGTCCAGCTGCAGATCTGCGGCGGCGCCTGGCGAGACGCGGGCGGCCAGGCTGCCTTCCGGCGTGCGCCCCTGCCCTGCGGTGTCGGCCGATTCCGCGGCCGCCTTGTAGGCCTCGCGGAACGGCACGCCGGCAACCGCCGCTTCCACCGCCACGTCGGTGGCGTACATGCCCGAATCGATCGCCGCACGCAGCTTGTCCGGACGCCATTCCAGATTGGCCAGCAGGGCCGGCAGCAGTTCCAGTGCCGCCAGGCCACGCCCGAAGCCGTGCACGATGGCGCCCTTGCTGCTCTGCAGGTCGCGGTGATAGCCCGATGGCAGCGACAGCAGCTGTTCGATCTCGGTCCGCGCGGCGGCCACGCTGGCGTGGGTGGCACGCATCAGTTCGATCACGTCGGGGTTACGCTTGTTCGGCATGATCGAGCTGCCGGTGGTGTATTGCGCCGGCAACGCGACGAAGGCGAACTCGCCGCTGGTGAACAACGACAGATCCCAGGCGATCCGGCGCAGGTCCAGCGTTGCGCTGCCAAGCGCCTCGAGCGCGGCCAGTTCGTACTTGCCACGCGAGAGCTGCGCATAGATCGGCGACACCTGCAGCCGTGCAAAGCCCAGCTCGGCAGTGGTGTGTGCACGGTCCAGCGGCAGGTTGACGCCGTAGCCGGCCGCAGTACCGAGCGGATTGCTGTCCACCAGGCGCAAGGTATCGGCCGCACGCACCGCGTTGTCGATAAAGGCCTCGGCCCAGCCCGCCCACCACATGCCGGCCGAGGACACTACCGCACGCTGGATATGCGTATAGCCCGGCACTGGCAACGCGGCTTCGGCATGCGCGCGGTCCAGCGCCACCTTGGCGATTTCCGCGCCGAGCTCGGCCACGCGTTGCAGCTTGTCCTTCAACCACAGACGCGTGGCGACCAGGATCTGGTCGTTACGGCTGCGCCCGGTGTGGATCTTGCGGCCGGCATCGCCCAGCCGTTCGGTCAGGCGCGCCTCGATCGCCGAGTGGCAATCCTCGTAGCGCTCGTCCAGCACGAACGCGCCACTGCGGAAATCGGCCGCCAGCAGGTCGAGCTGCTCGCTCAGTCCGCCCAGCTCCTGCAGCGACAGGATGCCGATGTGCTGCAGTCCCTGCGCATGCGCCTTGCTGGCAGCGATGTCGTACAGGAAGAACTCGCGGTCCAGGATGACGTCGTCGCCGGCCAGGAAGCTCTGGATCTTGGCGTCCACCGCCACGCCGGGTTTTTGCCACAACAGATTGGTCATCGGAAAGCGTCTCGAAATAAATTGTCAGCTTAAATCCCCGCACACGGAGGTGCGGGCTGTTGCGAGGGACTCGCATCTTTAAATCCCCGCACACGGAGGTGCGGGCTGTCGCGAGGGACTCGCATCTTTAAATCCCCGCACAAGGATGTGTGGGCTCTTGCGAGGGACTCGCATCATCAGCCAATCGCAGTCAATTCGTCCCAGCCCAACGCCAGGTTGAGATTCTGCATCGCCTGCGTCGCCGCGCCCTTGAGCAGGTTGTCCAGCGTTGCCACCACCACCACGCGCTTGTTGCCCGGCGCCAGCGTCACGCCGCCGATCTGTACGCCATGCCTGCCGGCGATGCGGCTGACCCACGGCGCTTCATCGACGATCTCGATCAACGGCTCGTCGGCGTAACGCTGCGTGTAGCGCGCCTGGACCTGCTCGCGCGTCAGCGCTTGCTGCAGCCACAGGTTGACGGTCATGGTGATGCCACGGAAATGTGGCGCCACATGCGGCATGAACTCTACCGGCACGCCGAGCTGCGCAGAGACTTCGCGCTCGTGCATGTGGTTGGTCAGCGCATACGGCATCAGGTTATCGGCCAGCAACTCGGGGTTGTTCTTGTCCGACGGCGTGGTGCCCGCGCCGGAATACCCGGACACGCCGAAACACTGCGGCGGGCCGGCCAGTTGGTCGAGCAAGGGCGCGATCGTCAGCTGCATCGCGGTGGCATAGCAGCCCGGATTGCTGATGCGTCGCTGCCCGGCGTAGCTGCCGCGCGTCAGCTCCGGCAGCCCGTAATACCAGGCCGGATCGAAGCGGTAATCGGCCGACAGATCGATCAGCAGCGTCTGCGGCCTGGCCGAGTCGATCGCCGCGACGAAGGGCTCGGCCTTGCCGTTGGGCAATGCCAGGATCACCACGTCGGCGGCCTTGGCGGCCACCGCATCGGCATCCAGGCTCTCGTAGCGCAGCTCGCCGCGATACGCCGCGTTGTGCTCGGCCACCGGTTGCCCGGCCAGCTCGCGCGAGGACACGAACAGCAGCTGCAGATGCGGGTGTGCCACCACCAGCTTGATCAATTCCGATCCGGTATGCCCGCGGGCCCCGACGATGCCGATGGTCGTTGTTTGAACAGTCATGCGTTTGCTTCCAGGCGGAACTGCAGGTGGCGTTTGACCCCAGCCCATTCCGTATCGATGATGGAGAACACCACGGTGTCGCGCGGCGTGCCGTCAGGGTGACGGGTGTAATTGCGCAGCACGCCGTCCTGCTTTGCACCGAGCCGCGCAATCGCCGCGCGCGAGGTGTGATTGAACCAACTGGTCTCGAACACCACGCTCAGGCAGCCCAGCGTCTCGAAGGCGTGCTGCAGCAGCATCCGCTTGGTGTCGGTATTGACGCCGCTGCGCTGCACGCGCGGCGCGTACCAGGTGTAGCCGATCGACAGCTTGGGCACTGTCGCATCCAGCCCGTAATAGCGTGTGCAGCCGACGACCTCGCCGGCCGCATCGCATACCACGTAAGGCAGCACCCGCCCGTCGGCTTGCGCATCCAAGGCCGCGCCCACGTAGTCGTCCACCTGCGCCGGTGCCGGCACGCCGGTGTACCACAGCCGCGACAAGGCCCCATCGCCCAGCGCAGCGCGCAAACCATCGGCGTGCGCAGCCCGCAATGGTTCCAGTGTTGCGTGTTGCCCGCGTAGCGTGGGCAGCTCGCGCCAAAGCGCTGGCAATGCGACGGGCGCCATCGTACTCAGCCCAGCAGCGTCGGCTGACGCGTCGCGCAATGCGCCACGCAGTGCTGGATCTGCTCGAAGTTCTCCAGCCCGTACCAGAACACCTTCCACTTCTCCTGCTTGATGCAGCCGTCGGACTCGGCGTAGTAGAAGATGTTGACCTGGTTGTTGTGACGCGAACGCCAGAACAGTTGCGGGGTTTCCTCGCGCATCACGTTCCACACTGCACGGCCCAGGCCTTCGCCCTGGGCGTCGTCGAGCACGGCGAACTTGTCCAGGTAGATCAGCGCGCTTGCACCCAGCATGCCTTCGTCGGTGAGGATCACCGCGGCGCGGTAGTTCTCGCTGACATAGGCGCGCAGCAACCTGGTGTTGCTGAAGTAATCGGGCACCAGCGTACGGCCGAAACTGGATTCGATCAGCGTCCTGAGCCGCGGCAGGTCCAGTTCGTCCCAGGAGGTCGCGCGCAGCACGCGCTCGCCGCGCCGCACCAGCGTGCCCGAGCCCTTGTGGGTGAACAGTTCCTTGGCCAGATCGGCCGGCCGGGTGATCGACACCGACGACTCCAGCGGCAGGCGATCGAGCAGATCCTTGATCTGTTCGATCTTCACCCGCATGCCACCGTTGATCCACGGCTGCTGCATCAGATGGTCGAACTCGGTGGACAGGTTGATCGAGTCGATCACCTTGCCATCGGCATCCAGCAGACCGCCGGTGCCGGTGAGGAAGATGATCTTGTACGGCTGCAGCTCTTGCACCAGTTCGTTGGCGGCAAAATCCGCGTTGACGTTGAGGATCTGCCCGCTCGGCGTCTCGCCTAGGCTGGTGATCACCGGAATCGAGCCGGCCTGCAGGCTGGCTTCGATCGGCGCCAGGTTGACCGCCTTGACCTCACCGACCAGGCCGTAGGTGTCGCGGTCCAGATACTGCGCTTCGAATACGCCGCCGGTGATCGAGGTCGCACGCGCGCCGTTCTGCTGCAGCGCCTCGACCAGCTTGAGGTTGGAGGCCTGGAACACCTTGCGCACGATCGCCAGCGCTTCCGGCGAGGTCACCCGCAAGCCGTTGACGGTGCGCTTCTCGATACCGGCCGCCGACAGTTCGGCATCCAGCTGCGGGCCGGCGCCATGCAGCACGATCGGGGTCAGCCCCACTTCCTGCAGGAACGACAGCGACGAGGTCAGCGCGTCCAGGTCGTCGCGCAGCACCGCGCCGCCCACCTTGACCACCGCAAAGCGTTTGGCATCCAGCTGCGAGAAACGCTTGAGGTACTGGCTGATTTCCTTGGCGCTGGCCATGCTCGAAAGCAGGCGCACGATGGTCTGGCGGGTCTGTTTGTGGGGCTGTGCGGAGAGGGACATTGCCGTGATCGAAGAGAGGGATGGCCGCGCCTGGGCGCGGAACGCGGCTTCAGTTTGAGCCGTTGATGATGCGATGTACCGACTCGGCGTAACGCTGCAGCTGCGCAAGCGTCACGAACTCGTCGGCGGTGTGCGCCTGGGCGATATCGCCGGGGCCATAGACCAGGGCGGTGTAACCGCCGGCCGAAAACAGCGAGGCCTCGGTCCAGAAATCCACTGCATTGCCGATCGGCAGGTCCAGCGCATCGGCCACATCGCGGGCGGCCAGGCGGCGTTCCTCGGCCCGTGCGATGTCGCCGGACGGCAGGCTGGGGCCGCGGAAGGTTTCTTCGAAATACGCCGCGTGTGGATCGGCAAATCCGGCAAACGTCGCCAGCAAACCGTCCACGTCCATCGACGGCAGCGGACGAAAGCCGAAACGCAGCTCGGCCGCCGGCGCGATCATGTTGGCCTTGATGCCGCCCTCGACCCGACCGATGTTGAAGCGCAGGCCGGTCAGGCCGCCGAAACGCGCATGCGCCAGCGACTCGACATGGTCCAGCGCCCTGCCGCCCCAGCGCATCGCCTGATGCAACGCACTGGCGGATGGATCCTGCTTGCCCGAGGCATGCCCGGCACGCCCGGCAAACTGCATCAGCACCGAGCTGATGCCGCGATGCGCCAGCACCGCCTCGCTCATGGTCGGCTCGGCGACCAGCACCGCCTCATACGGCACACCGCGCGCCAGGAACGCGGCGATGCAGCGCGGGTCGTTGGCTTCCTCGTCGGAGGAAAACAGGAAGGCCGCATCGCCCTGCCCGGCATTGGCTGCCGCCACCAGCGCCGCTGCCGCACCCTTGATGTCGCAGACGCCCAGGCCGATCACGCGATCGTCGGTACGCCGCATCACGTGCGGATCGGCGCTCCAGTGCGGCGAATCCGGCACCGTGTCCAGATGCACGTTGAACAGGTAGCTGGGCGTGCCGCGCACCGCATACAGGCTGACCGCACCGGCACCGTGGTCGATCACCTCGACCTGGAAACCGGGCAGCTGCGCGCGCAGATAATCGAAGATGCCGCCCTCGGCAGCGATCGCCCGCGGCGGATTGCGGGTGTCGAAGGACACCAGCTGTTCCAGGTGTTCGAGGGTGGAGGCAAGTAGATCGGTCATGTCGGTTTGATCAATGGTCCGAAGTGGCGGCTAACAGAAGTCACAACTGCACCGTGGTGCGAGGTTGCGCAAACAACACCTACAGCGCATCCAGGCCACCCTTCTCCCACCGGGAGAAGGTGCCCCGAAGGGGCGGATGAGGGGACGGGCGAAGCCGAGTGCACCGCACCCTGCGGGAGCTTCGCTCGCACCCTCACCTCACCCCCGCTGCGCGCCCCGGCCCGCGCTTGCGGCGCGGGCGCTCCAAGGCACGCGCGCCAGTGGCGCGTACGCCGTGCCTCTCGCCCCGGGGGAGAGGGGCTTTGCATACGTGCCCTGAAACTTCAGCGATTCACCTGGGCATACAGCGTCGAGCTCATCCCGAACAGCTTGATGAAGCCTTCCGCTTCCTCCACGCCCCAGTCGGCCGACTGCGCATAGGTCGCGCCCTTGGTGTTGAGCAGGTGCGGCGAACGCACCGCCACCGCATCGACGCGGCCGCCGCGGGTTTCCAGCGTGACCTCGCCATTGACCTTGGCCTGCGACGACTTCAGGAATGCCTCGATGTCGGTCTTGAGCGGGTCGTGATAGAAGCCCTCGTACACCAGCTCCACCCACTTGCGCGCCACATCCGGCTTGAAGCGATTCTGCTGCTTGGTCAGCACCGCATCTTCCAGCGCGCGGTGTGCGGTCAGCAGCGAGATCAGGCCTGGCGCCTCGAACACGATGCGGCCCTTCAACCCGATCACGGTGTCGCCGGTGTAGACGCCACGGCCCACGCCGTAGGGCGCGAACAATTTGTTGAGCTGGGCCAGGATCTGCTCGCCAGGCAGCGCCTTGCCATTGAGTTCAACGGCCTCGCCTTCGACGAACTTCAGGGTGACGGTCAGCGGCTCGGCCGGCCACTCGCTGCGCGGCGCGCACCAGCCACGCGCACCCTCGCCTGGCGCTTCCCAACGGTCGATCTCGCCGCCGGACATGGTCAGCCCGAGCAGGTTCTCGTTGATGGTGTAGGCCTGCTGCTTGGCGCGCACGCCGAAGCCGCGCTCTTCCAGGTACTTCTGCTCGTAGGCGCGGGTCTGGGTGTGTTCTTTCTGGATCTCGCGGATCGGCGCCACGATCTGGTAATCACCCAGCGCCTTCACTGCCAGGTCGAAACGCACCTGGTCGTTGCCCATGCCGGTGCAACCGTGCGCGATGCTGCGCGTGCCCAGTTCCTCGGCGCGCTTGAGCGCGGCGTCGACGATCAGGTAACGGTCGGACACCAGCAACGGGTACTGGCCCTGATAGCCCTCGCCCGCCCACACGAACGGCTTGACGAAGCCCTGCCAGATGGCCGGGCCGCCATCGACGGTGACATGGCTGGCGGCACCGAGTTCGGCCGCGCGCTTTTCGATGAAATCACGCTCCTCGGCATCCACCCCGCCGGTATCGGCAAACACGGTGTGAACCGCATAGCCCTGCGCCTGCAGATACGGAATGCAGAAGCTGGTATCCAGGCCACCGGAGAACGCCAGGACGATGTCCTTTTTTGTGCCGGGATTGGAGAGTGGGGATTCGGGATTGGTGGAAGCGGTCTGCTGCGACATGGGGGTCTCTTTAGAAGTTGACTAGGTTGGGTCGGGAGCCGGGTTCGCCGTTGCGAATCCCACATCCCCAATCACGAATCCCGGCTGCCCTGGCCCACCAGGGCAGCCATGATCGCCTTCTGCACATGCAGGCGATTCTCGGCTTCATCGATGGCGATGCAGTTGGGCGAATCCATCACCGCGTCGGTGGCCTTGACGTTGCGACGCAGCGGCAGGCAGTGCGAGAACACGCCGTTGTTGGTCAGCGCCATCTTGCGTTCGTCGACGATGAAGTGCTGGTACTGGTCGCGGATCGGCTTTTCCGGCTCCCAGTTGCCGAAGAACGGCAACGCGCCCCAGCTCTTGGCATACACCACGTCGGCACCGGCGTAGGCACTGTCGATGTCGTGGCTGACCTGCAGCGAGCCGCCGCTTTCGGCCACGTTCTGCGCTGCCCAGTCCATGTAGCGCGGGTCCAGGATGTAGTCCGGCGTCGGGCACAGCAGGGTCACGTCCATGCCCATGCGGGTGGCGATCGTCAGCGCGGAATTGGCCACCGCGGTGTTCAACGGCTTGGGATGATAGGTCCAGGTCAGCACGTACTTCTTGCCGCGCAGATCCTGGGTGCCGAAATGTTCCTGCAACGCCATCGCGTGCGCCAGCTCCTGGCACGGGTGGGTGATGGTCTCCATGTTGATCACCGGTACCGGCGAATACTTGGCGAAGCTCCTGAGCACCTGGTCCTCGCGGTCCTTGGACCAGTCGACGAACTTCGGGAACGCGCGCACGCCGATCAGGTCGACATAACGGCCCAGCACCCGCGCCACTTCGGCGATGTGCTCCTCGGTGTCGCCATCCATCACCGTGCCCAGATTGAACTCGATCGGCCAGGCGTCCTTGCCCGGCTGCAGCACCACCGCATGCCCGCCCAGCTGGAACGCGCCCAGCTCGAAGCTGGTGCGGGTGCGCATGGACGGGTTGAAGAACACCAGCGCGATCGACTTGCCCTTCAGCTCGCTTCCCAGCTTGTTGCGTTTGAACAACGCGGCCTGGGTCAACAGCGCGTCCAGTTCGGCGCGGCTCCAGTCCTGGGTGTTCAAGAAGTGCTTCAGTGACATCGATCGATCCTTGTGCTGCGTGCTTCTGCTGCGTGGTCCGCCAGGAGCGGCGGGGTGCGCGACATGCGCGTTTCTTGCGGTTGAAACTTTTGTGACTTCAAAACGAAAAAACCCAGCCTGCGGGCTGGGTTTTCAACGGCGGAACAGCAAAACGCTCCGGTTACCCAGCGAAAATGTGGGATTCCGGTCGGCGGGCACGCGAGGTCATGCCGGAGGCCATTCGGGCGGCGCTGGTGTCGTGCTGAAAGGCGTTTGCGTACATAGGGCGCGAATCCTCGCATGCATGCGGGCACGGCGCAACCGCCGCGCGGCTCAGCGCGGCGGCGCGACGATGGCGTCGGGGATGTAGGGGGTGACCGACACGCGGACGCGCAGCCGGTTACCCGGGTCTTCCGGCAGCCGCGAACGGTACTTGGTGCCCTTGTAGACGTAATCCACATCGAAGGCGATCGGCCGCCGGAACTCGCGCGGCACTTCCACCACCCGGCAGTTGCGCCGTGTGCTGGTCGGCGGCACCGCCATCGGCACGGACGCCGGCTCGGGGCGACGGGAGAACATCTCCTTGACCGAATCCACCATCCGGTTGATACGGCCTTCGTCCTCGACCGGTGCCGCTGCTACCGGCGCAACCTGCTCGGCCTCGCACTGTTCCTCCATGCGGGTGGCACGCAGGGTCTGATAGACCGGCTCGACATTGAGCACCTGCGCGTAATCCAGCTTCACGTTCTCGATCACCACCACCCGGTTCTTGGGATCGGTTTCCGCCGCGTGCGCTGACGATGCCTGCCAGGCGAACACACAGAGCAGCAGGAAGAACGGGGAAGGTCGCATCAGTACCAGGAGGGCGCAGCCAGGCAATACGTAAGTGTATGGAGCTTGCGATCCCTTGGGCTGAACGCAGCCCATCCGGTCACCGGCGCTGCTGCGCGCGTGCGGTTGGTTCGCCACATCGCCGCGACCGGCTAGAATCGCCCGGTTATCCTTTTTCAGATGCCGATGAGCCTGCGCCTGCACAACAACCTGACGCGGCGGGTCGAGCCGTTCGCACCGCTCGATCCGTCCAGCCCCACCCTGTATGTGTGCGGCCCCACCGTCTACAACTACGCGCATATCGGCAACGCCCGCGGCCCGGTCGTGTTCGATGTGCTGGCCGCCCTGCTGCGCCGGCGCTACGGCGCGCTGCGCTACGCGCGCAACATCACCGACGTGGACGACAAGATCAACGCCGCCGCGCAGGCGCAGGGTGTGCCGATCTCGACCATCACCGACCGCTTCGCCGCGATCTACCGCCAGGACATGGCCGCGCTCGGCGTGCAGCCGCCGGACATCGAACCGGAAGCGACCGCGCATATCCCGCAGATCGTGGCGATGATCGAGCAGCTGATTGCCAACGGGCATGCCTATGCCGCCGAAGGCCATGTGCTGTTCGCGGTGGCCAGCTTTGCGCACTACGGCAAGCTCTCGCGCCGCGACCCGGACGAGATGCTGGCCGGCGCGCGCGTGGACGTGGCGCCGTACAAGCGCGACCCCGGCGACTTCGTGCTGTGGAAGCCCTCCAGCGACGAGCTGCCCGGCTGGGACTCGCCCTGGGGCCGCGGCCGCCCGGGTTGGCATATCGAATGCTCGGCGATGGCTGCCGCGCACCTGGGCCCGACCATCGACATCCATGCCGGCGGCGTGGACCTGCAATTCCCGCATCACGAGAACGAGATCGCGCAGAGCGAATGCGCGCATGGCGGGGCGACCTTTGCGCGGTTCTGGCTGCACAACGGCATGCTCAATTTCAGCGGCGCCAAGATGAGCAAGTCGCTGGGCAACATCGAGACCGTGCACGACCTGATCGCCCGCCACCCGCCCGAGGCGCTGCGCTACGCACTGCTGAGCGCGCATTACCGGCAGCCGCTGGACTGGTCCGATGGCCTGATCGACCAGGCCAAGAACACGCTGGACCGGCTGTACGGCACCTTGCGCGACCTGGCCGCGGCCGAACACGCTGCCGGGATCGCCCCCGCGCAGCCGGCCACGATTCCCGACGAGGTGGAAGCCGCGCTCGACGACGACCTCAACACCCCGCTTGCATTGTCGGTCATCGCCAGCATTGCCTCCGAGGCCCGCGCGCTGCGCACCCAACTCGCACAGGGCAGCGACGCATCGGCAGGTGTTGCCGCGCTGTCCGGGCTGAAGTCGCGGCTGCTCGGCGCAGGCCTGGCGCTGGGCTTGCTGCAGCAGGACCCGGCCGCCTGGTTCTCGCGCGGCACCGACGCCGGCGACGATGCGCGCATCACGGCGCTGGTCGAGGAACGCAATGCCGCCAAGAAAGCCAGGGACTTCGCCCGCGCCGACGCCATCCGCACGCAGCTGGCCGACGAAGGCATCGTGCTGGAAGACACCCCGCAAGGCGTGCGCTGGAAGCGCGCATGACGCTCCTCCCTTCTCCCTTCGGGGGAAGGTGCCCCGCAGGGGCGGATCAGGGTGCGAGCGCAGCCACATGCACCTTCCTTGCGGTAAGGGCGAAGCCACCCGCATCGAATTCCAGCGAGGCTTCGCCCGTACCCTCCCCGCTCCGCGCCCCGGCCCGCGCTGGCGGCGCGGGCGCTCCAAGGCACGCGCGCCAATGGCGCGCAAACCGCGCCTTCTCGCCCCGGCGGGTGAGGGGCGCCATTGCGGTGTCGCCGGGCAGCGCTACCACCGACCGAATCTGGATTTTTTGATGACCACCACCCCCTTCCCGCTTGAACCCACCGCCGTCGACGCACAGGCCGCCATTGCCGAGGAGTTCTCCTTCTTCGGCGACTGGTCCGAGCGCTACCAGTACCTGATCGACCTGGGCCGCAAGCTGCCCAGCTTCCCCGAACAGTGGAAGACCGAAGAACACCGCCTGCATGGCTGCCAGTCGATGGTGTGGATCGTGCCCGAGGGCAATGCCGAGCGGCTGGACTTCCACGCCGTCAGCGACTCAGCGATCGTCTCCGGGCTGATCTATCTGGCCTTGCGCGTGTACTCCGGGCGTAGTGCGCAGGAAATCCTGGCCACCGAGCCGGACTACATCGCCGGCATCGGGCTGGCCAAGCATCTGTCGCCGACCCGCAGCAACGGCGTGGCGGCAATGCTGGCCTTCATCCGCGACACCGCCCGCGCCCAGCAGTGAGCACGCCGACGCCCTCGCCTGCCGCTTCGCTGCGTACGCTGCTCGCCCACCCCGGCTTCGGCCTGGTGCTGCTGTATCGCGTGGCGGCGATGCTGTCGTACCAGATCGTCGCGGTCACGGTCGGCTGGCATATCTACGAGATCACCCGCAATCCGCTCTCGCTCGGGCTGATCGGCCTGGCGGAGATCCTGCCGTTCTTCTGCATCGCGCCGTTTGCCGGCTATCTGGTCGATCATCTGCCGCGCCGACGCCTCGGCATGGTCGCGGTGCTGGGCCTGGTCGCCACTGCGTTGCTGCTGTTGGCCATCACCCATGGCTGGCTGCCGGTGCAGGGCGTGTGGCCGATCTACGCGGCCATCGCGCTGACCGGTGCGGCGCGCTCGTTCCTGTCGCCGGTCTACAACGCGCTGTTCGCACGTGCGCTGCCGCGCGAGGCGTTCGCGCGCGGCGCCAGCATCGGCAGCGTCACCTTCCAGGCCGGCATGGTGATCGGCCCGGCGCTGGGCGGCGTGCTGGTCGGCTGGGGCGGCAAGGGCCTGGCCTATGGCGTGGCCGCCGGCGTGGCGCTGGTGGCGATCCTGGCGCTGGCGCTGCTGCGTGTCAGCGAGCCAGTCAACGCAGGCCCGCGTGCGCCGATCTTCCGCAGCATCGCCGAAGGTGCGCAGTTCGTGCTGTCCAACCAGATCATGCTGGGCGCGATGGCGCTGGACATGTTCTCGGTGCTGCTGGGCGGCGCGGTGTCGATGCTGCCGGCCTTCATCCACGACATCCTGCACTACGGCCCGGAAGGGCTGGGCATCCTGCGCGGCGCCCCGGCACTGGGCTCGATCGTGGTCGGCGTGTGGCTGGCGCGGCACCCGCTGCAGCGCAATGCCGGGCGCATCCTGATGCTGTCGGTGGCCGGCTTCGGGCTGTGCACCATCGCGTTCGGCCTGTCGCGGCATTTCTGGCTGTCGGCGGCGATCCTGCTGGTCTACGGCATGTGCGACGGGGTGTCGGTGGTGGTGCGCCAGACCATCCTGCAGCTGGCCACGCCCGATGCGATGCGCGGCCGGGTGTCGTCGATCAACGGCATCTTCATCGGCTCGTCCAACGAGCTGGGTGCGTTCTACGACGGCGTGATGGCACGCCTGGTCGGCCTGGTGCCGGCCGTGGTGATCGGCGGCTGCGTGACCCTGGGCGTGGTCGCCACCACCGCGTGGAAGGCGCCGAAGCTGCGCAAGCTGGATCTGCGCGACCTGCAGTGAGGTCTGCGGCAGTGAAGTCTGCGACGGTGCCCGCAGGTCTGATCGATATCACCTGATCGATGCCTGCCTGGCCGCATGACACGCGCCAGGCGTGTCGACCACTGCAACGTCCGTTGCGCTGGCACGATGCGCATAAAAAAACCCCGCACATGGCGGGGTCTTTCAGTCGACGGACAAGGCCTGGACCTGGTCGAACGATCAGTCGCCCTGCTGCTTCTGCAGGTGCTCCCAACGCTCCTGGGCGTCGATGGTGCGTTCGGCGGTCAGGCGCGCTTCCAGCCGATCCAGGCCAATTTCTTCGCCGGTGTCCACGCAGTAACCGTAGTCGCCGTCTTCCAGACGCTTGAGCGTGCTGTCGATCTTGCCGATCAGCTTGCGATGACGGTCGCGGGTGCGCAGCTCCAGCGAGTTCTCGGTCTCGCGCGTTGCACGCTCGGCTTCGTCGCCGATGTCGCGCACTTCTTCGCGCAGGTTTTCGATGGTCTGCTTGGACTCTTCGATCAGGTCGTTGCGCCAGCTCTGCAGACGCTGACGGAAGTACTCCTGCTGCAGCTTGCTCATGTACTCCTCATCGGCTGCAGGCTTGTAGCCCTGCGGCAGGATCGGACGACCGGTGGCCTCATCGGTCTTGTACTCGACCACCTTGTACTTGGTCTTGGGGGTCGGGCTGGACGGCTTGGAGGTCACGGCCACGGCCACCTTGCCGACCGGACGGGTCGCGGCGGGCTTGGCGGGGGCTTCGGTTTTGGTTGGCGTTTTTGCTGAAGATTTCGAAACGGGCACGGGATTCTTGAGTGACGGGGTCGCAGGCTTTGCCGGCTTCGCAGGGGCGGCCTTGGAGGCCGGTGCGGGCGCGGGCTTTTCAGCCTTGACCGGGACTGACTTGGCCGGAGTCGACTTGGTAGCCGGCTTCGGTACGGACTTGGGCGCCACCGGCTTGGCGGCCGGTTTGGCGGCAGCCGGAGCTGCCTTGTTCGCCGCCGGCTTGGCAGCACGCTTGGCGACAGAAGATTTTACAGGTTTGGCGGCCGCGGGTTTGGACGCTGCGGTCTTGGCGACCGGCGCCGGCTTGGCCGCGGTCTTGCTCGCAGCTGCCTTCTTGGCAACCGCTTGCTTGGCAGCCGGCTTGACCTGCTTGGCGGCCGGTTTTGCAGCGGCAGGCGCCGCTGCCTTCTTCGCAACGGGTTTGGCGGACTTCTTGGCGGCCTCTACGGCCTTTTTTGCAGGTTTTTTAGCAGCCACGAAACGCTCATCCTTGGTTCCCCCGGGGCCCGGGAAAGCGGGCCTTTATAGCTTACCCCACGGACCCCCGGCAACCACGTATTAATCCAAGTGGCATATCATTGGCAAGTGATCTCACGCCTGCTCATCGCGCTGCTGCGCTTCTACAAGCGGTTCATCAGCCCCCTGCTGGGGCCGCGCTGCCGTTTTGCGCCCAGTTGCTCGGAATACGCGATGACCGCGATCGGCCGCTTCGGCCCGCTGCGCGGTTGCTGGCTGGCCGCACGCCGGCTTGGCCGCTGCCATCCCTTTCATCCGGGCGGGTTCGATCCCGTCCCCGACGCGCCCGCGTCCTCGCCCGCTTCCCCTTCCTGTAGTTGCAAAGGACCTCATCCATGAGCCGAACCCTCATCGTCAACGCCCGCCTGGTCAATGAAGGCAAGGAATTCGACGCCGATCTGCTGATCGAAGCCGGCCGCATCGCCAAGATCGCCAGCAAGATCGCCCCAGCCGCAGGCGACACCGTGGTAGACGCGGCCGGACGCTGGGTGCTGCCGGGCATGATCGACGACCAGGTGCACTTCCGCGAGCCCGGCCTGACCCACAAGGGCGATATCGCGACCGAATCCGGCGCCGCGGTGGCCGGTGGCCTGACCAGCTTCATGGACATGCCCAACACCAATCCGCCGACCCTGGACGCGGCCGCACTGCAGGCCAAGTACGACGCGGCGGCCGGGCGCGCCTGGGCCAACTACGGCTTCTACATGGGCGCCAGCAACGACAATCTGGCCGCGATCCAGACGCTGGACCCGAAGACCGCCCCGGGCATCAAGGTGTTCATGGGCGCCTCCACCGGCAACATGCTGGTCGACAACCCCGAGACGCTGGACGCGATCTTCCGCGACGCGCCGACGCCGATCATCACCCACTGCGAAGATACCCCTACCATCGACGCGACGCTGGCGCAGTACAAGGAAAAGTACGGCGACGCGTTGACCCCGGAGATGCATCCGGACATCCGCTCACGCGAGGCCTGCCTGAAGTCCTCGCGGCTGGCGGTGTCGCTGGCGCGCAAGCACAACACCCGCCTGCACGTGCTGCATATCTCCACCGCCGACGAGCTGGCGCTGTTCGAGGCCGGCCCGCTGGTCGATGCAGAGGGCAAGCTGCGCAAGCGCATCACCGCAGAGACCTGCATCCACTTCCTGCGCTTTGACCGCAGCGATTACGCGCGGCTGGGCAACCTGATCAAGTGCAACCCCGCGATCAAGGACGCCGACGACCGCCTGGCGTTGATCCAGGCGCTGGCCGAGGACGTCATCGACGTGCTCGCCACCGACCACGCCCCGCATACCTGGGAAGAAAAGCAGAAGCCCTACGCACAGGCGCCCTCCGGCCTGCCGCTGGTGCAGTACGCGCTGGTCGCCGCGCTGGAGCTGGTGCACGAGGGCAAGCTGCCGATCACCCGCATCGTGCAGAAGTTCGCGCATGCGCCGGCGCAGCTGTTCGATGTGGAAGAGCGCGGCTTCCTGCGCGAAGGCTATTTCGCCGACCTGGTGATGATCGACAACACCCCGTTCACCGTGAAGCGCGAGCAGGTGCTGTCCAAGTGCGGCTGGTCGCCGTTCGAAGGCACCACGTTCCGTTCGCGTATCGCCGCGACCTGGGTCAACGGCCAGCAGGTGTGGGATGGCGAACAATTGATTGGCGCTGCCGCCGGTCAGCGCCTGACCTTCGACCGCTGATGCGCGCAGCCATGGTTGGCGCCTGGCTTGCGCTGGCGCCGCTCTCGCTCGCTGCCGGCAGCGTCGCTGCGCAGTCCGCCGACGCCGCGGAGGTGGTATTTCCGCAAAGCGCTTCGCAGGGCGCGCTGGTGATCGGCAAGGTGCCGGCGGGCAGCCAGGTGCAGTACGCCGGCCGCAGCTTGCGGGTCAGTGGCTATGGCAGCGTGGTGTTCGGCATCGGCCGCGACGCCAGCGGACCGTTGCAGGTGCAGATCACCCGGCCAGATGGCAGCAAACAGACCGCCAGCATCGCAGTGACGCCGCGCGACTGGCCGGTGGAGCGCGTCAACGGCGTGCCGCCCAAGACGGTCAATCCGCCTGCGGCGATCGCCGAGCGGATCAAGCGCGAGCAGGCGCAGGTCACCGCCGCGCGTGACCGCGACGATGCCCGCACCGATTTCGCCCAGGCCTTCATCTGGCCCGTGCAGGGCCGCATCAGCGGGCGCTTCGGCAACGCGCGCGTCTACAACGGCCAGCCCGGTGCCGGCCACTCGGGCATGGACATCGCCGTGCCCACCGGCACGCCGGTCAAGGCACCGGCTGCCGGCGTGGTGACCTTTGCCGCGCCGGACCTGTATCTGACCGGCGGCACCGTGTTGCTGGACCATGGCTTCGGGGTGAGTTCGAATTTTCTGCACCTGTCGCGCATCGACGTGAAGGTGGGCGACCGCGTGGAGCAAGGCCAGGTGATTGCGGCAGTCGGTGCCACCGGGCGCGCGACCGGGCCGCATCTGCATTGGGGGATGAACTGGTTCGATGTACGCATCGATCCGCTGCTGGTGCTTGAGCGCAGCAAATAGCTAGCGCGCGCGGTGTGCCGGCAGGGCCGGCGCGGCGGCATGGTGTCTGCGACCCACCCGTTGCGCTTGTGTTCGCCGCAGGGCTTTGGGGTATAACCGGGACGACCGTCGATCGTCACCGGGCATCGGTGGACGATCGGTCACTGGCCGTCGGTCCGGTACCTAGCCGCCGGACCTGCGTCATCTCCCCTCCCCCGACCGCAGGAGATGTGCGACATGCGCAACGAGCAACTCAAACCCACCCTGGGCACCTGGCAACTGTGGGGGATCGCCGTGGGTCTGGTGATTTCCGGCGAGTATTTCGGCTGGAGCTACGGCTGGGGCACCGCCGGCACGCTGGGTTTTCTGGTGACCACGCTGCTGGTCGCGGTGATGTACACCTGCTTCATCTTCAGCTTTACCGAGCTGACCACCGCCATCCCCAATGCGGGCGGGCCGTTCGCCTATAGCCTGCGCGCATTCGGGACCTACGGCGGCATGCTGGCGGGCCTGGCCACGCTGATCGAATTCGTGTTCGCGCCGCCGGCCATCGCGATGGCGATCGGCGCCTATCTCAACGTGCAGTTCCCGACCCTGGACCCGCGCATCGCCGCGATCGGCGCGTATGCGATCTTCATGGGCTTGAACATCGTCGGCGTGGCGATCGCCGCCACCTTCGAGCTGATCGTGACCTTGCTGGCGGTGATCGAGCTGCTGGTGTTCATGGGCGTCGTGGCGCCGGGCTTCAGCGTTGCGCGTTTTGCCGCCAATGGCTGGGCCGGTAACGATGTGTTCGGCCCGGCCGCCATTTCCGGCATCTTTGCCGCGATTCCGTTTGCGATCTGGTTCTTTCTGGCGATCGAGGGCGCGGCGATGGCGGCCGAAGAAGCCAAGGACCCCAAGCGCACGATTCCGCGCGCCTACATCGCCGGCATCCTCACCCTGGTGGTGCTGGCGTTGGGCGTGATGGTGTTTGCGGGCGGGGTCGGCGACTGGCGTCAGCTCTCCAACATCAACGACCCGTTGCCGCAGGCAATGAAGGCCGTGGTCGGCAACAGCTCGACCTGGCTGCATATGCTGGTGTGGATCGGCCTGTTCGGCCTGGTGGCCAGCTTCCACGGCATCATCCTGGGCTATTCGCGGCAGTTCTTCGCGTTGGCGCGTGCCGGGTTCCTGCCGCACGGGCTGGCCAGGCTGTCGCGCTTTCGCACGCCGCATCGCGCGATTCTTGCCGGCGGCGCGATCGGCATCGCAGCCATCTGCAGCGACAGCGTGGTCAAGATCCAGGGCATGTCGCTGACCGCGGCGATGATCACCATGTCGGTGTTCGGTGCGATCGTGATGTATGTGATGAGCATGCTCAGCCTGTTCAAGCTGCGCCGCGCCGAACCCGGGCTGGAGCGCAGCTTTCGTGCGCCGGGTTATCCGGTGGTGCCGGCAATCGCGCTGCTGCTGGCGCTGGTGTGTCTGGTGGCGATGGTCTGGTTCAACCCGATCGTGGCGCTGATCTTCGTGGGCCTGCTGCTGTTCGGTGCGCTGTGTTGCGTGCTGAGCTTGCGCAGCCAGGCCACGCCTGCGGCTAGTGCCAGATGAGCGGGTTCGCGTTTACCGCTGGCGGCGAGCGCTTCCAGTTTGCCGATCTCAAGACCTTGCTGGCCAAGGCCACGCCGCCGCGCTCGGGCGACCAACTGGCCGGGCTCGCCGCCGACTCCGGGCTGCAGCGGGTGGCCGCGCAGATGGCGCTGGCGGACCTGCCGCTGCGTCACTTCCTCGATGAAGCGGTGGTGCCGTACGAATCGGACGAGGTCACCCGCCTGATCGTCGACCAGCACGATGCGGCCGCATTTGCTGCGGTGGCGCATCTTACCGTCGGCGGCTTTCGTGATTGGCTGTTGAGTGCGCAGGCCGACGAAGCGGCACTGGCCGCACTGGCGCCCGGACTGACGCCGGAGATGGTGGCGGCGGTCTCGAAGTTGATGCGCGTGCAGGACCTGATCCTGGTCGCGCAGAAGACGCGGGTGGTCACGCGCTTTCGCAATACGCTGGGCTTGCGTGGCCGCCTGTCCACGCGCCTGCAGCCCAACCACCCTACCGACGATGCCACCGGCATCGCCGCCAGCGTGCTCGACGGCCTGCTATACGGCAACGGCGATGCGGTGATCGGCATCAATCCTGCCAGCGACAGCCTGGCCGCCACCACCGCCTTGCTGCGCATGCTCGATGCGGTGATCACCGGCTACCAGATCCCCACGCAGTCCTGCGTGCTGGCACACATCACTACCACCATCGACGCGATCAACCGCGGTGTGCCGGTGGACCTGGTGTTCCAGTCGATCGCCGGCACCGAAGCGGCCAATGCCAGCTTCGGCATCAATCTGGCGCTGCTGCAGGAAGGCCATGACGCCGGGGTGTCGCTGCGGCGCGGCAGTGTCGGCGACAACGTGATGTATTTCGAGACCGGCCAGGGCAGCGCGTTGTCGGCCAATGCGCACCATGGCGTCGATCAGCAGACCTGCGAGGTACGTGCCTATGCCGTGGCGCGGCAGTTCAAGCCGCTGCTGGTGAACACCGTGGTGGGCTTTATCGGCCCGGAATATCTCTACGACGGCAAGCAGATCATCCGTGCCGGGCTGGAGGATCACTTCTGCGGCAAGCTGCTGGGCGTGCCGATGGGCTGCGACATCTGCTACACCAATCATGCCGAAGCCGACCAGGACGACATGGACGTGCTGCTGACCCTGCTCGGCACCGCCGG
Organism: Xanthomonas sp. LMG 8993; assembly: GCF_009835065.2. NCBI lineage: Bacteria > Pseudomonadati > Pseudomonadota > Gammaproteobacteria > Lysobacterales > Lysobacteraceae > Xanthomonas > Xanthomonas sp. LMG 8993. Next base: position 105,609 of record NZ_QVIF02000005.1, on the reverse strand, counting down.
CATCAACTTCATCATGGGCATTCCCGGCTCCGACGATGTGATGCTCAACTACCAGACCACCTCGTTCCACGATGCGCTGTATGCGCGCCAGGCGCTCGGGCTGCGCGCTGCGCCCGAGTTCGAGCACTGGCTGGAACAGCAGGGCATCCTGCGCCTGCGCGATGGCCGTTTCGAACTCGGCAGCGAGCTTCCCGCACCGTTCCGGCGTGCGCTGGAGCAATTGAACGCCGGCAGCGTGCAATGAGCAGCCCCACCACCCCTCCGCGCGATGCCTGGGCGCAGCTGCGTGAGCTCACACCGGCGCGCATTGCGCTGGGGCGCGTCGGCACCAGCCTGCCGACCGCGGCACATCTGGATTTCCAGCTTGCGCATGCGCAGGCGCGCGATGCGGTGCATCTGGCACTCGACCCACAGCCGCTGCAGGCAGCGCTGCAACAGCGCGGGCGGGACAGCATTCTGCTGCACAGCGCAGCGGTGGACCGGCACACCTATCTGCAACGTCCGGATCTGGGCCGGCGCCTGGGCGAGGATGCGGCCGCGCACCTGCGTGGCCTGACTGCGGTCCACGGCGGCGGGCACGATATCGCGGTGGTGGTCGCCGACGGACTCTCTGCATTGGCGGTGCATCGACATGCGGCGCAGATGCTGGAGCATATCGACGCGCTGGCCGCACACGAAGGCTGGTCATTGGCGCCGGTAGCGTTGATCGCGCAAGGCCGCGTCGCCATCGGCGACGAAGTCGGCGAACTGCTCAAGGCGCGCCTGGTGATCGTGTTGATCGGCGAGCGGCCAGGCCTGAGCTCGCCCGACAGCCTGGGCCTGTATCTGACTTACACCCCACGCGTCGGCCTGACCGACGCCGCGCGCAATTGCATCTCCAATATCCGCGCCGAAGGACTGAGTTACGCCGAAGCCACGCACAAGCTTGCGTACCTGCTGCGCGAATCGTTCCGGCGCAAGCTGTCCGGTGTGCAACTCAAGGACGAGGCCGAGCAACCGGCGCTGCCGTCGGCGGGCCCGTCCGATGCCGCGCCGCGGACGTTTCTGCTTCCTGATGGCGCGCCACCAGACGCTGAAGCTGGGTGCGGCTAGCCGACCTAATTAGGTAAGCGCGCCATCGTGCGGATCGCTGGCCGCATAGGTGCTGGTCGGCAACTCGTTGTCGTGCGGATGGCGCAGGGCATTGCGTACGTCTTCCGGCAGTTGCGCGACATCCAGCATCACCTTGCCGGAATGCACATCACGCACCACCGACGCAGGCAGCACGAAGTCGCCCCCGTTTTCGATATTGATGACCAGCTCGGCGCCATCCTTGCGCACCTCGCGGACGGCACCGACGCCGACTTCGCCATCGCGCAGAAACACCATCTGGCCGATTTCGATCTGTTGCATCTTGTGTCTCCTCTGTCAGGCAGCGCGTGAACGCGCAGTGCCATGAACGTTCTTGTCTGCAATCCAGGCTGACAACGCCGATCCAGCCTCACGACTGGATCGGCGCTTGCGCAAGCGACAGCAGTGAAATGAGAACGCCTACACCATCTCGAAGATCGTGCAGGCGTGCAGCAGGCCTCAGCGCAGCGGAACGTCCGCCACCTTGTCCTGGTAATCCTTTTTCGGATCGACGCCGAACAACACCTTGATACCGGCCAGCAGACTGGAACCGTTGAGCCAGATCTGCGCGTGATCGGTGTCCAGACGCAGCAGCGCCAGCTTGGGATCGTCCTTGCCGCCTTCGTACCAGGCAGCCACATGCGGGTTCCACAGGCGCTCGACCACGGCCGGATCGGTGTCTTCGCGCAACGAGCCGCTGATGCTGGCGAACAGGTCGTGCCCCTTGCTGCTGAAGGCGCCGATGACGCGGCGGCCCTGCCCCAGCATGGCAATCAGCGCATTGTCCTTGGAGGTGAAGAACCAGATCGGACCACCGCTATCGCCTTCGATCTGTGCGGTCATCGGGCGGGCATGCCCGTCTTCCACGCCATCCAGGCCAAGCATCACGGTGCGATCGGATTTCAGGGCTTTCCAGAATTTTTCCTGCAGCTCTTTGGGGTCTGCCATCTCGATGTCTCACATGCGCGTGTCTACGCGGGTGACTCAGTCTGGAAGTCTCCCCGCCCACGGCATGTGACGATGTGCACTCCTGCCTGCACATGGCGGCAACGCGATCGCCTCCGGTGAAATGGTGCACCTGCATAAATCACGCAAGCCAATGGCGCCTGTTTGCGACGCAGTCACGTTGCAGAGCGTGATGCCACCGAAGCTCTTGGACATTGCATCTGAACGCCAGACCGCCATAGCGACCACGTCAGTAAGATCGCCCCGCCGATTGCTCCGCCATCCAGGAACACCCGGACGCGGTGACCGGCATCCGCCGATCGCGTGCTGCGCCATGGTTGTGGCACATGCACGCGACGTGCGGCGGCTGAAGCGTATCCATCAATCGTCTGCGTCCCTTCCGAGAGAGCGCCACTCATGTCTGCATCGCCCTTGCGCACGACCTGTATCGCCGCCGTCCTGCTGAGCCTTGTCAGCGCCGATGCCACCGCCTTGACCGGCACGGCCAGCCGCCCACAACTCACCAGTAGCGAGGCGAGCACGTACACCATCTCCAAGGCCCTGGCCAAGGCCGGCCCGATCACCGCCCTGGTCACCGACAACTGGAATCCCACTGCAGGGGTGGCGCTGCTCAGTGCAGACTTCGCCGTGGCCGCCGATGGCTCCACGCGCTATCGCACCGTGCAGTCGGCAATCGATGCCGCTGTCGCTGCCGGCGGCAGCACCCGTCGCTACATCAGCATCAAGGCCGGCACTTACACCGAACTGGTCTGCGTGCCGACCAACGCGCCGCCGCTGACCGTGTTCGGCCTGGGCACCAACACCGCCGACACCGTCATCCGCTTCAACAACGCCAACCCCACGCCCAAGCCGGCCGGCACCGCAAGTCACCCCTGTGCCAGCAATGCAGCGGCAACCACGGTGGGCACCTCCAACAGCGCGACAGTGACCGTGCGCGCCGCCGGCTTCCAGGCGCGTCACCTGCGCGTGGACAACAACTATGTCGAAGACACTTACCAGGACAACAACCAGTCGGCAGTCGCGCTGGCGGTGCGTGGCGACCAGGCCAGCTTCGAAGACGTGCTGGTGACCGGCAATCAGGACACCTTGCTGATCAGTGCGACCAATGCCGCCAATGTGATCCGCGCCTATTTCAAGAACAGCACGATCGAAGGCGATGTCGACTTTATCTTCGGCTCGGGTGTGGGCGTGTTCGACAACGCCACCATCCGCTCGGCCGGTGCGCGCCTGGGCAGCAGCCGTGGCGGCTACATCTTTGCGCCAAGCACACGTCCGGGCAGTGCCTATGGGTTCCTGGCGATCAATAGCCGCTTCGTCGCCGGCTCCGGATCACCCGACAACCAGACCTACCTGGGGCGCGCCTGGGACGAAGGCATCAGCAGCCTGTCCGCCTACGTCAACGGCACCTCACCCAATGGCCAGGTCACGGTGCGCAATTCCAGCCTGGGCAGCCACATCCGCAAGACCGCACCGTGGAATGCCTCCACCGTCAGCCGCCCGTACTGCAGCAGCAACTGCGCCAATTCGGCCAACCGGTTCTACGAATACGGCAATAGCGGTGCCGGCAGCGCGGACTGATGGCTCGCCACGCCAGGTCGTCCTGGAGCACCACGTCGCAACGCGTTGACGTTGCCACCCCCGCCTGTCGGCAAGCCGTGTGATGCGGTACGCCGACAGGCGTTGTCGTTTCCTACGATTGCGGCACCATCGCCACGTCGTTGGTCGTGCAGTGACGGAACCAGATCCGCGCGCTCAGTCCGCGCCGCTGGCAGCACGCCAGCTATGCCACAACTGCTGCATGGGCGGTGGATAGGCGGCCTTGCCGGCAAACTCGCGCTGCAGGCGCAGGCGTGCCAGCCGCGACCATACCCGGTGCGGGCGCGCCAACGCCGGTTTGCGCGGCCAGGCGCGCAGCAATTGCGTGCGCCATGCGGCCAGCGTCATGTCGCCAGGTGCGGCGCTGTCGCCGGCCACACGCTGGCGTGCATCCAGCCATTGCAGCGCCACTGCGGTGGCATCGCCAGGCTGGGTGCGCGCAAACAGCGTGGCTTCCACGCCGACCACAGCCTCGGCGAAGGCACGCAATCTCGCCAATGCCTGCTGCAACGATTGCGGCTGCGCACGGGCGTCCTGCATCGCCGGCAAGGTGTCGGCCAACTGCGCCCATGGCGCAGGCACCGGCTCCAGCACGCGCCCCAGCGGATGGCGCGAACGCTGCTGCGACCAGTCGCGCAGCTCCTGCTGCCACCATGCCAGCTTGGCGTCGGCCGGCAACGGGTCGCCGGCGATGTTCATGATGTCTTCCCATTCCTGCAGCAGCGCAAACCAGGCCGCCGTGAGGCGTCGCTGCGGCTCGGGAATGAAGGGCTCGGCAACCGACCATTCCGGCCAGCGCGTGCGCCACTTGTCGAGAAAACTGTCGAGAGCGCTGGATTGGCTCATGGCGGGTCCAGAAGAAAACGAAAGAAGATCAGGTCTGCGGCCACGCCACGGCATCCCACAGCGTCTGCGGCTGCGAGACGAGGACGTCGGCCTGCCAGCGCGACGGCTCGTCGTCGTGCAGGCGATAGCCCCACAACACCGCCACCGACGGCATCGCCGCCGCGCGCGCGGCCAGGATGTCGCGCTCGTCGTCGCCGACGTAGACGCAGTGCGCCGGCGCAACCCCGATGCGCTCGGCCGCTGTCAGCAAGGGCAGCGGATGCGGCTTGCGCTTGGCCAGCGTATCGCCGCCGATCAGCACCGCGCAGCGCTGCTCCCATCCCAGTTGCGGCAGGATCAGCCGGGCCAGATATTCGGGCTTGTTGGTGACCACGCCCCAGACGCAACCTGCACGCTCCAGCCGCAGCAGCAGTTCTTCGACACCGTCGAACAGCTGCGACTGCGTGCCGATCAAGGCTTCGTAACGACGCAGGAATTCCGGCACCAACGTATCGCGCTCGAGCGCATCGAGGTCGGCAAACGCCACCGCCAGCATCGCGCGCGCGCCCTTGGACACCACCGGACGCAACTGCGCCAAGGCGATTGGCGCACGCCCGCGCGCATCCAGCATCGCGTTGACGGTCGCCAGCATGTCCGGCGCACTATCGAGCAAAGTACCATCCAGGTCGAACAACACCGCACGCGGAAACTTCATTGCCGCCCCGCTACTCTGCGCTTGCCTGCGGTCATCGGTAAATTGCGATTCGGCCGACATCAAACACGCACGTGCCGTTGCGAATCCCGAATCTCCACTGCCCAATCCCCGCCCGTCACGGCTTCACCGCATAAGCCAGGTAATTGACCTCGGTCCGCGACGACAGGCGCGCACGATTGCGCCACGGCTCGTACACCATGCCGCTGACATCTTCCAGCTGCAGTTCGGCACTGCGCAACCACGCCGCAAGCTCTGCCGGCTTGATGAAATCCTTGTAGTGATGCGTGCCCCTGGGCAGCAGCCGCGCGATGTATTCGGCGCCGACCACCGCCAGCGCAAACGCGGCCGGGGTGCGGTTGAGCGTGGACAAAAACAGCTTGCCGCCCGGCTTGAGCAGGCTGGCGCAGGCGCGGATGATCGCGGTCGGGTCCGGCACGTGTTCGAGCATTTCCATGCAGGTCACCGCATCGAAACTGCCCGGCTGTTCGGCGGCCAGGTCTTCCACCGACTGCACGCGATAATCCACCTGCACGCCCGATTCCAGGCTGTGCAGGCGCGCCACCTTGACCAGCTCCGGCGCCAGGTCGATCGCGGTGACCTGGGCGCCCAGACGCGCCATCGACTCGCTGAGCAGACCGCCGCCGCAGCCGACATCGAGCACGCGCGCGCCGGCCAGGCCCAGCCGCGCGGAGACATAGTCCAGACGCACCGGATTGAGCGCATGCAGCGGCTTCTGCGGGCCGTCGGCATCCCACCAGCGGTTGGCCAGCGCCGCGAACTTGTCCAGCTCGCTCTGATGGAAGTTGCTGGAATTGGATTGGGGATTCGGATTCATGCGGAGCTCCGTGATGGGGTGACGCGCGCTCAGGCGCGGACGGTGCGGATGCGCTCGCGCCACTGCCGCGCGTTGGCGACCAGGGCAGCGGTGTCCATGTCGATGAGCTCGCGCTGCACCAGTTTGGGCTTGCCGGCGATCCACACATCGGTGACCTGATGACGGCCGGCAGCGTAGATCAGTTGCGACAGCACATGATGCAGCGGTTGGGTCTCCAGTGCGGACAGATCCACGCAGACCAGATCGGCCTGCTTGCCGATTTCGATCGAGCCGATCCTGTCGCCGAAGCCCAACGCGCGCGCGCCGCCCAGCGTGGCCGCGCGCAGCGTGGTGGCCGCGTCCAGTGCGGTGGCATCGTTGGCCACTGCCTTGGCCAGGATCGCCGCCGTGCGGTTCTCGCTGAACATGTCCAGGTCGTTGTTGCTGGCGCAGCCGTCGGTGCCGATCGCCAGGTTGACGCCTGCACGTTGCAGCGCGCAGGCCGGGCAAAAGCCCGAAGCGAGCTTGAGGTTGGACTCCGGGCAATGCACCACGCTGACGCCGCGCTCGGCGCACAGGTGGATTTCCGCCTCGGTGAGCTGGGTCATGTGCACGGCGATTAGGCGGTCGTTGACCAGCCCCAGGCGGTCCAGCCGCGCCAGCGGGCGCTGCCCGTACTGCGCAACCGAATCGGCCACTTCCTGCGCGGTTTCGTGCGTGTGCAGATGCACCGGCAGATCCAACTGGTCGGCCAGCATGCGCACGCGTTCGAAGTTGGCGTCGTTGACCGTGTACGGCGCATGCGGCGCGAAGGCGGTGCTGATCAGCGGATCGTCGCGCCACTGGTCGTGCAGTTCGCCGGCCCGTGCGAAGTATTCGTCGTCCGACGATGCCCAGGCGGTGGGGAAATCGATGATCACCGCGCCGACCAGCGCACGGAACCCGTGCTGCTTGTACACGGCCGCCTGCACATCGGCGAAGAAGTAGTTCTCGTTGACGCAGGTGGTACCGCCACGCAGCATTTCGGCGATCGCCAGCGTGGTGCCGTCGGCGACGAATTCCGGCCCGATCACCGCCGCTTCCACCGGCCAGATGTGCTGCTGCAGCCATACCATCAGCGGCAGATCGTCGGCAACGCCACGCAGCAGCGTCATCGGGTTATGCGTGTGCGCATTGACCAGGCCCGGGATCAGGGCCGCCTCCGGGCGCGAGACGGTCTGCGTCGGCGCAAACCGCAGGCGCGCCTCGGCGGTCGGCAGGATCGCCACGATGACGCCGTTGTGCACCGCCACCGCGTGATCGTCGAGCACCACCGCATGCGGCTCGATCGGCACGACGTAGCCGGCTTCGATCAACAGGTCGCAGACTTCGGGAGGGGCATTGGTCATGAGCGGATCCATAAAAGGTTAGTTGTCGAACGGCCAGCTGGGATCGCCACCGGCCACAGGCACATAGCGCTGGCCGTCGTAGCGCAGCACCTGGCGCGCGCGACGGGTGTGTTCGGTATCGGTGTCGCTGCCAGCGGCGCTCTCCACGGTAGCCACGTTGGCTGTCAGCACGATGTCCGCATAGCCAGCGTGTACCTGCGGCGCCATGCTCACGCTCAGATTGGCCACTTCGGTGATCACATCGCCCTTGCCGAAACTGCACGGCTCGCCTTTCACACGTTGCCACGCATAGAGATCGCGTTGCAGCACCGGGCGCAGGCTGCGCCCCTCGCGCACCAGCAGGGTCAATGCCTGATTGCTGTAAAAATCCGGGCAGCTGGGCCCGCGCGCGGCACTGCGCACCACCACGCCGATCGCACGCACGCCCTTGGTCAGGTCGTAGCGCGCGGTGTCCAGGCGCAGGCTGTCGGCAGCCAGTTCGAAGGCGGCGTCCTCGCCCATTGCCTGCGCGTAAAACGCCAGCACCTTGCCGCTGGCGGCATCGAGCATGGCCACGCGCAACTCGAGGTCGCGCTCGCCAGGCACGGTTTCCGCATCGCCGGCAAATGCGATTGCCGCCAGCCGGATCGCCGCATCGTTCGGCCACGGCTTGCAGCTCTGGGCCACCAGACGGTCGACCGGCACCGCGGCGGCAGCGCCGCCCACGACGCCGGACGTTGCAATGGCCGCAACGGCGGCCACGTCATCGGCATCGCAGGTTGCGGCAGCCGATTGCGCAAACGCCGGGCACGCGAGCAGCGCACCCCACAGCCCCAACACGACACTGGCACTGCGTCCCGCTCGATCAGGCCAGTGTCCCGGACGCATCGTCTTACTTGACGCGCGCCGAGTATTCGCCCGAGCGGGTGTCGACTTTGATGATTTCGTCCTGGTTGACGAACAGCGGCACACGCACCACCGCGCCGGTTTCCAGCGTCGCCGGCTTGCCGCCGCCGCCGGAGGTATCGCCGCGCACGCCCGGGTCGGTCTCGGTGATCTTCAGCTCGACGAAGTTCGGCGGCTGCACCCAGATCGGCGTGCCGTTCCACAGCGTCACGATGCAGTCTTCCTCGCCCTTGAGCCACTTGTCGGCGCCGCCCATGCCGGCCTTGTCAGTCTGCACCTGCTCGAAGGTTTCCGGGTCCATGAAGTGCCAGTACTCGCCATCGCTGTACAGGTAGCGCATGTCGGTATCGACCACGTCGGCCACTTCCACGTCGTCGGTCGCCTTCATGGTCATTTCGACCACGCGACCGGACTTGATGAAGCGGTACTTCATGCGGGTGAAGGCCTGGCCCTTGCCCGGCTTGACGTATTCGGTCTCGGTGATGACCGCCGGCTCGTTGTTGACCAGGATCTTCATGCCGTTCTTGACGTCGTTCATGCCAACAGTGGCCATGGTGCAGCTCCTCGATAAGACCACGACCTGCCACAGGCCGTGGCAGGTCGGATTAGAATGGGGCGCCCGCCGCAACCGGCGGGCATTGGTTTTGTGACCGCACATGATACCCGCAGCCCCCCTCGCCTTGCAGCCATCTCCGCCGCCCACCCTGCAACCGCCGCGCTGGCAGCAGCAGTGGCGCGACGCCGTGCGCGACCCGCGCGCGCTGCTGGCGCTGCTGGGCCTGGACGCGCAGGCGGCCGGGATCAGCGATGCCGCCGCCGCCCAGTTCCCGCTGCGGGTTCCGCAGGCATTCGTGGCGCGCATGCGCCATGGCGACCTGCACGACCCGCTGCTGCGCCAGGTGCTGCCGCTGGACGATGAAATGCGGCCGGTGCCCGGCTTCGGCCTGGATGCGGTCGGCGATGGCGCCGCCAAGACCGCCGACGGGGTGATCCAGAAATACCGCGGCCGTGCGCTGCTGATCGCCACCGGCAGCTGCGCGGTACACTGCCGCTACTGCTTCCGCCGCCACTTCCCGTATGCCGAGGAAACCGCCGCGCGCGACGGATGGCGCGACGCGGTCGCCACGATCGCGGCCGACCCCGGCATCGACGAAGTGCTGCTATCCGGCGGCGACCCACTGTCGCTGGCCACCGGCAAGCTGGCCGAACTCACCGACGCGCTGGCCGCCATCGGCCACATCAAGCGCCTGCGCATCCACAGCCGGCTGCCGATCGTGCTGCCCGAGCGTGTCGACGCGCCGCTGCTGGCCTGGCTGCGCAGCCTGCCGTGGCCGGTGGCCTTCGTGGTGCATGCCAACCACGCCAACGAATTCGATACCGCCGTGGACGATGCCATGCGCGCCCTGCGCGAGGCCGGCGCGCAGTTGCTCAACCAGGCCGTGCTGCTGCGCGGCGTCAACGACAGCGTGGACGCGCTGGCGGCCCTGAGCGAACGCAGCTTCGCCGCCGGCGTGCTGCCGTATTACCTGCATCAGCTCGACCGGGTGGCCGGCGTGGCGCATTTCGAAGTGGACGATGCGCGCGCGCGCGCGCTGCACACCGAGCTGGCCGCGCGCCTGTCCGGCTACCTGGTGCCGCGCCTGGTGCGCGAAATCCCCGGCGACACCGGCAAACGGCCGCTGTAACCACCAGCTCGAACACACCGGATCGTAGGAGCGCACCCGGGCGCGACGAAGCATGACCGGTAACACCCGTCGCGCCCGGGTGCGCTCCTACGCTGATCAGCCCGCGGCGATCAGCTTGACCATGTCGGCCGGGCTCAGCGGGCGGCTGAACCAGTAGCCCTGGCCCAGGTCGCAGCCACGCTCGCGCAGCAGGTTGAACTGCGCTTCCTGCTCGATCCCCTCGGCCACCACGGTGATGCCCAGCGAATGCGCCATGCCGATGATGGCTGTGGTCAGCGCCAGATCGTCCGGGTCGCGCTGCAGGTCGGCGATGAAACTCTTGTCGATCTTGACCCCGTCCACCGGCACCTGGCGCAGATGGCTCAAGCCGGAGAAACCGGTGCCAAAGTCGTCCAGCCACACCTTCACACCGGTACGGTGCAATTGATCGAGCAGGCTGGCCGCCATCATTTCGTCCCCGATCACCGCCGTTTCGGTCAGCTCCAGATGCAAGCGCGCGGCCGGCAGGCCGGACTCGGCCAGGCACTCGGCCACGGTGTCGATCAGGTCGCCGCTGCGCAGCTGACGCGGGGAGACGTTGACCGAGATGAACAAGCCCTCGCCCACCACCGGCCATTGCGCCGCTTCCAGGCAGGCCGCGCGCAGCACCTTGGGGCCGATCACCTCGATCAGGCCGCTCTGCTCGGCGATGTCGATAAAGGTGGACGGCGCAATCGTGCCCAGCGCCGGGTGCTGCCAGCGCAACAGCACTTCCACCCCCACCAGCACCCGGTCGCTGGTGCGGTAGATCGGCTGATAGACCAGCCGCAGCTCGTCGCGCTCCCAGGCCCCGCGCAGCTCGTGCTCCATGTGCACGCGCCGCTCCACCGCATGATCGGCGGCACGGCTGTAGAAGCGATGGCAGTTCTTGCCGGCCACCTTGGCCTGGTACATCGCGATGTCGCCGTTCTTCAGCAACGCGGTGGCATTGCTGGCATCGTCCGGGAACAGCGTGATGCCGATCGAGGTGCCCAGGAACACCTCCCGGCCCTGCACGTTCAAGGGGCGGCTCAATTCGTGCACCAGCCGGTCCGCCAGCTGGGCGGCAAGCAGGCTGACATCGCCGTTCTGCAGCAGGATCACGAACTCGTCGCCGCCAAAGCGCGCCAGGATCGCGTCGTCGCCGCCCAATGCACCGACCGCGCGGCTGATGCGGCTGGCGAACTGCAGCAGCGCCTCGTCGCCGGCTTCGTGCCCCAGCGTGTCGTTGACGCGCTTGAAGTCGTCGATATCGGCGAACAGCAGCGCCAGCTTGCTGTCGGTGCTGCGGGCGGTGTTGAGCAGATGGTCCAGGCCTTCGCGGAACCCCAGCCGGTTGGTCAGACCGGTCAGCGCGTCGGTGTAGGCCATGTGGCGCACCTCGCGATCGTGCCGGGCGATGCTCTCGCTCATGCGGCCGAAGGCGGAAATCAACTCGCCGATCTCGTCGTTGCGCGGATGCGGCGGCAGCTGCACCGCATAGTCGCCACGCTCGATCTGGCGCGCGGCCGCCGCCAGCAGCCGCACCGGTGCCACCAGGGTGCGCTGCACGTAGATGGCCAACAGCACCCCCAGCGCCACCAGCGCGGCCAGCAGCACCAGCAGCCAGCCCAGATCGCGCTTGCCGATCGCGTTGAGGTTCTGCACCAGGGTCAGGTTGGCGCCGGATTCGACCCTGCGCACCCGCTCGCGCGACATGCCCACCCGCACCCCGCCGATGCGCTGGTCGCCGATCTTGATCGGCATCGTCACGTCCAGCACTTCCGGCGAGGACTGCGACAGCATGGCGCGCGCGGTCACCGCCCTGGCCGCGAGCGGGTCAGTCATGGGCTGGCCGTAATGCTGCAGATCGGGCGAGCCATCGTGCACCAGCCGGCCGCGTCGATCGAACACCAGCACGTAGCTCACCACCTGCTGCCGCGAGGCGTTGCGCACCAGCGCACCCACCGTGCCCAGGTCGGAGTAGTACAGCGGATTGGCCAGGCCGTTCGCCAGTTCGGTGGCCAGGGTCTCGCCACGCGTGCGCAGGCTGCGATCGAACAGCTCGTGCAGGATCTGCGCGCTGAGCCCGCGCACCTCGCGTTGCATCGCGCTCTGGCGCTGCAGCAGCGACGCCAGGATCGCACCGACCAGCAGCAGCGTCAGCGCCATCACCAACAAGAAGCGTGCCTGCAACCCGAAGCGCACCTGAGTCATTCCACTTGGTCCCTGACACGTTGCAAGCCGGCGCTCAGCGCATCCAGGCGCCGACGGCTGGCAGCATCCAGCGGGTGGAAGGCGGTGGTGCCGAAGAAGCGCTTCAGGGCCGGCCCGGCCTTGGGGTCGGAGGCCGCCTGCAGCAGCACCACGCGCAGCCGCCGTTCCACCGCCGGATCCATGCCGGTGCGCACCATCTCCACCGCGCGCGGCACCGGCGCACTGCGATGGACGATACGGAAATCACGCTTGAACACCTGCGGCAGGTGGCGTTCGTCATCCCAGTCGGCGTTGCTGAAGGCGCCCGCATCGATCAGGTGCTGATGCACGAAGGCGGAGATATTCAGTTTCGACCCGACCATCAGGTAACCCACCGAGCCCGGTACCTGGCTGTCGTCCGGCGACAGCAGCACATCGCAGGCGATGCCGTTGCGCACCAGCTCCAGCATCGGCAGCAGGTAGCCGCTGGTGGAGGAGGCGTTCTGCAACGCCAGGGTGTGCCCGCGCAACTGCTTGAGCGACTGGATCGGGCTGTCGCGGCGGACGAAGAACACCGTGTGGAACTCGCGCAGGCCGCCGCGCTCGGTCATCACCAGCGGGTGCGCACTGCCGCGCTGTTCCAGCAGCATTGCCGCACCGGTGGTTTCGCTGACCCAGTCGACGCGGCCACGCCGCAGGTAACTGGACATCTGCCGCGCATCCGGCGCCATCAGGATTTCGCCACGGCGGATCCCGACCTCGCGCATGCGCGGCACCACGTAATCCAGCAGGGGCTTGAGTTGCGCGTAATGGGTGGCGGGATCGTCGCTGATCCGTCCAAGCACCAATACCGGGGAAGGCGCCGCTGTCGCCGTCGCGGCCAAGCCTGCCCCGGCCAACAGCCCGCAGGCAATCAGACACCATCGTAGACCGCGCAAAACGGACACTCCCCTAGAGCCGCCGACAGCCTAGCCGAATCTTTCCAGATGTGACAGACGTCAGCTTCCGTTGCGCTTTGCCAGCATGGCCATGCGCTGCGCATCGGACAGAATGCCGCGCAGCAGACGCACTTCCTGCTCGCTCATGTCCGCGCGCAACAGCAGCCGCCGCAGCTTGCGCATCGCCGATTCCGGCGCGCGCCCCTTGTGGAAGTCGATCTCGTCCAGGGTCTGGCCCAACTGGCCGAACATGCCTTCCAGTTGGGCATGGCTGGCCGGGCCCTCGCGCAGCGCGCCCGCCGCCGCGGCGGGCGCAACCTCCGCTTCGCCGGCATCCAGCTGCGCCAGCCGCACCTCGTACGCCACGACCTGTACCGCCGCCGCCAGGTTGAGCGAGCTGAACGCCGGATCGGAGGGGATATGCAGCGCCGCATGGCAGAGCTGCAGTTCGTCGTTGGTCAGGCCGGTGCGCTCGCGGCCGAACACGATCGCCACCTCGGCCGGTTCGCCGGCCTTGGCCCAGGCACGGCGCGCGCCCTCGTCCGGCGGCAACTCTTCCAGCGCGACCCGGCGCGCACGCGCGGTGCAGCCGATCACCAGGGTGCAATCGGCCACCGCCTCGGCCAGGGTGGCGAAGATCGGCGCCTCGCCGAGCACGTCCTCGGCACCGGCCGAACGCCGATAGGCGTCTTCGTCGAGCGCACGCTCCGGCGCCACCAGCACCAGGCGCGACACGCCCATCGTCTTCATCGCGCGCGCGGCGGCGCCGATGTTGCCTGGATGCTGGGTGCCGACAAGAACGAAACGGATGCGCTGGCTGACGGACATGAACGGAGATTGGGGAGCGATTCGGTCGTAGATGGTAAACTGCGCGGCCGGCTTTGGTGCCGGACCGCTCTTTTACCTTCGCCATTTTCGATTCTGCCTTCACGGGAGCTTTAACCATGCAGAAACCCGCCGTCACCGTCATGGTCAAAGCCGCCCGCCTCGCCGGCAATGTGCTGTTGCGCGGTATCAACAAGCTCGATGCGCTCAACGTGGTGCAGAAAGGCCGCATGGACTACGCCAGCGAAGTCGATGCCGATGCCGAGAAGGTCATCATCAAGGAACTCAAGCGCGGCTACCCCGAGTACGCCGTGTTCGGCGAAGAAGGCGGCGTGCAAGGTGGCAAGAGTGGCCGCTACACCTGGGTCATCGACCCGCTGGACGGCACCAGCAACTATCTGCGCGGCTTCCCGCATTACTGCGTGTCGATCGCGCTGGTGGAAAACGGCGAGCCCACCGACGCGGTGATCTTCGACCCGCTGCGCAACGAGCTGTTCACCGCCAGCCGCGGCGCCGGCGCGGTGCTCAACGACCGCCGCATCCGCATCGCCGAACGCAAGGACCTGGAAGGCGCGATGGTCCACACCGGCTTCCCGCCGCGCGAGCGCGCACGCATCAGTGCGCAGCTGAAGTGCGTCGATGCGTTGCTGGTGCAGGCAGAGGATGTGCGTCGCACCGGTTCTGCCGCGCTGGACCTGGCCTACGTGGCCTGCGGCCGCGCCGATGCGTATTTCGAAGCCGGCGTCAAAGCCTGGGACATCGCGGCCGGCGTGCTGCTGGTGCGCGAAGCCGGTGGCCGCGTCTGCGACTACAAGGGTGCCACCCCGCCGCGCATGGACAACATGGGCCCGGAAACGCAGCAGATCGTGGCCGGCAACATCAAGATCAGCGACGCGCTGCAGAAGGTCATCGTCAACACCGGCTACGCCCGCGAGTTCGACGCCAAGTTCTGATCGCTTCCCGGGCGCAAGTTCTGACCGACGCCCGCACACCGTAGGAGCGCGCCCGAGCGCGACGGGGCTTTCCCAGCAAAGCCCCTCGCGACCAGGGTCGCTCCTACGACAGCGCGCAGCAAAACACACAAGGCCGGGATCGCTCCCGGCCTTGTGCGTTTCAGCTCGACGCCAAGCCCATCGGCGCCGCACAACGTAGGAGCGCGCCCGAGCGCGACGGGGCTTTCCCGGCAAAGCTCCTCGCGACCAGGGTCGCTCCTACGACAGCGCGCAGCAAAACGCACAAGGCCGGGATCGCTCCCGGCCTTGTGCGTTGGGTGCCGCTGTCACAGCGCTACGTGGAACCTAGCGCTGATGCACGACTTCAGGCGATCGCAGCGTGGTAGCGGCGCTCGACTTCTTCCCAGTTCACCGCGTTGTAGAACGCGCCGATGTATTCCGGACGACGGTTCTGGTACTTCAGGTAGTACGCGTGTTCCCACACGTCCAGACCCAGAATCGGGGTGTTGCCTTCGAACAGCGGGCTGTCCTGGTTGGCGGTGCTTTCCACCACCAGCTTCTTGTCCGGGGTCACGCTCAACCAGGCCCAGCCCGAGCCGAAACGGCTGACGGCGGCCTTGGTGAAGGCTTCCTTGAACTTCTCGAAACCACCGATGTCCTTGTCGATCGCCTTGGCGACCTCGCCCTTGGGCTCACCGCCGCCATTGGGCGACAGCACGGTCCAGAACAGCGAATGGTTGGCATGGCCACCACCGTTGTTGCGCACCGGGCCCTGCAGGTTTTCCGGCAGGCTCTTCAGCTTGGACACCAGCTCTTCCACCGGCAGGTCGGCGTACTCGGTCCCTTCCAGCGCCGCGTTGACGTTGTTGATATAGGTCTGGTGATGCTTGGTGTGATGGATTTCCATCGTCTGCGCATCGATATTGGGTTCCAGCGCGTCGTAGGCGTAGGGCAACTGCGGGAGGGTGTAAGCCATGCGTGTCTCCTGGACTTGCCGCCCGGCGAAGACCGGGCGTTGCGGGGTAGATGGTAAGGACGGCGGCGACGCTTACCAAGGGTATTGGCAGGGAAACTTCATCCCATCGCATGCCGCGTCGTGTTCGCTGCATACCTTGCACCATGCCCCGGTTACTCGGGCGTGAACCGTCCCGCCGCCCGGCGCGTTCAAAGTCGACACAGTCGCGCAACGGCATACTTGCTCTGCCGTCCCAACACCCTGTTTCCGGAACCGTCATGCGCAAGCCCGCTTTGCTGATCGTCGCCATCGTGCTGCTCGTCGCCGGGTTATGGGGCATGCGCGCGATGCAGACCCCCAAGCCGCACTTCGCGCCGCAACTCAGCGCGCCGATCGCCGCCGCAGCACCGGTCGAACGCTCACCGCAGCAGCAAGCGTTGCCGGGGTTTCTGCCGACCGAGGCCATGGCCACGATCGTGCTGATCCAGCGCGGCGGGCCATTCCCGCATCCGCAGGACGGCAGCGTGTTCGGCAATCGTGAGCAGCGCCTGCCCGAGCGTCCGCGCGGCTACTACCACGAATACACCGTGGAAACCCCAGACAGCTCCGATCGCGGTGCGCGCCGCATCGTCACCGGCGGTACGCCGCCACAGGCGTGGTATTACAGCGACGATCACTACCAGAGTTTCAGATCGTTCCAGGGCCCGGCCCCGGAGCAGGCGCCATGAGCACAGGCGACTTCGCACTGGACCTGTCCGACCCGCAGCAATCGGGCGTCTACCAAGCCGAGACCGACGATCTGGACACCATGGCCGCGCTTGCCCGCGATGCCGGCCTGCACATCCTGCGCGTGGACCTGGCCAGCTGCAGCGACAAGCACAGGCTGCTGATGCGTCTGGCCACCCAACTGGACTTCCCTGCCGGCTTCGGCCGCAACTGGGACGCGCTCTCCGATGCCTTGCGCGATCTGGCATGGCTGCCAGCGTCGCATGGCTATGCGCTGCTGATCGACGGCGCCGATGCGCTGGCCCGCACTGCGCCGAACGACCGCGACACCTTGCTGGACATCCTCGACGAAGCGGCTACCACCTGGGCCGCGCGCGGGCTCACGTTTGCGGCATTCGTGGCGCCTGCGAGCGCCTGCGACTAGGCGCTGCCTGCAAGACGCATCCCGCACTCGCCGGGCACAGCACGATCAACACGGCGTGGTGGTGGTCGGTGATCACCGGCGCGTATCCAGCGCGTGTTTCACGCGACGCGCTGCCCCACGGCTGCCCCCCCTGGAGTGGGAGGTGTGGTGCCAGTTATCGCTCCACACATCCACAAGTCCGACACGCAGTCGCGCACCGGCCCGACCATCAACTATCCAGTTCGCTCCAGCGCGCGAACGCCGCATCCAGCCGAGCCTGCGCATCGCCCAATGCGGCCGTATGCGCGGCCATCGCCGCACTGTCGCGCTGGTAGAAGGCCGGGTCGTTCATCGCCTCGGTCAATGCCGCGACCTGCTGCTCCAGGGTTTCGATCAAGGCAGGCAATTGCTCCAGCTCACGCGCGTCCTTGTAGCTGAGCTTGCGCTTGGGCGCGGCATCGACCGGCAGCGCAGCCGCCACCGGCGTGGTTGCCGCCGCCGTCGCCGATGCCTTGGCAACCGCCATCGCATTGGGCGCCGGGGTGCGACGCTGACGCAGCGAATCGCTGTACCCGCCGACGTAATCGCCGATCAGGCCCTCGCCCTCCATCACCAGGGTGGAGGTCACCACGTTGTCGAGGAAGTCGCGGTCATGGCTGACCAGCAACAAGGTGCCGGTGTACTCGCCCAGCAGCTCTTCCAGCAGCTCCAGCGTTTCCACGTCCAGATCGTTGGTCGGTTCGTCCATCACCAGCAGGTTGGACGGCTGCGCGAACAGGCGGGCCAGCAGCAGCCGATTGCGCTCGCCGCCGGACAGCCGGGTGATCGGCGCACGTGCGCGCTCGGGGGTGAACAAAAAGTCCTGCAGATACGCATGCACATGCTTGCGCTTGCCGTTGATCTCGATGAAGTCGCGGCCTTCGGCCACGTTCTCGATCGCGCTCCAGTCCTCGCGCAGCGTGGAACGGTACTGATCGAAGTAGGCGATCTGCAGATTGGTGCCGATGCGGATCTCGCCCTGTTGCGCCTGCAGATCGCCCAGCAACAACTTCAGCAAGGTGGTCTTGCCGCTGCCGTTGGGGCCGATCAGCCCGATGCGGTCGCCGCGCTGGATGATGGTCGAAAAATCCTTGACCATCGTGCGCGCGCCGAATGCGAAACCGACTTCCTTGGCCTCGATCACCTTCTTGCCGGAGGACTCGCCCTGCGAGACTTCCATGCGCACGTTGCCGGTCAGGTCGCGGCGCTGTACGCGCTCGTTGCGCATCGATTCCAGACGCCGTACGCGGCCTTCGTCGCGGGTACGCCGCGCCTTGATGCCCTGACGGATCCAGATTTCTTCCTGCGCCAGCATCTTGTCGAAGCGCGCGTTTTCCTGCGCCTGCGCATTGAGCCGCTCTTCGCGGCGCCGCTCGTAATTGGCCCAGTCGCCCGGCCAGCTGGTGACCTGCCCGCGATCGATCTCGACGATGCGAGTGGCCAACGCACGCAGGAAGCGCCGGTCATGGGTGACGAACAACACGCTGCCGTTCCAGTTCTTCAGGAACGACTCCAGCCAGTCGATGGCTTCGATGTCCAGGTGGTTGGTCGGCTCGTCCAGCAGCAGCACATCCGGCGAGGACACCAGCGAGCGCGCCAGCAAAACGCGCCGCTTCATGCCGCCGGACAACCGCGCAAACTCCGCATCGCCGTCCAGTTCCAGCTTGGTCAGCGTCTCGCTGACGCGCTGATCCAGCGCCCAGCCGTCGGCCGCATCGATCTTGGCCTGCACCTTGCCGAACGCGTCGCCATCGAACACCTCGGCATGACTGAGCTGGT
Source organism: Xanthomonas sp. LMG 8993 (assembly GCF_009835065.2). Taxonomy (NCBI): domain Bacteria; kingdom Pseudomonadati; phylum Pseudomonadota; class Gammaproteobacteria; order Lysobacterales; family Lysobacteraceae; genus Xanthomonas; species Xanthomonas sp. LMG 8993. Next base: position 86,814 of record NZ_QVIF02000005.1, on the reverse strand, counting down.
GGAATTCGGCCAGCCAATGACCCAGCTCGCCCAGGCCGTCGGCCACCACATCGAACACGCTGCCGCCGGTGCCCTGCGGCACTTCCTGCTCCAGCCGCGCGATGCGCACGCCCTGTTGCACGCGCACTTCGCCATCGTCGGGCTTGAGCTCGCCGGCAATCAGTTTCATCAAGGTCGATTTGCCGGCGCCGTTGCGGCCGATCAGGGCGATACGCTCGCCCGGCTCGATCGTGAGGTCGGTTTTTTCCAGCAACAAGGGGCCGCCGACGCTGTAGTCGACGCTTTGCAGAGTGATTAAAGGCATGGCGTAATTGTACGGGATTGGTGCTTGGGGATTCGGGATTGGCACAAGCGCACGCTGCCGCGGTGACGAATCCCGAATCCCTACTCCCCAATCCCGGCTAAAATGCGCCATGAACGAATTCTCCGCGCTGCCGCTGTCGCCGGCCCTGGCCCCCGGCATCGACGCCCTTGGCTACACCGTCCTCACTCCCATCCAGGCGCAGAGCCTGCCGCCGATCCTGCAGGGGCTGGACGTCATCGCCCAGGCGCCGACCGGCAGCGGCAAGACCGCCGCCTTCGGGCTGGGCCTGCTGCAGAAGCTCGACCCGGCGCTGACCCGCGCGCAGGCGCTGGTGCTGTGCCCCACCCGTGAACTGGCCGATCAGGTCGGCAAGCAGTTGCGCAAGCTGGCCACCGGCATCCCCAACATGAAGCTGGTGGTGCTGACCGGCGGCATGCCGCTCGGCCCGCAGCTGGCCTCGCTTGAAGCGCACGACCCGCAAGTGGTGGTCGGCACGCCCGGCCGCATCCAGGAACTGGCCCGCAAGCGCGCCCTGCATCTGGGCGGGGTGCGCACGCTGGTGCTAGACGAGGCCGACTGCATGCTCGACATGGGCTTCGAAGAGCCCATCCGCGAGATCGCCAGCCGCTGCGACAAGCACCGCCAGAGCCTGCTGTTCTCGGCCACCTTCCCGGACATCATCCGCACGCTGGCGCGCGAGATCCTCAAGGACCCGGTCGAAATCACCGTCGAAGGCGCCGACAACGCGCCGGAAATCGACCAGCAGTTCTTCGAGGTCGACCCGACCTACCGGCAGAAGGCCGTCGCCGGCCTGCTGCTGCGCTTCAATCCCGAATCCAGCGTGGTGTTCTGCAATACCCGCAAGGAAGTGGACGAGGTGGCCGGCTCGCTGCAGGAGTTCGGCTTCTCCGCGCTCGCCCTGCACGGCGACATGGAACAGCGCGACCGCGACGAAGTGCTGGTGCGCTTCGTCAACCGCAGCTGCAACGTGCTGGTGGCCAGCGATGTGGCTGCACGCGGGCTGGACGTGGAAGACCTGTCGGCAGTGGTCAATTACGAGCTGCCCACCGATACCGAAACCTACCGCCACCGCATCGGCCGCACCGCGCGCGCCGGCAAGCGTGGATTGGCGCTCAGCCTGGTGGCCTCGCGCGAGAGCGGGCGCGCGCAGGCGCTGGAAGCCGAACAGGGCCAGCCGCTGAAGTGGTCGCGCGCGCCCCTGGCCACCGCCCGCCCGGCGCAGCTGCCGCAGGCGGCCATGACCACGCTGCGCATCGACGGCGGCAAGACCGACAAGCTGCGTGCCGGCGACATCCTCGGCGCACTGACCGGCGAAGCCGGATTGTCGGGCGCGGCGATCGGCAAGATCGCGATCTACCCCACCCGCTCCTATGTCGCCATCGCCCGCGCGCAGGTCGCCAAGGCGCTGGCGCATCTGCATGCAGGCAAGATCAAGGGACGCCGGTTCCGGGTCAGCAAGCTGTAATCAACGCGCGGCAGCGACCCTGCCGACCAACCGCTCGGGCGGCGGCGACAGCGCCTGCCGCACGATCCAAAGGGATGCGCACGCTTGCGCATTCCTGTTTTCAGAAGACCTGATCGGCGAGCTGCTCGATCGGCAAGACGCCTGGGTCAGTAGCTCAACGTGGCCAGCAACGGCACGTCATTGGCCCACTTCTCACGGCCCTGCAGCGCCAGCAACTCGACCAGCACCGCCGCGCCGACCACTTCCAGCTCCAACTGTGCAGCCAGACTCAGGGCCGCGCGCAGCGTACCGCCGGTGGCAAGCACGTCGTCGACGATCAACACGCGCGCGCCGCGTGGCAACGCGTCCTCGTGCATTTCGATGCGGTCGGTACCGTATTCCAGCGCATATTCCTGGACCAGCGTACGCCCGGGCAGTTTGCCAGGCTTGCGCACCGGCACAAATCCGGTGCGCAGCTCGCGCGCCAGCGCCGACCCCAGGATGAAACCGCGCGCCTCGATGCCCAGCACCGCATCCAGCGGTGTGGTGCGCCAGGGCTGCGCCATCTCGTCCAACGCCGAGGCGAAGTCCGGGCCATCGGACAGCAGCGGTGTGATGTCCTTGAAGACGATGCCCGGCTTGGGAAAATCGGCGATGTCGCGGATTCGCTCGGACCATTGGTTGGGTCCGGAAGAATTGGTGCCGGCGCAGCGGGTGCAGTCAGTCATGGTGGTGGTGGCGTCTAGGCCGGTGGGGACCACCCTATTCTAGGCTGCGCGCGCTCACGACGCCGCGTTTACGACATACCTGCATCTGAGCGCGTCAGGAACTGCAGGACAGCATCGAGCAACCGGCGCGGTCGCGCGCCCAGTCCGGCCGCCGCGCGGCAAACGCCTCGCGGCCCGGCTGTTCGTCGTACGGGTGCCGCATGACCTCCAGCAACTCTTCTACGCCGGACGGATCGCCCTGCTCGGCCAGATCGATCGCCTGCTGCGCCAGATAGTTGCGCAGCACATAGCGCGGGTTGGCCAGGCGCATGCGTTCGCGCCGCGCCTCCGGCGACAGCGTGTCCTGCTGCAGCCGCTCAGCGTAGCGCTGCAGCCATTCCTGCAGCTGCGCGGCATGCGCGAGACGCTTGTCCTGGTCATAGAACGCCTCACGCAACAGCTCAGGATCGGGATGCTCCGGCGCAAATGCGATCAGGCCGCGGAAGGTCAGCGTCATGTCCATTTCCGCGTTGTGCATCAGCACGCGCAGCGCATCGATCAGCTGTAGATCCTCGTCGCGGCAGTCGGCCAGACCCAACTTGGCGGCAGTGTCGCGGCGGTCGCAGGCCAGGTAGGTATCGCGGAAGCGGTCCAGCCCCAGCCGCAACTGCGCCTGGTCGGCGAACAGCGGCGCCAGCGCCTGCGCCAGGCGTCCCAGGTTCCAATACGCGACCTGGGGCTGGGTGCCGAAGCGGTAGCGACGGCCCTGCGCATCGGTGGTGTTCGGCGTCCAGTCCGGGTCGTAGTCGTCGACCCAGCCGTACGGGCCGTAGTCGATGGTCAGCCCCAGGATCGACATGTTGTCGGTGTTCATCACCCCATGCACGAAGCCCACCCGCATCCAGTGCGCCACCATCACCGCCGTGCGCTCGCAGACCTGTGCGAACCAGGCTGCGTACAGCGCCTCGCCAGCACCTTCCAGCTGCGGGAAGTCGCGCGCGATGGTGAAGTCCACCCATTGCCGCAGCAGCGCCAGATCGCCGCGCGCACCGGGCAGCTCGAAGTTGCCGAAGCGGATGAACGACGGCGCCACCCGGCACACGATCGCGCCCGGCTCGCGCTGCGGCCGGCCGTCGTAGAACATGTCGCGCACCACCGCATCGCCGGTGGTGACCAGGCTCAGCGCACGCGTGGTCGGCACGCCCAGGTGATGCATCGCTTCGCTGCACAGGAATTCGCGGATCGACGAGCGCAATACCGCCCGGCCATCGGCACCGCGCGAATAAGGTGTCGGGCCGGCACCCTTGAGCTGCAACTCGTAGCGACCGCCATCGACTCCGATTGCCTCGCCGAGCGAGATCGCCCGGCCATCACCCAACTGGCCGGCCCAATGTCCGAACTGGTGCCCGCCATAATTGACCGCCCAAGGCTGCATGCCCGGGTACAGCGCATTGCCGGCGAATACCTCGGCAAAGTGCGCGCTGCCGATCTCGGCCTCATCCAGCCCCAGCCGTTGGGCGACATCGGTCGAATACGCCAGCAGACGCGGCGCGGCTACCGGCGTCGGCATCACCGTCGACCATGCAGCGCGTACCTCGCGGCGGCGTGGACCTTGTTCGGAATCACCGGGCAGCTGCTGGCGCAGGCGGTTGTCAAACTGCAGAGTCGTCATGCGTGCCAGCGTAGGCCAACGACAGTGAACTTCGCATGGGCAACCACGCATCCGGCGTTGCGCACGTACCGTATCTTCGAGCAGCTGGCCGCCGGCGAACGGGCTCGTCCTGCACACGTTGGCGACAGCCTTAGCGCTATTCCTCCCCGCCCCTCACATGACATCGCCCATGCCCTCGCGCACTTCCCGCTGGTTTCGCCCCGCCCTGCTGCTGCTCGGCTCGCTGACACTGACCGCCTGCAGCAGCGTGTTCTTTGGTGGCATCAACGCCGCCTCCAGCCGCGACGGCATTGTCGAGCACCGCGACCAGGTGTTCGATCCGGCGCATGGTCTGGCCCTGGACGTCTACCAGCCGCGCGGCGCGGTGGATGCCCCGGTGGTTGTGTTCTTCTATGGCGGCACCTGGAAGCGCGGGACGCGCGCCAACTATCGCTGGGTCGGACGCGCGCTCGCGCGCCAGGGCGTGGTGGCAATGGTGGCCGACTACCGCAAGTATCCGCAGGTCGGCCTGCAGGGCTTCATGTCCGACGCTGCCGGCGCCACCGCCTGGAGCTATCGGCATGCGCACGACTACGGTGGCGACCCGACGCGCCTGGCGGTGATGGGCCACTCTGCAGGCGCGCATATGGCCGCGCTGCTGGGTACCGACGCGCGCTGGCTGCAGGTGCAAGGCCTGCAACCCCGGCAACTGTGCGGGGTGGTGGGTCTGGCCGGGCCCTACGACTTCCTGCCGCTGACCGACCCGGAGCTGATCGAGATCTTCGGCGAGGCACCGGCCGCGCAACAGCAATCGCAGCCGGTGCGCTACGTCGGCGGCGACGAACCGCCGATGCTGCTGCTGCACGGCGATGCCGATCGCGTGGTCGAGCTGCAGAACAGCACCTCGTTGCAGCACGCCCTGCAACGCAAGGGCGGCACGGCCGAGTTGAAGGTCTACCCGGGCATGGGCCATCTCGGCATCGTGCTGGCGCTGCGCAAACCGCCCGAGCGCTCGCCCGTGCTGCGCGACACGCTGCAGTTCCTGCGGCAATGTCGGGCGCCTTGATTGGGCGGTATGGGATTGGGGAGTCGGGATTGGGGATTCGCCAAACCCTGGCAGGACACCGTCAAGGCACGGTGACCTGCGGCTTCCCTGCGCGCATACCGCAACGTCACTCGGCGGGCTTGCGTCCCATCAGCTCGAATGGGCCGCCCTTCTTCAGCGCGGCCTGGTACGCCGGGCGCGCTTCGATACGCGCGAGAAACGCGCGCAGGCGCGGATAGCTCTCCAGCCCGCCGCCACGTGCAGCGGCGGCCTGTACCGGGAAGCTCATCTGGATGTCGGCTGCAGTGAAACGCTCACCGGCAAACCATTCGCTTGCCTGCAGCGACTGCTCCATCCAGTCCAGATGCAGCTTGAGCTGCGGACCGACGAAGCCGGACATGGCCTTGTCCACGATCGCACGTGCGATCGGCTTGGCGAAGAACGGCATCGGCGCACTGCGAATCCGCCCGAAGATCAGTGTCATCAGCAGCGGCGGCATTGCCGAGCCTTCGGCGTAATGCATCCAGTACCGGAACTTCAGGCGCTCCGGCGACTCCAGCGGACGCGGCGGCGGCGACAGCGCGCATTCGGTGTCGTAGCGTTCGGTCAGGAACTCCAGGATCGCGCCGGACTCGGCCACGGTCAGCTCGCCGTCGACAACCACCGGCGACTTGCCGAGCGGATGGATGGCACGCAATGCCGCCGGCGCCAGCATGGTCTTGGGATCGCGCTCATGCCGCACGATCTGGTACGGCAGCGCCAGTTCCTCCAGCAGCCACAGCACGCGCTGGGAACGGGAATTGTTGAGATGGTGGACAGTGATCATGGAAGAGGCTGCACGCGGAAAACGCACATGCTACCGATTGGCGTGTCGTCGCTGCGCTCACCTGGGCGGTTCGAACCGCCCGCACTCTCTATTGCACTGATCAAACCGCGCCCAATAAAAAACGCCGGTCGCTTGCGCAACCGACGTTTTTGGCAACCTTACGGTTGCAGACGGATTAGACCGCCTGCACCTGGTCAGCCTGCATGCCCTTCTGGCCCTGCACGGCGACGAAGGTCACCTTCTGGCCTTCCTGCAGCGACTTGAAGCCGGTGCCCTGGATGGCACGGAAGTGCACGAACAGGTCCGGGCCGCTTTCCGGGGTGATGAAGCCGAAGCCCTTGGCATCGTTGAACCACTTCACGGTACCGCTCTGACGATCTGACATTTACAAACTCCTGAACTATAGATGGATAAATCGCAGCGTCCGAAAAGCCGGAGCTGAGACTGAGTTGCAGGCGTTGGTAAAGCGGAACGATGAAGCGAGATCTGTAACGATCCGGCTGCATCAGGCCACGATTCACGGTGACCCTTGCAAACACAGTGCGTGCACAGTACTCGCGTTCCCAGCAAAAAGCGACACCTTGCGTCAAATTTTTTACTGTCAGGCCGAATCCGACCACCTGTCAGGCCCCTTCCCTCTCGATTTCAGCACATGAATACGCCTCCCCTGCCGTCCCGCCCGCATATCTGGGTCGATGCCGATGCCTGCCCCGCAGTCATCCGCGACATCCTTTTCCGCGCCGCCGCACGTACCGGCACGGCGGTGACGCTGGTCGCCAATCATTTCCTGCCCACCCCTCGCCTGGCCCACGTGCGAGCGCTGCAGGTGCCTGGAGGCGCGGACGCGGCCGACGATGCCATTGCCGCACGGGTGGCCGCAGGCGACCTGGTCGTCACCCAGGACATTCCGCTGGCCGCTCGCGTACTGGAGGCGGGAGCGGCCGCCGTCAGCCCGCGTGGCGAACCGTTTACCCGCGACAGCATCAACGAGCGCCTGTCGGTCCGCAGCTTTCTGGAGCAACTGCGCGGTGCCGGCGTGGTCACCGGTGGACCGGCGGCCCTGCACCCGCGCGACCGCCAGGCATTTGCCGCCCAGCTGGACCGTTGGCTGGCCGAGATGGCGCGGCGCTGACCGCAACACGCCGGCATTGCAACGGGGGCGTATCATAAGTGCCCTTTGCAACCGGCATCCTGATGGCCCTTACCGCCACCGTCCGCAGGGCGGAACTCCAGATCAGCGACATGGACCGTGGCTACTACGCCAACCATTCGTTGACCCTGGCCCAGCACCCCTCCGAAACCGACGAGCGCCTGATGGTGCGGCTGCTGGCGTTCGCGCTGTTCGCCGACGACCGCCTGGAATTCGGTCGCGGCCTCAGCAACGAGGACGAACCCGACCTGTGGCGGCGCGACTACACCGGCGACCCGGACCTGTGGATCGACCTTGGCCAGCCGGACGAAAGCCGGGTGCGCAAGGCCTGCAATCGGTCGCGCGAGGCGGTGGTGATCGGCTATGGCGGCCAGGCCACCGAAACCTGGTGGAAGAAGCAGGCCAACGCGCTTAGCCGCCAGCGCAACCTGCGCGTGATCGAGCTGGACTCGCAGGCCACCGAGGCGCTGGGCGCGCTGATCCAGCGCGGCATGCGCTTCGACGTGATCATCCAGGACGGCGAGGTGCAGATGCTGGCCGACCACGGCAGCGTCACACTGACCCCGATGGTGCGGCAAGCCCCGGCCGAATGAACATGCGTTGCGACGTGCTGGTCATCGGTGCCGGCGCGGCCGGACTGATGAGTGCCTTCACTGCGGGCCGGCGCGGCCGCCAGGTGCTGGTGATCGACCATGCCAACAAGGTCGGCAAGAAGATCCTGATGTCCGGTGGCGGCCGCTGCAACTTCACCAATACCGGCACCACGCCGGGCAACTTCCTCTCGGCCAACCGCCACTTCTGCAAGTCCGCCCTCGCCCGCTACAGCCCGCTGGATTTCGTGGAGATGGTCGAGCGCCACGGCATTGCCTATCACGAGAAAGAGCTGGGCCAGCTGTTCTGCGACATCTCGTCCAAGCAGATCGTGCGCATGCTGCTGGACGAGTGCGAGGCGGCGGGCGTGCAGGTGCGTACCGACTGCAAGGTGCAATCGGTGCAGCGCGGCAGCGACGGCTTCAGCGTGGAGACCAGCCAGGGACGCGTGCAGGCGCAGTCGCTGATCGTGGCGACCGGCGGGCTGTCGATTCCGAGCATGGGCGCCAGCGGCTTCGGCTACACGCTGGCCCAGCAGTTCGGCCACACCCTGTTGCCGACGCGTGCCGGGCTGGTGCCGCTGACCCTGAGCGGCAAGCACCAGGAACGGCTGCAGGACCTGTCCGGGCTGGCGCTACCGGTCCAGGCGCAGTGCAACGGGGTCAGCTTCCGCAACTTCATGCTGGTCACCCACCGCGGCGTCAGCGGCCCGGCCATCCTGCAGATCTCCTCGTACTGGCAGCCCGGCGACGACCTGCGCCTGGACCTGCTGCCCGGCCAGGATGCCGCGGCCTGGCTGCGCGACCAGAAAAATCAGCGTGGCGCCACCGAACTGCGCAACGTGCTGGCCGACGTGCTGCCGCGGCGGTTCGCCCAGCGCCTGTGCGAAGTGTGGTTGCCGGACAAGCCGGTCCGCCAGCTCGACCCACCGCAGTTGCAGGCCGCAGCCGACCTGCTGGCCGCCTTCCCGCTGATCGCCAGTGGAACCGAGGGCTATCGCACCGCTGAAGTAACGCTGGGAGGTGTCGATACCAACCAGGTCTCCAGTGCGAGCATGGAGTCTCGGCTGGTGGCCGGCCTGTACTTCGTCGGCGAGGTGCTGGATGTGACCGGCTGGTTGGGCGGCTACAACTTTCAGTGGGCATGGGCATCCGGCCATGCCGCCGGAAGCGTCGCCTGAGGTCGGCTTCGACACATGGAAACGTGGCCTGAGTCTCACCCCGGATGCGGCCGTGTCCACAGACATGGACGCAGCCGAGTTCCTTCGTGTATTAAAGCCCGTCGCTAGGGAAACGCGCATGCAAAAAGGCAAAGATCTCACCCTCCGCCTGATGATCGTCGACGACAGTGTCGAAAGCGCGGAGGCGATCGTGACCGCGCTGCGCAACGGCGGCATCGCAGTGCGTCCGTCGCGTCCGCAGACACCGGAAGAGCTCGCCAGCATGCTGTCGGGACAGATCGACCTGGCCCTGCACGGGCAGGCGCTGCAGATCCCGATGAGCGCGTTGCGGCAGCAGATCGCCGGCAGCGGCAAGGATATTCCGATCATCCTGCTGGCCGAGCGGATCGAGGAAAACGCGCTGGTCGAGGCCGCGGCACATGGCATTCGCGCCATCGCGCTGCGTCATCGCCCCGAACACCTGCTGTCGCTGGTGCGCTCGGAATGGGCTGACCTGCAGGCACGCCGTGGCCTGCGCCGCATCGAGGCACAGATGCGCGAGACCGAGCGGCGCTGCGACGCCCTGATCGCCTCCTCGCGCGACCCGATCGCCTACGTGCACGAAGGCATGCACATCCGCGCCAACGAGGCGTATCTGGACATGTTCGGCTTCGAGTCGTTCGACGATGTCGAAGGTGTGTCGCTGCTGGACATGATTGCCGCCCAGTACGTCGACGATTTCAAGCAGCTGCTCAAGGCCATGTCCAAGGGCGAGCCGCCGCCGGCGCAGTACAAGGTCGACGCGCGCCGGCTCGAAGGCGACACCTTCCCGGCGACGATGGAGTTCGCCACCGCGACCTACGAAGGCGAGCCGTGCATCCAGGTGGTGTTCCGCCGTCGCGAGGAATTCGACCCGGAGCTGGCGCGCGAGGTCGAGGACCTGCGCCAGCGCGACCAGGTCACCGGCCTGCTCAACCGCCCCACCTTCATGGTGGCGCTGGAACAGGCGGTGGCGCGCGCCGGCCGCAGCGAAGGCCAGTCCGGCTTCCTGTTGATCGAGCCCGACCACTATGCGCGCCTGCTGCCCGAGATCGGCCTGGATTCGGCCGATGCGCTGATCGCCGCGCTGGCCGCCCACGTGGCCAGCGTGAGCGATGACAGCGTGGTCGCCGCACGTTTCGGCGAGCACAGCTTTGCGTTGTTGATGGACGGCAATTACGCGCGCACGCATGCACTGGCGGAGCTGGTACGCGACGCCTTCGCGCAGCACGTCTTCAGCATCGGCGCGCGTTCGGCCACGGTGACGGTGAGCATCGGCGGCGTGCAGATCGGCGAGAAGATCGCCAGCATCGGCCAGGTGCTCAACCGTGGCACCGAGGCAGTGCGCACCACCGCCGAGCTCGGCGGCAATGCGGTCAGCATCTACGACCCGGCAGCAGCCGACCGGGCTGAAGAGGAACGCATCGAGCGCTGGGTGCAGCAACTGCGCGAGGCGCTGGTCGGCGACGGCTTCCTGCTGCATTACCAGCCGGTGCTCAACCTGCAGGGCGAGCCGCTGGAGCTGTACCAGGCCTTCCTGCGGCTGGAGCGCAACGGCGAGATGATGTCGCCGAACGCCTTCATGGCGATCGCCGAAGAACACGATCTGATCACCGAGATCGACCGCTGGGTGGTGGCACGCGCGATCCGCCAGCTCGGCGAGCGGCAACGTGCAGGACACAGGACGCACCTGCTGGTACGCATCGGGCCCAACTCGTTCTCCGATCCGCAGATGATCGACATCATCCGCGAGCAGCTGGCCGTGTACGGCGTGCCGGGCGAACGGCTGTGGCTGCAGACGCCGGAATCGAAGGTGTTCACCCATCTACGCAATGCCCAGCAGTTCCTGGCGGCGGTGTCGGCGATGGGCTGCAAGGTCGGGTTGGAACAGTTCGGCTCGGGCCTGGACTCGTTCCAGCTGCTGGCGCATTTCCAGCCGGCCTTTCTCAAGCTCGATCGCGGCATCACCGGCGAAGTGGCCTCGGCGCGCGAAAGCCAGGAGAAGATCCGCGAGATCACCTCGCGCGCGCAACCGGCCGGCATCCTCACCGTGGCCGAGTTCGTGGCCGATGCGCAGTCGATGAGCACCTTTTTCAGCGCCGGGGTGGACTATGTGCAAGGCGATTTCGTCGCCCCGACCGGGCCATTGATGAACTACGAGTTCGGCTGAGACCTGCAGCCGTAGCGCATCACTGCCGCCGCGCTCCAGCCAACAAAAAACCCGCAGGACGCGGGTTTTTTGTTGGACGGCACGCATCGGTTGGCGCTACTGTCTTACATCGCCGCACCGTTGGCGGCGCGCAGCGCGGCGATACGCTCGGACAGCGGCGGGTGGCTCAGAAACAGCCGGCGCAACCCATCGCCACCACCGCCGGAAATGCCGAACGCCTGCACCTGCGAAGGCAGGCTGTTCTGGCCATGGTTGAGCGACAGGCGCTCCAACGCGGCGATCATCTTGCCGCGGCCCGCCAGTTGCGCGCCACCGGCATCGGCGCGGAATTCGCGGCGCCGCGAGAACCACATCGCGATCATCGTCGCGAACAGGCCGAACACCATCTCCAGCACGAACACGATGATGAAGTAGGCAAAGCCGCGGCCACCGTCGCGGTTGCCCGACATGGCGCTGTCGATGACGCCGCCGACCACGCGCGCCAGCACGATCACGAAGGTATTGAGCACGCCCTGCAGCAAGGCCATGGTGACCATGTCGCCATTGGCGACATGCGCGATTTCATGGCCCAGCACCGCCTCGGCCTCGTCCTGGCTCATGTTCTGCAGCAGCCCGGTGGACACCGCCACCAGCGCGTTGTTGCGGTTGGCGCCGGTGGCGAAGGCATTGATCTCCGGGCCGTCGTAGACCGCCACTTCCGGCATGCCGATGCCGGCCGCCTCGGCCTGGCGCCGCACCGTCGCCAGCAGCCAGCGCTCGGTTGGCGTGCGCGGCTCGCTGATCACCTGCGCGCCGGTGCTGCGCTTGGCCATGAACTTGGACAGCAGCAACGAGATGAACGAGCCGCCGAACCCGAACACGGCCGCCATCACCAGCAGGCCGCTCATCTGCGCGGGATTGACGCCCAGCACCGACATCACGATGCCGGCCAGCATCAGCACCGCAAAATTGGTCAGCAGGAACAGGAAAATGCGGTTGAACATGGTGCGACGACTCCACGCGAGCAGGATGGACTGCAGCGGATCTGCGGTCGTCAGCGCTTGAAATCAAGCGATCACCTGACCGACGATTCAGCCGATCATGCCAGCTCTCCCCTACCGCGGCCGCTTCGCACCCTCCCCGACCGGCCCGCTGCACTTCGGCTCCCTGCTAGCGGCATTCGGCAGCTGGCTGCTGGCGCGGCATGCCGGCGGTCAGTGGTGTGTGCGCATCGAAGACATCGATCCACCGCGTGCCGAACCCGGCGCCTCCGCACGCCAACTGCGCACGCTGGCCGCCTTCGGCCTGCACTCGGACTTGCCGGTGCTGTATCAATCCGAGCGCCACGCACAGTACGACGCCGCCGTCACCACCTTGCTGGAGGCGGGACTGGCGTTCGAATGCAGCTGCAGCCGGGCCGACCTTGCCGGCATGGGCGGCATCCACCACGCCTGCGTGGCGCCACTGGGCGCCCGCCGCGCGGTGCGCCTGCGGGTGCCGCCACAGCCGCCGGTCGGCTTCGACGACGCGCTGCAGGGCCATGTGGTGCAGGACGTGCATGCCGAGGTCGGCGACGTGGTGCTGCGCCGCGCCGATGGCTACTGGGCTTACCAGCTGGCGGTGGTGGTCGACGATGCCGCGCAGGCCATCACCGATGTCGTGCGCGGCGCCGACCTGCTGGACTCCACCCCGCGCCAGTTGTTGCTGCAGCGCGCGCTGGGCCTGCCGCAACCGCGCTACCTGCACCTGCCGCTGATCCTGGATCACACCGGCCGCAAGCTGTCCAAGTCGCACGCTGCGCCCGCGCTGGACGATGCCGATCCGCAACCGGCCCTGCACGCAGCCTGGGCCGTGCTGGGACAGCAGCCGGCAGCCTTGCCGCGCCGGGCGGCGCTGGACACCTTGCTGCAGCATGCGGTGCAGCATTTTTCGCCACAGCGGTTGCCCCGGCACCTGCATCTGGACGCGGACGGACGCGCATCGCAGCCCCGGCGTGACTAGAATTGCGCCCCGGCACTGGCGTCGGGCCAGGCAGCGCGCCTGTGCCCCGCCCGCCCCCAGTCTTACCTGTCCATTGGAGTCGTCATGACATCTCGCGTCGTATTGGTCACCGGCGGCACCGGCGGTATCGGCACCGCCATCTGCAAGCGCCTGGCCGACCAGGGCCACCGGGTGGCCAGCAACTTCCGCAATGCCGAAAAAGCCCAGGCGTGGCAGCAGCGCATGCAGACCCAGGGCTACGATATCGCCCTGTTCCGAGGAGATGTGGCGTCCTCCGAACATGCGCGCAGCCTGGTCGAGGACGTCCAGGCAGCGCTGGGGCCGATCGAAATACTGGTCAACAACGCCGGCATCACCCGCGACACCACCTTCCATCGCATGACTGCCGAGCAATGGCATGACGTCATCAACACCAATCTCAACTCGGTGTTCAACGTCACCCGCCCGGTGATCGAGGGCATGCGCCAGCGCGGCTGGGGACGGGTGATCCAGATCAGTTCGATCAATGGTCTGAAGGGCCAGTACGGGCAGGCCAATTACGCGGCCGCCAAGGCCGGCATGCATGGCTTCACCATTTCCCTGGCACGCGAAAATGCCGCGTTCGGAGTGACCGTCAATACCGTGTCGCCGGGGTATGTGGCCACCGACATGGTGATGGCGGTCCCTGAAGAGGTGCGCGCCAAGATCGTTGCCGACATCCCCACCGGCCGCCTGGGCCGGCCGGAAGAAATCGCCTATGCGGTCGCATTCCTGGTCGCGGAAGAGGCCGCCTGGATCACCGGCTCCAACCTGGATATCAACGGCGGCCACCACATGGGCTGGTGAGCTTTGCTGCAACTTTGCGATGCAGCATAAAAACCCTTGAAAATCATGCTGCGCAACATTTTTTATGTGTCTACTTAAGAAAATAAGGCCTTGTGGCGGTTGCAAGGGCTGCTGCGGTGCGCCATCCTGCGCGCACTATCGTTGTGAGTGAACGTTCCATGGCCGGACTTCGCATCATCAAGAAGTATCCCAATCGCCGTCTCTACGACACGGAAATTTCCAGCTACATCACCATCGAGGATGTGCGTCAGCTCATCATCGACGGCGAAGAATTCGAGGTACGCGACGCCAAGAGCGGCGAAGACCTCAGCCGCGCAGTCTTGCTGCAGATCATTGCCGACCGCGAGCAGGACGGCGAGCCGATGCTGTCGACCCAGTTGCTGAGTCAGATCATCCGTTTCTACGGCGACTCGCTGCAGGGCTTCATGGGCAACTACCTGGAGCGCAGCATGCAGGTGTTCCTGGATCAGCAGCAGCAGTTCCGCCAACAGATGGGTAACCTGCTCGGGCAGACCCCGTGGGCGATGATGAACCAGCTGACCGAGCGCAACCTGGAGTTGTGGCAGGAGTTCCAGCGCAACTTTGGTGCCGGCTTCGGCCGTCCTGGCGGCCCCGGCACGCCGCCGACCCCGCCGGGTGCCAGCGGCATGGGCAGCGGCCCGATGGGCACCGGCACGCACGGCACTGCCGGCAGCGCCGGCAAGGCCCGCAACCGCGGGTAACCCACGCGCGGCGCCGGGAGCCGTGACACGCTCCGCGGCGCCACCGATCAGCGGCTTGCCTGCCCCGCGCAGGCCGAGCAGATCCGCTCCACGTGATAGCCCCGTGCGCGCAGACGCTCCACCACGCCATCGCTTCCCAGCAGGTGCAGCGCACCGACCACCACCAGCGTGGTCCCGCTGCCTTTGCCGAGCCGCTGCTCCAGCCGCGGCACCCAGCGCGCATTGCGCTCGACATTGATGTCCTGGTACAGCGCCGGGTAGTGCTGCCGCATTTCTTCGGCCATCTGCGTGGACAGGGTACGCACATCGCCACTGCGCCAGGCCGCGTGCAGCTGACGTAGCTGATCGTTGCCGCCGGCATCGTCCAGCGATTCCTCCAGCAGCTGATGCTGTTCGGTGGGCGACATGCCATCGAGCAAGGCAATCTGCTCTTCGGCACGCTCCAGCCCATCGGCCGGTTTGCCACCGGCCTGTGCCTGCGCCATCAGGTAATGATCCAGACCGGCGTTCGGGTCCATGCCTTGCCGGCTCATCTCCGCCAGGCTGATCGTCAGCGCCACGAACCAGGGTTCCAGGGTCTGCAAGCTGTCCACCGGCATCCCGTGTTTGCGGGCATAGGTGGTCAGCGCCTGCCAGGTCTTCGGATCCAGTGCGTCCTGCAGGCGACGCCCGTCGCTGCGCCGCGCCGCCTGCAGCATGCGGCCGGCCAGCTCGGGCGACTGCGCATCGGAGGGCGGCAGTTCGAACACCAGCCGGTCGGCCTTGGCGAAAGCCTGCATCACATCCGGCGACAACGGGTAATCACTGGGCTTGAGCACATGGAACGAACCCAGCAGATACAGCGTGCCGCCCTTGCCATCCACCTTCCACAACAGCGGCACCGGCGGACCGGCCGGCGCCTCGTTGCCGGCGCGCGCCCAGGTCGGCGCGACCGCCCCGCTCCATAACGCCAGAGCGATGACCGCACTGCTGGACCAGGCTATCAACCGGGCGCGCATGCTTGCCTTCACCACGTTGGTCTCCACGTCAGTGCGGCACCTTGTAGGTCTTCTCGCCGGCCGACACCGCCAGGTCGATGCGGTTTTCCGGCGGCGGCAGCGGACAGGTCGCAAACGGAGTGAACGCGCACGGCGGGTTGTAGGCACGGTTGAAATCGACGACCACATGCCCGGAGGCGTCGGGCACGTCCAGGTCGAGAAAGCGCCCGGCCGGATAGCTGCCGTGCCCACTGGTGCGGTCGGCGAACACCACGAACATCGGCCGCCCGGGTTCGCCGATGGTCTCCAGCCGATACGCCTTGCCATCGCGCTCGAAGGTGATTGCCCCGGCGTTGGGCTGTTCGCTGCTGATGCCGACGATGTCCACGATCGGAATGGTCTTGCCGACATCATTGGGCACATAGCGCGCACTGATGCGCCAGGACGGATCGACCGGCCAGTAGTCCAGCCCGGCGAAGTGGCTGCGCGATGGCGCGTCGGCATGCTTGACCCGCAGCGCGTTGCGGTCGCCGCGATGGATCAGGCTCAACACGCCCTTGCCGCCATCGAAATGGATGAAGGTCGGCTGCGGGTCGCGATCGGACTGAAAGCGGATCCTGCCGGTCAGCGGCTTGCCGTCGACGGTCAATGCTGCGCCGCGCTCGGGCACGAACCAGACCGTATCGGCCTCGGTCGCGACCATGCCCATCTTGGGTGGCCCGACCGCCAGCCTGATGCCGCTATCGGCACTGCTGCCGATGTAATGCGCCTTCAGCGACAGCCAGTGCAGGCCGACCAGGCTGGTCCAGCCATCGGGCGCGCGCAACTCGGTCAGGCGCGCTTCGCGCCAGGCCGCGTTGTCGGCCAGGAAGGCCTTGTCGAGTGCGGCCGGCGCTGCCGGTGGCGATGCATCCTTGCCGCAGCCGGCCAGCGCCGCACACACCAGCATGCCGAGCAGCCAGCGGTTCCCCTTGTGCAATACAGCCATCAGCGCCCCCTCAGGAACCAGCGATCGATTTCTCCCAGCGTAAACCGTGCCCAGGTCGGTCGGCCATGGTTGCATTGGCCCGAGCGCTCGGTGACTTCCATGTCGCGCAGCAGTGCGTTCATTTCCGGCACGGTCAGGCGCCGGTTCGCGCGCACCGCGCCGTGGCACGCCATCGTGGAGAGCAGTTCGTCGCGCGCACTGGCAATGCGCCGGCTCTGGCCATGCTCGCGCAGATCGCCGAGCACATCGCGCAACAACGCCTCCGGGTCGGCATTGGCAAGCAGCGCGGGAATGCTGCGCACATGCAGCGACTGCGGGCCGGCGCGAGTGATCTCGAAGCCCAGGCTGGCCAGCGTGTCGGCCTCGCGCTCGGCGGTGTCGGCCTCGCGCTCGCCCACCGCCAGCGTCATCGGCACCAGCAGCGGTTGTGCGTGCAGGCCGATGCTGTCGTGCGCGTTCTTCAGCCGCTCGTAGCCGATGCGTTCGTGCGCGGCATGCATGTCCACCACGATCAGGCCTTCGGCGTTCTCGGCCAGGATGTAGATGCCGTGCAACTGCGCGACGGCATACCCCAGCGGCGGCACGCCACTGTCCGCGGCAGTCGCCGGCAAGCCCATGCCGGCGCCCTCCGGCAAGGTGGCAGACTGCTGCTGCGCGCCACTGGACGGCGGCGCATACAGCGCGCTGTAGGCCGCACGCGCCTCGTCCACGCGCAGCCCCAGTGGAGTCTGCGATGGCGTCCACTGACCATAGCCGGCACCGCCGCCACCGCCTCCGCCTCCGCCTCCGCCTCCGTAGTTTGGTCGGTCGAGCATGCCGCCCGGCGCCGCAACCGCGTCGCTGGCGCCCTCGGTGCCAAGGCTGTTGGGCATCGCACCGGCACGCGTATGCGTCAGCGCGTCCTGCAAGGTGCGGTAGACAAAGTCGTGGATCAGCCGCGCCTCACGGAAACGCACCTCGTGCTTGGCCGGATGCACGTTGACGTCCACGCGCGCCGGATCCAGTTCCAGGAACAGCACGTAGGCCGGCTGGCGACCATGGAACAGCACATCGCCATAGGCCATCTTGACCGCGTGCGCGACGCTGCGATCGCGCACCGAGCGGCCATTGACGTAGAGATACTGCTGGTCGGTACTGGCGCGCGAGTAATGCGGCTGCGCGACCCAGCCATGCAGCCGCAGGCCGGCGCCACTGTGATCGACGCGCAAGGCCTGCCGCGCGAAATCCTCGCCCAGGGTTTCGCCCAGCCGCGCATCCGAATACAGATCGCCCGGCTTGTAGCGACGCGACGGTTTGCCGTTGTGCGAGACCCGCAATTCCACGTCCGGGCGCGCCAACGCCAACGAGCGCAGCCATTCTTCGATATGCCCCAGCTCGGTGCGCTCGGCACGCAGGAACTTGCGCCGCGCCGGCACGTTGAAGAACAGCTCGCGCACTTCGACCGTGGTGCCGGGCGCATGCGCGCGTGGCATCACCTCGCTCAGGCGCCCGCCATCGATCTCCAGTGCGGAGCCATGTTCGGCATCGTGGCGCCGCGAGATCAGCGTGAAACGGCTGACCGAGGCGATCGACGGCAGGGCTTCGCCGCGGAATCCGAGCGTGGCCACGGTCTCCAGATCGTCCAGCGATGCGATCTTGCTGGTGGCATGCCGCGACACCGCCAGCGGCAGTTCGTCGGGGGCGATGCCGCCACCGTTGTCGCGGATACGGATCAGCCGCACGCCGCCCTCTTCCAGCTCGATATCCACGCGGGTGGCGCCAGCATCGAGTGCGTTTTCGACCAGTTCCTTGACCACCGACGCAGGCCGCTCGACGACTTCGCCGGCAGCAATCTGGTTGATCAGGATCTCGGGGAGCTGACGGATCGCCATCAGCACAGGCGCTCGCACTGGACGCAGACTGCAGAGCGCATCGGGGGTGTCGCAGGCAAGACAGAGGTCGGCACGGCAATCCGGCGGCGCGCAGGCGCCGTCATCAAGGAATCAGTGCGGAATGATAGCCGAGCGGCTCAGCGGCTGCCGCCGGCCACGGTGCCAGCGCTGGCATCGGCTTCGGCCTGTGCGCGCGCGGCAAACAGGGTGCCCGGCGGCGGCTGGCGGGTGAAGAAGGTATCGATGCCATCCAGCACGGCCGAGGCGATCTTGCGCTGGTAGGCCGGGTCGATCAGCCGGCGCTCTTCGTCCGGATTGGAAATGAAGGCGGTTTCCACCAGCATCGCCGGCATGTCGGAGGTGCGCAGCACCGCAAAGTTGGCGCGCTCCAGCTGCGGCTTGTGATTGTTGCCGATCCGCTTGAGGCCGCCGAGCACGTGCCCTGCCGCATCTTCGGAGGCCTTCATGTGGCCGCTCTGCGCCAGGTCCAGCAACACGTTGGCCAGCGTGCTTTCGGTCTGCTGCAGACGCACGCCGCCGACCAGGTCGGCGGCATTTTCCTTGTCGGCCAGCCAGCGCGCGCGCTGCGAGGAGGCGCCCTTGGTCGACAGTACATAGACCGACGAGCCGGTCGCACTGCGGTTTTCGGCAGCGTCGGCGTGGATGGAGATGAAGATGTCGGCCTTGGCGGCGCGTGCCTTCTGCGCGCGCATCGGCAGCGGAATGAACACGTCGGTATCGCGCGTCAGGTAGGCCTTCATGCCGGGCGTGGCATTGATCTGGCGCGCCAGTTCGCGGCCGACTGCCAGGGTGACGTCCTTTTCGCGCTTGCCGGTGGGGCCCATGGCGCCAGGATCCTGGCCGCCGTGTCCCGGATCGATGGCCACGATCAGCGGCCGCATACCCGGTGCCATCTTGATCCGCGAGGCCTCGCTGGGCAGCACCGGACGCGGCGGCAGGTCATCGCTGTCCGCCGAGGCCATACTGCCGGCAGCCGCATTCGGCATGGCCGCCATGGCATTGGCGGATGCAGCACCCAGCGGCGCGCTGCCGCCATTCAAGATCGCAGCCGGCGATGCGGCGTTGCCTGGCAGTGCCGAGCCGGGCGCGGCACCGGCGGTGGAGACGGTGACGCGGTTCGGGGTGCCGGCGGTGCTTGCGGGCGTGGCCGTGCTGGTCGTCACCGCGGTCGTGGCGGTGCCTGGACGCGGTGTCGGCACGCCGGTGGCGACCGTGGTCGGTACCGGTGCCGGAGTCACGCTGGGCATGGCCGACGCAGGCACATACGGTGCGGGCGCCGGAGCAGGCGGCACCACCGACGCGCGCTGCGCAGACGCCGCCAACGCAGCGGTTGCGCGGGCGGCTTCCGATTGTGCATTGGCCGGGCGCGGCGGCGGCGCGGCAGGCGCGGCGGTGGTGGCCACCGTGCCGGCAGCCGGCGGATCGCCCGGCCACTCGATCACCAGGGTGGATGCACTACCCAGCGTCTGCATCTGCGGCTTCAACGGCGTCACCGGCGTTGCCAGCTCGAATACCACCCGAAAGGTGCCCGGCACCGGTTGACCGGTACGCACCGACGTCACCAGGCCGGCAGCCGGCGGCAGCTTCAGGCCACGCACACCCGAGGAATCAGGAAAGTCCACCACCAGCCGATTGGGGTTGGCCAGCGACAGCGTCTTGAATCCGCCGCTACCGGCGAGCTGGATCTCCGCACGCGTGCCGGTGGGACCGGTGCTGACGCCTACGCCCTTGATTTCACCGGCCCACGCAGCAAAAACCGCCAGGCTGAGGCTGGCGGTCACGGTGGAAACACAGAACTGGCGGAACCCCGGTGTCATGGCGCTGGATTCAATCACCCAAACGTGGGAATTGCAAGGTGATTTCCCTTAATAATCCACAACCTGGCGTTCATTCTTCCTGTGAGCTGGCACAAAGGGACTGCAACTGAGGCAAGTCCGACAGCCGCCTCAGCCAGTCGCGGCCGGTTTCGCTGCGGCCCAGCAACGTCACGCTGCGCCCCTCGCCGTCGACTGCCAGTTCCACGTCCAGATCCACCGGCGGCAATGCACCAGCGCCGCGTTCCGGCCATTCGACCAGCCACAGGCTGGCGCTGCCCTCGTCGAGCCCGAGAAAATCCAGTTCCCCGGCCTGCCCGATGCGGTACAGATCCAGGTGCCAGGCCTCGTCGCCAGTGCCGAGCGGATAGCGCTCGACCAGCGTGTAGGTGGGGCTGCGAATCGGCCCGGTGACGCCGAGTGCGCGCAGCAGGGCGCGCGCCAGTGTGGATTTGCCGGCGCCGAGATCGCCGTGCAGTTGCACCATCGCGCGGGTGGGCCGCACCGCGGCCAGGGCCTGTCCCAGGGTTTCGGTGGCCTGCGCATCGACCAGGTGTGCGCTGAGTTGGCTCATGCAATGGCTCCGGCATTGGCGAGGCGGCGCAGTTCGGGCAGCAGATCGGTCGGCAGCAGGCCGCGCTCGCCCGCGCGCGCCGCTGCATCGCCGGCACAGGCATGCAACAAGGCGCCCAAGCTGGCGGCATCGAAGGGCGACCAGCCCTGGGCCAGCAAGGCCGCGATCACGCCAGTCAGCAGGTCGCCCATGCCGCCGACCGCCATGCCCGGATTACCGGCATCGATGATGCGCGGCACTGCGTGCGGCGCGGCGATCACGCTGCCGGCGCCCTTGAGCACCACCACTGCATCGAAACGTTTGGCCAATGCGTCTGCGGCAGCCAGTCGATCCTGCTGAACCTGCCTGGTCGACATCCCCAGCAGACGTCCAGCCTCGCCGGGATGCGGGGTCAACACGCGCGGGCCGCGCGCCGGCACCGGGTTGGCAGCCAGCAGATTCAGGCCATCTGCATCGATGACGAGAGCGCTGTCCAAGGCCAGCACCGCGCGCCACAACTGCTGCGCCCAGGCGTCCTGCCCCAGGCCCGGACCCAGCGCGACCACGTCGGCGGCGTCAGCCAACGCGGCGATGTCGTCGTCGGCCTGCACCGCGCGCACCATCGCTTCCGGGCAACGCGCCAGCAGCGGCGCGACGTGCTCGGCGCGGGTGGCGACCTGCACCAGCCCTGCCCCGCTGCGCAGGGCCGCTTCGGCGGTGAGCATGACCGCGCCGCCGCTGCCGAGGTTGCCGCCGACGCACAGCACGCGACCGGACTCGCCCTTGTGCGTATTGCGTCGCCGCGGGCGCAACTGCGCGGCCAGGGCGTCGATGTCCCAGCTGTGCGCGGCCGGCGCCAGGCCGTCGAACGCGGCATCCGGCACGTCCAGCGACGCGGTTGCGCGCGTACCGGCATGCTCCAGCGCATCGCCGGTATAGAGCCCCAGGTGCGGCACGATGAACTGCAAAGTAGCCTCTGCGCGCACCGCGGCACCGAAGGCCACGCCATGATCGGCATCGATGCCGCTGGGCACATCCAGCGCAAGCACCGGCACACCAGCGGCGTTGATGGCGTCGATCAAGGCGGTGGTCTCGGCGTCGGGCGCGCGGTTGAGGCCGATGCCGAACAGCGCATCGACGATCACATCGGCCTGCGCCAGCGGCGAGGGAAACAGCTCGATCGCACCGCCCACGCCCAGATAGTCGGTACAGGCGCGTTGCGCCAGCGGCGAGGCCGGGCCGTGCTCGGCAAGATGCACCACCTGCACCTGGCGCCCGGCCCGCTGCGCCAGGCGTGCCAGCACATAGCCATCGCCACCATTGTTGCCGGTGCCGCAGACCACCACGATGCGGCGCGCCTGCGGCCAGCGTTCCAGCAGATGCTGCCAGGCGGCCTGCCCGGCGCGCTGCATCAAGATGTAGCCGTCGCCGCCGAGCAGCGTGGTGGCCTGCGTGTCCAGCCTGCGCGCGGCAGCGGTGTCGTAAAGATCGAGCGGTGCGTACATGCCGGGAATTCTATACTTGTCGCCATGTCTGCCGTCCTTGCCCGCCCCGACCCCAATGACGCTGCCGCGCGCATCCGTGCGCTCGCGCGCGAGGCGGGCTTCCAACGCTGCGGCATCACCGGCATCGAGCTCGGCGAAGACGAGGCGCATCTGCGCAGCTGGCTGGAAGAAGGCCTGTACGGAACGATGCACTGGATGGCCCAGCACGGCGACAAGCGTTCGCGCCCGCAGGAGCTGGTGCCGGGCACCTTGCGCGTGCTGTCGGTGGGCATGGACTACGGCCGCAAGGACGACACTGAGGCCTGGAACACCTTGCACGACGGCCGCCGCGCCTACGTGGCGCGCTATGCGCTGGGGCGCGATTACCACAAGCTGATGCGCAACCGGCTGCAGAAACTGGCCGAGCGTATCCAGGGCGAAGTCGGCGCGTTCGGCTATCGGGTCTTCGTGGATTCGGCACCGGTGCTGGAGCGTGCGCTGGCGCGCAATGCCGGGCTGGGCTGGATCGGCAAACACACCTGCCTGATCGATCGCAATGGCGGCTCATGGTTCTTCCTGGGCGAGATCTACCTCGATCTGCCCTTGCCCATCGACACCCCGGCCACTGCGCATTGCGGCACCTGCACGCGCTGCATCGACGTCTGCCCGACCCAGGCCATCATCGCCCCGTACCGGCTGGATGCGCGCCGCTGCATCGCCTATCTCACCATCGAACACGACGGCGCGATTCCCGAGCAGATGCGCAAGCCGATCGGCAACCGCATCTTCGGTTGCGACGACTGCCAGCTGGTCTGCCCGTGGAACAAGTTCGCCCAGCGCACCGACGAAGCCGATTTCCGCGCCCGCAACGAGCTGGATGTGGCGACGCTGCCGCAGCTGTTCGCCTGGGACGAAGACGAGTTCCTGCGCCGCACCGAAGGCAGCCCGATCCGTCGCAGTGGCCATCAGCGGTGGCTGCGCAACATCGCGGTCGGCCTGGGCAATGCGCCCGGTACGCCGGAGGTGTTGGCGGCGCTGCAAGCGCGCCGCCACGACGCCTCGGAGCTGGTGCGCGAACACGTGGGTTGGGCGCTGGCGCAACACGGCTTGTGAGGTCCCGCCCGATGCGCTCACGCATGCGCATCGCCGCTGCGGGATAATGCGGCGATGGCCGACCGCAACGAACAGATCCTCACCCCCAGCCAGCTCAATACGCTGGCACGCGACCTGCTGGAAGGCAGCTTTCCGCTGGTCTGGGTGGAGGCAGAGCTGAGCAGCGTCACGCGCCCGTCCTCGGGCCATCTGTACTTCACGCTCAAGGACGCGCGCGCGCAGATCCGTTGCGCGATGTTCAAGCCCAAGAGCACCTGGCTGAAGTTCCAGCCGCGCGAAGGGCTGCGCGTGCTCGCGCGCGGACGTCTCACGCTGTACGAAGCGCGCGGCGACTACCAGCTGGTACTCGACCACATGGAAGAGGCTGGCGAAGGCGCCCTGCGCCGGGCCTTCGACGAACTGCGTGCGCGCCTGGCCGCCGAAGGTCTGTTCGACGCCGAGCGCAAGCAGCCGTTGCCGGCGCATGTGCGGCGGCTGGCAGTGATCACCTCGCCCAGCGGTGCGGCGGTGCGCGACGTGCTCAGCGTCCTGGCGCGCCGCTTTCCGTTGCTGGAAGTGGCCCTGCTGCCCTCGCTGGTGCAGGGCGACAGCGCCGCGGCGCAGATCACCTCGTTGCTGCAGCGCGCCGATGCCTCCGGGCGCTACGACGTCATTCTGATCACCCGCGGCGGCGGCTCGCTGGAAGACCTGTGGGCCTTCAACGACGAACGCCTGGCCCGCGCGATTGCCGCCGCGCACACGCCGGTGGTGTCGGCGGTCGGGCACGAGACCGACTTCAGCCTCAGCGATTTCGTGGCCGACGTACGCGCGCCCACGCCCTCGGTGGCGGCGGAGCTGCTGGTGCCCGATCAGCGCGAGCTGGTCGCGCGCGTGCGGCGTGCGCATGCCCGCATGGCCCAGCTGCAGCAGCACGCGCTGGGCAATGCGATGCAGCGCGCCGACCGGCTCGCCCTGCGCCTGCGTGCGCACAGCCCGCAGGCGCGGCTGCAATTGCTGCAACGCCGGCAGCAGGACGCCGGCCGCCAGCTGCGCGCGCGCATGACCCAGGTGCTGGAGCGTCTGCAGGCACGCCTGCAACGGACGCAGGCGCGCCTGCACGCGCACAACCCGCAACGTGATCTGGCCAGGCTGCAGCAACGACTGCGCGCACTGCATCCGCAGGCAGCGATGCAGCGGCGCTTGCAGCACGATCAACTGCGGTTGCGCAGCCTGGCACGCTCGCTGGAAGCGGTCAGCCCGCTCGCCACCGTCGCGCGTGGCTATGCCATCGTGACCCGCCCTGCCGATGGCAGCGTGGTGCGTAGCGCCGCCGAGGTCAGCGCCGGCGAGCGCCTGCGTGCGCAGCTGGCCGATGGCAGCATCCAGGTGCGGGTCGAACCAGGCAACGACGACTGACGGCGGTAACCACGCGTGCTGCCTGGTTGACGCGGGCGATCAGCAAGCGCACACGCTTCGCTTTGTCGCGATAACGATGAGCTGCAGGGCGGTCGCCCGAGCAGCGTCGTGGATTGGGACAGAGGGAGCGCCGATGCGGCGTCACCCGCTTTACCCGGGCGGGCCACACCTGGGGCGGGCCCTTCAACACGCCACCGACCGCTCCGCATGCCCGCCGGCAGGCCTCGCACGCTTTTTATCCATGACTGGGCGTCTGCGCGGCCTGCTGCCAGCCCTGCAGCAGCAGCCCGGCCAGCACCACCGGATCATGGTCGAAGTGATGCCCGCCCGGACGCGCCACCACCTGCACGCCACGCGCGCGCAACTCCGGGCAAAGCGTGTCCTTTTCCTGATCGCCATAGATGCATTGCAGGCGATGCGCGTCCAGCGACTGGATCGCCGGCTCCACATCGCGCTCGGCATCGTTATGCCAGCCAAGCCAGCCACCGACACGCACCTTGAAATCGGCTTGATGGGCAAGGCCGAGCAGGCTGACAAACTGCACCGATGCGCGCTGCTGCGGCGACAGCTCGGGATAGGCAAACGGCAGCACATCGGCGCCGAACGAGTAGCCCACCAGCGCGACATGGTGGATATGCCAACGCTGTTGATAGGTCGCAATCACCCGATCCAGGTCCGCCCCGACCTGCTGCGGCGTGCGGCTGGCCCAGAAGTAGCGCAGGCTGTTCCAGCCCACCACCGACACGCCCTGCTGCTGCAGTCGCGCGGCAATGCCCTTATCGAGTTCGCGCCAGCCGCCGTCGCCGGACAGCATGACCACCATGCGGTCGCTGCCGGGCGCATGCAGCTCGACCAGCGGCAGATCGCCCACGCCCTGCGCCTGGGCCGTCAGGAAATGGCCCCGGGTGGCCGCAGCGATCTGCATGGGGCTGGCAGCGTCGACCAGGTCGTCAAGGAAGCCTTGATTGGCATCGGGCACGTCGCGCGAGCAGGCCAAGCCGCCACCGCTGGCGTCGCCATCGGCGACAACCGCGCCGCTCAGCACGTCGGGCGCGGCCGAGGCCAGCGCCTGCCGCGCCAGCACCGCGCCATCGCCCTGCCCCACCAGCACCGGCGGCAGGAACGCGTCGACATGCTCGGCGCGCAGCAACTTCTTGCCCAATCGCTCGGCATCGTCGGCCAGGGAGCTGCAGGCTGCGTGATGCGCGCGCACCCGTTCGCGATAGCTGGCAGTATCGACCACCGCGACCAGCGCGCCGTCGTTGCTCAGCATCTCGGCAAGCCGCTGGCCGTCCTGCGCATGGCCGCTGTCGGGCAACAGCACCACCATGGCCTTCGGCGTGCCTTCCGGACGTAGCACCTCCACCGAGCGGTAATGCCCGGCAGTATTTCCGTCCTGCAGATGACGCGCCACGGCGTAGCCACTGCCGCCGATCAGCAGTGCCGCGATGACCCAACGAAACACCTTGATTCCCCAGTCCATCACCGCAATCCTCGCAAGCGCTGGCGCTTGGACCGCGGCCGAGGCGGCCGGTTCCATGGCGATTGCGGGCAGCGTTCGCTGCGGTTAAGCCTGCGCGTCCTGGTCCTGCGGCGGTAAAGGCTAGGCCCTGCCTAGGGCGTTGCGGCGGACGGGCACTGCGGGGGGCGCAAGCCACCCGGACGGCACGGCGATCGATCTGCGTGCCGGCGCAAAACGCGCATGCGCACGGACTTGCAGCTGCGCCCTAGATCCCGCGCGCTACGCGGAAGCCGATCCGCGCACTGGTGCTGTCCGAGTCCTGCGACTGCCGCCAGGCCGCACGCGTCTGCTGCGGCGAGTTGGCCCAGCTGCCGCCGCGGATCATGCGCTGCCGGCAGCCGGGATTGAACCAGGCGGCACCGTCGGCCGGCGCGCGACGATAGCTGGCATGCCAGCAGTCGGCCACCCACTCGCTCAGGTTGCCGCCCATGTCGTGCAGCCCCCAGGCATTGGCGCGAAAGCTGCCGACCGGCGCCGGACCCCAGAAGCCGTCGCCATAGCCGACAAAGCCGTTGTTCCAGTGCCGGCCGCTGCGCGAGACATCGTTGCCGCCGGTGAAGTTGCCCGCATCCAGCGGCGGCGAGCCGGCATTGCCCCAGGGATAGCGCCCGCTGGTGCCGGCGCGCACCGCGTATTCGAACTCGGCCTCGCTGGGCACGTGGTAATGACGGCCGGTCTGTTCCGACAGCCAGCTCGCATAGGCTTCGGCGTCGCGGATGCTGACGTGCATCACCGGGCTGTTGGGCGCGGCCTGCGCACCGTTGTAGTCGGACTGCCAATCCACCCCGCTGCGGCGGATGAAGTTGCCGCTGCGCTCGTCGTACACCACCGAGTGCCCGCGCCGGGTGGCACGCGGGCGCGCGCCGGTCGCCTCGACGAACTGGCGGAACTCGGCAACCGTCACTTCGGTGATCGACAACGCAAAGCCGCGCGCGAAACGCACGTAATGCGCCGGGCGCTCGTTATCGGAGGCGCCGGGCTCGGCATCGCCGGCGCCCATCTGGAACGCGCCATGCGGCACCACGATCATCTGCGGACCGCGCCCGCCGACCTTGAGCCCGTCGGTGAACACCTGCCCGGGGCGGAAGCTGCCGTAATGGGTGGCCAGTTCCAGCCGCCGCCGCAGATCGCCGGCCACCGCATCGCCCGGGTCGGCGATGCGCAGCACCTCGGCCAGTGTTTCGCCAGCCGCCTTGAGGCCGCGGGGCGAGGTGAGATCGTGAAGGCCGGCGTCGTGCAGGGCGGCGATCTGGGCACGACGCATGCGCTCGATGCGCGCACGTGCATCGGCAATGGTCGGTGCGCGCTCACGCACCTGCCCGGCCATCTGCAACCAGTAGCGTGCGCCGATGAAGTCGCTCGCCTCGGCCGCCTGCTCGGCGCGTGCCAGCAGGCCGCTTTCCACTGCAGCCAGCCCCTGGCGCGTGCGCGGGTTGTCCGGATCCAGCTGCGCCGCATCGCGAAAGTTCACCAGCGCCCCATTGCCGTCCTCGCCCAGGCGGCCGCCACGCAGATCCTCCTCGCCGGCACGGTTGAAGCTCAGCACCCGCTGTGCGGTTTCCACTGCGCGCTGCAGTGCGCGCACCTTCGGGTCCTGCGGAGCGAGCGCCAGCGCCACGATGGCCAGCTCACGCGCCTGTTCCAACGCGCTGTCCTGACGGTCGGTCTGCGCGATCAGCGCCTGGCCGCGCTCGATCAACCGGCGCCGCGCCTGCTCCAGTCCGCGCCGGCTGGCCGCGTCCTTGCCGTCGGCGCGTTGCTGGATTGCCAGATACAGCGGAATCGCATCGTCGGCGTCGCGATAGAGCCGATCGTCCTTCAATGCCTGGTCGGCGCGCTTGCGCACCTGCGCCAGCGGCTCATCGCCCAGGTCCACTGGCGGCGGCTGCCATTGCGTCACGGTTTCGGCGGATTCTTCGCCACCGATGGACACATTCGGCTTGCTCGGCACCGCGGCGGCGGCGGCAGGTTGCGGCGCAGCGGCAGGCGCCGGCGTCGGTGTCCGCGAACAGGCGCACACGCTTAGCGCAACCAATGCCCATGCTGCGATCCGGTTACCGCACTCACCCACCACCTGCTCCTTCCAGTGCTCTGCCGCACGACAGGCGATCGCGACGTTAGGCTATTCTGCGCGTTCTGCGCAAACCCTTGCTGTCGACGGAAATCACGTGCCCCATTGGATCACCCACCCCTCCGAGCTGAGCGAACGCCTGCAGGCATCGCGTCCGTCCCGCATTGGCCTGGATACCGAATTCATTCGCGAACGCACCTACTGGCCGCAACTGGCGCTGGTGCAGATGGCCATCGGCGAGGAGATCCTGCTGATCGACCCGCTGATCCCGGGCATGAACGAGGCGCTCAGGGAATGGTTGACCGCCACCGACATCGTCAAGGTGATGCATAGCGCCAGCGAGGATCTGGTCACCTTCAAATGTGCGTGCGGGGTATTGCCGCGGCCATTGTTCGATACCCAGATCGCCGCCGCGCTGGCAGGTGTGGGGGGTGGCATGGGCTATCAGAAACTGGTGCAGGAAGTGACCGGCACCTTGCTGACCAAGGGCGAGACGCGCTCGGACTGGATGCGTCGCCCGCTGTCGCCGGCGCAGCTGGAATACGCCGCCGACGATGTGCGTTACCTGTTCGCCATCCACGACGAACTCACCCGCCGCCTGACCGAGCAGGATCGCCTGGGCTGGCTGGCCGAAGACGCCGAGCGCCTGCTCGCCACGGTGGAGCATGACGATGGCGAGCGCTGGCCGCATGTGAGCCTGCGCACCGCGCAGTTCCTGGAGCCTGCAGCGCAGCGCCGCCTGTTGCGCCTGTTGCGCTGGCGCGACCTGCAGGCGCGCCAGAGCGATCGCCCGCGCAGCTGGATCCTGGACAACGAACTGGCCAGCCAGCTGGCGCGCTTTCCGCCCGCCGATCTGGACGCCTTGCTGCGCCAGTTCGACAAGTTTCCCAAGGCGCCGCGCAAGCTCGCCGCCGCAGTGTGGGAAGCGCTCAGCACGCCGTTGCCCGACGAGGACCATGCACCGCTGGCGCAAGCCGCCACCGACGGCAACAAGGCCGTGCTCAAGCGCCTGCAGGATGCGGTGGCCCAGCGCAGCCGCGAGCTGGGATTGCCCGACGGCATCCTGGCCTCGCGCCGGCATCTGGAAACCCTGATCGAACAGCGCAGCTGGCCCGCACCGCTGGGGCAATGGCGCCGCGAAGCGCTGGAAGCGCAGCTGACGCCGCTGCTGGAAGACGCTGCAGCGCAGTGAGGTGATGTAGTGGTCGCTAGGCCGCGCATCCCACGCGGCCGTGGTGATGCGGGCAAGGCGCAGACGGCCGTACGCCAGCTGCGTCTGCACATCGCCGACCGCGGATCAGATCAGAAATTCAAGCAGCATCCTCTTTGCATTGCCGCATCTGCCCTTGCACAGCGCGCTATCGAAACCGGCGCAGTCCATCGGACATGGTTGGCCATCATGCAGTCAATCTCTGGCCGGCGCCGCACGGAGATGTCATCCCGCCTGGCCTGCTGCTGTATCGTTACGGCCGGGGTCGCCGCCTGCGCAAGCATGCTCGGCGACCTCGCCAGGACACTGCGAACCCGCGACCAGACCCTGTGAATAGCCTGCTCGCGTCATGTGCAGGTGCAGGCACACGCAACGGCCGCCCCCGGGCCACATGCCATAATGACGCGTGCCCATCGGGCAACGTCTCCACCCCCTTATTCCGAGGCCATACCTCTGTGAGCAATACCACTTCCAAACTGGATTCCATCGCACAAGCCAAAGCCAAGCTGCTGGACGAGCTGCAGAAGCTGGAAGAACAGGAAAAGACCGAGCGCGCGAGCGAGGCATCCTCTGCGCATGCCACCATTGTCTCGCTGCTTGAGCAGTTTGCCGGCCATTTCAACACCAAGCAGCGCAACGATATTGCCGCTTACCTGGGTACCACCGCTGCACGCAAGGAAGTGGTCAAGAGCGGCCGTAGCGAAGTCAAGCCGAAGTACGAACTGCCGCACACCGGCGAGACCTGGTCCGGCCGCGGCCGCACGCCCAAGGCCTTCGCCGCCTGGGAAGGCTCGGTGTCGTACAAGGAATGGAAGGCCAAGAACCCGGACCTCAAGTTCCCGCTGGTCCGCGAGTGATTGCCGCAGGATCGCGCCTGCGGGCGGCGATCCAGGTCGCCGGACTGCTTGGCGAATCGCGCGACATGTGGTTAGAATCCAGGCACGTGGGGCGGTAGCTCAGCTGGGAGAGCGTCGCGTTCGCATCGCGAAGGTCGAGGGTTCGATCCCCTTCCGCTCCACCATTGCTTCAATCGTAAAGGCCTCGGAAACGTCATGTTTCCGGGGCTTTTCCGTTCTGGGTCCCTGCACCGGCAGCGCGTCGGCCTGGTGCATACCAGGCCCCGGTACGGCCATGTCGCTAGGATCACATCGCGCGCGCTAACGTCCGTTTCATCACCATCCCGGACGTAAGCCATGAGCAACAAGCAGAGCCAGCCCGACAAGGCCGCCGACAATCAGCACGGTGTTTCGGAGAGCCAGCAGGATCGCAAACAGGATGAGGCCGCCAAGCAGCGCCCCGGGCAGAAGGACATGCAGATCCATGACGAACAAACCCGCCGCCCCAAGGGCAACGACGGCCAGGGCGAATGAGGCGCCCGGCGAGGCGGCCCTGCAGCGCGTCAGCGTGGAGTCGCTGCCACTGACCTGCCCTGCCCGATGTGGCAAGATCGGTGACGGGCGTCATCCGCTGGGGTGGATGAGGTCTGCGCCAACCAACGCGTGCGACGGTCCAAGACACGGTATCGCCATGCGCACATCCATCGCCTGACGGCGCCTTGTTCCGGTGGTCTATCCATGCAGATTCCTGATGCGTCCGCGTTGCACCTCTTCCACGCAACGCTGCTGCCGCGCAACGCCGCCGTTGCAGCGCAGCTGCCGGCGAACGAAGACGAACGTCTGGCCGCATTGCAGGACTACCAGCTGCTGGACACTGCACCGGAGCCGGTCTACGACGCCTTCGCCTCGAGCGCGGCCGAGGTCTGCGGGACGCCGATGGCCCTGATTTCGCTGATCGACACGCAGCGCCAGTGGTTCAAATCGAAACTGGGCATGGCGCCACGCGAAACCCCGCGCGAACTGTCGTTCTGTGCGCACGCGATCCTCGAACCCGATCAGGTGATGGAGGTTGGCGACACCCACCAGGATGCGCGCTTCGTGGGCAATGCGCTGGTCACCGGCGAGCCGCAGATCCGCTTCTATGCCGGCGCCCCGCTGCTGACCTCCGATGGGATCGCGCTGGGCACGCTATGCGTGCTGGATCGCACACCCCGGCGCCTGTCGGCAGCCGAGCGCGACGCACTGCAGGCGCTGGCACGGCAGGTCGTCGACACCATCGAGCTGCGCCGTGCGGCCAAGCTGGTCGAGCTGGACGCGCTGCGCGACGAACTCACCGGCATGTGGAACCGCGCCGGTCTGGAACATGCGCTGCAGACACACGCACAGAGCTCGCCCACTGCCGCCACGCCATCGCTCGCCCTGGCGCTGATCGAGCTGGATGGCTTCAAACGGCTGAGATTGCAGGCGGGCGCCGCGGCAGCGGATACAACGCTGATCCAGGCTGCCAGGGTGATCGAAGCGCAGTTACCGGATGCCGCCACGGTGGCACGATTGAGCCGGGATCAACTCTGTATTGCCTTGCCGGAAACAGCGGCAACCACGGCAATGGAGCTGATCGAGGCTGTGCGCAAGGCGATCGAAGCGGCCAGCTGGCCAGCCGGCGCACTGACGATCAGCGCAGGGCTGGTCGAGGTGGCAGCCGGTGCCTCGCTCGACAGCAATGCCTTGCTGGCGCGCGCGCGGCACGCCCTGCAGGGCGCGATCGGCAATGGACGCAACCGCGTGCAGCGCTTCAATGGCTGGCATCTGCAGGACTGAGCGGCAGACCGCGCGTGGGCTCGGCGAGGTAGGCCAGCAGGGCGCTGATCGACACGACTGCGCAACCTTGAATCGCTAGATCGATGCCTGTGTACGGCTGCAGGCTTTCCACTTACGACCGCAGTGCACACACACCCGCCAGCGCGCCTGTCTTGCGTGGCTAACGCGTGTAGCGATCAGCTGCCAGGCGGCAGCCGTATCGCCAGCTGCGCTTGGCCAGGCTCAGGCTGCCAGGGCATCGGTGGTGCCGGCGATTTCGTCCACCTGCAGCACCTGCTCCATCTCCAGCAGCACCACGAAGCGCTCGCCCACCTTGCCCATGCCGCGCAGCAGGTCGCGGCGGATATGCGTGCCGAACGATGGCGCCGCTTCGATGTCCTGATCGGCCAGTTCGATCACCGCGTTGACCGCATCGACCAGCACCCCGATCACCTGCGTTCCCTGCGCCTGCTCGGTGGCCAGGATCACGATGCAGCTGCGCTTGCCGATCGCGCTGTCGGCACGCCCCAGCCGCGACTGCAGATCCACCACCGGCACCACCGCACCGCGCAGGTTGATCACCCCGCGCACGCAGGCCGGCATCGACGGCACCGGCGTGGGTGCGCGGTACTGAATGATTTCGCGAATGCCAAGAATGCTGATGGCGAAGGTTTCGCCATCCAGCTGGAAGGTCAGGTACTGGGCCGCCGCATCGGCGTCGCCAGGCATCACATCGGGGGTCTGTGCAGTCATCGATCGGTCTCTCAGAAGCGGGCGAACTGGCCTTCGTCCGGGCCCTCGGACATCGCATAGGCCGGTGCTGCGTCACTGCGCCAGCCGCGCGCACCGGGCGCACGTGCCGGGCGTGCGGCCGCCACCTTGCCGCGCTTGGGCGGCGTGCTCGCCGGCCCCTGCCCGCCCAGGCGGAAGAACGCCATGCTCTGCTGCAACTGCTCGGCCTGCGCGCTCATTTCCTCGGCAGTGGCGGCCAGTTCTTCGGATGCGCTGGCGTTCTGCTGGGTGGTCTGGCTCAGCTGCACCACCGCCGAATTGATCTGGCTGACACCGGAGGATTGCTCTTCGGAAGCCGCCGAAATCTCCTGCACCAGGTCCGAGGTGCGCTTGATGCTGGGCACGATGGTGTCGAGCAGACGGCCGGCGCGATCGGCCAGTTCGACGCTGGAACTGGCCACCTCGCCGATCTCCTGCGCGGCCACCTGGCTGCGTTCGGCCAGCTTGCGCACCTCGGCGGCCACCACGGCAAAGCCCTTGCCGTGTTCGCCGGCGCGCGCCGCTTCGATCGCTGCATTGAGCGCGAGCAGATTGGTCTGATACGCGATGTCGTCGATGATGCCGATCTTCTGCGCGATCTGCTTCATCGCCTGGGTGGTGGCGACCACCGCTTCGCCGCCTTCGATGGTCTCCTTCGCGGCCTGCGTGGCCATGCCATCGGTGATGCGGGCGTTTTCGGTGTTCTGGCTGATCGATGCGGTCATCTGCTCCAGCGAGGCGCTGGTTTCCTCCACACCGGCGGCCTGTTCGCTGGCGGCCTGCGACAACGACTGCGCGGTGGCGCTGACTTCCTCCGACGCGCTGGCCAGGGTTTCGGCACTGGTGTTGACCTCGCCGACCACCTGCGACAGCTTCTGCACCATCGTGCGCATCGCTTCGAGCAGCTGCGCGGTTTCGTCGCGGCCATGCACGTCGATGCGCATGGTCAGATCGCCTTCGGACAGCCCGTTGGCCACCGTTACCGCGCGGCGGATCGGGCCGGTGACGCTGCGGCTGATCACCACGCCGAGAACCGCGCCGAGCAGCACACCGCCGCAGATGATGGCCATCAGCAGCTTGGAGCTGCGCGCGTGGATGCTGCCGGCCTCGGCATTGGCCGAGGCAGCGCTGCGCTCGCGCAGGCCGCTCAGATCGGTCATCAAGGTATCGACTTCATCCGAGCTGGCACGCACCGCACGCGAGAGTTCGGCCAGTTCCGGGTTGGCGTCACGCAAGGCTTCGCGGTTGGCGGCGTCGATGAAGCGGCCGCGCTCTTCC
The DNA here is from genome assembly GCF_009835065.2 of Xanthomonas sp. LMG 8993. Lineage (NCBI taxonomy): Bacteria > Pseudomonadati > Pseudomonadota > Gammaproteobacteria > Lysobacterales > Lysobacteraceae > Xanthomonas > Xanthomonas sp. LMG 8993. The sequence goes on along the minus strand of NZ_QVIF02000005.1, from coordinate 52,479 downwards.
AGGTATTTCTGCCAGGCGCGGTCGAACTGCGCCAGCTTGTTCCTGCCTTCCTCGGTCTGGAAGCTGGAACGCGCGCGCGTCATGTAATCGACCACCTTGGCGGTGTACTTGTCGATGTTCTGCACATGCGACTGGCGCTCTTCGGCGCTGCTGGCCAGCAACAGATTGGCACGTGCGCGGCCGGCGTAGATCAGATTGATATTGGCCTCCTTGACGTTCGACAAGCCGAGCAGCTCGCGCTCGTAAAGCGAGGTCGACAGGTCGCTGATCCGACCGGAGTTGGAATAACCCACCCACCCGATGCCTGCGCCGATCGCCGAGACGATCAGGAACGCCACGATCAGCCTGGTTCCGATTCTGAAGTTGCCTAACATTGGGGAGTTCTCTTGAAGGTGGTGCATGCGCGACCTGCGTTGCAGGGTCGCCCGGTGGCCTGGTGCGGGTGCCGCTCACTGTGTGCGGCTTGTCTAACCAATCGCTAATGGCTATCGGCGACGGCAAAACGCGCTTGAGACGCAAACGGCACTTAACCGCGTATTCACACCATCGGATATGCGCTTTTGTGACCGGTCACGCGCTCGTACGGATCGCGTTCGGAAAATTCCTACCCCTGGTTCCTGCCGTGTCCGGAACAGTCCGCTGGGACATCACGACTGCGCGGTTAGGCTTGGCGCATGTCATTACAAGCACTTCCACGCAGCTTCTATGCGCACGATGCCCGCCAGGTCGCGCCGCGCTTGCTCAACAAGGTATTGGTCAGCGCGGACGGACGCCGCGGACGTATCACCGAGGTCGAGGCGTATTGCGGCAGCGAAGATCCGGCCGCGCATTCGTTTCGCGGCATGACCCCGCGCACGCAGGTGATGTTCGGCGCACCGGGGCATCTGTATGTGTATTTCATCTACGGCATGCACTGGGCGATCAACGCGGTGTGCGGTGGTGCGCCCGGGCACGCGGTGCTGATCCGCGCACTCGAACCGCTGGCCGGGATCGCCACCATGCAGGCCGCGCGCAACGCCGCTCCACTCAAGAGCTTGACCACCGGTCCCGGTCGCTTGGCCCAGGCGTTCGCGGTGAGCGCGACGGACAACGGGCTGGATCTGACCGACGCAGGCGCACGTCTGTGGATCGAGGACGACGGCATGCCACCGCCCTCCGCAGCGCTGGCGACGCCGCGCATCGGCATCCGCAAGGCGGTGGATGCGCCGTGGCGCTGGGTGGTCCCAGACAACCCCTATCTGTCGCGTCCGCTACCGCGCGCGACCGGCGCACGCGCGGTGCTGCCGGGCGACTGAGCCAGCCATTGCTCCATCGGCGTCTGCTCGGCGGCGCCCGGCCCACGCTGCAGCAGGCGCAAGGCCTGCTCGGCCTGTTCGTCGCTCAGGTCCTGCAGCGGCTGGAAGCGATCTGCCACCCACACCGCCATCGGCAGGCCATCGAGATACGCCACACGGTTGCCCGGTACGCGCGCCACGCGCTCGCCCGGCAGGACGCTGCCCAACAGATTGCTCGGGTCGCTCGCACTGACGCACACCCACTGCTGCGGCAAGGCTTGCGCACGCACGCGGCGCAGCGCCGCGATCGCATCCGGCAACGCGAACTGCTCGCCGGACAGCCCGGCGATGAAACGCCCGCCACGGATCTCGCCACGCGCTTCCAGCCGTTGATACATGCGCAGCAACTCGCGCCAAGGCGGCAGCCACGCCGCCTCGCGCTCCAGCAGCCGCCAGCAGACCACGCCGTAGCGCCGCAACAAGGTATGCGCCACATGTTCGAGCATGTCCTGGTGGCGCTCGCCGGCTTCGGCCAGCGGCAGCTCCGGCAGCGCGCGCACCGGCGCCCAGCGGCCGGCATCGCGAATGCCCAGCGCGCTGGCGCGGCGTCGGTGGCGCGACAGCGCCGAGGGCCGCTTGGAGGCCGGCACCAGCAGCGCGCGCAGCCCGGCATAGCTGTCGCAATGCGCACGCCCGCGCATCACCAGTTCGCTCAGGGCATCTTCCAGCTCGGTGCTCATCAGGCGGGCCGCATCGGCAATCTCGTCGAAGAACAAGGCGCCCTGCTGCCGCAGCACCTCCGCCACCCGTTGCGCGCGCGAGCCCAACGGCGCGTCGTCGGCATCGCGTGCCAGGCCACTCCAGCGCTGCGCCTCGCGACGCGGCAGCAACACGATCGGCGTGCTGCGCAACGCGGCACCGCTGCGGCCACCACCGGGCCGCAGCCGCGCCCACACGGTGCGCCCGGCGGTGCACAGCTCGTCCAGCCAGGCCGGTTGATAGTCGCGCACGCGTGCCGGCAGCAGCTCGCTCTCCCACAGCACCGCAGGCGCCTCAAAACCTTCCAGCTGCCCGACCACGCCAGCCAATGCGTCCGGCCCCGCCACCCGGCTGGCACTGTCGAGGTGCTGCCACTCGAACAGGAACCGCGCGTAATCGCGTTGTGCCACCGGCTCGATCTCGCGGCGCAAACGTCCCAGGGTATAGCGATGGATGCGCGCCAGCAGATGGCGTTCGCACCACTCTTCCGCCTGCGCCTGCGCGTTGAAATCGCCGGCCATGACATAGCCCTCGCGCTGCAGGGCGGCCAGGGCAAGCACGATCTCGGACTCGGGCAAACGCAAGGCGCCGGCCAGGGCCGACACCTGCGCCGGGCCGACCGCAGACAGACGACCGCGCAGCAGCTCGCGCACGGCCCAGTCGCGCTGCCAGTCGGCAACGCGGCAATCTGCCGGCGCCTGTAGCGGCGGCTGTGCGGATGCATGCGCATATAGTGGCGCAAACCAGTCGATGCGCTCGGCACTGATCCACAGCGCGGGCACACCGTCGAACGCAAGACAGCTGGCACGCCCATCGCCTGCGAGTGCAGCCAGCCAGCCCTGCCAGTGCGCATCGCCCGCCTCATCGACCGGAAGCACGCCAAGCCCGACCAACGCTTCGTGCATTTCTTCACCATCGCGCGGCTGCGGCCACGCCTGTTCGCGCACCGAGGCGATCGCCTCGGGATCGAGCTGCCCCAGGTCGTCGCTGCTCTGCGGGGTATAGCGACGGCTTTGCACGGCCTGGGTGCGGCGTTCTTCCAGCGGTGCGTCGTCCAGGAATGCGTACGGACGCGCATTCAAGGCTTCGGCCGCCAGCGGCGACGGCGCCGCCAGATCGCGCGCCACCAACGTGATCGACCCCGACTCCAGCCCGCGCAGCACCTGCAACCAGCCCTCGCTGTCCATGGACTGATGCAGGCAGTCTTCCAGTGTCTGCGCCACCAACGGATGATCCGGCACCTCGCGCTCGCCGACCAGATTCTCCGCGCAGGCGACCTGATCGGGGAACACCGTCGCCAGCAGATCTTCCGACTTCATCCGTTGCAGTTGCGGCGCGACCTTGTTGCCACCGGCAAAGCGCGGCAGCGCCATCGCATTGGTCGCATTCCAGCGCCAGCGCACGCCGAACAGCGGCGCATCCAGCAAGGCCTGGATCAACACATGCTCTGCCGATGACGAATGCAGGTAGCGCGCCACCTCCTCCAGGGCAAAACTATGACTGGTGGACAGCGACAACACGATCGCATCCTCGGTCGCGGCGGCCTGCAGTTCGAAGTTAAAGGTGCGGCAGAAGCGCTTGCGCAACGCCAGCCCCCAGGCACGATTGATGCGGCTGCCGTACGGCGAGTGGATCACCAGCTGGGTGCCGCCGCTGGCATCGAAGAAGCGCTCCATCACCAGGCACTGCTGGGTGGGCATCGCGCCCAGCGCGGTGCAGGCATGGGCGAGATACTCGACCAGCTGGCGTGCCGCTTCCACCGAGAGATCCAGCACGGTGTGCAGCCAGTCGCAGGCCGCCTGATGTGGCGGGCTATCCAGCCGCAGCGCAATCTCGCCACGCAAACGCGACACCGCCGCCGACAATTCGTCGCTACGGCCGGGCGCCTCGCCCAGCCAGAACGGGATATTCGGTGGCGCGCCCTTGGCGTCCTCCACCCGGACGCGCCCGGCATCCACGCGTAGGATGCGGTAGCTGGCATTGCCGAGCTGGAACACGTCGCCGGTAAGACTTTCGACCGCAAAATCCTCGTTCACCGTGCCGATCTTTTCGGCCTGCGGTTCCAGCACCACGCTGTAGTCGCCGGTTTCTGGGATGGTGCCGCCGGAGGTCAGCGCAGTCATGCGTGCGCCGCGGCGCGCATGCAGGCGTCGATGCACCGCATCGCGATGCAGGTAGCCTGCACGCGGCCCGAGCCGTGTGCTGAAGCCGTCGCACAGCATGCGCACCACGTCATCGAAGCGCGCGCGGCTCAACTGCGCGAACGGCCAGGCGCGGCGCACCAAGGCGAACAGCGCATCTTCGTCCCAGTCCTCGCACGCGGCCTCGGCCACGATCTGTTGTGCAAGCACATCGATCGGCGCCAGCGGAATGCGCAAGGCGTCCAGCTCACCGCGGCGCACGCTGTCCAGCAATGCAGCACATTCGACCAGTTCGTCGCGGGTCTGCGGAAACAGGCGCGCCTTCGGCGTGCCGCCAACCGCATGCCCGGAGCGTCCGGCACGCTGCAGGAAGGTGGCGATCGAGCGCGGCGAACCGAGCTGGCAGACCAGGTCCACATCGCCGATATCCAGGCCGAGTTCCAGCGATGCAGTGGCCACCAGCACGGTGAGGCCGCCGGCCTTGAGTCGCTGCTCCGCCAACAGACGCGTTTCGCGCGACAGGCTGCCGTGGTGCGCGGCGACGCGCTGCTTGCCGAGCAGATCGCCAAGATGGCGCGCAGCGCGCTCGGCCATGCGCCGCGTGTTGACGAACACCAGCGTGGTGCGATGCTGCTGCGCGAGCGTGGCGACATCGGCATACACCTGCAGCCACTGATCGTTGGACATCACCACGCTCAGCGGCGTCGGCGGCAAGGCCAGGGCCAGATCGCGCCGGCGGGTGTAGCCGATATCGACGATCTCGCACTGCGGCGGCCGGCCGGCATCGCCCGCCCCGACCAGGAACTGCGCCACGGTCTCGATCGGCTTCTGCGTGGCCGACAGCCCGACGCGCGTGATCGGGCGCTCGGCCAGCCGCTGCAATCGCTCCAGGGTCAGCGCCAGATGACTGCCGCGCTTGTCCGCCGCCACCGCATGGATCTCATCGACGATGACGGTGCGCACATGCCGCAACGCAGTGCGCCCGGAGGCCGAGCCCAACAGCACATACAGCGACTCCGGCGTGGTCACCAGGATATGCGGCGGCGTGCGGCGCGCCTGCACCCGCTCGCGTTGCGGGGTGTCGCCGGTACGCACCGCCGTGCGCACCGCGACATCCGGCAGACCGCTCGCGACCAGCGCCGTGCGGATGCCCTGTAACGGCGCATCCAGATTGAGGTGGATGTCGTTGGACAAGGCCTTCAGCGGTGAGACGTAAACCACGCGGGTTTCGTCCGGCAGCGCGCCGCCATTGGCCAGGCCGTCGCGGATCAAGGCATCGATGGCCGCGAAGAACGCGGTCAGCGTCTTGCCCGAGCCGGTCGGCGCGGCCACCAGCGTGTGGCGTCCGGCCTGGATCGCCGGCCACGCGGCAATCTGCGCCGGCGTGGGCGCAGCGAAGGTCTGCGCAAACCACGCAGCCACGACAGGATGGAACTGCTGCAGGACAGGATGCATAGGCGATGCCGCAGGCCGCGATGCCAGGCCAGAAGCGGCGTGTGGATTCAACGGGGCGAAGCCCAATGAATGGGGTTGCGCTGCGCCCGACACAAGCCGAGCGCGGGAATGGCGGTGAATGGTTAAAGCGGCTGTCGACCTGACTGCGCAGCGGCCAAGCCCGGTGCGTCCGCTGCACCGGATCGACCTGCTGCAACCTTCCCGTCAACTCCAGTTCGACCTGGCGCGATGCCGAGCACTTGCGCGACGTGACGACAGCCGTTGCTGGTGCAGCGAAGGGATGCCTGCACGAGCGGCGGATGCCGGCCGGTGCATCAGGTCGCCAGCCACTAGCCGTCAACGCAACGCTGCGGCCCGGCGCGACGATTGTCGATCGGGCGCAGGCCATGGCACATTGACGCCATGCCCAGCCTTATCCTCTTCATGATTGCCGGCGCCGCGCTGTACGCGTTCTGGAACTCCTCGCGCGCAGCGGCCGAACGTGCCGATATCCTCGGCCGCAATGCCTGCCGCGCCGCCGATGTGCAATGGCTGGATCAGAGCGTGCATTCCACCAACATCCGCATCTGCCGCAAGCCCAATGGCTGGCTGGGCTTCGAGCGGACGTTCCGGTTCGAGTATTCCTACGACGGCATCGACCGTCATAGCGGCCGCCTGGTGCTGCGCGGCGACCAATTGATCGCCTTCACCGGACCGCAGGTGGCCACGGTGACGCCGCTGAGCCCGGACCATCAGCGCCTGAACTGACCGCGATTGGATCGATGTATGCGTCTGCAGGCACCTGGCCTGCATGCAGTGCCGCGCGATTGAAGATCAGCGTTGCTGCCGCCGATCCGCAACGCCGATGCACACATGCAACGGCGTGCTTTGGTGGAAAAATGCGCGTGCGATGCAAACCGCACACGCAAATGGCGCAACAACGCACGAACGCGCGATGCGCGTCCGTGCGTGCAGTTACTTGACCACGCGCAGATGCGGACGCTTGCCCGCGCTCGGCGGCTCGTCCGGCGTGGGCGCGCTTGGCGGCGGTGCACCCGGATCCGGCGGCTCGGTACTGGTGCCGGGGATGTCGTCCGGCAAGGCCATGCCCTGCCCGGTCTCGCGTGCATACACCGCAAGGACCGCGGCCATCGGCACCATCACCGGATAACTGACGCCGCCAAAGCGTGCGGTGAACTGCACGCTTTCGTTGTCGACCTGCAGCCCGACCACGGCGCGCTCGGCGATGTTCAGCACCACGCGGCCGTCCTTGACGGCACTGGCAGGCACCTGCACACCGGGCAGCCCGGCGTCCACCAGGACGTGCGGGGTCATGCCGTTGTCGTTGATCCATTCGACCAAGGCCCGCAGCAGGTACGGGCGATGGCTGGTCATGCGGGGGAAATCTTCGCTCATGGCGTCATTTTACCCGCACACGGCCCGCAGCGGCGGCTGCGCGTTGGGGCGTCGGTCTGTTGGCATACAGCCGTCGCATCAGCCCGGCAGGTCGCGCAGTTTCTTTTCCTGATCGGTCAGGCTGCGGATGAAGCCTGGATTGCGGAAGATCCGGTTGCCGTAGTCTTCGATCGCCTTGCCGTCCTTGGGCAGACCGATCTCCAACGCGTCCAGTCGCCAGATGATCGGCGCCATCGCGCAATCGGCCAGACTCATTTCCGGATTGAGGAAGAACTTGCTGGCCTTGAACAGCGGCACCGAGGCGGTGAGCAGTTCCTTCAGGCGCTTGCGGCCGGCCTCGGCCTGGGTCTTGTTGCCGAGCTGGATGGCCTGTACCTGCGGCACCCAGTCGTGCTCGATCCGCAGCATCGCCAGACGCAAACGTGCGCGCGAGAGCGGATCGACCGGCATCAACGGCGGATGCGGGTAGCGCTCGTCCAGGTATTCGCTGACCACCGATGCCGCGTACAGCACCAGATCGCGTTCGACCAGGGTCGGGACCGAATGGTAGGGATTGAGATCGATCAGATCTTCCGGGGGATTTTGCGGGTCGACCGGCACCAGGTCGTAGGTCACCCCTTTCGCCGCCAGGACCAGACGGACCCGGTGGCACAACACGTCGTCGTTGGACGAAAACAAAGTCAAGGTATTCCGCATACGCACACTCGTCGCCATTCAAGGCTCTCCGACGACCGGAATCCGCCGGCCGCATCGGCGCGGCCGGCCCAACGCCGACCGTCACCACGGTCCTTCGAGTGTGCAATCACGTCACGCAAAAGCCAAGAGTGATAGGGCCGATTAATGCCCGGACAGGCCGCTTGTTGCGCCGAGATGCAGCTTCCGGTCACGTGCGCGTGTCGCAACGGTGCGACCGCCGGTGCACGACATCGGATGCGGCAAAGGCGATTTGTCGTCAACCGACGCGTTGATTGCTTGCCGACCCTTACCCCAACCCCTCTCCCGCGGGAAGAGGGGCTCAGCGGTCGGTTTGCTGCAGCCGTTGCATGATTTGCGCATGCATGGTCGATGCGCTCTGCAGCCGATGACCGGCCTGCAGACCGGTCAGTGCACGTCCTTCCAGTATTCCTTCTTCAGCAGGTAGGCCATGAAGGTGAGCAAGGCCAGGAACAGGATCACCCACACGCCCATGCTCTGCCGCTTCAAGGCCGCCGGTTCGCCGGCGTATTCGAGGAAGTTGGCGATATCGCGCACGGTCTGATCAAACTCGACCGGCGTCTGTCGCCCTGGCTGACCGAGTTTGAGCGCCTGCACCGGCTTGTCGCCGGTCGCCTTGTCGGGCGGGCCGAACTGCGCCTGCTGCAGGCCCTGCAGCTCCCACAGCGGGTTGGGCATGGAGGCATTCGGAAACAGCTGGTTGTTCCAGCCCAGCGGGCGGGTCTGATCCAGGTAGAACGACTTGAGATAGGTATAGACCCAGTCGGTGCCACGCACGCGGGCGATCAAGGTCAGATCCGGCGGCGCCTTGCCGAACCACTTGGTGGCCGCATCGTGCGGCATGGTGCCTTCGATGTGTTCGCCGATCTTGGCGCCGGTGAAGTTGAGGTTGGTCATGACCTCTTCTTCGCTCAATCCCAGATCGCTGGCCATGCGCGAATAGCGCAGGTACTTCAGCGAGTGGCAGCCGGAGCAGTAGTTCATGAACAACTGCGCGCCACGCTGCAGCGAGGCTCGGTCGCTCAGGTCGTTGCCGGCCTGCTGCACCTTTCCGCCTTCGGCTGCCAGCGCCCCTGCGGCCAGGGTCAGCCCGCACAACAGGGCGACCACGCGCAACGTCCATGACTTCACGTTGGAATTAGTCATGGGTGGTCACCCGCTCCGGCACCGGCTTGGTCTTGTCCAGCCGCGTCCACACCGGCATGGTGATGAAGAAGGCAAAGTATAGGAAGGTCAGCACGCGCCCGACATAGGTTTCGTGTGCGTCGGTGCCAGGACCGGAGCCGATCACGCCCAGCCACACGAAGCACACCACCAGCACGCCGAGCGCGACCTTGGAGATCCAGCCGCGGTAGCGGATCGAGCGCACCTTGGCCCGATCCAGCCATGGCACCAGGAACAGGATCGCGATCGCCGAGAACATCACCAGCACGCCGCCGAGCTTGTTGGGGACCACGCGCAACATCGCGTAGTACGGCGTGTAGTACCAGACCGGCTTGATGTGCTCCGGGGTCACCAGGCGATTGGCCTCGGTGAAGTTGTCGTGTTCCAGGAACAAACCACCGAACGCCGGCGCGAAGAAGATGATGAAGGCAGCGATCAGCAGCAAAAAGCCGACCCCGACCAGATCCTTGACCGTGTAGTACGGATGGAACGGGATGCCGTCGGCCGGCTTGTGCGCGTCCCAGCGGTTGCCCTTGGGCCCCTTCTTGATCTCCACGCCGTCGGGATTGTTGGAGCCCACCTCGTGCAGCGCGCCGATGTGCAGCACGATCAGCAGCAACAGCACCAGTGGCAGTGCGATCACGTGCAGCGCGAAGAAGCGGTTGAGCGTGGCATCGCCAGGCAGATAATCGCCCATGATCCATTCGGTCAGCCCGTTGCCGATTACCGGGATGGCGCCGAACAGCGAGATGATCACCTTCGCGCCCCAGAACGACATCTGCCCCCACGGCAGCACGTAGCCCATGAAGGCTTCGGCCATCAGCACCAGGTAGATCAGCATGCCGAGAATCCACACCAGCTCGCGCGGCTTCTGGTAGCTGCCGTACATCAGCCCGCGGAACATGTGCAGATACACCACGATGAAGAACAGCGAGGCGCCGGTGCTGTGCATGTAGCGGATCAGCCAGCCCCACTCCACGTCGCGCATGATGTATTCGATCGAGGCGAACGCATCGGCGGCGCTGGTCTTGTAGTGCATCGTCAGGAAGATGCCGGTGACGATCTGGTTGACCAGCACCACGATGGCCAGCGAGCCGAAGTAGTACCAGAGGTTGAAGTTCTTCGGCGCGTAGTACTCGCTGACGTGCTTGCGGTACATGGGCATCAGCCCGGGCGCGCGTTCGTTGACCCAATCGAACACACCGTTGGCGGTACGGACCAAAATATTGCTCATCAGGCAGCCCCCGTGCTGTTGGCCGACGTACCGGCAGCGTCGGGATCGACGCCGATCACCAGGGTGTTGTCGTCCACGTAGTGGTGTGGGGGCACCAGCAGATTGATCGGTGCCGGCACGCCGTCGAAGACGCGGCCGGACATGTCGAAGCGCGACTTGTGGCAGGGGCAGAAGTAGCCGCCCTTCCACTGCGGGTCGTAGGGCTCGGGGCGGATCTCGGCGACCATTTCCGGCGAGCAGCCCAGATGCGTGCACAACCCGACCAGCACCGAGATGTCGGACTTGATCGAGCGGTACTCGGGGTTCTTCAGCACGTAGTCGGGCTGCTGGTCCTTGTTCTCGGACTTGGGATCCTTGAGCCGGTCATCCAGCGATGGCAGTGCGTCGAGCATCGCCTTGGAGCGCTTGACGATCCAGATGGGCTGACCGCGCCATTCCAGAACCAGCCGTTGCCCTTCCTGCAAGGCGCTGATGTCGGCGGTCACCGGGGCACCGGCCAACTTGGCGCGTGCGCTGGGATTCCACGACTTCACGAACGGAACTGCGACAAATCCTGCTCCGACCGCACCGACCACGGCCGTTGTCGCGGTCAAGAACCGACGACGCCCGATATCAGCAGGTGCGTTAACCCCATCGTTGGCCATCCGGCTCTCCGATCTTGATTAGGTAGCGTGAGGCTGCCAACGGCTGGCGGGGGGTCCAGCCGCGATGAATCGACCGCAGTGTAGCGGAACGCTTAATGCACAGACAACGCAATGTACGCAGTCGAACCGGCGCAGTGCAAACACTGGATGCAGGCACGCTTCGATCACGTCACGCGCCAGGCCTGCACAAGGAGTACAGCTGTGACCCAGTGCTGACAAAAAAGACCGCGCCAGTTGCAGACATGCTGCGCGTTGGCTGCACTATCGCGCCGGTGCAACGGCGGCCTGCGCGGCCTGGTGGCCGCATGACGTCCGTTTCGGCGCGCGACTGTCAAAGCAGGCCGCAGCGCGCGCAGATGCATGCAAAGCACACGGCTCAGTTGGCCGCCGTGGTCTGCCCACGATAGCGTCCGGCCAGCACGCCGACGCGTTGGACGTAGCGCTGGGTCTCGCTGTAAGGCGGCACGCCGCCATAGCGATCCACCGCGCCCTCGCCTGCGTTGTAGCCGGCAGCGGCGAGCGTGAGATCGCCATTGAAGCGCTTCAGCAACCACGAAAGATATTGCACGCCACCGCGAATATTTTGCGTTGCATCATAGGCATCGCTGACGCCGAAGCGGCGCGCGGTGCCGGGCATCAACTGCATCAGCCCCTGCGCGCCGGCCCGGCTCAGTGCCAGCGGGTTGTAGGCCGACTCGGCATGGATGATCGCGCGCACGATCGCTTCCTCGACCCCGAACTCGCGCGCGGCTGCGGTGATTTCCTGCTGATAGGCATTGGTGTTGAGCCGGATCGCGCCGAAATTGACGCCGGGCTTGGCCGCGCAGGCGTAACAGGTTTCGATGAAGCTGTAATGGATGGTGCGCAGGCCTTCGATGCTGGCGACCTGACGCGGGCGCGCACTGGTGTAGTGACGCACGCCGTCCTTCATATACGAATAGACCTGCCCGCTGACCACCCGGCGCGGATTGACCGCGGCGGCGGGTGCCTGCACGACCGAGGTCTCCGCCACCGGCAGCGCGCGCGGCGTCACCGCCGAGGCGACCTCGGCAGCGCGGCGTGGCGCTTGGCCAACCGGCTGACTGATGATGGTGGCCGGCGCGCCGCTGTCGATCGAGGTGCTGGCGCGCTCCGGGCCGGCGGCCATGCCCTGCGCCGGGCGAGCCATGGCCGCCGGCGCGCGGCGCGCGGATCGCTCCGGGGTGTAGCTGCTGATGACGCTGCAGGTCGCGCCGCTCTGGCGCTTGCTCAGGTAGCTGGTGATTCCGTCGCCGCTGACACACTTGTACAAGGTGCCGGCGCAGACCGGCGCTGCCGGCAACGTGACGAGTAACAGCCCCAGCAATCTTGACATCCCCTTCATGCGGCGGAGTGTCCCAGCTTGGCCGGGGCTTGCCAAGTGGCCGCCACGGTTATCCGGGCAGCGGCTCCAGCCGCGTCCGCAACGCGTTCAGCGCCTCGGCCAGCGGCACGCGCACGGCGTCCGGGCAGATCGCATCGAACGGCAGGTCGAGCAGCAGCAGGTTGGCCGCCAGCGCCGGCATGCTCGGCGCACCCAGGCCCAACCAGCAATGCGCCGGCCCGTCGGCTTCCAGCGCGCCCAGCCAGGGCGGGATGCGCGCGGCGAGTACCTCCAGCGTGCCGTGCAGGCGTACCCGGGCCCGGCACGGAAACGGCGACTCGCCGATTGCCTTGCGCAGGAGTTGCAGTGGTTCTTCCGGCAGTGCGCGAGCGACGAATTGCGCGCCGGTCGTCTCGGCCCGGTCGATGCGGTCGGCGCGCAAGGTGCGCCAGTCCTGGCGCTCGCAATCCCAGGCCAGCAGATACCAGCGCCGCCCGTAATTCACCAGCAGGGCCGGCTCGACGCAACGCGTGATCGGGGCACCGGAGTGGCGGCGATAGTCCAGCCGCAGCGTGACCCGGTCGCGGCAGGCGCTGGCCAGTTGCGCCAGCAGCGCCGCATCCACCAGGGCACCCACCTCCCCGGTGACCGGCAGACTGGCGGTGGCCGCGTGCGCCGCACTGGCACGCTGGCCGCTGCGCCGCGGCAACAGCGGATCGAGCTTGCGCAGCACCCGCGCCGCCGCCGCATCCATGCCGCGTATCGCCGGAGCCGCTGCGCGCAGCGCGATCGCCACCGTCAGCGCCTCGTCTTCTTCGAACAACAGCGGCAGGGCGGCCGCACCCTGCCCCAGCCGGTAGCCGCCACCGGCGCCGGGCACGGCATGCACCGGGTAACCCAACTCGCGCAGGCGCTCGATCGCGCGCCGCACGCTGCGCGGATGCAGTTCCAGCCGCTCGGCCAGCGCCACGCCCGACCAACTGCGGCCGCCCTGCAGCAGCGCAAGCAGACGCAACAAGCGGGCAGCGGTCGAGGCCATCGCGTTACCGTATTGCGGACAGAAACTGTCCGCAATAGCTGCGTAGGATTGCCTGGCACCTCGTTCTCTATGCCTTCCGCATCCACCAAGGAAACCGCAATGTCCGACCAGCGCCACATCACCCTGTTCCACAATCCCCGTTCGCGTTCGCGCGGCGTGCTGGTGCTGCTGGAAGAGCTCGGCGCCAGTTACGACCTGCAGATCGTCAATCTGGAAAAGGGCGAGCAACTCGCGCCCGCGTACCTGGCGATCAACCCCATGGGCAAGATTCCGGCGATCCGGCATGGCGACAGCGTGGTCACCGAACAGGGCGCGATCTACCAGTATCTGGCCGAGCTGTATCCGGAAGCCGGGCTGTCGCCGGCGCCGGGCGATGCCGATCGCGGCGCCTACCTGCGCTGGCTGGCCTTCTACGGCTCGGCGTTCGAGCCGGCGATCATCGACCGCGCGATGAAGCGCGATGCGCCGCCGCGCTCGATCTCGCCCTACGCCGACTGCGCCACGGTGCTGCAGGTGATCGATGCGCAGCTGGCCAAGGGCGACTATCTCCTGGGCCAGCGCTGCAGCGCGGCCGATGTGCTGTGGGGCGGCGCGCTGGGCTGGATGGTCGATTTCGGCCTGATCGACCCGCCTGCCAGCACCCGCGCCTACATCGCCCGCATGGCCGACCGGCCGGCGTTCGCGCGCGCCGAGGCCACCAACGCCAAGGCCTGACCAAGCGGACGGGCCCGGCGCAAGCGGGTAAACTGTGCGGCTATCTTCTACCCGCCTGGAATAAGCGCCATGCCCGGGACATCCGTTTCCGACCTGTCCGCGGCCACCGCCGTGGACGCACCCGCCCTGTTGCCGCTGCCGGTGGCCCGCCCGTCGGCGCCTGCCGTGGTGCGCGGCAAGCTCTACATCAAGACCCACGGGTGCCAGATGAACGAGTACGACTCGGCCAAGATGGCCGACGTGCTCGCCGCCTCCGAAGGCCTGGAGCTGACCGACAACCCCGAAGACGCCGACGTGGTGCTGGTCAACACCTGCTCCATCCGCGAGAAGGCGCAGGAAAAGGTGTTCAGCCAGCTGGGCCGCTGGAAGGCGCTGAAGGCAGGCGGCAAGCCGGTGATCATCGGCGTGGGCGGCTGCGTGGCCTCGCAGGAAGGCGAGGCCATCGTCAAGCGCGCGCCCTATGTGGATCTGGTGTTCGGCCCGCAGACCCTGCATCGCCTGCCGGAGCTGATCCGCGCGCGGCGCGAATCGGGCAAGTCGCAGGTGGACATCAGCTTTCCGGAAATCGAGAAGTTCGATCGCCTGCCCGAGCCGCGCGCCGAGGGTCCGTCGGCGTTCGTGTCGATCATGGAAGGCTGCTCCAAGTACTGCTCGTTCTGCGTGGTGCCCTACACCCGTGGCGAAGAAGTCAGCCGGCCGTTCGAGGACGTGCTGGTGGAGGTGGCGCAGCTGGCCGCGCAAGGCGTGCGCGAGATCAATCTGCTCGGCCAGAACGTCAACGCGTATCGCGGCGCGTACGGCGCCGATGCCGGCGACGCGGCGCAATACGCCGATCTGGGCCTGTTGATCCGCACCATCGCGCAGATCGAGGGCATCGGCCGTATCCGTTTCACCACCTCGCATCCGCTGGAATTTTCCGACTCGCTGGTGGATGCGTACCGCGACGTGCCGCAGCTGGCCAATTATCTGCATCTGCCGGTGCAGGCCGGCAGCGACCGCATCCTGTCGGCGATGAAGCGCGGCTACACCGCGCTGGAATTCAAGTCCAAGATCCGCAAGCTGCGCGCGGTGCGTCCGGATATCTCGATCAGCTCGGACTTCATCGTCGGTTTTCCCGGCGAGACCGAAGCGGATTTCGAAAAGACCATGAAGCTGATCGAGGACGTGGGCTTCGACCAGAGTTTCTCGTTCGTGTATTCGCGGCGTCCCGGCACGCCGGCCTCGGACCTGCAGGACGACACCCCGGAAGCCGTCAAGCAGGCACGGCTTGCGCGTTTGCAGGCACAGATCAACGCGCACGCCACGCGCATTTCGCAGTCCATGGTCGGTAGCGTGCAACGGGTGCTGGTGGAAGGCCCGTCGCGGCGCGATCCGAACGAATTGACCGGCAAGAGCGAGAACATGCGCCCGGTGAATTTCCCCGGTAACCCGCGCCTGATCGGGCAGTTCGTCGATGTCCTGATCACCGAGGCGATGAGCAATTCGCTGCGTGGTCTTATCCAGGTGGACGACAGCGACAGCTGATACCGCATAGGTGCCGGGGCGCGTGGCGCCACGGCATACATCGCGTCGTGCTGACTGGAAGGTGCGCGTTGGTTGGTCACTACTTCCGTAGTGCTGCGGCCGGGCACGCGATGCTGCGTCTGCCTGCGATTGTTGTTGCGTTGCTTTGCGCAGCTGCGTGCGTGCAACACGCTGGCAATTGCGTTGAGGTCACGCGCGTCGTGCCTCGCACCTCGATCTTCGGCAAGCACGCAGCTGCGTGCTGCCGCACTGCATTCGCCGATCGGCGCCCCAGCATCTGCGCGCTACGAAGCCGTGGTCGGTCTAGGTCAACAACGGCGCGCATTGCTCGCATACGCCAAGCATGGTCGTGATCGCGCACAGCAACGACACCGACGTCCCTGGTCACACGGCACGCAAGGCAAGTGATCAAAATTTCACCACTTGTCTGCAACACCTTGCGGCATAAGGCGTGCGAGCACTTACCCACAGGCTTTGCCGAATTCGATCCACACCGCTTGTGGACAACCGCCATCGCAGTGGTGATTTTTTCACCGTGTCCCTGCCGGACCTTGTGCGAGTAGGCGCCACGATTTTTATCCACAGGTTAGTGATGCGTGACTCCACAGCGATTGTGGAAAACCCGTGCACACCACCGGGGACCGGCCATGACCATGCGCTTGCGGCAGCCGGGCGTGTTGGTGGGATCACGCGCTGCGCGCTACCCTCGTCTGCCGCCCAACCGACCAGCGCATGCGTGCGCGGTCCGATCCGACCATGAATTCACCTGCACATCGCGACTTCACCCTGGACCCCGACGACACCGAGCGCCTGGCCAACCTGGCCGGCCCGTTCGACGCGCACCTGCGCCAGATCGAACTCAAGCTGGGCGTGGAGATCGCCAACCGCGGCAACGTCTTCCGCGTCACCGGCCCGGAGCCGGCGATCACCGCCGCGCAGACGCTGCTGACCGCCCTGTACGAGGAAGCCGCCTCCACCACCTTCGACAACCACGCCATCCACCTGCGCCTGAACGATGCCAATGTCGAGCAGGTGGTCGATCGTTCCTACGTGGCCCAGGACGTGGCGATCAAGGTCAAACGCGGCACCGTGCGTGGCCGTGGCGCCAACCAGGCCAAGTACCTGCATGCGATCGCCACGCACGACATCAATTTCGGCATCGGCCCGGCCGGTACCGGCAAGACCTTCCTGGCCGTGGCCAGCGCGGTCGAGGCGCTGAACGAGTCGCGCGTACAGCGGCTGATCCTGGTGCGCCCGGCGGTGGAAGCCGGCGAGAAGCTGGGCTTCCTGCCCGGCGATCTTAGCCAGAAGGTGGACCCGTATCTGCGCCCGCTCTACGACGCGCTCTACGAAATGCTGGGCGTGGAAAAAGTGGTCAAGCTGCTGGAAAAGAACGTCATCGAGATCGCGCCGCTGGCCTATATGCGCGGCCGCACGCTCAACGATGCCTACGTGATCCTGGACGAGGCGCAGAACACCACCATCGAGCAGATGAAGATGTTCCTGACCCGGCTGGGCTTCGGCTCCACCGCGGTGGTCACCGGCGACCTGACCCAGATCGACCTGCCCAAACACGTCAAGTCCGGCCTGCGCGACGCAATCGAGGTGCTGCGCGATGTGGACGGCGCCAGCTTCACCTTCTTCGAAGCGCGCGACGTGGTGCGCCACCCGCTGGTGCAGCGCATCGTCACGGCCTATGAAAAGCGCGATCAGCAGGACGCTGCCGCCAAGCAACAGTCTGAGTGAGTTCGCGCCCTGTCAGCCTGGCGCTGACAGACGCAGTCGTCGCCGTCGCCGGGCATCCCGATCGCGTGCGGTCTGGCTGCATGACCAGCCAGGATTCGTTTCAAGCTTGCGGGTGCGGGATTACAATCGCGGCTGCGGGCGGGGCCCGATCGGCAGTTCGAGCTACCGCGTGGCCAACGGGCCTGCGGTGATTCTGCTGATCACCTGCACGCGCTGACCCTCTGCCCAGGAAACTCTCGCCATGACCCGTGGACCTGTCCGCCTCGACGTCGCTGTCAGTTATGCGCTGCCGCGCGCCGGTCTGCCGTCGGCGGTGAGTTTTCGCAAGTGGGTGGCCGCTGCGCTGAAGGGACGCATCCGCGAGGCCGACCTGGCGGTGCGGATTGTCGACGAGAAGGAAGGCTGCTCGCTCAACCATCATTACCGGGGCAAGGATTACGCCACCAATGTGCTGAGCTTCCCGGCCGATTTACCCGAAGGCCTGCCCAAGGGCGTCAAGATGCCGCTGCTCGGCGATCTGGTGATCTGCGCGCCGGTGGTGGCGCGCGAGGCGGCCGAACAAGGCAAGTCGCTGGCCGCGCATTACGCCCATCTGACCGTGCACGGCACGCTGCATCTGCTTGGCTGGGACCACGAAGACGACAAGGAAGCCGATGCGATGGAGCAACTCGAACGCGAGATCCTGGCCGATCTCGGCATCGACGACCCGTACGCGGGAGAGCGCTGATGCAGGCCTGCCTCGCCACCGCGTCGCTGTTGCTGGCCTGCTCCAGCGCCTGGGCGCAGGCCGCGCCGGCACGCCCCGACCTGCCGGCCCTGATCGAATGCCGCCAGCGTATTGGCGACTTCAACGCGCTGGCACCGGTGCTGGCCGACCCGCTCAAGGCGGTGGCGCTGGGCTGGACGCCGCTAGACCAGGCCAACCTGTTCATGACCGAGTACACGCTCAACACGCCGATCAGCGTGTTCGGCCACAGCACCACCCACATCGCGTTCTCCGGGGCCAGCGTCATGGCGCTGCTGGACCTGCCCGACCCGCGCCCGCTGGCCAGACAGCTGAACCTGGAACTGGGCGTGGATAACGCCGACAAGGTCATGTACGGCCGTGAGCTGGTCAGCGAAGACACCACCAACCCCAAGACCGGCGAGGCGATGATCGAATCGATCGTGCTCAGCGTCTCCAACGTGAAGTCGCATCCGGGCAAGACCGTGGTCGGCTGCGGCTACAGCCTGGACCTGCCCTGAAGCGCAGCGCCCACCCCGGCCCCGTCCACAGCGCCTTAGCGGCTTCCTGTTAGACTGACGGCTATCGCCTGGTTTGCCGGGTGCCGTCCCACGTCACGATGTCCGAAGACGACAGTAGCCAATCCCAAGAAACACCCGAAAAACGCCGTAGCTGGCTCGAGCGCCTGAGCGCTGCCTTCTCTGGCGAACCCCATACCCGCGACGAACTGGTCGCGCTGCTGCGGACCGCCGAACAGGACGGTCTCATCGCTGCAGACACCTTGCGCATGATGGAAGGCGCAATCTCCGTGTCCGAGCTCACCGTGGGCGACGTGATGATATCGCGCTCGCAGATGGTCTCGCTGCCGGTGGAGGCGCGCTTCATCGACCTGATGAAGCAGGTGGTGGAATCCGGCCATTCGCGCTTCCCGGTGCACGGCGAGAACAAGGACGAAGTGCTCGGCATCCTGCTGGCCAAGGACTTGTTGCGCGGCGTGGTTGCCGACAACGGCCCCGGCAACGTGCGCGAACTGCTGCGCCCGGCGGTGCTGATCCCCGAGTCCAAGAAGCTCAACGTGCTGCTCAAGGAATTCCGGCTGTCGCGCAACCACATGGCGATCGTGGTGGACGAGTACGGCGGCGTCGCCGGGCTGGTCACCATCGAAGACGTGCTGGAGCAGATCGTCGGCCAGATTGACGATGAGCACGACGATGCCGAAGACGAGAATTCGCTGATC
The DNA here is from genome assembly GCF_009835065.2 of Xanthomonas sp. LMG 8993. Classification (NCBI taxonomy): domain Bacteria; kingdom Pseudomonadati; phylum Pseudomonadota; class Gammaproteobacteria; order Lysobacterales; family Lysobacteraceae; genus Xanthomonas; species Xanthomonas sp. LMG 8993. The sequence continues at coordinate 33,373 of NZ_QVIF02000005.1, read as the reverse complement.
GCGATCCAGGCCGACGGCCGCTATGTGGTCGATGCGCTGACGCCGATCGAAGACTTCAACGAGCGCTTTGGTGCCGACTTCCCCGATGACGAGTACGACACCGTCGGCGGCCTGGTCACCGATGCGATCGGCCACCTGCCGGAAACCGGCGAAGAGCTGACGCTGGGGCGCTTTGCCTTCCGTGTGGCCAAGGCCGATGCGCGGCGTGTGCACGCCTTCCACGTGACCATTCTGCCGCCAGACCCGCAGGACGACGCTTGAACCGTTGGTACCGCGTCACTGCTGCAGCGCCAGCCCGCGGCAGCATCCGGCGCTGCGCGGCGGCGTGTCTGCTGCTGTTGCTGGCGTGGTTGGTGGCACCTGCCGCCATGGCCCAGGCCACCGGGCAGGCGCCTGCCCAGCCCAATGTGCCGGCACCGCGGGTCGGCGTGGTCACCATGCAGCCGGGCGAGGTGTTCTTCGAGCGCTTCGGCCACGATGCCATCGTGGTGGTCGATCCCGTCACCGGGCAGGCCACCTCGTACAACTTTGGCTTCTTCGACCCCGGCGAGCCGGATTTCGTCCCCCGCTTTGCGCGCGGCGAGATGATGTATTACCTGGTCGCGTTGCCGCTGGAAGAAGACCTGCAGCAATACCGTGCGGTCGGCCGCGGCGTCAGCATCCAGTGGCTGGACCTGCCACCGGACCAGGCGCGCGCGCTGGCTGACGGGCTGGCCATCCGCAGCCAGCCCGAGAACGCGCGCTACCACTACGATTACTTCGTGGCCAACTGCGCCACCATGGTCCGCGACACGCTGGACCGCGCCATGGGTGGCGCGTTGAAATCGCAACTGGCCGGGCGCTCGCGCGGCAACACCTTCCGCAGCGAAGCGGTGCGCCTGGCCTCCCCTGCCCCATGGATGTGGCTGGGCTTCGACCTGGGCCTGGGGCCGTATGCGGACCGCCCGCTGTCGCGCTGGGAGGAAGCCTTCGTGCCGATGCGCCTGGCCGACAGCCTGACCCAGGTGCACAACGGCGCCGGCCGCCCGTTGGTGCAGTCCACCCAGGTCCTGCTGCCGCATCGCATCGCACCGGAGCCGGCGGAACAGCAGCGCCACTGGTGGCCATGGCTGCTGACCGGGCTGATCGTCGCTGCCGGCGTGCTGGCACTCGGTCGCCGGCAACGCGTGCTGGCCGCCCTGGCCCTGCCGTACTGGCTGCTGTGCGCGATCGGCGGCGGCTTGCTGGTGTATCTGTGGGGCTTCACCGCGCATCAGTCGGCCTGGGCCAATCGCAACCTGTTGCTGGTCAACCCGCTGTGCGTGCTGCTGTTGATCGGCGGCATCGCCGTGCTGCGCGGGCGCCGGCCCGGGCGCTGGTTCGATGTGCTGCGCTGGGTGGTGGCCGCCGCGGCACTGCTGGCGCTGCTGATCCACTGGCTGTCGTTCCAGGCGCAGGACAACCTGCAGTGGGTGCTGCTGCTGTTGCCGATCCATGCCGCGCTCGCCATCGCGTTGCGGCGGCGTGACTTGTCCGTCCGCACGCGCTGATCCAGGATGCGCCCATGAACCACCACGGCCGCCATCCGGACAACCCCTCCTGCGTCATCACCTGCGCCTATTACGACGGCCAGGGCGAGCGCCACGACATCAGCCTGGAGCAGATCAGCGACGTGCTGCAGCGCCCGGATGGCTTTGTCTGGGTCGGCCTGTACGAGCCGCAGGAGTCGGTGCTGCACAAGCTGCAGGATGAGTTCGGCCTGCACGATCTGGCCATCGAGGATGCGCTCAAGGCGCACCAACGTCCCAAGGCCGAGAGCTACGGCAATTCCTTGTTCGTGGTGGTCAACACAGCACAACTGGTCAACGAGCGCATCCGCTACGGCGAGACGCATGCGTTTCTGGGCGCGCGCTTTCTGTTGACGGTGCGCCATGGCGCATCGCTGTCGTACACGCCGGTGCGGCACCGGGTCGAACGCGAACCGGCGATGCTGCGCATGGGCGCCTCGTTCTGCCTATATGGCGTGCTCGACTTCGTGGTCGACAACTACCTGCCGATCATGGACGAGTTCCGCGACACGCTGGAAGGCCTGGAAAAGGACATCTTCGCCGACAACTACAAGCGCGAAACCGTGGTGCGCCTGTACGAGCTCAAGCGCGAACTCAACAAGATGCGGTTGGTGGTGGCGCCATTGCAGGACGTGCTCTCGCACCTCAAGCGCAACCCCGGCTCGCTGATCCACGACGAGGTCGGCATCTACCTGCGCGACGTACTCGACCATGCCGTGCGCATCAACGACGCCATCGACACCTTGCGCGAAATGTTGGGCACCGCGCTGAGCGTCAACTTGTCGATGGTGACCCTGGCCCAGGGCGAAACCGTCAAACGCCTGGGCGCCTGGGCCGCCCTGCTGGCCGCGCCCACCCTGATCACCAGCTGGTACGGCATGAATTTCACCCACATGCCCGAGCTGGACAAACCTTATGCCTACCCGCTGCTGGTAGCCGGCGTGGTCGCCTCGTGCCTGGTGTTGTATCGCCTGTTCAAGCGAGCGCGGTGGCTTTAGGCCGCTTTGCGGCCGGGATTTGGGAGTGGGGATTGGGGATTGGTTGGAGCAGGACGAGTGACTTCTGCTCGCTTGCTGCACGTATCCTCATCCGCTCTTCCGGTACCTTCTCCCGAGGGGGAGAAGGAAGGCTGCCTGCTTTTATGAATCCCCAATCCCGAATCCCCAATCCCCGCACTCAAGCCACATAGATCGTCTTGATGTTCATGAACTCGTGGATGCCGTGCTCGGCCAGCTCGCGGCCGAAGCCCGAGCGCTTGATGCCGCCGAACGGTAGCCGCACGTCGCTCTTGACCACCGAATTGACGAACGCCGCGCCGCACTGCAATTGCTGCGCGACGCGCTCGCCGCGCTTGGCATCGGAGGTCCACACGCTGCCGCCCAGGCCAAAGCTGGTGTCGTTGGCCACGCGTACTGCTTCTGCTTCATCCCGCACGCGAATGACCGATGCAACCGGGCCGAAAAACTCCTCCTCGTAGGCCGGCATGCCCGGGGCGACATGATCGAGGATGGTGGCCGGATAGCCTGCATGCGAACCGGGTACCGGTTCGCCGCCCAGCAGCACCTTGGCACCCTTTTCCACGCTGTGTTGCACCTGCTTGTGCAGCTCGTCGCGCAGATCCGCGCGGGCCATGGGCGCCAGCGTGGTGCCCTCCTGCTGCGGGTCGCCGAGCACGCGCTGAGAGGCAGCGGCAACGAAGCGTTCGATGAAGCGATCGGCGATGGCGTCCACCACGATGAAGCGCTTGGCGGCGATGCAGGTCTGCCCGCTGTTGTCGAACCGCGACTGCACGGCGGAGGCGACGGTGTGCTCCAGGTCGGCGTCCTCCAGCACCACGAACGCATCGCTGCCGCCGAGTTCCATCACGCACTTCTTCAACTGATCGCCCGCATTTGCAGCCAGCGAACGTCCGGCGCGCTCGCTGCCGGTCAGCGTCACTGCGGCAATGCGATCGTCACGCAACAAGTCTGCAGCCTGGTCATTGTCGATATGCAGCACATCGAACACGCCGGGCGGAATACCGGCGGCATCCAGCACCTCCTTCATCGCATCGGCGCAGCGCGGCACATTGCTGGCGTGCTTGAGCAGCGCGACATTGCCGGCCATCAGACCCGGGGCGAGGAAACGGAACGCCTGCCACAACGGAAAATTCCATGGCATCACCGCAAACACGCAGCCCAGTGGCTCGTAGCGCACATAGCTGGACTGCGCCTCGGTCGGGATATCGCGCGGCGCCAGGTAGTCGGCTGCATGTTCGGCGTAATAGGCGCAGCCCTGCGCGCACTTGTCCACCTCGGCCAGCGCCTCGTGGCGCAGCTTGCCCATCTCGGCGGTCATGATGCGCTGCAGGTCGTCGCGCCGCCGGGTCAGCTCTTCGCCGACCCGGCGCAGCAGCGCGCCGCGCTCGGCCAGCGGCAGCGCCGCCCACTGCGGAAATGCCTTGGCGGAAGCAGCCAGACGCGCCTCGATGGCGGCGGCGTCCAGGGTGTGCTGGGTATGTTCGACCTGGCCATTGGCCGGGTTGACGGTGTCGTAGGACATGACGGTCTCCTGTTACAGGCCCGCCATGCTAGTCGTCGGCAAGTTGCAGCCGCGTCACAACCGCGGCAAATCGCTGCAACGCTGTGTTTACCCACGCCGCGACGCAATGCCGCACCTCCATCGCACCGCTCGCGGATCACTGGCAACCGGAACAACGCTCCCAGCCACGCGAACGAAAGCGTCCCTGCCCTGTCCCGACCGTCCCACCGCACAAAAATGCTCTAGCATTCGGCACTTGGCAGCTTCATCCATTCACGGAAGACCACCACGATGCGCCGGGATCTGATTGTTCTAGTTGTACTTGGCATCGGCGCCTGCCTGCCGGGATGCGCCGTCCTGCAGGACATGCTGCACGGCCCGCGTCCCGGCCCGAACGGATTTGTCACCGTGAGCTGCACCAACACGCTGCCCAATCCCAGCCAACCCTGCGAGGAACAGGCACTGCGGGCCTGCTCGGAGACTGCCATCCGCCAATTCGTCACCGCGCACTCGTCGCCGAACATGGTCACGATCTATCCGAGCAAGCAGAAATCCAAGGACGACGGCGACAAGAACGGCAAGAACAGGGACAAGGATCGCGCCGACGAACAACCCAAGGTCGAGCAACAGGGCTACGACATCAGCGCCGAGTATCAGTGCTACCTGACCAAGCCGCAGCCCTGGGACAGCGGGTACACGCCTCCGGCCAGGTAACAGCGGCCCAACCAACTGCCGTGCCCGGCGTCCGGTGGCCGAATCAGGCGTCCGCAATCGGCGTGCAGCCATCGTGGATGTCTGTGGCGTCGGCGTTCGCAGCCGTCTGGCCGCCGCTGGTGGCGATGCATTCGCCCCCCCCATGTTGGTGCCTGCTCAGGAAGCAGCTTGCAGCGCCAGTTGCGCATCGCGCTGGCGGCGTCTTTCGCCACGCGCCAGCAGCCACCAGCCGATCACTGCGGCGATCGACACCGCCAGCACCATCAGCGTGGCAAGTGCGTTGATCTTGGGGCTGATGCCCAGCCGCACCGACGCAAACACCTTGATCGGCAAGGTGGTCGAACTGGGCCCGGCCAGAAAGCTGGCGATCACCACGTCGTCCAGCGACAGCGTGAATGCGAGCAGCCAGCCCGATACCAATGCCGGAGCGATGATCGGCAAGGTGATCAGGAAGAACACCTTCAGCGGTGTCGCGCCCAGATCCATCGCCGCCTCTTCCAGCGAGCGATCCAGTTCCTGCAGGCGCGAGGAAATCACCACCGTGACGAACGAGACGGTGAAGGTGACATGCGCCGCCCAGATCGCCACCGCGCCACGCGGTGCGATCCCGAGTACACCGCCCATCGAGACCAGCAACAACAGGATCGACAGGCCGATGATCACTTCCGGCATCACCAGCGGTGCGGTGATCAATGCACCGAACAGGGTCTTGCCGGGAAAACGCCGCATGCGCACCATCGCCAGCGCCGCCATCGTCCCCAGCACCGTCGATGCACAGGCGGTCCAGAACGCGACTTGCAGGCTGACCCAGGCCGCTTCCAGCAACTGGCGATCGCGCAGCAATTCGCCGTACCAACGCGTGGAAAAGCCACCCCACACCATCGCCAGCCGCGAGGCGTTGAACGAGTAGACCATCAGCAACAGGATCGGCAGATACAGAAAGCCGAAGCCCAGCGCGAGCACGCCAGCGCCCAGCAGGCGCGTGCCGGGAGAGGCGCGCATCATGTCAGCCGCCCTTCCAGCTCGCGCTGATAACGGTGGAACAGCACGATCGGCACCAGCAACAGCAGCAACATCACCGTAGCCACCGCCGCGGCCACCGGCCAGTCGCGATTATTGAAGAACTCGCCCCACAGCACACGGCCGATCATCAAGGTGTCCGGCCCGCCAAGCATTTCCGGAATCACGAATTCGCCCACCGCCGGGATCATCACCAGCATGCAGCCGGCAACGATCCCGTTGCGCGACAGCGGCAAGGTGATGCGCACGAAGGCCTGCCACGGCCGCGCGCCCAGATCGTAGGCGGCTTCGAGCAATCGCTGGTCGTGCTTGACCAGATTGGCGTACAACGGCAACACCATGAACGGCAGATAGCAGTAAACGATGCCGATGTAGGCGGCGAGCGGCGTGTACAGCAACTGCAAGGGCTGGCGGATCACTCCCAGCGCCAGCAGCGCCTGATTGAGCAGGCCGTTGCCGTCGAGGATGCCGATCCAGGCGTAGACGCGGATCAGGAACGAGGTCCATGACGGCAGCACCACCAGCATCATCGCCACATTGCGCGTGGCCAGCGGCAGACGCGCAATGACATAGGCCATCGGGTAGCCGATCAACAGCGCAAACACGGTCGACAGCGCGGCGATCCTGATCGAACTCGCATACGCCGCCAGGTACTGGCTGTCGCGCAGCATGACCAGATAATTGCCCAGATGCAGCTTGAGGCTCAGCGCCCCATCGGCCGCAACGGCGAACAACGGCGTGTACGGCGGCATCGCGGTGGCACGCTCGGCGAAGGAGATCTTCAGCACGATCAGGAACGGGATGGCGAAGAACACCAGCAGCCACAGATACGGTGCGGCGATCACGCCCCAGCGCGCGCCCGGCAATGCGCGGATCAGGCGCCTCATGCGGTGAGTACCACGCCGTCGTCCTCGCCCCAGCTCAGCCAGACGGCGTCGCCCCAGGTCAGCGCTTCGCTGGCCCAGCGCTGACGGTTGGCGAAGTTGGCCATCAGCTTGAAACCGCCGGGCAGGCGCACGTGATAGACCGAATGGCTGCCGAAATAGGCGATGTCCTCGATCACGCCCTGCGCCTTGTTGCAGGCCTGGGCCGGTTCGTCCTTGCCGATGACCAGTTTTTCCGGGCGCAGCGCGAACGCCACTGCCTGCCCTTCGAAACCGGTGATGCCGTGGCCGATCCGGATATTGGCGTCGAAGGCCGACGCCTTCAGGCCGACGTAGTCGGGTTTGTCCTCGACGATCACCGCGTCGATCAGATTGACCGAGCCGATGAAGTCGGCAGCGAACCGGTTGGCCGGTTGTTCGTAGATTTCGTCCGGGGTGCCGACCTGCTGGATCCAGCCCTGGTCCATCAACGCGATGCGGGTGGCCATGCTCATGGCCTCTTCCTGATCATGGGTGACCATGACGCAGGTGACGCCAGAGGTCTCAATGATGTTGACCAGTTCCAGCTGCATCTGCGCGCGCAGCTTCTTGTCCAGCGCGCCCATCGGTTCGTCCAGCAGCAGCAGCTTGGGCCGCTTGGCCAGCGAGCGCGCCAACGCCACGCGTTGCTGCTGCCCGCCGGACAATTGATGCGGCTTGCGCCTGGCCAGGTTGCCAAGCTGCACAAGCTCCAGCATTTCGCCCACGCGCGCCGCGATCGCCGGCTTGGAAAGCGCCTCCTGCTTCAGCCCAAAGGCGATGTTCTGTTCCACGCTCATGTGCGGAAACAGCGCATACGACTGGAACATCATGTTGATCGGGCGCTCGTACGGCGGCAACCCGTCGATCGGCTGGCCATCGAGCACGATGCGGCCTTTGGTCGGCCGCTCGAAGCCGGCCAGGCAGCGCAGCAGGGTGGACTTGCCGCTGCCCGAGCCGCCCAGCAGCGCGAAGATCTCGCCCTTGCGGATCTGCAGGCTGACCTCGTCGACCGCGACGACGCCATCGAATTCCTTGCGGACCTCGCGGATGCTCAGATAGGCGTTGTCGCCAGGGGAAAGCGGCGGCGCTGCGGCCTCGGTAACTGCCATGGATCCTCTCGATTGCGAAGCGTGGCCCGGCACCGACTGTGCACCTCAGAACGCTGGCGCCGCCAGTGCTTGGTGCGACATCAGCACTCGTCCATTTGCGTCCAGGCGTCTCGCCTGCAGCGAGCCGACGACGACCTGCTACATCGGGTGACCGCCTGCCGGCGCGGGCGCTGCAGCAACACTCTGTCTGCAACGGCAGAGCGACACCCCAGCGCGAACAAAGCGCCGACGCCCGCCGCGACGGCTATCGATCAGCGTGGCTCCGGCACCGGCGCGCTCCAGCCCAGACCCAGACTCTTCTGCAGCGCGACGTAGTTCACCAGCAACTGCACCTGTGCCTGTGCGGCGGCGTCCTGCGCGGACAGCTGCTGGCGCTGCACGTCGAGCAGATCGATCGACGAGGTGGCACCGGCATCGCGCCGTTGCTGCATCAAGCCGGCCGAACGCGTGGCCGAGGCTTCGGCCTGCCGCGCCACCACCAGCTGCTTGCGCGCCGAGCCGAAGCGCGCCAATGCCGAATTGGCATCCTGCAACGCAGCCAGCACCGCGCCCTCGTACGCCGCCTCGCGACCGGCGTTGCCGGCACGCGCCTGCTCCACCTGTGCCTTGGTGCGGCCGAAGTCGAAGATCGACCAGCGCAGCATCGGCACCGCCAGCGTGGTCAAGGCGTCGGAATTGAAATCGCTGGGCGAGCCGGCGACCCAGCTCAGGCCGCCCAGCAGGCTCACCTGCGGAAAATACCCGTTCAACGCCTCGCCGATCTGCGCGCTGGAGGCAGCCAGTTCGCGCTCGGCCTTGCGCACATCGGGGCGGCGACGGATCAGGGCGCCGGCATCGTCCACGCGCACCTGGGTGGGCAGCATCGGCAACGGCTGCGGCGCGCTCAACTGCGCGTCCAGCGCGCCGGGCTCGCGCCCCACCATCAGCGCCAGTTGATCCAGCGCTTCCTGCGATTGCATCTCCAACGGCAGGCGCTGCGCCTGTTGCTGCTGCACTTGCGTGGCGATCTGTTCGACCTGCAGGTCCGAGGCCGCGCCGCGCTCGCGGCGCTGCTGGGTCAGGCGCAGGGTCTGCCCGATCTTGTCCAGGTTCGCATCGGCGATCGCCAGCCGCGCCTGCAAGCCGCGGTAGTTCAGGTACACCTGCCCCACTTCGGCTGCCAGCTGCACCTGCGCATCGGCCAGCTCGGCTTCCGAGGCCTGCGCCTGCGCCAGCGCGCCTTCGGCCGCGCGACGGCGGCGGCCGAAGAAATCCAGTTCCCAGCTGGCATCGAAACCGGCGCTGTAGATCTGGGTCTTTTCCAGATCCAGCGCCTCGCTATCCTGTGCCGGTGGCTGGCCGTTCTGGCCGTTCTGCAAGCCGCCCAGCGTATCGCCGATGGTCTGCGGCGGCTCGGCATACGCATACACCGCGCTGGCGTTGAGCTTGGGCAGACGTTCGGCACGGCGCTGGCTGGCCAGTGCACGGTTGGCACGCAGCCGCGCCTGCGCCGCACGCAGGTTGGGACTGTCGGCCAGGGCCTGGGTGACCAGTTGGGTGAGGGTCGGGTCCTGCAGTTGCTCCCACCAATGATTCAATGGCGCGGCAGCGACCACGTCGGCGCCAGCAGCGCGATGCAGGGCCGGCGCCTGCACCGCCGTGTCGGCCACTGCCGGGGGCTTGGTGTAGTTGGGGCCGAGCATGCAGCCGCCGAGCAAAACCACGCTCAACGCCGCAGCCAGGGGCATGCGGATCAAGCGCATGGAATCAGTGCATTGCAAGGTGCGCCCCCTTGGGTAACGGCTTGAGCAAAAAGGCCAGCGGAATCGTGCAGACCACGATCACGCCGAAGATCCAGAACAGATCGCTATAGGTCATCACCAGGGCCTGCTGCTGCACCAGGCGCGCCAGCTGCGCGACCGAGCGAATGGCCGCCTCGCCGCCGGCGCTGCCCTGCATCTGCGCAGTCAGCCCGGAAAGAAAGTCCTGCGCGCGCGAGGAATTGGCGGTGATCGCGCTGCCGATGGTTTCGGTATGGAAGGTCATGCGGCGCTCCTGGAAGGTGGAGATCAGCGCAAGCCCCACCGAGCCGCCCAGGTTGCGGCCGGCGTTGAACAGGCCCGACGCATCGCCGGCCAGTTCGGGCGGCACAGATGAAATGGCCGCCTGGTTCAACGACATCATCGCCAGCGCCAGGCCGCAGCCCTGCAACAACTGGCCGGCGACAAAATGCATGCCCACGGTGTCGGCGGTCAGCGACAGATTGGCGAAGCAGGCCGCGGCAAAGCAGATCAGCCCGGCGATCACCAGGATGCGCACGTCCACCACCTCCAGCAGCTTGGGCATCATCGGCATCAACAGCACGGTCGGCAGGCCTGACAGCAGCAGCACGTAGCCGGCCTGCTCGGTGTTGTAGCCGGAGATCACCGCCAGGAACTGAGGAATCATGTACATGACGCCGAACAGGATCATGCCCACCGCCATGATCATGACGAACACCGCGCCGAAACTGCGATGCAGCAGCAGCGACAGGTGGATCACCGGCGGCCGCTTGCGGAACTGGCCCACGACCAGTGCAGCGAATCCGCTGAGCGCGATCACGCTCAGCGCGTTGATCTCGCTGGATTCGAACCAGCGCTCGCGCTGGCCCTCTTCCAGCACCACGGTGAGCCCGCCCAGGCCGGCGGTCAGGCCGTAGATGCCCAGCCAGTCGGCATTGAGCAGGCCGGCCCAGTCGCCTTTTTCATGCTTGAGGCCAAGCAGCAGCAAGGCCACCAGGCCGACGCAGATCGGCACGTTGATGAAGAAGGCGTAGTGCCAGCTGACGTTCTCGGTGAGCCAGCCGCCGAGCAGCGGGCCGATCACCGGGCCCATGATCACGGTCATGCCGAACAGCGCGGTGCCCATCGTTTGTTGGCTCGGCGGCAGCCGGGTCGCAACGATGGTCAGCGCGGTCGGAATCAGCGCACCGCCGGCCAGGCCCTGCCCCACGCGGCCGATGATCATCATCGTCAACGAGGTCGACAGCCCGCACACCACCGAAAACGCGGTGAACATCAGCGCGCAGATCAGCAGGAAGTTGCGCAGGCCCAGCGTGCGCACGAACCAGCCGGTCAGCGGGATCATGATGATCTCGGCAACCAGGTACGCGGTGGAGATCCAGGTGCCTTCGGTGCCGCTGGCGCCGACCTCGCCCTGGATGGTGGGCAGCGCCGCGTTGACGATGGAGATGTCCAGCGTCGCCATGAACGAGCCGATGGTGCCGGCCAGCACCGCCAGCCAGGCGCCCGGCTCGGCCTTCTCGCGTTGCGCGCTGCCGCCGGCACGCGGGCCGGTGGCTGCCGTTGCATTCATCGCGCGCGCTCCTGCGCCTGCACGCGATCGGATTCCTCCTCGGCCCGTTGCTTGGCGTCCTTGGCCGAGCGCGTGTCCACGGTGACCTCGACCGACATGCCCGGCACCAGCACCTTGCGCGCCTCGTCGCCGGCCAGCACGCGGATGCGCACCGGCACGCGCTGCACCACCTTGGTGAAGTTGCCGGTGGCATTTTCCGGCGGCAGCAACGCGAACTGCGAGCCGGTGCCCGGCGACAGGCTCTCGACCTTGCCGTGCAGCTTGACGCCCGACAAGGCATCGACCTCGATCTCGGCCGGCTGGCCAGGACGCATCAGGCCGACCTGGGTTTCCTTGAAATTGGCGATCAGATACAGCGATTCCTGCGGCACGATGGTCATGGTGCGGGTGCCGGCCCCGAGGAACTGGCCGACCTGCACGGTCTTGTCGCCGACGCGGCCGTGGATACGGCTGGTCAGCAAGGTGTCTTCCACCGCCACACGGGCCTGGTCGGCATCGGCGCTGGCCTGCTTGAGACCGGCCTGGGCCTGCTCCAGCTGCGCGTTGCTGGCCAGGATCTGGCTCTGCGCGCCCTTGGCCTGCGCCTGCGCGGCCTGGTACTGGGCGCGTGCACGTTGCAGCTCGTGCTGCAGGCTTTCCTGGTGCTCGTGGGTGTCGGCGCCGGAGGCGGCCAACGGGGCGAAGCGCTTCACTTCGGCTTGGGCGAAGGTCAGGCTTGCCGCTGCCGAGGTGACCTGGCTACGCGCCTGCACCAGCGCTGACTCCTGCCCGGACACGTTGGCGGTGGCCGCGGCGATATCGGCCTGGCGCGCGGCGATCGCGGCTTCGGCCTGCTGCAGGTTCGCCTGGTAGGTGCGGTCGTCGATCTGCAGCAGCGGCTGGCCGGCTTCCACGATCTGGTTGTCGCCCACCATCACCTTGGTCACGTAGCCGCTGACCCGCGGCGCCACGGCGACCGAGTCGGCCTGCAGGTAGGCATTGTTGGTGTCCTGCATGTAGCGGCCCTTGATCAGGTAATAGGCCAGCCAGATCACCAGCAGCACCACCACCAGCACCCCGACCACGATCAGCGTCCATTTGACCTTTGGGTTCTTCAACGGCGAGGGCTTGGGCGGCTCCTGCTCGTTGTGCGCGCCGGTGCCTTGCGCATCCGTGCCCGAAGGCTGGCCGTCGTTGGACTGCTGGTCGTGGTTGCTCAAGGTGAGGCGTCCTGTGTCGTGGGCGAGGCGCGCGCGACGACGTACCGCATCAGCGGTCCGGCGAAGGCGGCGCAACCATACAATTATTTGAACCGCCCGGTACAGATTGCGTGACGACCGCAGTCAGCGCGCGCTCGGACTTGCAGGCGCACGCCTGGCAAGCGCTCTTACAAAACTGGAGGAGCGACTGCGGCGGTCAGCGACCGGTCTTGATCTCGGTCCACAGCCGCGTATACAGCCGGTCCACCTCCGGCGGATTGATCGCATAGGTGAACATCTTGGCGGTCACCTCCGGCGGCGGGTAGATGGTGGGGTCGTTGCGGATCGCCGCGTCCACCAGCGGCGTGGCGGTGCGCACCGGGTTGGCGTAGTGGATGAAGTTGCTGTTGGCCGCGGCCACGTCCGGCTTCAACAGATAATTGATGAAGGCGTAGGCGTTGTCGGGGTGCTTGGCGTCCTTGGGAATGGCCAGCATGTCGAACCACTGCGGCGCGCCTTCCTTGGGGATCGCATAGGCCACCTTGATGCCGTTGCCGGCTTCCACCGCGCGGTCGCGCGCCTGGATGATGTCGCCCGACCAGCCCACCGCCAGGCAGGTGTTGCCGTTGGCCAGCGAGCTCACGTACTGGCTGGAATGAAAGTTCTGCACGTACGGGCGGATCGTCTTGATCAGCGCGGCAGCCTGCTCGATCTCGGCCGGCACGCTGCTGTGCGGATCCAGGCCCAGATAATTGAGCGCGATCGGAATCAGGTCCGAGGGCGTGTCCAGCAGGGTCACGCCACAGTCCTTCAACCTGGACAGGTTTTCCGGCTTGAACACCAGGTCCCAGCTGTTGGCGACCTCGGTGTTGCCGAAGATCGCCTTGAGCTTGTCCACGTTGTAGCCGATGCCGGTGGTGCCGATCATGTACGGCACGCCATAGGCATTGCCCGGGTCCTGCGCGGCAATGCGCCGCATGATGTCCGGGTCCAGATTGGCCAGATTGGGGATCTTGGCCTTGTCCAGCGGCAGGAACACGCCGGCCTGGATCTGCCGGCCGAAGAAGTTCAGCGTGGGCACCACCACGTCGTAATCGCTGCCACCGGCGAGCAGCTTGGTTTCCACCATCTCGTCGCTGTCGAACACGTCGTAGGTGACCTTGATGCCGGTGCTCTTCTCGAACGCGGGAATGGTGTCTTCGGCGATGTAGTCCGAGTAGTTGTAGACGTTGAGCACCTTGGCCCGCGCCTCGGCACCGCCGGGTGCGTTGCTGCCACCGCAGGCGGCCAGCAAGGTGGTGGACAGCGTCAGGGCGAGCAGTCGCAGCGTCATGCGGGTCTCCAGGGCAGCGCGATCAGGGCGGGCCGGGATGCGGCCGGTCGAAGGGCCAGCCTACCCATGGTGGTTGTGTTTGCACAGCGCGGCGTGGCGGATACCAACCGTACGCACCCGCTGGCCGGCGCGGCCGGCGCCGCAAGCGCCTCTGCCGGCCGCCCTGGCGGGTACGCGACCGGCAAAGCTTGACGTGCGCCGGCCGGCTTAGGCGGCAACGATGCCTAGCGCCTGCGCAGTATCGTCCAGCGCCGCCCAGGCCTTGTCGAACAGCTCATCAACCTGTTCGCAGGTGATGATCAACGGCGGCGACAGCAGCATCGCATCGTAGGTGGCACGCAGGATCAGCCCGCGCCGCAGCGCGAAATCGCGGCACAGCGCACCGACCCGACCGCGTTCGGGGAAATAGACCCCGCGCCGGCGTTTGTCCGGCACCAGTTCCAGGGCCCCGACCAGGCCGGCGATACGCGCCTCGCCGACCAGCCGGTGCTCGCCCAGCTCGGCCCAGCGTTGCGCCAGGTACGGCGCGATCCGGGTACGCGCGGTGTCCACGATGCCTTCGTCCTGCAGCAGGCGCAGGTTCTCCAGCGCCACCGCCGCGCAGACCGGATGTCCCGCATAGGTGCCGCCGTGCGCGAGCTCACCGCCCTGCGCCTTGAGCACGCCGGCCACGCGATCGTTGAACATCGCCGCCGCCAACGGGATATAGCCGGAGGTGATGCCCTTGGCCAGCGTCATCACGTCGGGCTGGAAGCCGAAATAATCCGCACCGAACCAGGCGCCGGTACGCCCGAACCCGCAGATCACCTCGTCGGCCACCAGCAGCACGTCGTAGCGCTTGCAGATGCGCTCGATTTCCGGCCAGTAGCTGCGCGGCGGGATGTACACCCCGATCGCGCCCATGATCGGTTCACCGATAAACGCCGCCACGTTTTGCGGCCCGAGCTGCAGGATCCTGTCTTCCAGCCGACGCGCCGCCAGCAGCCCGTACTCCTCTGGATCCATCTCCCCGCCATCGCCGAAGTGATACGGCGGCGCGATGTGGTGGATATCCGGAATCGGCAGGCCACCCTGCCTGTGCATGCCGCGCATGCCGCCCAGGCTGGCACCGGCCATGGTGGTGCCGTGATAGCCGTCATGACGGCCGATGAAGATGCGTTTTTCCGGCTGCCCCTGCACCGCCCAGAAATGCCGCACCAGCCGCAGGATGGTGTCGTTGGCCTCCGACCCGGAGTTGGCGAAGAACGCATGGTTCAGATCGCCCGGCGTCAGCTCCGCCAGCTTGGCAGCCAGATGGATAGTGGGCTCGGTGGTGCACTGGAAAAAGCTGTTGTAGTACGCCAGCTGTTCCATCTGCCGCGCCGCCGCCTGTGCCAGCTCCTTGCGCCCGTAGCCGACATTCACGCACCACAAGCCGCCGAACGCATCCAGCAACTTGTTGCCCTGCGCGTCCCAGACATACACGCCCTCGCCACGGGTCAGGATGCGCGTGCCCTTTTCGGCCAATGCCGCGTTGTCGTTGAACGGATGCAGATGATGGGCGGCATCGAGCTGCTGCAAGGTTTCCAACACAGTGGGGTGCACGGCTTGCTCCGGAAGTGGCTCACGCCAGTGGCGCGAATGCAGTGGCGTTACGAAAGGCAGCTGGCGCAAAACGCATCGGACGCCTGCAATAAACGTAGGCCTGGACCATGGCCAGACGACCTGCCCTCATCCGCCCTTCGGGCACCTTCTCCCGAGGGGAGACGGGAGCGGCGCGGCACGCTGCGCCGAGCGCAGACGCCTCACACATTCAACAACAGGAACTCCCGCTCCCACGAACTGATCACACGGAAGAACGTCTCGTACTCCTTGCGCTTGACCGAGATGTAGGCGCGCACGAAGCGCCGCCCCAGCATCTCCTGCAAGGCCTCGCAGCCCTCCAGTCCGTCCAGCGCCTCGCCCAGCGAGCGCGGCAGATCGTAGCCCTGCTGCTTGCCGTTGCTGCTGATCGGCGCGGTCGGTTCGAGCTTCTCGCGGATGCCGAGCAACCCGCAGGCCAGGGTCGCCGCCATCGCCAGGTACGGATTGGCATCGGAGCCGGCAAAGCGGCTTTCCACCCGCATGTTCTGCGGCACATCGATCGGCACCCGCAGCCCGCAGGTGCGATTGTCGAAACCCCACAGCACATTGCTCGGCGACACCTCGCCGAACATCAGCCGCCGGTAGGAATTGACGTTGGGCGCCAGCAGCCCCATCGCCATCGGAATGTATTTCTGCAGGCCACCGAGATAGTGCGCAAAGGTGTCGCTGAAGCCGCCTTCGCGTTTGCCGCTGAACACGTTCTTGCCGGTGCCGGCATGCAGCAGGCTCTGATGGATATGCATCGCACTGCCCGGCTCGGTCTCCATCGGCTTGGCCAGAAACGTCGCATACACGCCATGCCGCAACGCGGCCTCGCGCATGGTGCGCTTGAACAGGAACACCTGATCGGCGCGCGAGAGTGCATCGGCGTGGGTGAAGTTGACCTCCAGCTGCGCGGCGCCGGATTCGTGGATCAGCGTATCCACATCCAGTTCCATCGCATCGCAATAGTCGTACATCAGGTCCAGGATGGGGTCGAACTCGTTGACCGCATCGATCGAATACGACTGCCGCGCGGTCTCCGGCCGACCCGAGCGCCCGGCCGGCGGCAATAGCGGAAAGTCCGGGTCGGTGTTCTTCTGCACCAGGAAGAATTCCAGCTCCGGCGCCACCACCGGTTGCAGCTTGGCTTCGGCATAGGCGTCCAGCACGCGCCGCAGCACATTGCGCGGGGCAAGCTCATGCGGCTGGCCGTCCTTGGTGTAGCAATCGTGGATGACCTGCGCGGTGGGATCGGCCGCCCACGGCACCATGCGCACGGTGGATGCATCCGGGCGCAGATGCATGTCCGAATCCGATGGCGAGGTCAGCTCGTAGTAATCGTCAGGGAAATCGCCGGTGACGGTGGTGGCGAAGATGCCTTCCGGCAGCCGGGTGCCGTAGTCGTGCGAAAACTTGTCCGCCGGAATGATCTTGCCGCGTGCGTTGCCGGTGATGTCCGGCACCAGGCACTCGACCTCGGTGATGTGGCGGTCCTTGAGCCAGCGGCGCAGCGCGCTCTCGGGCTGCTTGGGTGTGGATGTGCGCGAACGGGTGCGGATCGACATGCAACCTCACTGACCGCGTCGAGCGGCGTATTGGCGACAGGCCTCGCCGAAGGCCTGGAAGATGGCACGGTAGAACGGATGCTGTGTGACACGCCACTCCGGATGCCACTGCACCGCGAGCAGAAAGCCCGGCCCGGGGCCGCGAAAGGCTTCGATCAGGCCATCCGGCGCTTGCGCCTCGATCAGCAGGCCGTCGGCCAGGCGTGCAATGCCCTGCCCGTGCAGCGAGTTCACCATGACCTGCGCGCTGTCGCTCATGTCAGCCAGCAGGCCGCCGGGATGCAGCTGCACCGGATGCGCCGGGCCGTACTGCGTGTCCAGCGGCATGGCGCGGTCTTCGCGGTGATCAAGCAGGCCAGGCACGTCATGCACGCGTTGATGCAGGCGCCCGCCCAGCGCCACATTGACCTCCTGCAGCCCGCGGCAGATCGCCAGCACCGGCAGGCCACGCGCAAGTGCCTGCGGAATCAGTCCCAGGCTGGTGGCATCGCGCGCCGGGTCGTGCGGATTGCCCTCCCAGCTCGGCTCGTCGCTGTAGTGATGCGGCTCGACATTGCTCACCGCACCGGTCAGCAACAGGCCATCCAGGCGATCCAGCCACGCGCGCGCATCCAGCGTGGGCTGCAGGCTCGGCAACAGCACCGGCATGGCTCCGGCTGCGTCCACCACCGCGCGGATGTACTTCTCGCCGGTGGCCAGAAACGGATGCGGCCCTTGCTGGATGCGATCGGTCGGCAACCCGACCAGTGGAACGACAGCCATGCGGATCTCCCGGTTGAACGCGGCTGCATCACGTCTGCGCTCGCCACCAGGCAGGCGCTGGCACTGTACAGGGCACAGGTGGCGCGCAGCTGGCGGCTTGCGCATCACCTGCATCGCTCCGACCGCGACGACTTGTCAGCGCGTGGTCGCCCCGGGTTGATCGGGTGCGTTGCCGATGCCTGCGAACTTACCGTGCGGCCACCTGCATTGCCAGGGTCCACACGCGCACAGTTGCGAACGATCACATGCGCTTTGCTAGTCTGAGCGGCGACCTTGCAGGTGGTGCCCATGGTTTCCGAGAACTCCGTCGCGTACTTGCCCGCCATCGATGCCGCCACACTGGCGCAGATCGATGGCTGCGAAGCGGCCGATCTGCTATTGCCCGATACCAATGGCGTGCTGCGTGGCAAGCGTGTGACAGCCGAGGTCCTGGGCAAGGTCTATCGCGATGGCGTGTGCCTGCCGATGTCGCTGATCGCCACCGACATCACCGGCAATACCGTCGAGGAAACCGGGCTGGGCTACGCCATCGGCGATGCCGATCGCATCTGCCGGCCGATCGCCGGCTCGCTGCGCCCGGTGCCGTGGGCACCGCGGCCGATGGCGCAGCTGCTGCTGGCAATGCATCAGCCGGACGGCAGCGTGTTCGAGGTCGCACCGCGCGCGGTCTTGCAACGCGTGTTGCACGGTTTTGCTGCGCTCGGCCTGACCCCGGTCATTGCGGTGGAACTGGAGTTCTATCTGTTCGATGCGGTGCCCGATGCGCAGG
Source organism: Xanthomonas sp. LMG 8993 (assembly GCF_009835065.2). NCBI lineage: Bacteria > Pseudomonadati > Pseudomonadota > Gammaproteobacteria > Lysobacterales > Lysobacteraceae > Xanthomonas > Xanthomonas sp. LMG 8993. Next base: position 15,013 of record NZ_QVIF02000005.1, on the reverse strand, counting down.
GACGCCCGCAGACGCCACGCGACCCGAAGACCGGTGCGCGCAGCGACAGCACCCAGGTGTATTCCTTGCAGGACCTGGACGACCAGCGCAGCTTCACCGACGCGGTGACTGCCGCCTGTCGCCAGCAAGGCATCCCGGCCGACACCGCCGTGGCCGAATACGCACCTGGCCAGTTCGAAATCAACCTGCAGCATCGCGCCGATGCGGTGGCCGCCTGCGACGAGGCGATCCTGCTCAAGCGCACCATCAAGGCGATTGCGCAACAGCAGGGCAAGCTCGCCAGCTTCATGGCCAAGCCGTTTCCCGGCCAGGCCGGCAGCGGCCTGCACCTGCACGTGAGCCTGCTCGACGTCGACGGGCACAACGTGTTTGCCGGCAACGTCGATGTACCCGCCGACCGCCTGCGCCATGCCATCGCCGGCCTGCAGCGGCACGCCGATGCCTCGCTGCTGATGTTCGCGCCGCACGCCAACAGTTACCGCAGGTTCGTCAGCAATGCCTTCGTGCCGCTGGATGCGAGCTGGGGCTTCAACAACCGCACCGTGGCGCTGCGCATCCCGCATAGCGATGCACGCAACACCCGCATCGAGCATCGCATCGCCGGCGCCGATGCCAACCCGTACCTGGCCGCCGCCGCCGTGCTCGCCGCCATGCTGGACGGCCTGCAACATCCCGGCGAGCCCAGCGCGCCAGTCACCGGCAATGCCTATGCGCAAGCGGTCTTTCGGCCGCGCACCTGGCAAGCCGCGGTGGATGCATTCGGCGCCAGCGACTTTGTCGGCGCGCAGTTCGGCAGCCAGTTCCAGCACGTATTCGGCCAGCAGAAACAGCGCGAGCTGCTCGACTACCAGGCGCAGGTGCCCGATCTGGATTACGCCCGGTACCTGCGGATCGTCTGATGGACGGCCCGGCCACATCGCTGCCGCCAACCGATCCGCCGGGTAACGGCTATCCCGACAGCTGGTACGCCCGCAGCACGCCGGCCTTGCCTGAGCAACCATGCCTGCAGGGCGTGCAACGTGCCGATGTCTGCATCCTCGGCGCCGGCTACACCGGCCTCACCGCCGCCCTCGCCCTGGCCGAGGCCGGCTACAAGGTCGTCGTGCTGGAAGCCAGGCGCATCGGCTGGGGCGCCTCCGGGCGCAACGGCGGCCAGGCCATCGTCGGCTACGGCTGCGAGCAGGAAACCCTGGAAGCGCTGGTCGGCGATGCCGACGCGCGGCTGCTGTTCGACTTCTCGCGCGACGGCATGCACCTGCTGCGCGCGCGCATCGACCGCCACGCCATCGCCTGCGACTGGCGCGACGGCCACGCCCATGTGCCGCTGAAGCCGCGCCAGGTGCAGGCCTTGCAGCACGGCATCGTGCGCATGGCCGAGCGCTACGACTACCCGCTGGAATGGTGGGACCGCGCGCGTACGCGGCAGGTGCTGGACAGCCCGCTCTACCTGGGCGCGATGTTCGACCCGGCCAGCGGCCATCTGCATCCGCTGGCCTATGCGCTGGGCCTGGCGCGCGCAGCGCTGGCGGCCGGCGTGCGCATCCACGAGGCCTCGCCGGTCTCCCGGCTGGAGCACGGCGCGCGCGTGACCATGCAGACCGACCAGGGCAGCGTCAGCGCCGAGTTCGGCGTGATCGCCGGCAATGCCCTGCTGCAGGGCATTTCCACGGCGCTGGAGCGCCGCATCATGCCGGTCGGCACCTATGTCGGTGCGACGCCGCCGCTGGGCCAGGCCCGTGCACGCGCGCTGATCGCCAACGACATGGCGGTCGCCGACACCAACTGGGCGCTGGACTACTACCGGCTCAGTGCCGACCACCGGCTGCTGTTCGGCGGACGCGCCAGCTACTCCTCGCGCCCGCCGCACGGCCTGGATCGGTTGATGACCCGACGCATGCACACGGTCTTCCCGCAACTGCGCGACGTGCCGCTGCAAACGCTGTGGGGCGGCTACGTGGACATCTCGCGCAACCGCGCCCCGCACTGGGGCCGGCTGGGGCCCAACGTGTATTTCGCCCAGGGATTCTCCGGGCATGGCGTCGCCGCCACCGGCCTGGCCGGCCAGGTCATCGCCGAGGCCATCGCCGGCCAGAGCCGACGGCTGGACGTGTTCGCACGCATTCCGCATCGGCCCTTCCCCGGGGGGCGCCTGCTGCGCACGCCGCTGCTGGTGGCAGCGATGAGTTGGTACCGGCTGCGCGATGCGTTGTGGTGATATAGGGCGCCGTCTTGGGCGCTTTGAGACGCGGCGCTCAAGTTTTGGCGAGCAGGGCCGTTAGCTGGTATGACGGTTCGATCCGCACGGCCAGCCGATGTCCCCAGGTACCCTACATCGCAATAGTGAAAGCGCAGTCCTGCCGCAACGCGTGTTGCTGGTGGAGAACTCGCGCACTTTCACCAGCATGCTGCGCGAGGCCATCGAGCAACGCGTGGAGCTGCCGGTCACGGTCGTGTCGACGCTGGCGGAAGCCGCCCGTGTACTGGACGAAGAAGACGGCTGGTTTCTGGTCCTGACCGGCCTGGTATTGGTGGACGGCGACCGCGACAAGGTCGTGGAATTCTTCCTCTCGCGCAAGCTGCCCACGGTGGTGGTCAGCGGCGTCTATGACGAGGATCTGCGCCAGCGCGTGCTGCAGCAGCAGATCATCGATTACGTGCTCAAGAACGCGCCCGGCAGCATCGAATATCTGGCTTGGCTGGTGCAACGCCTGGAGCGCAATCGCCGCATCGCCGCGCTGGTGGTGGACGATTCCCTGTCCGCAAGGACCTATGCGGCCGCGTTGCTGTCGATGTACGGCTACCGCGTGGTGCTGGCGGCCGACGGTGCGGCCGGCCTGCAGGCGATCGAGCGCGACCCCGGCATCCGCCTGACCATCGTCGACCAGGAAATGCCCGGCATGGAAGGGGTGGAATTCACCCGCCGTCTGCGTGCGATCCGTTCGCGCGACAAGGTCGCGGTGATCGGCATCTCCGGCAACAGCGACTCGTCGCTGATCCCACGTTTCCTCAAGAACGGTGCCAACGATTTCCTGCGCAAGCCGTTCTCGCGCGAAGAGTTCTTCTGCCGCGTGTCGCAGAACGTGGACCAGCTGGAACTGATCGGCACGCTGCAGGACCTGGCCACCCGTGACTTCCTCACCGGCCTGCCCAACCGGCGCTATTTCCTGGAACAAAGCCAGCGGGTAATCCCCACCCTGCTGTCGCAGGAGCAGACGGTCACCGCGGCGATGCTGGACATCGACCACTTCAAGCACATCAACGACACCTGGGGCCACGAAGCCGGCGACCAGGCGCTGCGCGCGGTGGCCGCGTCGGTCTCCAGTCATGCGCGGCCGCAGGATCTGGTGGCGCGTTTCGGCGGCGAAGAATTCTGCCTGCTGGTACCGGGGCTGGATGCCGCCAACGCCACCAGCTACTTCGAAACCCTGCGCGAACGCATCAGCGCACTGCGCGTGCGGATCGGCGACGAAACCCTCAGCATGACGGTGAGCATCGGTGTCTGCATCGCCACCGAAGACGGCCAGTCGCTGCACCATCTGCTGGGCGAAGCGGACAAGTACCTCTATCTGGCCAAGGCCGGCGGCCGCAACCAGGTGCGCCTGGCCAGCTGAGCGGCGCAGGTTCGTGCGCCGCACGGCCGGCGGCGCGCCCGATCCGGCGGTATCGCCGCAACATAGAATCGTCCCGCAGCACGCACGCCGCCCGCGCGCCGTAGCCGGATTTGATCCAGATCAACGCGTTGGCGATCACGCGCGCCTATCGTGCCCTCATCGTATGGAACAAGGGCGAACGATGGCTTTGCTGGTCTGGCAGGACGACCTCAACACCGGGATCGAGGTCATCGATCACCAACACCGGCGCATCGTGGAAATGATCAATCAGTTGCATGCCGCGCAAACCAGCCTGCAACGCCTGGCAGTGGCCGAGGTGATCGACGAATTGATCGACTACACGCTGTCGCATTTTGCCTTCGAGGAAGAACTGATGGAGGAAGCCGGCTACCCCTTCAGCCTGGCGCACAAGCGCGTGCACGAGGTCTTCGGCAAACGTGTCGGCGAGTACCGGCTGCGGTTCCAGGCCGGCGAAGACGTCTGCGACGAACTCCGCAGCATGCTCTCGCGCTGGTTGTTCAACCATATCCGCGGCGACGACCAGGCCTATGCGCCGCAGGTGATCGCACATCTGGACCAGTTCGCGCGCAGCCACCAACACGGCAACTGGCTGGGACGCACACTCAAGCGTCTGTTCCGCTAGCAATCGCTCCGGCGCAGGCGCGTGCTCGCGCGCAACAGGGCGGTGCCGGTCATGCCGCATCGAGCAAGCGCGTTCCCGAGGATCGGCAGGCCAGCATCGCCAGCACCACGGTGCAGCAATGTACGCAATACCTAGACCATTGGCCCGAAGACTTCATTTCGCGCAGAAGCAGCCAGCTTCGGAGAAGTGCACCTGGGCGGGACCTGCCTCAACGATGACGCCGACTCGCGTACGCCTTCAAACGCCAACCGGGCGACGCGATCTGCGGGCCACGACCAACGCCAGCAGGCTCAACACCGCCGCGGCGCCCAGATACTGCCCGACCGCCTGCACGCCATAGCGTGCGGCCAGTTGCGTGGCCACGTACGGCGCCGGTGCCGCCCCCAGGATGCTGGCCAGATTGAACGACAGCGAGGCTCCGGTGTAGCGCACCTCGGTGGGATACAGCTCGGCCAGCAGCGTGCCGCAGGGGCCGTAGGTCAGGCCCATGAAGAAGAAGCCCAGTGCAAGGAACGCGAGTACCTGCAACGGGTGATTGGCCTGGAACAGTGGCGCGAACGCCAACCCGAACGCGATGATCGCCACACTGGCCAGCATCATCGCCAGCGGCGCGCCATGCCGGTCGCCGAACCTGGCCGACAGCGGGATGCCGATCGCGAAAAACACGATACCGGCCATCTGCAACAGCAGGAATTGCTCCTTGTCGTAGCCCAGGGTCTTGGTCCCGAAGCCCAGCGCGAACACCGTCATCAGATAGAACAGCACGAAGGTGGCGAATGCGCCCAGCGTGCCGATGATCAGCGCCGGCCAGTGCTGCGAGATCACCGTCCCCAAGGGCAGGCGCACGCGGGTCTTGCGATCCAGGGCCTTCTGGAAGTCCGGCGTCTCGGTGATGCTCAGGCGCACCCACAGGCCGGTCAGCACCAGCAATGCGCTGGCCAGAAACGGCACCCGCCAGCCCCATTGCATGAACTGCGCATCGTCGAGCACCGCGCCCATGCCGAGAAAGGTGCCGGTGGACAGCAGAAAGCCCAGCGGCGCACCCAGCTGCGGAAACATGCCGTACCACACGCGCTTGCCGGGCGGCGCATTTTCGGTGGCAAGCAGCACGGCCCCGCCCCACTCGCCGCCCAGACCCAGGCCCTGGCCAAAGCGGCACAGTGCCAGCAACGCAGGTGCGAACACGCCGATCTGGGCATAGCTGGGCAGCAAGCCGATCGCCACGGTGGACAGGCCCATCGTCAGCAGCGCCGCCACCAACGTGGCCTTGCGCCCGATCCGGTCGCCGAAATGGCCGAACACTGCCGAGCCCACCGGCCGTGCGATAAAGGCCACCGCAAACGTCGCCAGCGACTGCAGCATCGCCGCACTGCCATCGCCCGCCGGAAAGAACAGCGTCGGAAACACCAGCACCGCAGCGGTGGCGTAGATATAGAAATCGAAAAACTCGATGGTGGTGCCGATCAGACTGGCGAACAGCACGCGCGCAGGCGAATTGATGGGAGCGGCAAGCGGCGCAGCAGCAGTCATCGTTGATCGGCATCCAGACAAGACAAGTCAGCCGATTCTGGCAGATTGCAGCAACGGTTTGCGCAGACCAACCTGCTTGCAAAAAGTTACAGCCGTGACTGCCTGCCTTTCGGGCAGTGGCAGCCTGATGTCTTTCGGAATCTCGGTTGCGTTGGAGTCGCCGGGCAGCGTTGATAGATTATTTGTAGAGCAGATGATCTGCAGCTTGGTTGCAGGGCCCTTGCCCGCCCACCATCGCAGGACACGCCGCAAGTACATCCGTGTAGGCTCTTACGCGGCATCCATGCCGCGTAAGGTCCCGCGACGGTGAGCGGACAAGGACCTGTCGAGGTGGTCGGTGTGCGCGGTAAGAGCAGTGTTTGATGCGCGTTGTTCGGATCGCGTTGCACCCGATCAGCTCCCGATGCAGCCCGAGCAACAGGCTTTCAACACGCGACTTACAAACGTCTCATCTTCCCACCGCAAGCCGAGAAATAAGCTTTGAGGAAAGCAGCCGACCAACTCTCTGGTGCGGTGTCCTTGCCGGTTGCGGGACCCTCGGCGGCATGGATGCCGCCGAGGAGCCTCCACGGACGGATTCACGGCGTGTCCCGCAAGCGGTGAGGACACCGCGCGCTCGATCAACCAGGCTTTTGACCCAAGCCTTTGACTGCCTGCATAACGGCGCCACCATTGAAGAGCTCGGTGGGTCTTGGAGTGGTCGGATAGTGCTGATAGATCGCTTGCAGAGCGTCGGGTCTGCGACTTTGCTGCGGGGCCCTTGCCCGCCCACCATCGCAGGACACGCCGCAAGTACGTCCATGTAGGCTCTTACGCGGCATCCATGCCGCGTAAGGTCCCGCGACGGTGAGCGGACAAGGACCAGTCAAGATGGTCGGTGTGTTTGGTTGCAAGCAAAGCGTAGCCTGCGTTGTTCGGATCAGGTTGCGTCTGATCGAGCTTCCCGTACAAGTGAAGAGGCTTCAGTCTCCTGCTCTCCTCAGCCGGGAAGAACCAGCAAGTTACTCAGTCGCCCTGCTGCGTTTGCGTCATTGCACGTTGCGCATGCGCTGCAAGCCCGAGATCCGTCAGCACCGCGAACTGGCGCTCGCCGCGGTCTTCCAGCTGGATCCAGCCCGGACCGGGCTGACCATCCAGACTGGCGTTACCCAACCACGCCAGAGTGCGCAGCAGCACGCTCATGCGCACGCCCAGTTGCTTGCACAGGCGCGCCAGCGACACGCCCTCGGGCGTGTCGGCCAATGCGGCAAGCAGCAGCGCGGTGAGCTGTGGATCAGCGGACAAGCACCGCTCCGATATCGCGCGGCGCCGCATCGGCGGTTTCGGCGCGGTGCGGCAGCACGATCACCGGAATCGACTTGGAGGTGGGCGTGCGCGCTTCGTCGGCGAAGCTGGACAGCGGCACCAACGCGTTGGTTTCCGGGTAGTACGCCGCCAGGCAGCCGCGCGGAATGTTGTAGTCCACCAGCAGGAAGCGGCGCGCCTCGCGATGCACGCCGTCCTCGCACAGGCTCTCCAGGTCCACCCAGTCACCGGCCTTCATGTTCAACGCGGCGATATCCGCGCCATTGATGAAGAGCACGCGACGCTCGCCGAACACCCCGCGGTAGCGATCGTCCAGCCCGTAGATGGTGGTGTTGTATTGATCGTGCGAGCGCGTGGTGGCCAGCGTAAACACCATCTGCTCGGTGTGGCTGCGGCGTGCGCGATGGATCGGGTTGTCGGTCGGCACCGCGTGCGGCTTGAACACCGCGCGCTTCTCGGGCGTCACCCACTGGCGATCGCGCGCGGTGTTGGACAGGCGGAAGCCGCCCGGCACCCGCACGCGCTGATTGAAGTCGGCAAAATCGGGAAACACCTGGGCAATCAGGTCGCGAATGCGGTCGTAGTCGCCCACCAGCCACCGCCAGCGGATCGCGCTGCGCGCACCCAGCGTCGCCTCGGCCAGCCGCGCCACGATCGCCGGCTCGGACAACAGCTCCGGCGAGGCCGGCGGATTGATGCCGGCCGACAGGTGCACCATGCTCATCGAATCTTCCACCGTCACGCCTTGCGAGCCAGCGTCCTGGATGTCGATTTCGGTACGGCCCAGGCATGGCAGGATCAGCGCATCGCGCCCGTGCACCAGGTGGCTGCGATTGAGCTTGGTGGTGACATGCACGGTCAATTCGCAATTGCGCAGCGCGCGATGGGTGGCGTCGGTATCCGGCGTGGCGGCGGCAAAATTGCCGCCCATCGCGAAGAACACCTTGCCGCGCCCGTCCAGCATCGCCTCGATCGCACCGACGGTGTCGAAGCCGTCTTCGCGCGGCGGCGCGAACCCGAACAGCGTCTGCAACTTGTCCAGAAACGCGGCCGGCGGTTTTTCGTAGATCATCATCGTGCGGTCGCCCTGCACGTTGCTGTGTCCGCGCACCGGGCACACGCCCGCGCCCGGCCGGCCCAGATGGCCGCGCAGCAACAGCAGGTTGGTGATCATGTGGATGGTGGCCACCGAATGCTTGTGCTGGGTGATGCCCATGCCCCAGCAAGCGATCACGCGCTCGGCATTGAGATAGAGTTCGCCGGCCTTGCGCAGCGCCGCCTCGTCCAGCCCGGACTCCTCGACGATGGTGTCCCAGGATTCGCCATGCACCTCGGCAGCGAAGGCGTCGAAGTTGGCGGTGTGGGCGTCGATGAATTCCAGATCCAGCAGCCGTGGCGTGCCGTCGCGCTGGGCTTGTGCGTCGCGCTCGAGCACGTGCTTGATGATGCCCTTGACCGCGGCCAGATCGCCGCCGATCTTGAGCTGGAAATAATCCGAGGCGATGCGGGTGGAGCCGTTGTGCAGCATCTCCAGCTTGTCCTGCGGGTCGGCGAACTTCTCCAGCCCGCGCTCGCGCAGCGGATTGAATGCCGCAATCGCCGCGCCGCGCTTGGAGGCCTGACGCAACTCGCCCAGCATGCGCGGGTGATTGGTGCCCGGGTTCTGGCCGAAGATGAAGATCGCATCGGCCAGTTCGAAATCGTGCAGCGACACCGTGCCCTTGCCCACGCCGATCTGCGAACGCAGCGCGGTGCCGGAGGGCTCGTGGCACATGTTGGAGCAGTCGGGGAAGTTGTTGGTGCCGAACTCGCGCACGAACAACTGATACAGGAAGGCCGCTTCGTTGCTGGTGCGCCCGGAGGTGTAGAAGATCGCCTCGTCCGGCGATGCCAGCCCGTTGAGGTGCCCGGCGATCTGCGCGAAGGCCTCGTCCCAGCTCACCGGCACGTAGTGGTCGGTGGCCGCGTCGTAACGCATCGGCTGGGTCAGCCGGCCCTGCCCTTCCAGCCAGTAGTCGCTGTACTGCGACAGCAGGCTGACGCTGTGCGAGGCGAACAGCTCCGGCCCGGCGCGGCGCGCCGTGGACTCGGCCGCAACGGCCTTGGCGCCGTTCTCGCAGAACTCGAAGGTGGAGGTGTGATCGCGGTCGGGCCAGGCGCAGCCGGGGCAGTCGAAACCGTCCGGCTGGTTGGCGTGCAGCAGCGTCTTGGCGCCCTGCACCGCGATGTCCTGTTCCATCAGGTGCTTGGCAACCGAGCGCAATGCGCCCCAGCCGCCGGCGGGATTGTCGTATTGCTGGATGGTCTTCTTGCTCATGCGGGCTCTCCCACGCCAACGCCCAGATTCAGGCGCTGCGGATGGCTGTAAACGACACAATCGTGATCGCGGGCAAACCCGATCAGGGTCAGTCCCGCACTGTCGGCCAGGCTGATCGCCAGCGCGGTCGGTGCCGAAATCGCTGCGAGCAGCGGGATCCGGGCCTGCGCGGCTTTCATGGCCATTTCGTAACTGGCGCGGCTGGTGACCACCGCAAACCCTTGCGATGCATCGACGCGCTCCCGCGCCAGCGCACCGATCAACTTGTCGAGCGCGTTATGCCGGCCGACGTCTTCGCGCACGTAGCGCACCACACCGTGCACATCGGCCCAACCGGCGGCATGCACCGCGCCGGTCTGTGCGGCGATCGGCTGCTGCGCGTGCAGCGCTTCCAGCGCACGCGCCAAGGCCTGCGCATCGATCTGCAACGCCGACTGCAGGGCCGGCGGCACACGCAGCACCGCCTCGATCGATTCGTTGCCACACACCCCGCAACCGCTGCGGCCATCCAGATTGCGCCGTCGCCGGTCCAGCGCGGCGGCACGTTCGGGCGGGATCTCGATCTGCAGCGAGGCGCCTTCCAGAAACGTCTCCACCGCCACCACCCGCAGATCCTGCGGCTGGTCGACGATGCCCTCGCTCAGCGAGAACCCGAATGCGAAATCTTCCAGGTCTTCCGGCGTGGCCATCATCACCGCGAACGGCACGCCGTTGTAGTGGAAGGCGACCGGCATTTCGGCCGCCACCATGTCCTGCACCGTGGCGTTACGGCCGCCGCGGTGGCGGACAACCGTGCGCACCACACTGCCGGCGCGCACGGAACGGGAAGACGAAAGTGTCATCTCATCTCAATGAAACAGCACGAAGGCTTTCTGCAGCGTGACCCAGATGCCCCAAGACATCGGCACGCCCACCGCCAGCCAGGCCAGCGCGACCAGGGCGGGGTTGCCGCCATGCCCGATGCGCGCCATCTGCTCCGGCGGCAGCACCGCCTTGCCGCTGCGGTCCACCTTCTCGTGCGCCAGCTGCTTCTCGCGCGCCAGTTCTTCCGGCGTCATGAAATGACGCGCGGCCACCGGGCGCACCAACAGGTTGCAGATCAGACCGAGCACCAACATGCCGGCGAGGATGTACATGGTGGTGTTGTAGACCTGTGACGGCGGGCTGCCGTGGGCCAGCTGGTACTCGCGCATGTAGCCGACCACCACCGGACCGAGGATGCCGGCGGTGGCCCAGGCGGTCAGCAGGCGGCCGTGGATGGCACCGACCATCTGGGTGCCGAACAGGTCGGCCAGATATGCCGGGATGGTGGCAAAGCCGCCGCCGTACATCGACAGGATGATGCAGAAGATGCCCGCAAACAGCGCGATGCCGCCCACACCGCCGGCCGACGGCGCAGCCGCGTACAGGCAGATGCCCAGCACGAAGAACAGCGTGTAGGTGTTCTTGCGGCCGAGCTTGTCGGACATGCTGGCCCAGAAGAAGCGCCCGCCAATGTTGAACAGGCTGAGCAGGCCGGTGAAGCCGGCCGCGATGGCCGCGATGCTGGCCAGCTGCGCCGTGTCCAGGCTGCCGAAGCCGACGTCCACCCCGATCAACCGGCCGCCGAACACTTCCTGCAGCATCGGCGAGGACATGCCGATCACGCCGATGCCGGCCGACACGTTCAGGCACAGCACGCCCCACAGCAACCAGAACTGCGGGATGCCCCAGACCTTGCTCACGTGCACGTGGTTGGCAGTGATCATGGCGTTGTTGCTGGCCACCGGCGCGGTCCAGCCGGCGGGGGTCCAGCCGCTCGGCGGCACGCGGTACCCGAACGCGCCAGCCATCATGAAGACGAAGTACAGCGCCGCCATCACCAGGAAGGTTTCCAGTACGCCCACCGAGGTCGGCGTGGCGAAGTGGCGCATCAGCGCATCGGCCAGCGGGCTGCCGATCATCGCGCCGCCACCGAAGCCCATGATCGCCATGCCGGTCGCCATGCCGCGGCGGTCCGGGAACCACTTGATCAGCGTCGACACCGGCGAGATATAACCCAGGCCCAGACCAATGCCGCCGATCACGCCCGAGCCCAGCCACAGCATCCAGATCTGATGGAAGTGGATGCCGGCCGCCGAAATCACCAGGCCACCGCACCAGCACAGCGCCGAGACCACACCGGCCTTGCGCGGGCCGGCACGTTCCAGCCAGCCGCCCCAGATCGCCGCCGAGCAGCCCAGCAGCACGAAGAACAGCGTGTACATCCACTGCAGCTCGCTGATCTTCCAGTCGCAGGTGGTGGCGACCATGCGCGCGAACAGGCCCATGTCGGCCGGGCACGCGATCGCCTCGGTGATGCCCAGCGCCTTGGACAGCGGCAACCAGAACACGCTGAAGCCATAGGCCATGCCGATACACAGGTGGATCGCCAATGCCGCCGGTGGTACCAACCAACGATTGAAGCCCGGACGCGCAACAATGCGCTCCTTGGACAGCAGGCCGGCGTCTGCGCCGTTGGCGCTCGCCACGGTGGACCCTTGTGTCATTCCCGTTCCCCTAAAAAAGTGCGATGAAGTGTGTCCGGAGCGCCCGACAGGATGGCTGCATGCAGGCGGTGTCAGTGGTTCCGAAAACGATTGATGGCTGCGATCGATTGACGTGTTGCGATAAGGGCAGCGGCGACTACCAGGCCCAACTGGCACTCGTCTGGCGCATCATCGGCGATCGTTGAATCTTTGCAATGCTTCGGCACGCCCCGCAGCCAGTCAAAAACCCGTCATGGCCCGCGCCACAAGGCGTTCCCACAGCTTAGCGGCCGACGCTGCGACTAATTGACTAGTCCATGTGGATCGGCGCGTGCAGGTCCGCAAATCGTGCTCGCCGTCGCGCTCGGCCGGGGTGACGGCCAAGGCGCGGTGGCCGTACAGTCGGACGCTTTCCAGCGACGGAGTCCGCCATGCACGACCACCCTCCGCGCGATGGCGCACGCGCGCTGCAGGCACCGGCGCACCTGGACGCGTTCTGGATGCCGTTCACCGCCAACCGCCAGTTCAAGGCGCGCCCGCGCCTGCTGGCCTCCGCTGCCGGCATGTACTACCGCGATGTCGACGGCCGCCAGATCCTGGACGGCACCGCCGGGCTGTGGTGCTGCAATGCCGGCCACGCCCGCGAACGCATCGTGGCGGCGATCCGTGAGCAGGCCGGCACGCTGGATTTCGCCCCGACCTTCCAGATGGGTTCACCGCTGCCGTTCGTGCTGGCGCAGCGGCTGGCCGCGATCGCACCGCCCGGCCTGGGCCATGTGTTCTTCACCAACTCCGGCTCGGAGGCGGTCGATAGCGCGATGAAGATCGTGCTGGCCTACCACCGCCTGCGCGGCGAGGGCCAGCGCACCCGCTTCATCGGCCGCGAGAAGGCCTATCACGGGGTCGGCTTCGGCGGCATGTCGATCGGCGGGCTGCCCAACAACCGTAAATGGTTCGGTCCCCTGCTGGCCGGCACCGACCATCTGCGGCATACGCTGGATCTGCAACGCAATGCCTACGCGCGCGGGCTGCCGGCGCACGGCGCCGAGCTGGCCGACGATCTGGAACGCCTGATCACCCTGCACGACGCCTCGACCATTGCGGCGGTCTTCGTCGAGCCGGTATCCGGCTCGGCCGGAGTGATCCTGCCGCCGGAAGGCTATCTGCAGCGGCTGCGCGCCATCTGCGACCGCCACGGCATCGTGCTGGTGTTCGACGAGGTCATCACCGGCTTCGGACGGGTCGGCGAGGCGTTCGCGGCGCAACGCTTCGGCGTCACGCCGGACCTGATCACCGCCGCCAAGGGGCTGACCAGCGGCAGCGTGCCAATGGGCGCGGTCCTGGTGGCCGATGCGATCCACGCGGCCTTCATGCAGGGGCCGCAGAATGCGATCGAGCTCTTCCACGGCTACACCTATTCCGGCCATCCGCTGGCCTGCGCCGCGGCCATCGCCGCGCTGGACACCTACGCCGAAGAACACCTGTTCGACCGCGCGATCACGCTGGGCCCGCAATGGGAAGACGCGCTGCACAGCCTGCGCGGGCTGCCGCACGTCATCGACATCCGCAACATCGGCCTGATCGGCGCGATCGAGCTGGCGCCACGCGACGGCGCGCCCGGCGCACGCGGCTACGAGGTGTTCGAACGCTGCTTCCACGACGGCGGCCTGCTGGTGCGCGTCACCGGCGATGTCATCGCGCTGTCACCACCACTGATCGTCACCCCCGAGCAGATCGGGCAGATGATCGAAACGCTGGGGAATATCCTGCTCAGCACTGCCTGACGACCAAGGCACAGGCGCCCGCGCGTAACGCCGGCACGCGGCGCGGTCAAGCGCGCAAAGCCGGGGCAGGCTCACTACAATGCCGGCCCCGCACTTCCCCCGCAGTTGCCGCATGAACATCGTTGTCAAAGAAGAACTCAAGGCCTACATCGACCCGCTGACGCCCGACGAGCACGAGGCGCTGGAGCGCAGCCTGCTGGCCGAAGGCTGCCGCGATGCGCTGGTGCTGTGGGGCGATGTGCTGGTGGATGGCCACAACCGCTACGGCATCTGCCAGAAGCACGACCTGCCGTTCCAGACCGTACAGAACCCGCGCTTCCAGTCGATGCAGGACGTGCAGCTGTGGATGATCGAGCAGCACCTGGGCCGGCGCAGCGTATCGGACTTCCAGCGCGGCGTGCTGGCACTGCGCAAGCGCGAGATCCTGGCCGCGCGCCAGCGCAGCCAACGCGACGCCGACGCCGCTGCCGAAGCGCCGGCGGTTGCCGACATTGAGCAGTCGGCCACCGGCATCGACCACGACGCCACGCCGGCGGCCACGGACAACGACAGCCCGCCGTGGGAAGAGACCTCCACCCCGGTCAGCCGCGCCGAGCTGGCGCGCGAGGCCCGCCTGAGCAACAACCAGGTGGTGATGATCGAGCGCATCCACAAGCAGGCCGCCCCGGAAGTGGTGCAGGCGGTCAAGGCCGGCGAGATTTCGATCAGCGCCGCCGCTGCCGTGGCCACCTTGTCCGAGGACGAGCAACGCGCCGCCGCGCAGGCCGGCAAGGCCGAGCTCAAACAGGCTGCCAAGCGCGTACGCGACGCCAAGCGCAAACCCAAGCCCGACGAGGCCGAAGGCGGCGAAGCCGAACGCCGCGACATGAAAGCCCTGCAACGCCGCGTCACCGAACTGGAAAACGAAAACGCCGCGCTGCAGGCCAAGGTGACCGCGCTGCAATCGCAGCTGGAGCGCCTGCGCGGCTAAGTGCCGGACGGTGCATCACCGTAGGAGCGCACCCGGGCGCGACATGGCGTTCCCAGTAACGCCATCGCGCTCAGGCGCGCTCCTACAAACCGATCGGCTACTACCGCGATCGCTGCAACCACCCGTAGGAGCGCACCCGGGCGCGACCTGGCCTTCCCGGTAACCCCATCGCGCTCAGGCGCGCTCCTACAAACCGATCGGCTACTACCGCGATCGCTACAACCACCCGTAGGAGCGCACCCGGGCGCGACATGGCATTCCCGGTAACCCCATCGCGCTCAGGCGCGCTCCTACAAACCGATCGGCTACTACCGCGATCGCTGCAACCACCCGTAGGAGCGCACCC